>CAZJQS010000050.1:0-33872 GCA_964548175.1 uncultured Saprospiraceae bacterium
GGTGCTGTATCAAAAGCACCTGAGAGTCACCTGTCTGTTTTGAAAAAAAATAATCGAAACGACCAACTTCAACGTGAGTGGTCAGACCTTTGCGGACGACCGCCTGCCCACGCTAAACTCAGCAGCGGAAATCACTGCCGGCGCAGGCAATCTGACCTCTGCTAACTTCGTTCGCTTTATTGCCAACGCCAACTACCGCTTCAGAGATAAATACCTTTTTGGTGTCACCCTCGTTCGCGAAGGCTCTTCTCGCTTTGGCGCAAACAACCGGTTCGGCACCTTCCCTGCCGTTTCTATGGGCTGGATTCCTTCCGACGAGCCCTGGTTTAACATTAATGGGGTCGACTTTTTGAAAGTCAGGGCTAGCTGGGGGCAAACCGGTAATGCAGCCTTCGGCAATTTCGATTCCAGAGGCCTGGTTAGTTTCGGCAACGACTACAATGCCGTACCCGGTTTTGTTTTCTCCCAATTAGAAAACGCTGACCTGGAATGGGAAAAAGGTGAAACCGTTGACTTTGGTATAGAATTCGGTATTTTGAATAACCGCGTATCCGGTTCTGTGAACTATTTCATCAAAACGACCCGCGACCTCTTGCTGAGTGTGCCTCTTCCATTGGAAATCGGCATCACAGATGCTACCATCTTGTCCAATGTCGGCGAAATACGCAATCAGGGTCTGGAATTCCAGGTGGATATAGACGTTTTGACAGGCCCATTCCAATGGACGCTCGGGTTTAACGGCGCCACCCTGGATAATGAGGTGACAAAACTAGTAGACAACGACGGCGACGGGCAAGGAGACGACATTACCCGAGGCATTACCATTGTTCGGGAAGGAGAAGCTGTATCCAGCTGGTTCCTGGTGCCTTATGCCGGTGTTGATCCTTCTAACGGGGATGCGCTGTATCTGGGCGCCGATGGTGAGTTATTAGCCAACTCTACCCCTGCCAATGCTCGTCGTATACTCGGTAATCCGCTACCCGACTTCCAGGGCGGATTCAATTCTACTATGCGATTCAAGAACTTCGATCTATCGGCCTTCTTCCAGTTTGCTATGGGGCATCAGAATTACCGCGAGGAGGCTGAATTTAACGAAAGTAACTTCAGCTCTTTCTGGAACAATATTGCGGACAGAGTGAGAGACGCCTGGACACCGGAAAATACGGATTCCGATATTCCACAAGCCAGATTGTTCCAAAACAACGGCGCCAGAGAATCCGGCAGGTGGGTTAATGACGCGGATTACATGCGTTTGAAAAACCTGCAGTTTGGCTATACCACACCTCCGATCGGACCAAATGATGTGCGGATCAGGTTTTTCTTCTCCGGACAAAACCTGCTGACTTTTACGGATTATCCCGGCTTGGACCCCGAAGGTTTCGGCCGGAACAGCGGCGCTGGAGATACCGTTCTGGGGCGTACGTTCTTTACCAGACCACAGACTAAAACCTATGCGTTTGGTGTTAACCTCAATTTCTAAACCATCTAAATCAAGCAGAAAATGAATAAACTATATTATATTTTGATCTTCATGGCGGCCCTTAGCATTACCGCATGTGATGATTTTCTGGATGAGCCTCAACCGGCTTCAGCTTTGCCTTCCAGCACTGCTTTTAGTTCCGCCGCCGATATTGAAACGGCCCTGCATGGCGCCTACAGTCTTACGCAGCAAAACGGGCTTTACGGCAGGGACATGTTCACCATCGCCAGCATATTGAGTGACAACGCTACCTGGGCGGGTTCTTTTCCTTCCTTTATTGAAATTAATGCTTTACAGACTATAGTGGCCAATCCTCATGCTGAAGCTTTTTACGATGACATTTATGAGGTTAACAACCATGCCAATCTGATCATGAAAGCGCTCGGAGAAGTCGAAGACCCTGCTTTGACGACAGACTTGAGTAACCAGATCAGAGGAGAAGCTCTCTTCCTTCGTGCGCTGGTGATGTTCGAAGGTATTCGAGCTTTTGCTCTTCCTTATCGTGCATCTTCGAGTACTGATCTCGGGTTGCCCATCATTACGGAGCCTGTTGAAACCTTTGGTGATGTGACCTCTCCTTCCAGGAATACGGTAGAAGAGGTGTACAACCAGGTTATCAGTGATTTGGAAGAAGCCATTAACTTACTTCCGGCTGCAAATGCTCCGGGCAGAGCCTATAAGGACGCCGCCAGGGCATTAAGAGCGGTAATTGCTTTCCAGCAGCGGGATTATCCAACTGTTAATACCATAACTGCCGGTCTGGTCAGCAGCGGCAATTTTTCTCTTACGGCCACACCGAGGGATTATTTCACCAACGAAAACTCATCGGAAAACATTTTCGCTATCATTTACTTCGCTCAGGATGCCGGTAACTTGTTCAACTGGTTTAATGTAAATGGCCGCGGCGGCGACGTCAGAGTAGGACCTGATTTGCTGGAAAATGGCTACCTCGCTATCATCCCCGAGTCTCAACAGAGCATGATCGATGGTGCAGGCCTGACCGCTGAGGACCTCAGGTTAACTACTTTAACGACCGATTCTTTATTCGTGGAAAAATACGAAGATCCGAACGGGGGAGACGATGCGCCGGTTATCCGCTATGCTGAAATCCTTTTGGCTCGTGCAGAATCTCTGGTTCGCACCGATGGTCTCAACCAGGAAAGTGTAGACCTGCTCAACACCATCAGAAAACGGGCTATCCGGCTGAAAGACGCCGATGGCAATGTGGTGGATAATGCGATGATAGAATACGCTCTTAATGATTTTGCCACAGCGGATGAACTCATCGAAGCCATCATACTTGAGCGCCGCGTTGAAATGGCGTTCGAACGCAACCGTTTCAATGATCTGATGCGTCTGCAAAGACCCGCAGTGAACGGCGTTGCTTATGACGATCCGCGGCTGAGAATGCCCATCCCACAAAGGGCGCTGGATGCGAATCCGAACCTTCAACAGAATCCGGGCTACTAAATTAAGTAAGCGATAGGACAAAACTAACTTAGCCTATCCCCGCGTCGCGGGGATAGGCTAAGTTAGTTTTGTCCTATCGCTTACTTGACAATCAAGGGATATTAAAAAGCAAATATTTAATGCGTTATTACTTCTCAAAATCAGGGATGATTCAATTTTTTTTATTTTAGATGCACACAGAACGTAAGCTTATTTTCCAAAAAAAATCATCATATGAAGATATTGAAATTTATCTATTTTGCAGCCTTCCTGATCACCTGCTGTAGCAATGGGATATTTGCTCAAATCACCCCTTCCTACACCAATACCGAAGTCATTACGGTCGATCGCTATATCCGCTACCAGGGGGACCCTTACTTATTCGAGCAATGGATGCCGGGCAATGTCTATGGGCCGGACAATGAAGTCATTCCCCAATTAAAGATCAATTACAACGCCCAGAATAATCAGTTTGAAGTCAGGAACGCCGACGGGGCATCATCATCGCCAATGAGGTTCTTTACAATAAGTTCGAGATCTTTCAGGGGCAGGACACCCTGACTTTCTCCAACCGACTGATCAAAGGCGACATCAATTACTACCGGGTTATCTATCGGGGCGACAGACTCGCTTTCGTGGAAAAAATGGAAGCTAAAGTCAGCACGGCTACAGATGCAGAATACAGCGCTTATAACTACATAGGGAGCTTTGATAAGGACCTAAAAACCTTCATCGTAAAAGATGGTCAGCGGCATGAGATCTTCCGGAACAAAAATAAGATCCTGAAGTTTTTTGATTCCGATGCGCTGAAAAAATATGTAAAAAGCGAGCGTTTGAATTTTAATAAAGATGAGGAACTGGGGAGGGCGTTTCGTTTTATGGAAGGAAATCTTTAATAAATTGCCCCGAAGGAGGGAAAAAGTAAAAGGTAAAAGGAGCATCCTTCTACCTTCTACCTTCTACCTTCTACTTTCCTTATACTACTGCCTCTACTGCCTCATCGATCACTTGCTGATCGATGGTGGAAGGACAAACATAGGCTGTCTTAGGCACTTCACTTTCTTCGATGGCTCTCCATCCCTTTTCAATATTCACCAGGTTTTGGAAACCTCTCGCGCGGAGGATAGAAGCCGTGATCATAGAGCGATAGCCGCCCAGACAATAGAGGAAGTACTTTTCATCGCGGTCGATGCGATTCATGTTGCTGTTTACATAGTCCAGCGGGAAGTTCTTAGCGTTGATTACGTGCTGAGACAGGAATTCGGTTGGCTTACGTACATCGAGCACGGTGCCTTCGAGATCGTTTCCCATCATGCCGGACAGTTCTTCTGCAGTTACATTCTCAATGCTGTCGGTTTCTTTGCCGGCTGCTTTCCAGGCTTTGATGCCGCCTTTCAGGTAGCCGAGGGTGTTGTCGTATCCTACTCTGGACAGACGAGTAACCACTTCCTCTTCACGCCCTTCGGGTGTGATCAGCACGATAGGCTGCTTGATGTCGGTGATCAGAGCGCCGACCCAGGGAGCAAAGTTGCCGTCGATGCCGATGAAGATGGAGTTAGGAATATGTGCTTCAGCAAACTCTTCCTCGCTGCGGGTATCGAGCATCAGTGCTTCTTCGGTTTCCACCAGTTCTTCGAAACGCTCTGGCGCCAGGGCAACATTTCCTTTTTCCAGTACTTTATCAAAGCTTTCGTAACCCGCTTTATTCATCATTGCATTTTTAGCGAAATACTGTGGCGGAGGGGTCAAGCCAGCTGTTACCTCATCAACAAATTCTTCTTTGGTCATATCCGCGCGCAGCGCGTAGTTGGTCTTCTTCTGATCACCCAGGTAACCCCAGGTATCAGAGCTTAGGTTTTTACCACAAGCTGAACCGGCGCCGTGGCCAGGATAAACGATCACGTCATCCGCCAGCGGAATGATCTTCTCGCGCAGGCTGTCAAAGAGGAAACCGGCCAGGTCTTCTCTGGTAATTTTACCCTGCTTGATGGCCAGGTCGGGACGTCCGACGTCGCCCAGGAATAAAGTATCACCGGTAAAGATAGCGTAATTCTTGCCTTCTTCATCCTTGAGCAAATAGGTAGTGCTTTCCATGGTATGGCCAGGCGTGTGCAGCACCTTGAAAGTCAGTTTGCCGACTTTCAGCTCTTCACCGTCTTTGGCCTGATGAATATCGTAAGTCGTTTCTGCATTAGGTCCGTAGACGATAGTCGCGCCTGTTTTCTTAGCCAGATCGATATGACCGGAAACGAAATCCGCATGGAAGTGGGTTTCGAAAATATACTTCAGTTTGGCGCCTTCTTTTTCCAGTTTATCCAGATAAGGCTGTGTTTCGCGAAGCGGATCGATGATCACCGCCTCTCCTTCGCTTTCGATGTAATAAGCGGCTTCAGCCAGACACCCGGTATAGATTTGTTCTACTTTCATTTTTCTATTGATTTTAAAATTGTTTTTTAATTGATGGTACAAAGAAACAAGGTTTGGAAAAACTATACAGTGATGCAAATCACAGGAGAGCCTGGCTTATCTGACCGGCTGATTTACCAACCGTTATTGTTTCCATTCTTTCCCATATTCTTCTTCAAAATGTTCGGCAAACCAATCGGGTTCTTCGAGTTGCTCATCGTAAATGTATGCGGAGATGGCTTCCAGTTGTGCTCTACTCAGGGAGGTTTTAAATTTCGCGCCGAAACGCTCAACGGCCTTGGGCATCAAAGCATCTTCCCTTGAAGGGTTTTCAAGAAAATCGGCCATGTGCTTGATAAAGGCTTCGCGTTCCGGATACGATTGTTTGTAACGAAACTTGGCGGCCACCATAGGCGGAGATTTTAATTCATCATGGGAAGGCGCCTTTGGATTGTGGCAGCCATTACAATGTATCTCCATTAGAGAAAGCGCTTTGTCCGGCGGTATGGTCAAAGATTCGCTTTTCTCCTGATCTCCGCCTTTCGCATCTGCTGATTGAGGCTTTTGAGAATCTGATTGACAGCCGAGCAGTGGCAGAAGAAAAAATGCTGTCACGACATAAAATACAGGTTTTTTCATAATGGATTCAATGATTAAGTAAGTAAAAAAAAGCAGAACGTTTGCTTGATGACTTGCGGAATCTCCCAATCAGATATGATTGCTGGTATCTAAATTTAAACTGAAACCAGGAAAAAGAGCGTGATACGGATCACAATTTTTGAAAAGCCTAAGAGAATTTGCATGTATCCTCAAATACCCTTATATTAAATCAATATTCCCATCTTGCATCGAGATAGAGCTAAAGACTATTCTACAACCGATTAAAGTTGCTGAGGTCTTGAATACTCCCCCCACCAAAAGTATTCGATTTAGGATCTCTTGTTTCAAACAATACCATGTTCTTATTTAGTCACCTGATTTACAGCTTTCAAGTGGTTAATCGCCATTATGCATAGTTTTGGCGGCTTTGCCAGCTTGTACTTGACATTGTAGGATCAGGTGATTGTACATATTTAAGTAGCCATTTGATGCCGCCTGACAGGCGGCATCAAATGGCTACTTAGTTGGTTTTATTTCAACCATGACATTATCGGATACGCCTGCATCAGATCATTTTTATTTTCTGAAAAGCAAAAAGAATGGTCAGATCAGAAAATTACCGTAAACAGCGGAAACTTAACTACCCTGCAAGAATGATTGCTTTTTTCAAATCGTGATCTCATAAAAGCGTAAAGCGCCCACTGGCCAATTTGGTGCTCTATTTTTTTGGCATTCATCGATTTGATCATTTGTAACCAATTAAACCCTTATGTAAGATGAGCTGCAAAAAAGATCCACAAAGGTGGATCCAAACAAACAACCGCTTAATTTCTTACGACAAATCATTAATCTCTATGAAAAAGTTTTACTTATTCCTATTCCTCATAAGCATAGGAATGGCTTTACCCCTTTCCGGGCAAACCATAGAAACCCGGGTTTGGGATGACTCCAACGCCAATGGAAAGCAAGATGTTGGAGAGCCCAATATCGTAGGCGCCACCGTTGAACTCAGAAAACCCGGCGGCAACCTCATTACCACGACGACCACCGATGCGACGGGCATTGCAACCTTCAACAACGTAACAGAACCTTCCGTAAAGCTGAGATACCAACTACCTAATGCAGACACCTATGCCTTCACGCTGAAAGATAACATCGGCGATAATAACCGCGACAGTGATGTCGACCGGAATAGTGGGGAAACTGAAGTCTTCTCCCCTTCCGGAACCATCACTGATATAGACTGCGGCTTATGGTCCCCCGGATCGGTCATCGCCAGAGTATGGGATGACAGAAATGCCAATGGCAGGCAAGATACCGGAGAACCAGGCATTGCGGGTGTTAATGTTCGACTCGAAAAATCAGGCGGCAATCTGATCGTCGCTATACCCACCAATGGGAACGGAGATGCTGTTTTTTCAGGAGTAGTGCCGGCGGATAGAGACGTCAAACTGGATTTCGAGCTGATCAACAGCGATTATGCCTTTACCCTGCAGGATAACATCGGTGATGACAATAAAGATAGTGACGCCAACCGGAGTTCAGGAGAAACGGTCACTTTCCGAACCACCGGCGCCGGCCTCCCCGTCACCGAATGGGATGCCGGATTCTGGACACCAGGCACCGTAGAAGCCTTTGTTTGGGATGACCGTAACGGTAACGGCAGGCAGGATAGTGGAGAAGATGGCATCGCAGGCATTAACGTACGGCTGGAAAGATCAGGCGGCAACCTGATCACGCAGGTTCAAACCGACGCCAATGGAGTAGCTTTATTTAACGCCGTAGTACCCGCAGATTCCGACGTCAAGCTGGACTTTGAACTTCCTGACGGTAATCATGCCTTTACGCTTCAAGACAATATAGGCGATGACAATAAAGATAGCGACGCTGACCGGAGCTCCGGAGAAACGGCCACTTTCCGAACCACCGGCGCCGGCCTGACCGTTACCGAATGGGATGCCGGCCTTTGGACGCCCGGCACGGTAGAAGCCTATGTATGGGATGACCTCAACGGTAACGGCAGGCAGGATAGTGGTGAAAATGGCATCGCAGGCATTAACGTACGGCTGGAAAGATCCGGCGGCAACCTGATCACACAGGTTCAAACCGACGCCAATGGAGTAGCTTTATTTAACGCCGTAGTACCCGCAGATTCCGACGTCAAACTGGATTTCGAAATCCCTGCTGATCATGCCTTCACGCTTAAAGACAACATCGGCGACGACAATAAGGACAGTGACGCTGATCGCATCAGCGGAGAAACGGAAACCTTCCGCACCATCGGCGCCGGCCTGACCGTCACCAAATGGGATGCCGGCTTGTGGACACCCGGTGAGATCATCACTCTAGTTTGGGATGACGCCAACGGCAACGGCAGGCAAGACAATAACGAATGGGGCGTTCCAAATGTAAAAGTTGAAGTCAAGAGGTCCGGCGGCAATTTACTCACTACCGCCTTTACCAATTCAAAAGGAGAAGCCGTGCTAAAGGATATTCCTGCTGATCAGGACTTCAAACTGGATTATCACGTTCCCTCCTTTGCCTCCGGCTTTACCGGCAGACAGACCATCGGCGACAAGAACAAGGACAGCGATCCTAAAACCAACAATGGTGAAACCGATGTCTTCAGAACCGTTCGTGGAAATACCAACCCAGGGGAATTCGCCTTTGACATCACCAGCCTGGATGCCGGCCTGACCGGACTCGATTATACCTCCGACGGTGATAATGACGGTATCCCTGATTTTATGGATAAATATCCTAACGACAACACCAATAACGGTAAAGGAGTCATTCTCAGCTATGTTTGGGACGACCTCGACGCAGACGGCCGCCAGGATAACGGCGAGCCCGGCATTGACTGCGCGAAAGTCACCCTGAAAAAAACCAACGGCAATCCTATTACCAGCGATTATACCCATGGCGCTAACGGCCTGGTAGCTTTCTTCGATATCGATCCGGGAACCAGCGTTAAACTGGATTTTGATCTCAAAGATGAAAACCACGCCTACACCCACACAGACAATATTCCTAATGACAATCTGGATAGTGACGCCAGACGCAACAACGGCGAAACGGACGTCTTCGTAGTGAACGGCATTGTTACCGAGTGGGATTGCGGCCAGTGGTCGCCGGGCAGCGTGGAAGCTTTCGTGTGGGACGACCTCAATGCCAACGGCCGTCAGGATAACGGTGAACCTGGCATTGACGGTGTAACGGTTTACCTGAAAAAATCCAACGGTACAGCTATTTCCCAGACAACTACTAAAAACGGCGGTATCGCTAAATTCAATGCAAAAGTACCGGCTGACAAGGACGTCAAACTCGACTTCGACCTCAAGGACGCCAACCATGCCTACACCCTGAATAAAGCGATCCCCAGCACTACTCTGGATAGCGACGCCAGACGCAATAACGGCGAAACCGATGTCTTCAGAACCACCGGCGCCGGACTGACTGAAACCTCCTTCGACTGCGGACAGTGGTCGCCAGGCAGCGTGGAAGCTTTCGTGTGGGATGATCTCAACGCTAACGGCCGTCAGGATAACGGCGAACCAGGCATTGAAGGCGTCAATGTGATCTTGAGAAGATCCAATGGTACGCAGATCATCAACCTTGCTTCTGATGCCAACGGAATCGCCAAATTTATGGCAGTAGTACCGGCTGACCAGGACGTCAAACTCGACTTTGACCTCAAGGACGCCAACCATGCCTACACCCTGAATAAAGCGATCCCAAGTACTACTCTGGATAGCGACGCCAGACGCAATAACGGCGAAACCGATGTCTTCAGAACCACCGGCGCCGGATTGACCGAAACCTCCTTCGATTGTGGGCAGTGGTCGCCGGGCAGTGTGGAAGCTTTCGTATGGGACGATCTCAACGCCAACGGCCGTCAGGATAACGGCGAACCAGGCATTCAAGGCGTCAATGTGATCTTGAGAAGATCCAATGGTACGCAGATCATCAACATTGCTTCTGATGCCAACGGAATCGCCAAATTTATGGCAGTAGTACCGGCTGACCAGGACGTCAAACTCGACTTTGACCTCAAGGACGCCAACCATGCCTACACCCTGAATAAAGCGATCCCAAGTACTACTCTGGATAGCGACGCCAGACGCAATAACGGCGAAACCGATGTCTTCAGAACCACCGGCGCCGGACTGACCGAAACCTCCTTCGACTGCGGACAGTGGTCGCCGGGCAGCGTGGAAGCTTTTGTATGGGACGACCTCAACGGCAATGGCAGACAGGATAACAATGAGCCAGGCATTCAAGGCGTCAATGTGATCTTGAAAAAATCCAACGGCACGCCGATCACCAACATTGCTACTGACGCCAATGGTATTGCTTACTTCAAGGCCGTCGTACCAGCTGATAGCGATGTCAAACTGGATTTTGATCTGAAGGACAGTGATCATGCCTACACTTACAAAGACAGAGTTCCTAATGACGCCAAAGATAGCGACGCCAGACGTAATAACGGCGAAACCGATATCTTCAGAACTACCGGCGCCGGACTGACTGAAACCTCCTTCGATTGCGGGCAGTGGTCGCCCGGAGAAATTTACTCCTACGTTTGGGATGACGCAAATGGCAACGGAAAGCAGGACAATAACGAGTGGGGTATCCCCAATGTCAAGGTGGAAGTGAAAAAATCGAACGGCACTGTGATCGCAACCGGTTTTACCGATGTCAAAGGTATGGTTATACTCCAAGACATACCAGCCGATCAGCAATTCAAGCTGGATTATCATGTACCGGCCTTTGCCAGCGGCATTACTACAAAAGATGCTATTCCAAATGACTCCAACGACAGCGACGCCCGTCCCAACAACGGCGAAACCGACGTCTTTAGGACCGTTCGCGGGCAGTCAGGGAACGGAGAATTTGCCTTTGACATTAACAGCATTGATTGTGGCATGACCGGACTGGATTATGTAGCGGACACCGACAATGACGATATTCCTGACTTTTTGGATAAATACCCGAACGACGACACCAACAACGGTCTGGGCGCCATTTATGCACGCGCCTGGGATGATCAGGACGGCGACGGCCGCCAGGGCGCCGGCGAACCCGGTATTGACTGTGCGCCGGTCAAGTTGCGCAGAGGTAACAACACCCTGGGAGAATCCTTTACTCATCCTGCCACGGGCGGTGTTGCCTTCTTCGACATTGCATTGGGACAAAATGTTTATCTGGACTTTGATTTGCTGAAGGACCATGCCTTTACGATCAAAGACGCCAATAATAATAACAAGGACTTAGAAGACAGCGATGTCAGCCGCGATAACGGCCGTACTGGTGATTTTGCCATCCACAATACGAGCGTTATTACCCGCTGGGATGCCGGCTATTGGGCGCCCGGTAGTGTCAAGGCCTTCGTTTGGGATGACCAGGACGGCGACGGTCGTCAGGGAGCGAATGAGCCTGCTGTGAAGGGAGTTGTTGTAAAACTACGCAGAGGCAACAACACCATCAAAACGTTAACGACCAATGGCAAAGGCCTTGTTCACTTCCGCGGCTTGGTGCCTGCGGATACGGATGTATATCTGGACTTTGACATTCCTGCGGGTTATGCCTTTACCATTAAGGATGCCAATAACAATAACAAAAACAACGAGGACAGCGATGCTGATCGCAACAACGGGCGCACTGCTGACTTTAAGACCAACAAAGGCAGCCAGCTGATCGAAAACTGGGATGCCGGCGTTTGGGCGCCTGGCAGCGTAGAAGCTTTCGTTTGGGATGACCAGGACGGCGACGGCCGCCAGGGCGCCAACGAGCCTGGTGTAGCCAATGTAGAGGTAAAACTCCGCAGAGGCAATAACACCATCGAAACGCTGAACACTGACGCCGACGGTAAGGTCTTGTTTAACGGCAATGTACCGGCGGACACTGATGTGTATCTGGACTTCAACCTGCCTTCAGGATATGCCTTTACGCAGAAGGACGCCAATAACAACAACAAGGACAACGAAGACAGCGACGCTGATCGCAATAACGGCCAGACTGCGACCTTTAAGACAACTAAAGGCAGTCACCTGATCACCAACTGGGATGCCGGCGTTTGGGCGCCTGGTAGCGTAGAAGCTTTCGTTTGGGATGACCAGGACGGCGACGGCCGCCAGGGCGCCAACGAGCCTGGTGTAGCCAATGTAGAGGTAAAACTCCGCAGAGGCAATAACACCATCGAAACGCTGAACACTGACGCCGACGGTAAGGTCTTGTTTAACGGCAATGTACCGGCGGACACTGATGTGTATCTGGACTTCAACCTGCCTTCAGGATATGCCTTTACGCAGAAGGACGCCAATAACAACAACAAGGACAACGAAGACAGCGACGCTGATCGCAATAACGGCCAGACTGCGACCTTTAAGACAACTAAAGGCAGTCACCTGATCACCAACTGGGATGCCGGCGTTTGGGCGCCCGGTAGCGTAACCACCTTTGTTTGGGATGACCAGAACGGCGACGGCCGCCAGGGTGGCTCAGAGCCTGCTGTTTCCGGTGTTACCGTTAAGCTGCGCAGAGGTAACAATACCTTGCAGACTGCACAGACGGGCGCCGACGGATTGGTCACCTTCAATGGTGTACCTGCGGATACCGATGTATACCTCGACTTTGATCTGCCTGCCGGTTATGCCTTTACGCAGAAGGACGCCAACAATAATAACAAGGACAACGAAGATAGTGACGCTGCGCGCAGTAATGGTCAGACCGACGAGTTCAAGCTCACAAAAGGCAGCCAGAACGAGACCAGCTGGGATGCCGGTGTCTGGGCGCCCGGTACGATCAATGCATACGTATGGGAAGACCAGGACGGCAACGGTCGTCAGGGAGCTAATGAGCCTGCTGTTGCAAACGTACAAGTTAAGCTGCGCAGAGGCAATAATACCCTACAGACCGTGAACACGGATGCGAACGGTATAGCGACCTTTACCAACGTTCCGGCGGACACGGATGTATATCTGGACTTCGATGCGCCTTCTGGCTTCTCCTTCACTCAGAAGGATGCCAACAATAACAACAAGGACAATGAAGACAGCGACGCTGATCCTGGCAACGGGCAAACTGATGACTTTAAGACCAGCAGGGGAAGCCAGGTGATTGACAATTACGATGCCGGATTGGTGGGTAACAATGCTCTGGTGACGCTGCCGAAGGCTCAGGAAGACCATATCCTGAATCTGGTTACGGGAGAACTCAAGTTGTATCCGGTGCCGGCTGTAACTATACTGAATGTTGAGTTGAAGATCGAAAAAGCTGCAGAAACGCGCTATATGATCACAGATATGACAGGACGTTTGCTGGCGGAAGGCGACTGGTCACTGGATGCCGGCCTCAACAAACTGAACCTGGACGTCACTCAGCTGAGAAGCGGCATGTACCAACTGATCGTGATTTCCAACGACATGAAACTGAACAAAGCTTTCACCATTGTGAAGTAAGGATACTGTAATTAAGTGAATAACAGGGCGCCCGGCTTGCAGCCGGGCGCCCTTTATTTTTTTTATTTTTTTCCCCATCGAACACGTTGCAGCGAAATGGCTTTTTACCAATAAAACCGAATCGATGAATTTATCTGATCTTTCCACCACTGCACAAGAATGGCTGGTTTTGTTAGCAGCCATTGCGGGCGGCTATTTTCTGGGGATACTGTTAAAATGGATTTTTTTCAGCCTGCTAAAATGGTATAATAAAAAAAGAGAAAATCTGGTCTTTCAATCTCTGTACCGAAACCTCAGCAAACCTTCCTCTTTTTTTATTCCGCTGCTTTTTGCGACCCTTCTGCTGCCCCTTTCATCTGTATTTATGGAAATAGCTGCAGCGAAGATCAATATGGCGCAGCTTTTATTAGAGATCCTGCTGATCATGGCCGGCGCCTGGATGATCATTGAGAGCGTCGATATTTTTTCCGACCTGGTCCGTAGCAAGTTTCAAATTGAAAAGGAGGACAATCTTGAAGAGCGAAAGATCATTACCCAATTACAATTCATCAAAAGGATGCTAACTGTAGTCATCGTCATTCTGGCTATTGCTTTCATTTTGTTCCAGTTTGACGGCGTCAGGGAATTGGGTATGGGGCTACTGACTTCTGCAGGGGTGGCCGGTATCATTATCGGTCTGGCGGCCCAGAAGTCGATCGCTAATCTCCTGGCCGGTTTTCAAATCGCCTTTACTCAGCCCATCAGGCTGGATGATGTAGTCATTGTGGAAGGCGAATGGGGCCGCGTGGAAGAGATCACACTCACCTATGTCGTTATCAGAATATGGGACCAAAGGAGACTGGTTGTTCCTTTGCAATATTTTATCAATACTACTTTCCAAAACTGGACCCGGCAGTCTTCCGACTTATTGGGTACTGTATTTCTCTATACCGACTATCATATGCCGGTACAGGCGGTGAGGGACGAGTTGAAGCGGCTACTCGAGAAAAATGACAAGTGGGATAAGCGCGTAAGCGTAGTTCAGGTCACTGACGCCACGGAAAAGACCATGCAGATCCGTGCTCTGATGAGCGCTCGAAACGCAGGAGATGCCTGGGACCTTAGGTGTCAGATCAGAGAACAGCTCATCACTTTTATTCAGGAAAAATACCCGGAGGCGCTGCCTAAAACCAGAGTGGAAATTCCTTTTATGGACCACCAGGGGAATGGAAAACAAAGGGCATTTGAGCCTTCCGAAAAGGATGAGGCTTAATTTATTTGTTTGAAAAAAAACAGTTTTGTTCTTACCTTCAGAGTCGTTTTCACCCACACTTTAAACCGATGAAAAACAACTTTCTGAAGGCTGTAATCTGTTTGATCGTTCTCCTGTTCCTTTTTTACACAGGAAAAAGTCAGCAGGCTTATCAATATCATACCATACCTAATCCTAAAAGTAGTGGCACGGGTTATGTCAGTGATCCGGATAATATTCTTTCCCGGTCTGCTGTCGACACCCTCAATGTTTTGCTTACGCGGCTGGAGCAAAATAACACGGTACAGGTGGCTGTCGTCCTGGTCAATTCCATTGGAGATCGCAATCCTAAGGATTTTGCTTACCAGCTATTCAACCATTGGGGCATCGGGCAGGCGAAGAATGATAATGGTCTGCTTATTTTTACGGTTATGGACCAGCGGCGCACTGAATTTGAGACGGGATACGGCCTCGAGGGTGTCCTGCCGGATGTAGTCTGCTACCGGATCGGCATGCAGGAGTTGGTCCCCTATTTCCGGGAAGGGAAGTACGGTGAAGGCCTCATTGCGGCAGTCAAAAGCATAAAAGCGACCCTGGAAGATCCGGAGGCTGCCCGGGAAGTAGATGCTCGACAAGATCAACCGGGAGGGTATTCTCGCAGAAAGACTTTCGACGATATTATGGGCATTCCCCTCCCCCTGGCCGTCTATTTGGTAATCAGCGTGATCATCGGCGCGATCATTCTGATGCGGGTCATTGCTGTGGTCAGAAGTAAGGAAGACATGTACGACAAATATCTGTCTATCCGGAAATCTTCTTTTTTATGGCTGATCTTTTTATTCCCAGTTCCTTACATTTTGATCTATCTCTATACGCGCAGGATGATGAGCAAATTCCGGAATGCCCCCCGCTTCAGCCCGGTCAACGGAAAGCCTATGCACAAGCTCAATGAAACGGAGGACAATCGTTTTCTCGAAGAGGGACAGATCACGGAAGAAGAAATCGGCTCGGTGGATTATGATGTTTGGGTAACAGATGATGAGGATGATGTGATGGTATTGAGGTATGCGACCCGATGGTCTAAGTACAAGAAATGTCCGGAATGTGGATTTATCACTTATTACCTTGCGCGCACGAAGATAGTACGCCATGCGACTTATTCTTCAACCGGTAAAAAAGAACTCACTTACAAATGTAAACACTGCAATTACCGCAAAGTCCGTTACCAAACCATTCCAAAAAAGACGAGTGGTTCTTCCTCGGGCGGCGGTGGTTTCAGCGGCGGTGGGGGCAGCTCCAGTTGGGGCGGCGGTTCTTCCGGAGGCGGCGGTGCGGGCGTGAGTTGGTAAAAAAGTCAACCCGAAATGAAATTAACTTTGGAAACGCTCAGCGGATTACTCACCCTGGGCATTATCGTTCATCATCTGGAGAAAGGCGCCCGCCTGCCTTACTGGCTGGGGGAGCATCTCCTGATCTTGCCGGCTTGGATTAAGCAAATACGAACAGGTCAACAGTTTGACGCTACTCTATTTATTGTTTTAGTTTTAGCCACTGTTCTTTGCTGGTGGGCGTTTTATTTGTTTTATAAAAATCCGCTGAGCGCCCGCAACTGGCAGATCTTTCTGATCAGCCTCCTGGCGCTTTTGATTGATGTTTTTTTTAGCCTGGTCTTATCCATTATTACAGGCAGTTTTTTCCCTGGCCTGCTCACGGGCGTATTCGTTATTGTGCCACTCGCAGTGATGGCTATCCGCAAGATGATGCAGGCGTCTATTTTTTCTTCTGCAGAGCTTTGGCGGAAGTTTTTGATCCTTTCTTTGGGGGCTTATGTTTTGGTGGTTTTGTTGATCTGGGTGACGGGATTAGGTGTGACGGCTCTTTTTTAGCGCTGGCGACCATTATTGGTGTGGTGTAGTAGGCATCAGGCTGGCGCCAGGTGTTATGATTTGTCGCTGCGTTGCAGCTTGAAGCGGATCGGGCCGGCGCACGAGATTGTCGTGTGGTGTACCTAAAAAAACTTATTTGTAGACACTCAGATTTTTCGCCTTTGCTTTAGCGTAAACCACCGTGCTGTAATATGCTATCACCAAAAAGGCTATGGCAGGCACCCAATACGCCAGCTTGATGCTTCCTGACTGATCAGATACGACCCCCTGGATTTGCGTCAATACGGCAGCTCCGGCGATAGCCATCACCATTCCTGCGCCGCCGATTTTAGTGTCTTGCCCAAGGCCGGTTACGCCCATACCGTAAATTGTCGGAAACATTAAAGACATGCAGCCGGATATCCCCACCAAGGTATAGATTCCCAGATATCCATCATTGTAAATCGTGACCAGACAAAAGAAAAACGCCAGAATACTTAACACACTTAGCAGTCGCTCGGGCCTGATAAACTTCATGAGCCCCGTGCAAATGAACCGGGCCGCTACAAATAACACCAGCGCCAGGATGTAGTAAGTAGCTCCGGCCTGCTCCGCCGTTCGCGGCAACAGTGCGATGAGTCCCAGAGCTTCTATGGTGTTGTAAAACCCGGCAGCCAGTGGCTCAACATCCCGCAATGCTGCTATTATCGAGTCGGTTGCGGGATCCTCACCCAAATCCGTGACAACTGCATCCAGCCGTAGTTGCGCCATAACGTAACGAATGGTAAACGACCAGACCGCAATCTGAGCCCCAACGTAAAAAAATTGCGCCGCCACCCCCCACAGGTAATTTTTGTTTTTGCGGAGCCTTCCGAGCGTACCCAAAAAATCAAGCCTTTTATCGTATTCCTTCAGCGGAGGCATCTTAGTAACTGCAATCAATAACAATAAAACGACCATCACCACGCCTACAGCAACGTAGGTGGTGGCAACTGCATTGAGTTCTTCCCTCTGTACCGTTGCCAATTGATCGGGCGTAAGTTGTAGTCGCTGAGCAGCACTTAAAGTACTCAACTTGGAAAGCACAAAAATCTGACTGATGATCACCCCTGCAATGGCGCCGAATGGATTGAAGGACTGCGCAAAATTGAGCCGTGCTGTGGCCGTCTCTGCCGGACCTATGACATAAACGTAAGAATTCGCGGAAGTTTCCAAAACGGATAAACCCGCAAAAAGAATGATCAGCGCAAAAAGAAATACCAAAAAACCTATATTCGTATCTCCCTGAGACACGAGCATTGCCGGATAAAACAAAAAAGCGCCGGTTGCGTAAAGCACCAGGCCCAACATAACCCCCGATTTATAGGTAAACCGCTTAATGAAAAGCGCCCCGGGAATGGCAAAGCACCCATATCCAAGCAAATAACAGGCGATCTGTATCCAGGCAGTTTTGGAATCACTCAAACTCATGATCCTTTTAAAGGCGGCCAGCATGGTATCCGTCAGATTATTGGGAATAGCCCACGCAAAAAAAAGTGCCGTCAGTAAAATGAACGGCCAGACGATTCCTGATGGAATGATTTTTTCTTTTGTCATACTCCAGCTTTAAACGCTTTACTCGTAGGGTGTTCAAAAAATAGTATCCAGGTCTTGTAAGGAAAGGTCGAACAGGGTGCGCAAAATTTCACCTATCCTGGCCGTGTCGCCCTGAAAATGAAAGACTCTTTGCGTATGGGTCAATTGTTCCTCAACCTCCAGCAGTGCAGCAGGAGAGGAAGTTTCGATCTCGTAAAATGGCCCCATAATGGAGCCATCTTCTACAGGGCCGTCATTGTAAGAATTGACTGCATCTCCTACCAGCGGATTCTCCTGTGCTCCCCATTTGGAGTTCACATAGGGCTGAAGCATTTCAGGCTGATCATACCAGACGATGGTCAGCGTTTTTTTGATGGGGTCATAACCACCGCTGTAGGGTTTGGCACGTTGGGGAGAAATACCGATCTTGCTCCGCTTCTTTCCATCTACCTTAAAATAGATCATCCCGTCTTTCACCTTCAGCCGATCAGCAGGAACTTTGCCAAAATAATCATCGGTGACGATTTTTCCCAGTTCCTCTTCATTGCCCGTTTGAATAGGGATGAATACAACCCCTTCTTCAGATGGATTTAACATGGAGAGCAGCCAAATGGAAACGAAACCATAGTCTTCTGTCCAGGCATTTGCGCCCTGGTTGGTTATGGTATTTACCGATTCATAAGCGACCGCTTCAAGGCCCTCCAAACTGGATAAGCCCAATTGTTGCAGCATAGAAGATTCGTCCAGAAGCTGAACTTTACGGTTGATCCCGATTTTCAGCGGATTACCACTTGCATTTTCCAGCGCCAGCAATTGCTCGAAGGTAATTTGCTTTTCATTTTTACTGCTCACCTCATAAGGCTGTGTGTCGAGCCCTTCCGGCACCTTCCAGTTGCTGAACACTTGCTCTTTGCCTTCCTCGAAATAAATGGAATATGGGCCGCCTTCCGGTCCCAGCCAAAACCGCTCTTCCCCTCCGTATGGATTGAATTGGGGGCTCGTTTCACCGGATTTGATGAGTTCGTAATTGATCCATCCGTAGCTTAGTCCGGACAAACCGTTGGCCGTGCTGGTCATTACCCTGCCCTGCCATTGTGGAATAACCATTACGTGCCTGCCGGAAGCGGTATCGGTTAGCTGGTGAAAATCGATGTTTTGTTCTCGTAAAAAATTCAAATCGTACCCATAAGTTCCTTGTGGGTAGGATTCAGACCGCCCTTCTGACCGGTCGTTTTTGGGTTCGTCACAACCGAACATAATCAATAGCGTTAAGAATGCAAACCATTTCAAACATGGGGTTTGTTGGCGCCTAAGGAGCCAACAAACCCCGTGTTTGAAGATAATTTGCCGCCCTTTGGGCGGCAAATTATCTTTAAATATTTTTGTGGAAGCACTTACCAAAAGCAATAATGTGTTTTTTCTCATGATCATTAGCGATATAAAGGTCCAAAAGCAGAACAAGCTCTGAAGTCGGCGCCCTCCGGTTCACTTCCGAAAGCGCTCCATACGGCAGGTCTGAATATTCGATCGCCCGGCACATTGTGCATATTGACCGGTATACGGAGCATCGAACACAATGTAATCAATTCAGCGCCGATGTGGCCGTAGGAAATGGCGCCGTGATTCGCGCCCCAATTGGCCATTACGCTGTAGACATCTTTAAATGGAATTTTTTGCTCGTCCAATCTGGGCACAAACCAGGTGGTTGGCCAGGTAGGATCCGTGCGATTATCAAGCGTGCGATGCACCTCTTCGGGAAGTTCTATGGTCCAGCCTTCCGCCAGCTGCATGACGGGCCCCAGATGCTTGATGATGTTGATCCTGCACATGGTCACCGGCATATGACCGGCCGTTTTGAATTGGGAAGAAAAGCCGCCGCCTCTGAAATATTCTAAATTGGCCGGACACCATCGGGTATGGGCCAGGCAGGCTTCCATATCTTCCTCCGTGATGTTCCACCACTCTTTCATGGTAGGATTTCCATTGCTGTCTTTCTGGCGTGCCGTAGCGTCCAGTGTCGTCGGACCCGAATTGATCAAATGAATGAATCCTACTGCGGCCGTTCCTTCCAACTCGTAGCCCGTAACCCGCTTAACAGCCTCCGGACTCCAGTAAGTCCTCACATCCGAAAATATCTGCGCCCGCTTACTGATCAGATGGCCGAAAAGCATGGAAATGGCGTTCAGGGAATCATTTTCGGTGGCAAACATATAAGGCTGACGAATACCGTTCCAGTCGAACGAAGAGGTCAAAATAGCCTCGCTAAAATCTCCATTGGGATAGTAATCAGTCCATTGGCGCTGCCCCTGGAAACCGCCTGCGATGGCATTCCTTCCCCGGGCTTCTTCACCATGGCCCATTGCTTTTAATTTTTCATTACCCACCATGAGATCACGCATGATCAGGATCATTTTAATCACCATATCCCATTCCCAGTCTTTCCGCTCTCGATCAGAGGGCTGTTTGTTGCGATCCTCTCCTTCTATGCAATACTTTTTTACCCAGGCTTTTGCCTTATCAAACTCTTCGGGATCATAAATGTGCTGTTCCACCCTTCGTATGACCTCGGTCATGTCCACAAACTCAGTCCTGATGCCCAGATAATCCTCCATAAAAGCAGGATCCACCATAGAACCGACAATCCCCATGGAGGCGTATCCTAAGGACAAATAACTCTTACCTTTCATTCTGGCTACGGCAAGGGCAGCGTTAACGAAAGACAAAATTTTGCCCTTAACATCTTCAGGGATCGATGGATCGTCCGTATCCTGAACGTGCCTGCCGTAGATGGAAAAGGTAGGCAATCCCTTTTGTGCATAACCCGCTAAAGCAGCCGCTAAATACACTGCCCCCGGGCGCTCTGTGCCGTTGAATCCCCAAATGGCTTTTGGGATCAACGGGTCTGAATCCATGACTTCCATTCCGTAACACCAGCATGGGGTAACCGTCAGCGAAACGTCTACATTATTCGACTGGAATAGTTCGGCGCATCGGGCGGCATCTGCCACCCCTCCGATGGTAAAATCAGGAACCACACATTCTACAACTTCGCCACAGGCAAATTTCAAATTATCCGTGACCAGCTCGGCAACGGCTGTCGCCATTTGCAACGTTTGCTGTTCTAAAGATTCACGAATGCCTCTTTCTCTACCATCGATAACAGGCCGAATGCCCACCTTCGGAAGCTGACCGATAAGCTGATTGTGATTCATTTGGATGTATATTTATATGTTTAGATTAGTTATTTTCTTTTCTTCTGGGTTCTGGGTTTAGGGTTATGGGTTCTGGGTTCAAACTCAAAACCCAAAACCCAAAACCCAAAACCCAAAATCCAAAACCCAAAATCCAAAACTCAAAATCCAAAACTCAAACTAAGGTAATTTTAAAAGACCAGTCAGCCAACTCAAGTTTAACGCTTTTTAAAAAAAGTCCCCTTCCCTCAAAACATCTAAAAAATGGTACGAAAATTATCGTATCCTCCATGCAACGGTCCTTTAACCCTTTTGTCATTACGAGTGACAGACAAATTATTTTCTTTTCACTACAAAAGAGCGTTATGAAAAATTTTCTACTATTAGCCTTTGCGCTAATTTTAGGCGGGTTCTTATTGGCGCAGGATGCCGACAAAAAGGTGATCATCATCAAAAAGAATAAGGATGGCAGTGTTACCAAAATTGAAAAAGCCGTCAATGGCAATGACGATACCGTCATCTATATTCGTGAAGCCGGGGAGCAGGGCGAGGAAACGCATTTCAAAATGAAAGCGCTCAAAGGCGAACTCCACCGTTTAGGCGAATTTCGCTTTGAGAACGACGAAAATAACGAAGAACGTCGCCTCGTTCCGGAAAAAGCGGTTAAGGCCTTTCTTGGCGTTGTTGCCGTATCTTCCCACAACAGCCAAGGCTTTTTAGTCAATCGCGTCGTACGCGGCTCAGGCGCTGAAGCGGGCGGACTGCAGCAGGGAGATGTAGTCCAATCCATCAACGGTATCCCTACCGACGGCAGCCATAGCCTGACCGGCGTACTGGCCCGATTCCAACCAAACGATAAGGTTACGCTGAGTGTACTCCGTGACGGACTACCCTTAAGCCTTGACGTTACTCTTTCGGAAAAAGAATACACCCGCTACGTCCTCATTGAGGAGCGCAACCCTTGCGATGTTTTCATCGGCGTTTATACGACCGACCATGCTGCTGAAGAAGGCGTTCGCGTCACCAGCATCATCGGCAATACACCCGCTGATAAATACGGGGTTAATGCCGGCGACATCATCCTCTCACTCGACGGCGTGGAGGTGTCCAGTGGTGATCAGCTGCGCTATGAGCGCGATAAGCACCGTCCGGGAGACGAATTCACACTGCTGGTGAACCGCAGCGGAACTTTGATGGACATCAATGCCCAATTCAAGGCCTGCGAAGAACCCACCCTGGAGGAAGCGGCCGAAGAGCCCGTTGTTCCAGTTGAACAATTGCCATCCCTGGCGCCGGTTGAAGAACCCAGGCCGTTCACAGATCAATTGCGGGAATTTCCTTCGCTAGAATTGCAACGCTGGCAGGCTTATCCAAATCCGTCTTTGGGCGATATCACCATCGAATTCCAGGCCGAGCCGGCCCCGACGACCATCCGCCTCATCGATGCCTCCGGAAAAGTCATCTACCAGGAACAACTGAATAACTTCGACGGCCTATACAAGAAAGAACTCAACCTGCGCCAGGCCACTCCCGGCACGCTCCTGCTATCCATACAACAAGGGGATAAGGTAGTGAGTAAGCAATTGGTTTTGCTGAATAGAGCCTGATGGTGGTAGAAGGTACAAAGACTGAAAAGTCTTTCTACTTTCTACCTTTTACTTTCTACTCACAGAATTACTTACCTTTGTCCAAAAGATTAAAACACAACGCATGTCGAGAATAATCATTTGGACGACCTTTGCCCTTTTGATCCTGGGCAGTTTCTCCCTTCAGGCGCAGAGCTATGCCTTTGGGGTAAAAGGAGGGCTGACGGTAGGATTACAGCAATGGGACAATACTTTTTCCAACAGGGAGCCTCTTTTCCGCTATCATGGGCTGGCCTTTATAGAGTCGGCCGAAGAAGATGAGCCCTGGGCGCTGTTCGCCCAGGGAGGCTATAACATTAAGGGCAGCGCCATTCGCTTTCGCCGCCAGACCATACAGCTTACTGACGGCACTTTTGCGGATATTCCGGGCCGCAGCATTCCATTCGAATTCCGCAACCTTACGCTGACACTCGGCGCCAAGCAAAAATTTGACCTGGGTTTGAGCGACACCAAATGGTATTACTCGCTCGGGGTAAGAGGCGACTATACCGTCAGCACAAAATTGCGTCCGGAAGGTGTGGACGAGACCGATCCATTTGCCATTTATTACCCCTTTGATGGTTTTGTCAATAAATTCAATTACGGGATTGCTGTCGGCGGCGGTATAGAGTTTCCCTTCTCCGAATTTGTCGGCGTACTGATTGAACTAACCGTCAACCCTGATTTTTCCAAACAATACAATCAGCCACGTATTGACAACATTATCAATCCAAGTCCGCTCGTCAATCCAGGTCAGCGCGTTTCCATTCCGGAACGATCAATTTCTAACACTACCTTTGAACTAACGCTGGGGTTCAGGTTTTTACATAAGATAATCTATATCGACTAGTTTTAAGCGCCTGAAAAAAAACTAAAATGGAAGACAAGCAACGAATGATGCTGCACTCGGAGAATCTGGTAAAGATCTACGGCAAGAGAGAAGTCGTCAGAGGGGTTTCGCTGAATGTCAAGCAGGGAGAGATCGTCGGTTTGCTGGGCCCTAATGGCGCCGGAAAGACCACTACTTTCTACATGGTCGTCGGCTTTATCAAGCCCAATGAAGGGCAGGTTTTTTTAGATGAAGAAAACATTACCAATCTTCCTATGTACAAAAGGGCTCAAAGAGGGATCGGTTATTTACCCCAGGAACCTTCTGTATTTCGGAAAATGAGCGTAGAGGATAATGTCGCTTCGGTTTTGGAAATGACCAGGCTCAGCAAAAAGGAACAAAAGGAACGACTGGAAGAACTGATAGGCGAGTTTGGCCTGGAAAAAGTCAGAAAAAGCCGCGGCGATACCCTCTCAGGCGGCGAACGCCGGCGAACGGAGATCGCCAGAGCTCTGGCTACTTCTCCGAGGTTTATCCTGTTGGACGAGCCTTTTGCCGGAATCGACCCGATCGCCGTGGAAGACATCCAATATATCGTAGCCAAGTTAAAGACCAAGAACATCGGTATCCTCATCACGGATCACAACGTACAGGAGACGCTTTCCATCACTGACCGGGCATACCTGATGTTTGAAGGCAGCATTCTGAAAGCCGGCACGGCAGAAGAACTGGCTGCGGACGAGATGGTCCGCAAAGTGTATCTCGGGAAAAACTTTGAATTGCGCAAAAAAGTCATCAACCTGGATTCATGAAAAAACAGCAGATCGTTCCTTTTATCCTGATCGGACTGATCGTTACCTTGATGTCTTTATCCTTCTCTTCCTGCACGGAAACACCTCCGGATAGCCTTACGCGGAGTCAGCGCACGCAGGTCGACACCCTTTTCTCAAAACTAGTCGCTGACCTGAGGGCCGAAACCGACAGCCTCTGTGAGGTCATGATGGAAACAAAACTTCAGGGAGCGGTGGACTCCATCCTGGAAGTACGCCGCGCCGAAGAGCGCAAAATTCGGGAGCGATTGATGAAACCAAAAAATTGAATGGCCGGCATGAAAAATAAATCCCTTTTTCTCCTCCTATCGGTCATGGTCCTGGCAGCCGCCTGTCAGCTCAAATACGACAAAGAAGAAGTGGTGGACCAACTCATGCAGGAGGCCCTCCAAGAAAGGATCGATAATTACAAAGAAATCCGCCGCGAGCGGTGCTGGGAAGGCGTCCTGCGTGAAGCCGACCGGATGGTGGACTCCATTTTGTTTGTTGAGGCCAAAATGGCTATTGACACCATCACCCGCCCCCCTGTTCCCGCCAAACCCGTCGCGCCGGAGAAAAAAATCCTAGAGGATTCGACCCCGGTGAAGCCATTTTTACCGGATACAGTTGGTAGAAGGTAGAAGGATGAAGGACAGTGTCCTTTTCCGCCGCAGGCGGACGTCTTTCTACCATCGTCCTTCTACTTTCTACCTTCTACCTCTTACCTTTTACCATTTACAAAACGTTAATCACTGTTAAGATGCATTAAAGCTATTTTAAAAGCAGAGCACCCGATTCCGCAATGCTGTGTAAAGTAGAAAAAAATTAGCAACTTTGTGAGCCACCAAAATTAAGGGAAGGCGATCAACACCAAACGACTTTCAGCATGCACACAGTAGACATCGAAGCACTCAATCAGCAAATATACCTGGACAGTGCCTTTATAGAACAATTGAATTCCGAGACCCGAAAAGTGATCGTCGGACAAGATCAAATGATCGAACGGCTGATGCTCGGGCTGCTCACGCGGGGGCACGTGCTCCTGGAAGGTCTTCCGGGCCTGGCGAAGACGCTGGCCATCAAGACCTTATCCCAGGCCATCAGAGCCCATTTCAGCCGCATCCAGTTTACGCCCGACCTTTTGCCCGCCGACATCATCGGTACGATGATCTATAATCCCGCGAAAAGCGAATTCACTGTGAGCAAGGGCCCTATCTTCGCCAATTTCATCCTGGCGGACGAGATCAACCGGGCGCCTGCCAAGGTGCAGAGTGCCTTGCTGGAAGCCATGCAGGAAAGGCAGGTGACCATAGGCAACCAAACATTCAAACTGGAGGAGCCCTTTCTGGTTTTGGCCACCCAAAACCCGATCGAACAGGAAGGAACCTACCCTCTTCCCGAAGCCCAGGTGGATCGCTTCATGCTGAAAGTAAAGATCACTTATCCGACCAAAGAAGAAGAAAGAGAGATCATCCGCCGCAACCTCAGCGATGCCGATTTCGGGCAGATTAACCCCGTCGTAGAACCCGCCACCATCATAAAGGCGCGCTCTTCGGTACGCAAGGTATACATGGATGAGAAAATTGAAAGATACATCCTCGACATCGTTTTTGCCACCCGAAATCCGGGCGACTACGGCCTGCGCAGCCTGGAGCACCTGATCAACTACGGTGGGTCTCCCAGGGCAAGCATATACCTGGCCCTGGCCGCCAAAGCACTGGCCTTTATCAAGAGGAGAGGCTATGTCATCCCCGAAGACGTTCGCGACGTATGCCACGACATTCTGCGCCACCGCATCGGACTGACCTACGAAGCAGAAGCCGAAGAGATCAATTCAGAAGACATCATCAATAAGATACTGGACACCATCGAGGTGCCTTAACGCAACGAACAACATGGAAACCAGCGAACTACTGAAAAAAGTCCGCAAAATCGAGATCAAGACCAAGGGCCTGAGCAAGCATATCTTCTCCGGAGAGTACCATAGTGCTTTCAAGGGAAGAGGAATGTCGTTCAGCGAGGTCCGGTCTTATCAATTCGGCGATGACGTCAGGAATATCGACTGGAACGTAACGGCCCGCACAGGCGAGCCTCATGTTAAAGTGTTTGAAGAAGAAAGAGAACTGACCGTAATGCTGCTGGTAGACATGAGCGGCTCGTCCTATTTCGGGACCGTCAATCAGTTCAAAAGTGAGGTCATTACCGAGATCTGCGCCTTGCTCGCTTTTTCCGCCATTAACAACAATGACAAGATCGGCATTCTCTTTTTCACCAGCGAGGTGGAGATGTTTATCCCTCCGAAAAAAGGGCGCCAGCACATTCTGAGGATCATTCGCGAACTGATCGACTTTCATCCCAGGCATCGCGGTACAGATATCGGCCGGACGCTGGAATACTTTAATAACATCGTCAAAAAAAGAAGCATCTGCTTCATCTTGTCGGACTTTCTGACTAAAGGATACGAAGCTCCCCTACGGATCGCCGCCCGAAAGCACGATATAGTGGGCATCCACCTACTTGACCCCAAAGAAGAAGAACTACCCGATGTAGGCCTGATCCGGGTGGAGGATGCGGAGACAGGGAAACTACACTGGTTGGACACCAGCTCCAGGAAAGTCAGAAATCGCCATAAACAATGGTTTCAAGAACATGAAGCCTATTTCAAATCCATTTTTTTAAAAAGCGGCGTCGATTATGTGAGCATCCGGACGAATGAGTCTTATGTGAATGCATTGCTTCAATTTTTCAAAAAACGATCGAGTTAATGATGCGAAAGCTGTGGTGTATTGTTATTATACTTCTTGGCTGGACCACTTTTAGCCAGGCGCAGATTGCCGTTTCGGCAACGCTGGATAGCGCAAGCATACTCATCGGCGATCAGGTGCGCCTGCGCCTGTCCGTAAATCATGCTCCCGGACTGAACATACAAAACATCGATCTTTCCGCTATTGAGCAGGAACCTAAACTGGAATTGATCAAAACGCTTCTGCTGGATACGGTTTACAGCAAAGAGGAGGTCGTACTGCATCAGGATATTATTCTGACTTCTTTCGATTCGGGTTACCATTTTATCCCCGGTGTCCCTATACAATATGCCTATCAGGGACAGGCCGGAGAGGTCCGATCAGAGCAACTGGCTCTTAGAGTGCGCACTTATCCTTTTGCGGCCGCCGACTCCCTGGCCCTGCAACCCATAAAGGACATTATCGAAGAGCCGATGTCCTTTTGGGACTTCGCGCCCTACCTGGCGGCAGGTCTAGGAGGTGCGCTTCTGATCGCACTCGCAGTTTGGCTGATCCGTAGAAAAAGGAAAAAAGAAGAATCCGAGCCCGAGCCCGTAGACGACCGACCGGCTCATGTCATTGCATTGGAGCAGTTGAAAGTTTTAAAAGCCAAAAAACTCTGGGAGTCCGGTCAGATCAAAGACTTTCATACGGAGCTGACTTATATCCTGCGCGCTTATCTGGAAAGGCGTTTCGATATCCGGGCGTTGGAATCCACCACTTTCCAGATCATGATGGGCATCAAATTACAACCCAAATACCTCATTAAGAAAAGCTGGTATCCCGACCTGGAGCGCTTACTGCAAACCGCTGACCTGGTTAAATTCGCCAAAGCAGAACCGCCCCGGGAATGGCACGAAGAGATGTTCAACTTAACAAAACAATTTATTGTAGAAACTAAAGAAGAGGAAGTTATCGAAGAACCCATACCTCAAAACCCTGAAAACAATAAAGAAGTGCCTGGACAAAATTAACTTAATTTACCTCCGCGGGAGGTAAATTAAGTTAACATTTGATGCCGCCCGGTGGGCGGCATCAAATGTTAGCCTGAATAGGTGCAGTCACTTAAGCAAATAAAAAATAAACGACTTACAAAATAACACACGTGGCTTACAATTTTGTCAATCCGGAATTCTTCTTGTTGTTGCTGCTGCTGCCAGTGCTCGGCGTCTGGTATTATCGCCGCTACCGGGAACGCTATCCCACTATGGGAATGCCCTCCCTGGAAGGCATTCGGCAACTCAGTTCCTGGAGAGCAAAGCTAAGGATTGTATTACCCGTTCTTCGCGGACTGGCCTTTGTGGCGCTGGTCATTGCGATGGCCCGGCCCCAGGAAAGCCTAAAAGAAGAGAACATCAAAGCGGAAGGAATCGACATTGTATTGGTCATGGACTTATCGAGCAGTATGCTGGCCCGCGATTTTGTTCCGGACCGCCTGGAAGTCAGTAAAGAAGTAGCCGCCCAGTTTGTCGATAAACGGCCGTACGACCGGATCGGGCTGGCTGTTTTTTCCGGAGAAGCCTTTACCCAATGCCCGCTGACTACCGATCACAGGATCGTAAAAGACTATTTGGAAGCGCTGAAATGCGGTATTCTGGAAGACGGCACCGCCATCGGTATGGGCCTGGCTACGGCCGTTAATCGTTTAAAAGACAGTGAGTCCGTGAGTAAGGTGGTGATCTTACTGACGGATGGCGTCAACAACTCCGGCTACATTCAGCCTATGACGGCCGCCCAGATCGCCAGCCAGTTTGACGTAAAAGTATACACCATAGGCATTGGTTCCGTAGGAGAAGCCCTCACCCCGGTAAGTGTCCGCAGCGACGGCCGCTACATTTTCGGTCTGGCCCGCGTGGAGATCGACGAGCAATTGCTAAAGGAAATCGCTGAGATGACCGGCGGCAAGTATTTCAGGGCCACCTCCAAGGAAGGGCTGGAAGAAATTTACGCCAATATTGATCAGCTGGAAAAAACGGAGATCGAGGTCACCACCATCCGTCGATATAGCGAAGAATTCTTTGCTTTCGCCGGATTGGCCATATGGCTGTTGATGCTGGAGCTGGTCTTGAGGTATACAATATTCAGAGCATTGCCTTAAAGAGGCTATGATAATATAGAAATTCAATAAATGCCCTAAAAAGACATAATAACTCAACACAGGGCGCAAGCCCAAACACAGCCAGCCGCCAAAGCGGCGACACTTAATAACATTGGGCGCAAGCCCAATGAAAAAAACACAACCAACATCATGATCCGATTTGAGCAACCCGAACACTTATACATCCTGCTGGTCTTACCGGTGTTGGCGGCCCTATTTGCTATGGCCATGGTGGTGCGCAAGCGCAGGATGCGGCGGTTGGGAAGTCAGCATCTGCTCCGGCGGCTGATGCCTGAGCGAAGCAAGTATAAGATGGGCTTAAAATTCGGTCTGCTGGCTTTTGCGCTGGCGCTGTTGGGTATAGCCTGGGCCAACCCGCAGATGGGCGCCAAGACCAGGAAGGTCAGCCGGAAGAGTGTAGATGTGTTTATTGCGCTGGATGTATCACAGAGCATGATGGCGCAAGATTTTGTGCCGAATCGACTGGAAAGAGCCAAGCGTCTGGCGCGGGACCTGAATGAAAAACTAGCCGGTGAACGCCTAGGGCTGATCATTTTCGCAGGCAACGCCTATTTACAGGTACCGCTGACGACCGACTATGCCCATATTGACCTTATGCTTCGTTCGGCTAATCCGAAGCAAGCGCCTACTCAAGGCACTGCCATAGCCGATGCTGTTGGGCTGGCGGAGCGGTCCTTCCCGGAAGATAACACCAATCACAAAGCCATGATCCTTATTTCGGATGGCGAAAACCACGAAGAAGGCGCTTTACAAAGTATCGAAACCGCTAAGGCCAACGGCCTGACCTTGTTCACGGTAGGTGTCGGAACAGAAGAAGGAAGCTTTATTCCTGTAACCGTCAATGGGCGTACTGATTTCAAGCGAGACGTTGACGGCACACCGGTACGATCCAGGCTCAATGAGCAGATGCTTCGGGACCTGGCCAAAGCAGGAGAAGGCAGCTACTTCAATCTCGGCAATGAAAGCGAGGAGATCATGGCTGCTCTGCGCCAAAAGGTAGACCAACTAGAAAAAAGAGAACTCGAACAGCGCATTTTTGACGAATACAACAGCTATTTTCAATATTTTCTGCTACCGGCTATCCTCTTGATTTTAATCGAATTTTTACTTAATTATCGACGGAATCCATACTTTGCCGGGAAAGACTTGTTTAAGGAATAAACGACCAAATTATAATGACAGGAGTGATCAGCAAAAATATACTACTCATTGCGGTTCTAATATTCAGCACCCTCTCCGCTTTTTCCCAGGAAGCGCATAAATATCTGCGCAAGGGGGATAAAAATTACAAAACGGAGGACTACACCACTGCTGAGGAAGCCTATCGCAGAGCACTTCAAAAAAAAAGAAGCGCCCAGGCCAACTATAACCTTGGCAATACCATTTATCAACAAGAACGCTTCCAGGAAGCCGTCAAGCAATATGAAGAAGCCCTGGCCGCCGCCAGAACCGACCAGGAACGAGCATGGGCTTATCACAACCTTGGCAATGCCCTGTACAACAGCGAAAATTACGAGAAAAGCATTGAGGCCTATAAAAATGCGCTCCGCCTGAATCCATCAGATCAACAAACAAAATACAATTTGGCCCTGGCCCAGCGCCAGCTTCAAATGCAACAGCCGCCTCCCGAGCAGGCGCCTCAGCAACCCCAGGACCAGCAAGAACAACAAGATCAGGATCAACAACAACAGCAACAACAGCAGCAGCAAGAACAAGAAGAACAACAACAACAGCAGCAACAGCAAGGCGAAGAACAAAGCCAGCAGGAACAGCAGGAAAGCCAGGAACAGCAGGAACGTCCCCTTTCCAAAGATGAAGCCAGAAAATTGCTGGAAATCATGGAAAGAGAAGAACAAAAAGTTCAGGAAAAAATTAGAAAAGCAGAAGACAAACCTAAGAAGCCCAAAAAGGATTGGTAACAAAATTAAATTATTATCAGAACTAAAGACTTTGAACTATGAAAAAATTACTCCTCATCCTCAGCATGCCGGCCTTAACGGCCCTAAATTTTGTCAATGCCCAGGAAGGACCGAAGTTTACGGTCGAAGTGAGTTCAGACTCTGTTTTGATGGATAATTATTTCACCGTCACCTTCACGCTGGAGAATGCGGAAGGGTTAAATTTTGCTCCGCCTGCTTTTGATGGATTCGAGCTGGTCAGCGGGCCGAATACCTCCACCAGCATGAGCATGATCAATGGCGAGGTAACGCGGAAGGTTGCTTACACCTATTATCTGCGGCCGCTGAATATCGGCAATTACTACATTGAGCCGGCCAGCATTGAATCTGATAAGGGGGTATTGGAAACGCTTCCCCGAGAGGTGATCGTTTTGCCCAATCCTGAGGGGATTATCCAGCAGCCCAGGTCTAAAACCGAAACCTTCCGCTTTGATATGGGCGCTCCCGACTGGGATTCTTTCTTTGGCCCCGGTTTCAAAATGGATGAACTGCAAGATATGCAAAAGCTATTCCCCAACATGGAAGAATGGCACAATCAGATGAAAGGCTTTTTCCCTAACTGGGATGAGCTCAGGCAAATGGAGCCGGATACGACTCAAAAGAAAAAGAAACGTAAAGTATTTAAAATGTAAAAACAAAGGAGATGGTCAAAAAGCCACTGGCTGCTTTTTCCCTTTGTTTTAGAAGGTTTTTATCATATGAAAAAAAGGATCTTTTCAACGCTACTGCTGGTTTTCGGATTATCGGCTTTAAATGCCCAAACGGAAGTAACCTTTGAGGCCTTTGTTGATGCCAAGAAGATCGTGGCGGACAGCTATTTTGAAGTATCCTTTACCCTTAAAAATGCTGACGGGGATCAATTCAGGCCGCCTTCTTTTAAAGACTTCATTGTAGTTTCCGGCCCCAGCCGATCCATGCGTCGCTCTATTATTAATGGCCGGCGGAGTATGGAAACGGGCTTTTCCTACACTTTGCAACCCAGGAGTGCCGGCCGTTTCACCATAGGTTCGGCTTCAATTGTCGTAGACGGAAAAACGCTGCAAACCAAACCGGTCAACATTGAAGTGATTGAAGGGCGAACCAGCGCCGCTTCTGACGAGCAGGCCTTTTTTGTTAAAGCTGTCCCCTCCACCCAGGAAGCCTATATCGGACAGCAGATCAACCTTAACTACAAGCTATTCACCACTGTCGATATCGAAAGTTACAATATACTGGAGGAATCTGATTATCCCGGCTTCTTTGCGGAGGACCTTACCCGGTTTGAAACGCGCACCACCAAGGAAATCATCGGCAATATACAGTACGTCAGCCGTACCCTGAAAAGTGTCTCTCTTTATCCGCAACAGGCTGGAAAGCTAACGATCGATCCGATGCAATTACAGCTTGGGGTTGTCATAGAAGACAACCGCCGGCCGGGCAACTTCTTTTTCAGTCGACCCGTCAAAAGAGTGCCGGCTTCAACGCCTCCGGTGGAATTAAGCATTAAGCCGCTTCCTTCCGATGCACCGGCTACCTTCACAGGAGCTGTAGGACAATATACGATGAACAGCCGCATCAACCGCAACCGCATAAGCACGGATGATGTACTCTCTGTGGTCGTCACCATTACCGGCAGCGGTGATGTTAAAAGAGTACAGGCGCCTCCCATGGAAGTACCTGAGGCTTTTGAATTGTATGATCCCAACGTGGTGGAAGAAGCCACCTATGAACTTAACGGAGCGGTACGCGGCCGCAAATCTTTTGAATACCTGTTGGTGCCTAATAAAACGGGCACATTTTCCTTACGACCTGCCTTTTCCTATTTCGATCCGGAAACGGCCGAATACTTTACCATTGACGATCAGACTTATGAGGTGACCGTTACTCAGGGCAGCCAGACCACGGCGCCGGCCGTCAGCAATCTGGAAAAGTCAGAGGAAGATTACCTGCGACCGATCAAAACTGAGGGCCATCTTCAGAAGAGTCGTTCGCCGTTTTGGAGCAGTGATCTGTTTTGGATACTTTATATCTTACCTATTTTAGGTATGTTGGGTATTGCCGGCTTCCGTCAATTCCAAAAGCGCAGAATGGTTGTTGATCCGGTGCTGCTGCGAAGGCAACAAGCGCAAAAAGTAGCTCAAAAGCGTTTGGAAAAAGCACAACAATTCTTGAAAGCAATCCAGCCGCGTGCTTTTTACGACGAGGTTTCCAAAGCCATGATCGGCTATGTGTGCAGCAAGCTCAACATGCCGTTGTCCGCCATTTCAAAAGACAACGTCAAATCGGAGTTGGAGCGCCTGGAAGTCGCCCCCGAATCCGTGGAACGTTTCATGAAGATTCTAATCAATTGTGAGATGGCTTTGTTTGCAGGCAAAGATAATGCAGAAGCCATGCAGGAGACTTATGATAATGCGCTACAGGTATTAGCGGATATTGAGGCGAGGGTAAAAAATTAAAAAAGAGGCTGTCTCCAAAGCATCCTGCAGGTTTTCGCAGCTTAATAAATTTCTTAG
>CAZJQS010000050.1:33972-41050 GCA_964548175.1 uncultured Saprospiraceae bacterium
TTAGCCGCGAAAAAAGCCGTAGATCTTTGGAGACAGCCTCTTTTTTACCTTGCGTAATTCACGGCTCTCTTTTCTCGGATCACGGTCACTTTAATCTGGCCTGGATACTGCATTTCGTCCTGGATCTTTTGAGAGATCATGAACGACAGATCGTCGGCATACTGATCGGTGACTTTATCGCTTTCGACGATGACGCGGAGTTCGCGGCCGGCTTGCATGGCATAAGCCTTCTGGACGCCGTCGTGGCCCATGGCGAGCTCTTCCAGTTCGCCGATACGCTGGAGGTAACTCTCCATTATCTCGCGGCGGGCGCCGGGGCGGGCGCCGGAGATTGCATCGCAAGCCTGGACGATCGGTGAGATGATGTTGTTCATTTCGATCTCATCGTGGTGGGCGCCTACGGCGTTGCATATCACTGGATGCTCTTTATATTTTTCGCACAGTTTCATTCCCAGGATAGCGTGTGACAATTCTGATTCTTCCTCAGCTACTTTTCCGATATCGTGGAGCAGGCCGGCGCGTTTAGCCATTTTAGCCTGTTTCGGGGTCAGGCCGAGTTCGGCAGCCATGATGCCGCAGAGGTTAGCCGTTTCGATGGAGTGTTTGAGCAGGTTCTGCCCGTAGGAAGAACGGAAGCGCATGCGCCCTACCATTTTCACGAGGTAAGGATCCAGGCCGTGGATATTCAGTTCGATCACCGTACGTTCTCCGATCTCAATGATCTGCTCATCCAGTTGTTTACGCGTTTTAGCCACTACTTCTTCGATGCGAGCCGGGTGAATGCGGCCGTCGGCCACCAGTTTTTTCAATGCCAGGCGACAGACTTCGCGGCGGATCGGATCGAAGCTCGAGATAACGATGGCCTCCGGGGTGTCGTCTACGACGATCTCTGCGCCGGTAGCCGCTTCCAGGGCTCTGATGTTGCGTCCTTCGCGACCGATGATCTGGCCTTTGAGGTCATCGGAATCGAGGTTAAAGACCGAAACGGTATTTTCGATGGTATACTCGGCGCACATTCGTTGGATGCTTTGGATGACGATCTTTTTAGCCTCCTTATTGGCGGTGGCTTTAGCCTGTTCGACGGAGGACTTGATCAGGGCCATGGCCTCGGTTTCCGCTTTGGCCTTAACGGCTTCGAGCAGTTGTTCTTTAGCTTCTGCCTCTGAAAGTTTAGCCAGGCTCTCCAGTTTTTTGATGCGCTCTTCGTTGGCAAAATCGAGTTCTTCTTTCTTTTTCGCGACGATCTTCAGTTGTTTCTCCAGGTTTTCTTTGATGACGTTAAGTTCATCCTGCTTGGAGTCCAGGTCTGCTTTTTGTTGATCCAGGGCTTTCACCTGGTCCTCGAATTTTTCTTTTCTTGCTTTAAGGTCGTTTTCCAGTGATTTGACCTGAATTTCGCGGTCTTTCATTTCCACGACGTGGGAGGACTTCTCGTGCTCAAATTCCGATTTCAGTTTACTGAAGTGGTCTTTAGCCTCTTGTATCTTCCTTTGTTTGATCCGCTCGTTCTTGCTTTCGGCCTGGGCGGTCAATTTTTCGGCTTTGGTCTCTGCTTCATCAATGATCCGCTTAGCCGTGATCCTGGCTTCTTTTATTTCAAGGTCAATTTTTTTATTTAAATCCTCAAATCTCTTTTCATAAGACTTCTTGAGGATTACACGCAGGGCGATAAAGCCGACCAGGGCGCCTGCAACAGCTCCTATTACAATTCCTAAAACTGTTTCCATGTAATCTGATTTTTCAAAAAATTACGAAAAAATAACTAGGCAAGAACACGACCGAGGGCATTCTTCGGTTATATTCTCCATTCAATACGCTGGTGAGGAAAAGGAACTCATGGAGCGTGATCAGTCCAAAAGGGAATCTAATAACGTTTCGATCTCTGATAGCTTGGAAGAGATTGAATGTTCGTGGTGGACAGACTGTTTAGCTTTGTGCAAATCAACGGCATAGGTTAACAGGGTCATCGACAGGCAATCCTGCTTGTCTTTGTTCGTATAGTTTAATTGGAAGCGATTGATCTTTTCATTGACTTCTTTTACTATCTTTCTGATGACCGGCTCATCCTCTTGTTTTACTTTTAGGGGATAAGGCCTGCCGGCAATTAACACCGTAATATTTTTCGTGTGCTGTCCCTCCATCTATCATTAGTAGTTATGCAACCACTCTATGCATTTATCAATTTCTTTGATGTACTGATCAATTTTTTTTTTCAGTTGATCAGTTGCTATCTCTTTTCCATGCTCCTCTTCATCCAACGTATGAGCAGAAGAATGCAAATCAGCTCCGGGCTTTCCCCTGAGGGCTTCGATTTCCATTCTGAGCTCTTTGTTTTCGTCCCGTAGGACGGTGTTTTCTCGTTTGAGGCGTTCCAGCTTGAAAGCCAGTTCTCTGAGCTTCAGCTCGATACCACTAAGTGTATTGCTTAAGTTCATTATCGGGATTCAAGATTATCACCTTCTGATCGTGGCTTTGAGGTTTTGCTCATATTCCTCGATCAGCCGGTTCATCACTTTATCAATCTCTTTGACGCTCAGTGTTTTGGTAAAATCTTCGAAGGTAAAGCTAACGGCGTAGGACTTTTTGCCTTCGCCGAGTTGTTCTTCGTTCTCGTAGACGTCAAATAAATTGATTTCTTTGATCAATTTCTTACCAACTTTTTTGGCAATAGCTGCAATATCATCAAATTTTACGGAATTATCAATAACTAATGCCAAATCTCTGCGAGTAGAAGGATATTTGTTCAAATCCTTCACAGAAAGCTGGTTTTTAGCGGCCGCACGCATCAGGGCGGGCCATGAGAAATCGGCATAATACACCTCTTCCCTGATGCTCATCTGCTTGAGTATAGTTGGATGCACTTTGCCCAATTCAACGATTTCCTCAGGCCCGCGATGGTATTTCAGGCCGTAAATGAGCGCAGGTGATCCGGCCGGGCTATTCTGATAACCATCGATACCTGACTTTCTCAGCAGGTGTTCTACGAAGGCTTTGAGCGTATAAAAATCAGAATGGCGCTCTTCTCCGGGATTCAGCCAGCTCTCCTCATAGCGGTCGCCGGCCAGTAAGACGGACAGGCGGCTTTGCTCATCGATCTCTCCTTGCTCATCGTAGCGGTAAGTTTTGCCGAATTCGAACAACTTAATGTTGCTCTGCTGCCGGTTCTGATTATGCAAAATGGCTTCCAAGCCACTGAACAACATATCCGGGCGCATGATGTCCAACAACTCATTGGAAGTATTATTCACGTAAATCAACTGCTTTTCCTCGAACAGGCCGTCGTTCAGTTCTGTGTAATAACGGGATTGTGAAAGGGAAACAGCCATCATCTCCATAAATCCATTGGCGGCCAGGTAATTACCCAGACTGTTGCGCACATCGTTCGCATCGGGATAAGCGCCTACGTTGAGGGTCGTGTGAATGAAAGAAGGAATAGGTACGGTATTATAGCCATAGATCCGGAGTATTTCCTCGATCACATCTACCTCGCGCAACACATCCGTCTTATTTGTGGGAATACCGATGTTAAGTTGAGTATCCGACTCCTCAAGTATGGTCATGTCCAGCGCATGAAGAATAGAGCGAACCGTTTCTTTGGGGATATCCTGACCGATGAGTCTATTGATGCGATCGTAACGAACGCTTACTTCCACCGGCTTTATAGGTTGCGGATACAAGTCGACCAACTCGGAAGCAATGGTCCCTCCCGCCAGCTCCCGGATAAGCAGGGCTGCCCTTTTCAAGGCGTAAACGGTCAGGTTAGGATCGCTTCCCTTTTCGAATACCTTGGCTGCATCGGTGCGCAGGTTGTGCCGCATGCTCGTCCGCCGGATCCATTTAGCGTTGAAGTGAGCCGATTCAAGAAAAATATCAGTAGTAGATTCTTTAACGCCGGAATGCAAACCACCCAGCACCCCTCCGATACACATCCCTTCTGATTTACCATTGCAGATCATAAGGTCTTCGGAGGTCAGTTTTATTTCCTTATCATCCAAAGTGGTAAAGACACTACCCTCCGGCAAGGTTTTCACGATGATCTTTTTTTCCTTAATCTGGCTCATGTCGAAGGCATGCAGCGGCTGGCCCAATTCGTGCAGTATGAAATTGGTGATGTCTACGATATTGTTCTTCGGCTTTAATCCGATGGCTTTTAAGCGATTCTTCAGCCAATCGGGTGATTCTTTTACCGTCAATCCTTTAATGCTCAGACCGGAATAACGAGGACAAGCGTCGTAATCGTCTACTTTTACATCCAGCGCCAGCTCATTGCTGTCCACTTTGAATGACTCAACGGAGGGTAATTTGACCTCACCGGTATTATTTTCGTTGATCCGAAGGTAAGCAGCCAGGTCGCGAGCCACCCCAAGGTGGTTGGTGGCGTCAGAACGGTTGGGTGTCAGGCCGACCTCGTACACATAGTCCGTCTCGATCTGGTAAAAATCACGGGCGGCTGTGCCGATCCCGGCGTCTTCAGGAAGAACGACGATCCCGCTATGGTCATCTCCAAGACCTACCTCATCTTCCGAGCAGATCATGCCTTCCGATGTTTTCCCGCGGACCTTTGTTTTTTTGATCGTCCAGGCTTCTCCTTCCGGTGTGTAAAGGGTTGTCCCAACGGTAGCCACCAGTACTTTCTGTCCTGCAGCAATATTAGAAGCGCCGCAAACAATCTGAAGATCTTCTCCCCGGCCAATGTCTACTTTAGTTAATGAAAGCCGGTCTGCATCAGGATGGCGCTCGCATTCTTTGACGAAGCCGATAACGATGCCTTGCATACCTCCTTTGATGCTTTCCACAATTTCCATTCCTTCCACTTCCAGCCCGAGATCGGTCAGGATCTCCCCAATTTTCTCTGGAGAATGATCCAGCTTTATGTATTCTTTCAACCAATTTAGAGAAACCTTCATGAAATTCCGATGTTGCGCCCCTACTGAGACGAGTTTAGCAATTAACCCACTAGCCAGAGAACTAGTTCCTTTTGAGAGCGCAAATATAGTAATTTATGGGCGTTGTGAGAAAAGTCCTCACGCTCGTTTGTGCAGCTAATTGAATTCTTTTTCTTCATTTTCGCCGAAGAAAAAAATGATATAAGCCAGGGGTTGTGTAAAAAAGCAGAGAGCGGTCCGTAATGAGCTGAAAATAGTATATTGCGAAGAAAAAAAATGAAAGTGCTGATCGTCGAAGACGAGTTGCCTGCCGCCAAACGCCTGAAGAAGATGATACTGGCCATCCGCCCCGATGCAGAAGTAGTGAACGTGATCGACTCCGTTGAGCAGGCCTTGCTTTATTTTCAGAACACCCCTCTACCAGACCTTGCCTTTTTTGATATTCAGCTGGCAGATGGTCTGAGTTTCGATATTTTTGAACAGGTCGACCTCAGCGTACCCGTCATCTTCACTACGGCTTATGACCAATACATGCTCAAAGCTTTTAAAGTAAATAGCATTGATTATTTGTTGAAGCCGATCGATGATGAAGAGCTGGCTTTCGCACTGGATAAATTCGACAGGTTTTTCGCCGCTTCCACTGTACCCCCTATCGACCGAAAAGTGATTCAGGAACTCATCAAAGGCGTAGAACAACCGCCTTTTAAGAAAAGATTCCTCATAAAGGCAGGACAGCAGCTGACTTACCTGAGAACCCAGGATATTCGTTACTTTTTTTCCGATGAAGGCCTGGTTTACGCCAAAACCAATAAGGGCAAAAAACATATCGTCGATTTCACACTAGACCAGCTTGAAGAACTGATGGACCCCGTGGACTTTTACCGGATCAACCGAAAGTTCATCTTGCATATTGAGTCTATTTCCAAGATACATCCTTATTTCAACAGCCGCTTAAAACTTGAACTTCACCCTACCACAGACCTGGAAGTGATCGTCAGTCGAGACAGGGTAAGTAATTTTAAACAGTGGCTGGATAGTTAATTCCAGTTGCCTTGAAAAGCCCGGGATATCTCAAGCCTGACTCAGCAATGTTATAGCATGCATATTTTTTTCTTCTATAAACCAATATATATATAACAAAATTTGTTAAATAGTAATTTTTTTGTAAAATTGCGGTATCATTTGTAGAATACTAACAATATATTTCCCATGCGAACCGATTTAAAAAAGCAAGAATATCCTTTGGATATTAAAATCACTTTTCTGTTGTTCCTCGTTTGTATTGTCATTGCTATGGTGAAAACGGGGAGTTTCTTTTAGAGAAAAGGTTGACTGAAAAGGCATCCTGCAGATTAACCAGGAAAGACATTTTGCCGGCAAAATGTCTTTCCCGGTTAATATAAACAGCTTTTAATTAGTTGTAGAGGCTAAGTGCTATGCCAGATGCAAAGGAATCACCTTTGTAAGGAGCAGGGCTTTTACAGGGTATCCCTTTGCATAAATTTCTTGTTTTGCTCAGAACGGTATCTGAACAGCTCTTTTTCCAGTTTTTCCTGCGCTTTCAGTATTTCCTGCCGGACTTTTTCCATTTCCCGGTATCCTTTCAGGCGTTCTTCTTCTATTTTTTCCTGGTTTTGAAACAACTGCCTTTCCAACTGACCGCGTTTTTCCCTCATCTCTTTTTCCTGCTTTCGCTGACGTTCGAAAAGCTCTTGCTGTTGCAGGCGAATGGAATCCTTTTTTTTTCGCACTTCCTCCATCATCTCCTTATATTTTTCCGGAATGCTGTCCTTAGGAAAAAACATGTTGAATTCCATACCCTGAAGACCAAGGCTGTCAAACCGCAAGGTATTTCCATTTTTCAGTCCCCAGAACCGGAACTCAGGCGCAAAATCACCACGATCACCAAAGTGGAAGGACTGGAAGCCGTTTTTTCCCGGCCTTACTGCAAAAGGATGGGGAGTAAAGAAAAGATCGTCATTTGAGATCACCACACTTTCTCCAGGTCGGATTGTGTCGCCATTGATAATGATCTGATCATCACCTTCGAGACGTACTTCCACCGGCTTATTGAAACCTCCTTCATCCATGAATATCCGGATATTACCTTGTTCATCCCGCTCGGTCTCGACCTTAACGCCCTTTCGGCGCAGTACATTAGAAGGAGCTTCCGGCGCAGGGGGTGCAGGGGG
>CAZJQS010000050.1:41150-45072 GCA_964548175.1 uncultured Saprospiraceae bacterium
GCAGGAGGAGCGATCAAACCAGGACGAGGAGGCGCTGGCGGTGCAGGGGGCTCAGGAATATCCCTGATGAGCGCCTCGACGTAGGATTCGTATTTCGGAAAGTCCGACTCTGCGATCTCTTTGCCGTTGATCATGAGGTAATTGATTTTTCCATTTTCAATTTGCACCTTAACAGTGGTGTCTTTTTTGGTCATTTCCAGAGTCATTTTCCCTTTTGGCAAAAGCGTATCGGACTGAGGAAGCACCGCTGTCAGCGAGAATTCCTCCACTGCGGCTCTTTTTGTTTCCGGGCTGTCCACGACCTCCTCCGGTCGGCCTGCGCCAAATGAAAAGAGAAGTACAAAAAAAAGCAAAAGACAACTTGCAATTAATTTTTCCATAATAGTCGAGTTTTGTTGTGGTTGTTTTAAGATCCTTCTGATTCGGTTGAGTAAAGCTTGTTTATTATTTGACAGGCCCATGGCCAGAGTGGGCAGGCCGGCATTTTGTTCCTGTAAGCTGACCAGTGCCCTGGCGTAAGTAAGCGAACTGCCGCACAGGTTGATGGCCAGATCATCGCAGATGTTTTCCCTTTCTCTTCTGATGATGGCGCTCATCCACCATACGGCCGGATTGAAATAAAGCACGGTCTCAATGAGGGATTGCAAAATGTTGATCAAATAATCATAGCGATAAATATGCGCCAGCTCATGCGCCAGGATGGCTTCCACCTGCTCGACCGGAAGCCGGTTCAGCATGCCGATGGGGAATAAAATAACGGGCTTGATAAAGCCGACGGTCATGGGCACGAGTATTTTCCGGGACTCCAGTAAGGCAACCGGAAAGAATAACTTGAGCCCGGCCCTTAGATCATCCAGCATATGCTGCCAGTGATCCACGCCGGGCAGAGCAGCACACCGTTTAATGTGCTGTACGTAAAATAATCCGCCGGCGAGCCGAAGACCGAAAACAAACAAGCCGATCATCCAGAAAGTGGTGATCAGCGCAATATGCTCATGCAGGTAGGTCACCAAAGGTTGAAAGCCAGAATACCTGGCGGCCGGCTCTTCTACTGCCCATTCTAAAGATGGATAGGCCGGGATCATTGGATGGAGTCGCTGAATCGCCCCGGGACCGCTTTTTTCATATAACCATAAAAAAGTCACCGCAGCCAGCAATAAAGCCGCCAAAAGGAATGCATTGGCCAGCACATATTTCCACTGCGCACTTCGGTCTTTGAAAAAATACAGTATCGAATACAATATAACAGCCAGCACCGCGCCCTGCCATACGGAGTGAAGAACGGTCCACCCCAGCGCATATATGATCGTATCCGGTAAAAGAAATTGCAAAATATTCATGGATTCCAATTATTTATGAGACTGCTCGTCTTCGATCTTTTTAATCAAAGCTTTTATCTTTTCCAGTTCCTCCGCCGAAGCGCGATGATTGCCCAGCGCCTGCATGACTAATTTTCCCGCCGAGCCCTTAAAGGTCGTCTCCAGGAAACGATCCAGCAATTGCTGCTGGGTGTCTTTTTCCGCAACCACAGCCTTGTAAATGTGCGTGCGGGTACTCGTGTCCCGGTCCACCAGGCCCTTGTCCGCCATAATTTGCATAAGCTTGAGCGTGGTCGTGTATCCGATCTCCCTTTTTTTGCTCAGAATATCATTCACCTGACGCACAGAAGAGGCCCCTTCCGCCCATAGGACCTGCAAAATCTCGAGCTCCGCTTCCGTTGGTTTGGGTATTTTTTTCATAGTTGATCTTTTTTATACGAAAGTCTTCGTATGCAATATTATACGAAAGTCTTCGTAAAGTCAAGAAAAGGATACGAAAAATTTCGTATTTAATCCATGGGCAATCCCCTTGCTCCGGTCGGCAGGAAGGCTGTAGAACATTTGCGGCGACCTCTATTTCTAAATATGGCGACTTACCGGAGTGTTGATTTCTATAAAATCCCTTATTTTTAGAATAAAAACGGCCATGAGAAAACCAATACTTTTTTTTATACTTCCACTCATTTTTTTACCATTCGCCTGTAATCCTACCCCGCCGGAAGGCAATGGCAAGGAAGAGCCTGAGGAAAAAAGCAGCGCTGCTGATTCGGTGACCACAGCGCCGGATATTGATTGCCGGCCCGGGGGTGAGCTTTTGGAGGGCAACCGTTTGCTGATCCGGGATCGGGGATTGGGGGCGTATATTGTAGCGGACAGTACGACCTATGATGAAAATCTGGGCGCCAGTCACCGGCTTTTAGTGATCATGGCTCTGGACAGCTGCCGGGAAGTCGATCGAAAGTTGTTGCCCATCAACCTCTCGCCTGATGTTCCTTATTTACTGGCTGATGTCAGCTACCACCGAGCACGGCAGGTGATTGCGATCAAGGGCCTTAAAACGATTTGGGGTTATGACCTGCGAAACCGGCAATTGCTAGGCCCGAAAGAACCTGACTTTCTGAATGAGCGAACCTACGCCGACGCCCAGTCGGGGAACATCCTGCGACTGGAGGTTTGGGAGGATTACCTGCTGGGCTATGCCGCCGACCTGGGCGCTTTCGCTTTCACCCTGAACGAAGCAAGACAATTGCAGCCCTATTTACCGGTTGCGGAATTTCCACTGGACGGACTGGCTTATCGATCGGTTTTTCTGATGCCGGCTACCACAGGCAGGCTGCAGGCTATTATTCCTATGATGGACTTGACAGCAGGAGATTTCAGGGTAAAAACCCTCTTTGAGCAGCCCATGGAATTGAGGGAGCGACCGCAGGCACTAGCGCAACCTTTTGTCTTTTTGGGAAAAGCGAGCGAGGGCGAAGCCATAATAGTAGACTTGCAGAAAGCGGAGCGGATTGAATTGCCGGCCGAAATGAGGAGCGCTGATTTGGACAGGATTGAAAGGTGGTTATTACAGCAATCGGATTCGATGTAGTTTATGAGGCGATGGGGTTGGTATTAAGAAGACACGGCAATTAGTGATCTTTCCAGCTTTTCAGCTGTAGCTCGACTATAGCGGAAGCGGCATTCAGCGGGATTTTAGCATCGTGAAAGCTTGGTTTTTTCCATTTTTTACCCGCGTTATTGGAAAAAGCATAAGGTTCCTGGGGGACTCCCAGGAAGTTGGTGTCCAGCCGGCCGTTGTTATTGAGATCGTGAAAAATAGCGATCGCGTATTCACCTTGCCGCAGTTCTTCAATATGATATTCGATAGGCTCCAGGTCATTAACCTCCAGCACCTTAAGATAGACGGCTTTATTGATCTGAAGGAAATCTTCTTCCCGGTTAAAGATAGCGATGCGTAGACATCCCCTGGCTTCCTGCAGGGCGTTGATTTTCAAGGTAAGCGAACTTTTCATGATTGCTGTGTGTTCATATTTTCCAAAAATACAGCAGGTAGTGATCAATATAAGCCAGTATTTCAATCCTGTAAGTTTGATGAATGAACCAGATCAAAACGAGTCATCCGAAAATTCCATACTGCCTTATGCTGATTGTAACAAGGCAGAAATCCGGTTTGCCCCGTATTGTCATTTTTGATTAACAACCTAGACGGCAACCTGTTCAGGCGTATGTATTAACGGCAAACTTACGGAAAAAGTATGTTCGTTGGCATGGACTTCGACCTTCTGGCTGGTGAAAAAGGCGTATCTATTTTTGATGTTTTGCAGGCCTACCTGGGTGGATGGCGTACGCTGGCTTTTCTTTTGGAGGTTGTTGGCTACCCGTATTTTACCTTCATCCAGGGACACTGCGATCCTCAGGGGTTTGGTCTTGCTGATGATATTGTGCTTAATGGCGTTCTCAAAGAGCATCTGCATAGACAGGGGGATGATCATTTCATCGTACACCTCGATGGGGACCTCGATATCGACTATGAGGTTCTCGCCGAAGCGTTCTTTCAGTAAAAAAAGGTAAGAATCCAGGAATTTCAGTTCTTCCCGGAC
>CAZJQS010000051.1:0-44311 GCA_964548175.1 uncultured Saprospiraceae bacterium
AGTTTAACTTACTATATGATCCTAATATTTTCGTTTCAATTCCAATCTGGTACGATTAAGAGAATGCACTCATCCGGTAGTTATTAAGGTATTTGATACCGTTTCAATTCCAATCTGGTACGATTAAGAGTGCTTTTGTAATGTCCATAGATACGTGCGTTAACTAGTTTCAATTCCAATCTGGTACGATTAAGAGATGAAACCTTTTGCCGGTCTGGATCAACGTTCCCAAGTTTCAATTCCAATCTGGTACGATTAAGAGCGGTGAATATTTTGATCCAACAAAATCCATTTATTTGGTTTCAATTCCAATCTGGTACGATTAAGAGGTTTGGAATAAATAACGCCGGTATTGTGTCAATAAAGTTTCAATTCCAATCTGGTACGATTAAGAGCAGAATACACAACCGCGTCATGAACGTCCATGTATTGTTTCAATTCCAATCTGGTACGATTAAGAGCACAGCAGTAAGAGTAGAAAAAGACTGGTATATTACAGTTTCAATTCCAATCTGGTACGATTAAGAGCACAATAACAACGTACAAATTGCCGTCAGGAGCGCAGTTTCAATTCCAATCTGGTACGATTAAGAGTGAAAGAACCGGAACCACGGTCATTCAACACTTTGAGTTTCAATTCCAATCTGGTACGATTAAGAGTGGAAAACATCAACATAATGAAATTGACGGCATCAAGTTTCAATTCCAATCTGGTACGATTAAGAGCGTGATGGATATGACGTCATGTTGAAGCGTATTTCGTTTCAATTCCAATCTGGTACGATTAAGAGGTAAACCGCACAAGGTCATTGAAGCACATAATTAATGTTTCAATTCCAATCTGGTACGATTAAGAGATACAGCAGTTTAGTACGTCTTCGTAAAAGGTCATGTTTCAATTCCAATCTGGTACGATTAAGAGGCGTTGTATTTATATATGAAGGTACTTGATTTTCAACAAATTGTCAAAGAACTTTTGACCGGAATTTACCCTTTTAATGCGTCAACCTATCATTATAAAATATGAGCGGTAGATCGACGATGGAGTAATGGACTGAATTTCAGTACATTGAATTTTAAAAAGACTTTTCCCAGAAAGTAAAGAGCCTTTCCTGAGCTTATCGACAACCTCCTATAAAAAATTATCCGTATTCGCTCGCTCCAAACCGATCACCTGCTTGTCTAACCAGCGCTCATTACGGCTGCTGAACAGAATCAGACTGTCGTGACCCTCGTCCATAATTTCCCTGGCTTCCAATATAAGCTCCTTTAACTTTAGTTCGGATATCTCCCCCTCAAAAACTGAGTTCTGTATCCAATTTAAATAACGACGACATAATTTCAACATCTTTACCACCCTTTTTTCGCCAACATCATAAACGGCTATCACATACATAATTGTTGATTTATTAATTTGTTTTTATTCGTCCATTCCAATAACCAACAACCGCCGCCTCCCTACCACCAAATCCTGAAGGCTTTGTACTCTGGCTCCATCTTTAGAATATACTTGGCAATTTTGTAGCACTCCAGTAACACCAGCCTCTTATAACTTACTTTTCTCCCCAAACTACGGTGCTGTATGGTTTCTCTCAGCCTTTCTTCAAAACTTTTGATGAAGATCTTCCGGCCATTGTCTTTTAAAAAACAACCGTTCAATGCTTGTTCAAAGTGTTTGGATTGTAGCTCTTTTCGGTTCATCAATTTGAAAATAGAACGGTCTACCAAAATGGGTTTGAACACTTCAGCAATGTCCAGAGCCAGGCTGTACCGGCGGGCCCCGGGTTCATGCAAAAAGCTGATGGTCGGATTCAGCTGGGTGTGATAGATCATATCCAGAGCCAGACTGTAACACATCATATTTCCGAAAGAGATTAGAGCATTCACTTCATTGGAGGGCGGCTGCTTGTTGCGCCCGTTCATGGGAAAGTCGGTGATGATGTGTTCGAATGCCTGATAATAGACCTGTCTGCAATTGCCCTCAATGCCCATCAGGGCGCTGACGTCCTCCATCATGGGTATCTGCATTCTCAGTTCTTCCAGTTTGGCGATTTGATCACTCAACGCTCTTCCGCGAGTTTGGTAGTATCGCATATTTTTGAGCATATTAAAACTGGCGCTGTCCACCAGTTGAGTGGCGATGTGTAACCTTCGCTTGCTGCTCAGGTAAGCACGCGTTTGTTCTACCTGCATCTTTCCGGCTAATAGGTATTCCTTAGGCTGAAAAGAACCGGTATAGTGTTCGTAGTAATCGAAAAAATGAACGGGAATGCGTTGCTTGCCCAAAAAGTTGAATAAAGCGCTGTTGGCGTCGATGCTGCCGAAAATATACAGCGCTTCTATTCCCTCGATGGGCAAATAGCGGGGTTTTTGTTCACGGCCGCTATCATCCACAGCGGTGAATTTGAGGGTGTTGTCCCGGCGAGTCATCCGACCGGGATTAAAGAGATAGTATGGTTTTTTCATGAGTGATGGGTGATTGTTTTTTGTATTTCTTTCGGTAGGCAGTCATGATTTTTAAGATTTCCAGCGATTTTTTTTCAGTTCTGGTAATACGGAAAATTCCTAATTCAAGCTGTTTCGTTCTTTCCTTAAAATGTCCGTTCCAGTCTTTTTCCGCACCAATCATCATTCATCAATCATCATTCATTAGTAAAGCACAGCTCAAAATAGGCGCACTTTTTGCAAATCGATTTCTTCACGAGGGGAGGACAGGTGTCTTCATCGATGATCTTCTGTACCTCCTCTTCCCATAAGGGTATATTTTTTCGATCGTTTTCGGTCAGCACAACTTCCTCCGTAATCCTGAGTTTGGGATATTCCAGCAGTCCATGCGAGGCATTTATTCCGTTTCGTTCCAGCACCAATAGATAATATTTCAGTTGAGCGTAGTGAGCATCTTCTCTTTTGTTTGATTTTTTCACTTCCCGCACGATACCGTGTTTAGGGTCGAAATGATCGATCTTAATGCCTTCGATCTCTAGCGACTGCCAGCGGGCGGCCCTCTGAGGATAGCTGTGTTCGTCAATGAGCTTACCTTCGGCCACCAGTTCGCTCTGGTGTTCCATGCTGAGGCCGTTGGCAAATAACCACAGTTTGCGCCGGCAGAGGTGCAAATAAGCGATGTGTGTGCCTGTTACGCGTTTCATGATGGCGCTTTTGATTAAAAATTTGTATTATTATTGTTATAAATTGTAACATATGATCACCGATTTCAGGCAATTGGACCCATCCAAGCATTACACTTATGCAGATTACCTTACCTGGCAGTTCGACGAGGTGGTAGAGCTGATCCGGGGTAAGATATTTCGGATGTCTCCCGCCCCGGGCACCTCTCACCAGTTATTGTCCGGCAATCTGTTCAGCCTCATCCACCACTACCTCAAGGGGAAGGATTGCCGGGTATTTGCGGCGCCTTTTGACATACGGCTTCCGCTTCCTCCTCAGCAACACAGCCCTGAAAAGACGGACACCATCGTCCAGCCGGACATCAGTGTGATCTGCGACTTGTCTAAACTCGACGACCGCGGCTGCGTGGGGCCGCCCGACTGGATCATCGAGATCTTGTCCAAGAGCACAGCAGCCAAGGACCTCACGGAGAAATACGCCTTGTACGAGCAGGCGGGGGTCCGCGAGTATTGGGTCGTTCATCCTAGTGAGGGCACCCTGCTGGTGTATCGCCTCAACGAGCACGGCGTTTTCGAACTATTGCGTCAAACCCCTTTCGTTCAGGGGGAAAAGGTGCCGGTGGGCATCTTTCCCGGGTTCGAGGTGGCGATGGATGAGGTGCTGGGGTAGGGGGAGTTATTTGATAATTTGAAAATGTGTATAAGCTTTGGAAGAGCTTTTTTTCTCTAAGGGAATCGTCAAAATCATTTCTACTCTTTTGGTTTTTTTTGTAGAAAAGTTATTAACATTTTCAAAATCAACTTTCCCAAAGTCATCGTATTTTTGAAGTAATCCTTCCCTAAGGCTCTTCTTTTCAAACGGAAAAACGTTTGGTTCACTTGGACTACTTCTGTACTCAAGGAATTGGAAAAAGCATCCTCTTTTCCCAAAGTAATTTATCAGATGAATATATTTACACAAATACGATTTGGCCTTTTCATGCTTTGTTTCAAAAATAATTTCTATTGGATGAGAGATATAAATGTATTCTCTAAATGATACAGTTCTTGTGAATCCCTTGCTGTTTCGACTAGGCTTTAAGATTTTAACAAAAGAATTGTTTTTACAAAAGGAAATTTCTTTTGGTAAATGATACATTATCTTAGTATCTCGGATGTATCCAAATTCCTCACTTCCTTTTATTTTTAGTTTTTCTAAATCATCTCCTAGGGAAATCGCTTGGTTTAATAATGCCATTTTAATAGCATATGGAGACGGTAAAAACAAAGACTTTGCTCCAGAATTGGTAGAGTCACTATCCTTTAAGGAAAAAAGGGATGTTGGCTTGAATATTGCTGAAAAACGCATTTACATTAAATTTTATAAGGAACACAATCCATTAGATCTACTAAAAGCCCGGTGAGTTCACCAATTCCATTAAACCGTTTAGCAGTTATTGAATTTTTTTCAATAGAATTTAATCCAAAAACAACTTTTTCAATTTCTTCTTGATAAGAATCATTAATAGCACTTATTGTTGGAGCAGGAATAGCCTTAGAGGATGTCGTAATTACACCTTGGAAATCAGTAATATGTGGTTTTTGGGTGCTGGTCATTGCTCCATTGGGTTTAATAATTGAATGAATTAAGCTTTGAAGTACTGCTCGATATCTTTTTGTCCGTTCTTCTTCTCCAATTGCATATTGACGAGAAATGTCATTCAGGCCTATTCTGTAGATATCTAGGCTACAAACAAAGGCATATACACCATGATTTGCAGGTCGATGAAAGATGTTCTGCCCTTCATTTGTTCCTTCCCCTTTTTTTCCAGAAGAATCTGGAACAAATTTTGTATGAAGATAACTTTCAGAATTTGTTAATTTTGGAACTCCTACAGTCCAACCATACTCTACAATAGATTTTCTCGGAACATTTTTATTGGTATTTCCAATTTTGGTGACTAAAACACCATGAGTATCATCAACAGTACATAATTCTATAATGGCATCAACAACGTCTGAATCTGTGTAATCCTTATTGTCTTTTAGGAAATCCCCTAAATCCTCTCCACTTGATAAACGATTAGGGTTAAAAATTTGGCAATTTTTACAAAGGGGGAGTCCATGTTCCTTTGAATGATTAATTAAGTGACCTACGTGAATATGTTTAAACATATCTCCGCTAATAGCATTGACTGTATGTGTTTCTCCTTCTTTGTCAACAATGGTTACTTGTCGAGTAATTATTTGGTTTCCTTCACCACCTTCGTTATTTAAAGAATGAAGGTTAAGGGTGATTTTTCCACTAATGGATAAGGACGAAATTGATTTATTTTCAAACATAATTTTTTGTTTTAAGAAGTTTAGTTTGTTAATAGTTCTTCGGAGTCATGCTCATTATCTTCTGTTTTACTTTCTTTTGAGTTAAGGGCAAAGCCATATGATGCTAATAATGCACCTACAAGGTTAGATGAAAACTTATCTAATAATTCATAAAATGATGCAAGCTGACCATCCTTAACCATAGACCTGAAGGACTGATCGGATTTTTCTTTGTACCGGGCGGTTTCAGCATTATAGGTAGCAATAAAGTCACCTATAAAAACCGCTAGATCTTCTTTTGACTTAGATTTATTTTGTAATTGCTGGGCTACTCCATACCTGATAGAGTACTTCCTCTTTCCTTTTGGTGTAAATTGGAGACTTACTGTGCTTTTTCTGATGGCATAAGCTATGGCTTGAAAGCCATCATCATTGATGATTTCGGATAGTTTTGGTTCCATATTCAAATAAATTTTATTTAGAGTTGTGGTAGTGAATCTTTTTACATAGGATTTTCCTGCAGATATTGTTCTTGAAAGAAAACCGCAATACCAATATTGAAACTCAGCAAATGTTTTGAAACTTGAGTTGCCTAAAAAAAATCTATATTTTAATAATCCAAATGTATTGTCGCCTTGTTCTTCAATTGTTGAAATTATTTCTTTCTGTTCTTCTAATATCTGTATCCATTCAATCCCCTTCAGTTTGTTATCATAAAAGATGAAACTAGGAACATTTAAAAATGATATATTGGCTACCGCCTTATTTTGACCTAAGTCTTTTTGATAAACAGTATAAAAACCTTCAATTGTGTTTTTTACTCTTCCGCGAAACTCTGGATTATTCTTTATGAATTGAATAATTAAATTGATTAGATTAAGGATGTCTAGTTTGATTGGAGATGAGTTTTTTAAAAATTTTTTAAAGCCAAATAGAATCCTTTTAACGTCACTTAGAAGGATGTTTTTAAATTCTGGAACATATATTTTTAAATCGTATCCAGTACCTACTTTTACATATTGGCAGCTCATAATTGCCAACGAACCAGAAATTTTCATGGTTTCTGGGATCCAAAATGATTTTTGTGGACCCATTGAGGCGCTATTAGCCTTTTCTTTATTTAGTCCTTTTCCTTGATTAGGATTATATAGTTGTAAGGCAGTTGGTTTTTTCTCTACAAGTTTTATGTTTTTTTGTTTGTCTTCATTAAATGCATAGTAGTGGAGTATTGCTTTTATAATAGTTGTGAAGGTTTCAGGAAACTTATAAAAATTGTTAAATAATTTTAAAAAAGAAGAATAGGGGTTTCCGATTATCTGTCGATAAACATCAAATTCAGGATCTCTTTTTTTTCCGAATTCATTTGAAAAATTTTCATGAAGATATTTCAATTTAATTTTTTTTTCTTCAGTGCTAAAGTCTTGGTTATTATTTATCAAAAATCTTTGATTTTTAAAATCCTCACTAATTGATTTTTGCTCAGGATAGTTAAAACAAGTGGCCTTATTAAGCCCTTCCGGAATAACAATTTTTTCATCTTTGATAATGAATTTAAATATTTGAAAGGGTTTTAACTTCATAATCATTTCTAGAGTAATAGGTCTACTTGATTCTACCTTATAATATTGCTCCTTATTTTCGATTATAACTTTGTTCCCTTTGCCAGGATTTCTTTTCAATACCTCATCTATGAGGATAGCAAGCCCAAAAGCTTCCAATGTTTCAGCGTAAGTATCTGAGTACTTTTCCATATAAAAATGTTGGTACATATTTGTATTATTTATAGTATTTCTTGAGGTTTTCTGTGGCTTTTTGATCGCAAAGTCGAAGAATTCTGACAAAAAATAAGTAGAGAATCCTTTCACCATTCCATCCAGTTTCAAATCCATCAAGTTGGTCTTCAAGTTCTTGACTATTTAACTCTAATGAGGAAAATTCAAATCGATTTAATAAATTTTTCATTGGAGAATAAAACAATTGAGGGATATTAAATGAAGGAAAACTATTTGATAGCGGCCCATGATGTCGAGAAATGGCCATTGAAATTGTACTTTTTAGTAATTCTTCATCGTAAAGTTGTGGCAATACTTCTTGCGCTACAAATGCACCTACTCCCGAGTGTCCTGGTCTTTTATGTAGTCCTACTTTTTCTCCTAACTTTAAATCTACGGGATTTAGCGCATCAAAATCGGTATGGCCAAGAACTTGATTAAACTCTTCAAGAGGAATATTTTCTTTACTTGCCTGGTATCTTTGCATAGGTTTCTGCCAAGCCTCACTTAGTTTTCCATAATCGTGTAAAATGATCATTAACTTGAATAGCTTTTCAAAATCTCTTTCGGTAAGATTTGGGGCCTCGATAAAAGAAATTAATTCCTTGATTGTAAATCCTTGTAGTTTAGGCCAAAATTCTTTCTCAAAGCACCTTATCAGCCCCATGTTGTGTTGAAAGAAGGTGTCTTTTTTTAATGGCTCAAATTTTTCTATTTTATCTTTTTTTTCTTTTCTTGGGGCAGTAGTGTTAAAAGTATTAGGGTATTGCCAGTTAAATCCAAAATCGGAAGAATAGCCAAAGAATCTAGAGTTTGCGTAAACCTGAGGAGGGAGTTCTCGAAAATTTGTCAATTTTATTAGCTGAAACTTAACTTCTTCATCATTCTCTATTTCTCCAACAAACATGTTTTCTTCTAATCCCTTTACTAGCCATTGCTCTTCTTCCGTTTTTATAGGCCCCTCTCCATCTTCAATCTTTTTAAGCCAGCTAACAAAACTCCACTTATACATGCTAAGTGATTGATATCCATATGGGTAACGTTCAACTTCTGGAGTCAATTCATCACAAATAATTGTTATATCTACGCTTTGAATGTCCCTAATTGTTGAACGATAATGATTTTTTAAGCATGATTCCCAGCTTTCTATAATTTTATCTTGGTTGAAACCTCCCTTTTGACCTCTACTCATGGAAGAAATGACCTTCATTTCTGTTCCACCAATAATCTCTTCGATCAATTTCTGAGGGACATTGCCATCGAGGGTATTATAATTTTTTAATGTATTGAAAGTTGCTAAACATAAAGAATGGTCATAAGGCAAATATTTATTATTTATTCTTTGAATTTCTTTTTTGTCGTTTTTCTTCAAAGCAAGGTCCTGATCCAAAAGCTCTTTTGGGTTGAGAATATTGTATACAAGTATTTCCCCTGTTTCCCCCTCGAATCTGGCACATCGACCGGCTCTCTGAAGAAAAGAGTTGACAGGTGATATTTCTGTATGCATTATGTCACAAGAAATATCCATTCCAGCCTCGATTACCTGAGTGGAAATAAGAATGGTATTTGTTTTCTTATTCCTAGCTTGTTTTCCCAATAAGAGCTTCAGTTTGTTTTCCTTTCTCTTTCTATCATTATCAAAGAACCTGGAATGTAAACAGATAACATTCTCTTTGACATCAATTTTTTGGGGATTTTCTTTATGAAGTGTTTTAACCAAATCTTGAAATACTTTTTGGCAAGTCTCAACTCTATTACAAATAACAATGGTTTTGTCCTTATGCTTTTCTAATATCTCTTTGGATGTAAGGGGTTGATTTTTTACACTTATAAGTTTTTTGTTTTTTTCAGGAATGAGAGATTTTATTTTTTTCTGATCTTTTGGGAAATCATTCAAAGTCACTATCTCAAAGTTGGTTAAATTTTCTTTTAATGCCTCCATGAAATCATTACTGAGAGTAGCAGTCATAATACAACATCGGCAAAGGTTTTCTAACATTTTTAGCATTCCAAGTGTGGTTGCCATTGATAATGCCGGATCGAGCAAGTGGAACTCGTCGAATATTAGATAGCTTCCGATGAGAGCTCCTGCATTAATGTTTGCTTGCCTATGAGAAAGAGATAAAGGAAAGCATAAAAAACTGCTTAAAGTTTGATCAATTGTAGAGAAGATTATTTCCTTTTCAAGGAATTTATCATCAGAGAATTCACCTGTTTGTCTTTTTATTTCATCCTCTGAATATCCATTTCGAAGTAAAATATTCGTTACGTCATGGTATATAGAATTTGTTAAAGTTCTCAAAGGGAGACTATAAATCATTTTTTTAGGAAAATATAAATCGGACTGTTGAGCATATAAGAAAGGCATTATGGACCCCCATGTTTTCCCAGATCCTGTTGGAACAGACAAGATGACATTCTTTTTCTTTTTTAATAGAATATCTGCCACCTCTTTCTGATATCCATAGGGTTCAAAATCAAGAAGCTTTTTATAATATTGAGAATATTCAGAAGTCATTTTTTACAGATTTTTAATTTTATCACCTCAACGCCCCAAACCCAATCCCCGTACTATTCCCAATCCCCACATCCCAGGCAAAAGCAACCGCCCTGGGATCACCGCTGACGATCACCGGACATTTTGCCGCCCGGATCTTGATGCCCTTGTAGTCCACCAGCTTGGTTTTGACGTTTTTATAACTAGAATCAAACGCTACTTTTACCTCCTCCGTCAGACCGGCGCGCCGAAGCTTGTGTTGAAGCGTCTCCGTCAGATAATCATTGACCTTTTCATCTCCGGGAAAATAGTATTGTTGTTTCCCTTCCTCATCCTGACGCTTGACCAGCACCGGACTTTGCACCAAAAACCGATGCCTGTCGCCAAAATTGGGCGTGCGCTTGATGTGTACACTATCCACCGCCATCCCCCAGCGGATTTCCCAGTTCCGATGCACCCCATTGATCAGGTCTGCTAATAGCCCCGGACGGGGGGCACTAATCTGAAAAACAGAGCCGTCGGGAAAATCAAATCCCTTGGCTCTCATTTTTCCATGCTCCAGCCACGACAACGAATACAGCGATATATCATCGTGCAGGTCATTCTCTCCCAACCATTGATGAAAGGCGCCCACCAGGGCAGGCTGATAGTTGAAAGGCACCGGTTCGGTGTTGGGCGTTAAATGAAGGTATATCCTCATAACTTTTTATTTTGGTCAAAACAAAGATAGGAGTGAGGCTGGGGTAGTTCTCGCCCTACCTCCCCTCGCTTATTGAAATTTTTTTACCATTTTCTCAGCTTCTTCTCTGACTCGGTTGCAAAGTACGGTGGGGGAGTGGATCTCGACGTGCATGGCGTTGCTCATAATGAAATTGAGCAGGCCTTTGAAATCGTGATTGACGGGGCATTGCAGATCGTAAGTGTTGGGCTCTACACCCGGTTCCAGATAAGTGCGTGTCAGGGGGAATTCTTCGGTCAGCGAATTGTAGGCGAACAGGTCTACGGTGAGGTGAACTTGCACCTGTTCGTTATCGGCAATCCTGAAAATATCGGTGACTTTATTGCGGTGTTCGTTCTGATGAACCCAGGGGGTATTGGTTAAATGCACCCGCTCTATCCTGGACAGCTTGTAATGCCGGGAGTCCTTTTCGTCTATGTCGTAAGCCTGAACCGTATCCTTCTCAGGATCCACCAAAAAAGGCTCCACCAGGCGGTCGCGGATGCGATTGCTGCGGCTGCGATAACTTTCAAGGATAACTTGCAGGCGGTTTTTCTGGGCCGTGATCAGCCGGTCCAGCTTATCCAGCGCCGGCTTGCGCAATGCCCGCAGGCCCAGCTGCTGAAAGTCGTAGAGGCTTTCCAGCTTTTTTCGAATATACATAGCCTCAGTGTTCGATAAATACCGCAGCGCCTGTTCGATCCGGGCCTTGTCTTCATCAGATAGCGGTTGAAGCCAGTTTAATTCCTTAAAGGTGCGGTCGGGAAGTACGGCCAGCCGGTATTGCCGGTCATGTGGATGCTCAATGCTGAGACCTGCCTGGCGAATGGCCTGGAGATCTTCTTTGATGGTGTCCTGACTAACACCAAAATATTGCGCCAGGTCACGACGGGTAAACCGGTAAGGATGAGCAAGAATGCGCAGCAGCAATTGAATGACTCTTTCACGGGGTTTCATATGGAGAACAATGCAACTGTTAATGAATAATGAGTTATTTCGGGAAGGTGTTTAATTTTAAATATACGGATAATTTTTTTTCAAGTTGCATGCATTTTGGCAATTGATGAAAAATAGTGCCAGGGGTTGTGTGAAAATAAAAATATCTGCTTGTTCCCAATGCCTTCCAGCTTTTATGCTCACCCCACCAGCCACGCTCCCGTAAACCCATACTGCTCCCATCGCGGCAGGGGATGGAAGGGCGCCGCCTGGATGTCTCTAAACAAGCGTTCGAGCTCCATGGCCCGGTAGAAACTCCGCCCGCCGACGGCTTCCAGGGCGTGCCGGACGGTGGAGATGCAGGCCTCCGCTACATTGGTTTTGTAGCTCAACATTTTCAGGGTGATGGCTTTGTCCGGCTGAAATTCGAAATTGTTAGTCAGACTGTACATCATCGTCCATTGGGCCTGGGCGCTGAGCCACTCATTGTTCATCCGGCCGACAACGGAGCTCAGGTGCGCCGGAGCGTCCTCTTTCTTGCGGCTATGGCGAATGGCGATGTCCCTGGCCCGCTCAGCTACGCCTACATAGGCCGCCATGATCAGCGGCAAAGCCACGGTGAGCACTACATGCCAGACCGGCGGAAAGCCTTCCCGCGGCCTCCTCAGGGCAATCGCGGAGTCCGGAATGAAAACGTCTTCAAAGACAATACTCTGCGAACCCGTAGCTCGCATGCCCATCACGTCCCAGTTGTCGAGCAAAGAAACGCCCTGGGCATTCAGGGAAACCGTAAAGTGGAGCACCCATTCTTCACCGTGCTCTCCTTTAAAAGGACCGCTGGTGACGGCCAGATCACCGGCGACAGACTGGCTGGCGAAGTGCTTTTTGGCGTTGAAAAGATAGCCGCCTTCCGTTCTTTTCATTTCCCCGTTCGATTGCAGCCAGTCCCGCGCACCTGTACTGACGAGCACCAACTGCTGGTCGGCTACTTTTTGCAGGATCTCCTTGCTTTCCCCCTTGTGTTGGTATTTCCAGACATTGGCGGCTATCAAATGCTGGTGCATGCTGAAGGCCAGGGCCGTCGATCCGCAGTAGTTGCCCATGGTCCGGATCAGCTCGCACATCTGGATGTGACTCAGCCCGCCTCCGCCCAGTTCTGAAGGGACCATGGCGGAGAAAAAACGGTGTTCTTTGAGGTCTATGTAGTTTTCAAATACGAAATTTCCGTTGCGGTCCTTCTTTTCGGCTCTCTGGGCAAAGTGTTCGCCCAGCTCGTGGATCAGATCGGTCCATCGGATGGTTGGGTTTTCTGTAGTTTTCATTTTTTTTTTTTGCACCGGGCTGTCGCCCGGTGTTAATCTATCATGCCGCTTTGCGGCTGTTGTGTTGTGGGATTTGGGTTGTTTAAAATAATTCAAGTTGGGAAGCAACTTAAGTAGAGAAGGTAGAAGGTATGAGGTAGAAAGAAATACAACCTGAAAATGTATCTATTTGCCCATTTCAGGCAGACATCTTTCTACTTTCTACCCTTTACCATCTACACCTAAGTTGCATGACAACTTAGGTTAAAATATAAGAAATATTTCATCCAAATGTAAGGGGGGGGTCACTCCGGACTGAACACCAGTGCTACAATACGCCACTCGTCATTATGTTTCATCAGGGAAAAAAGATCGGTTCCTTCCCATTCCATGAGCTCCTCTTCTGTGCCGAAGCGGGCTTCGTATCTCACCCAGGCCTGGGCGAGCGGTCCTTTGACGTCGATCTGCGAATCGATCATTTTTTCTTCGAAAATAGGCTGGGAGTCCGGTCCCTGGGGCGTTTGTGCGATGAATTCGTCGATGGTCGAAACCTGCACTGTTGCTGTGCTGTCGCCCTGCGCTTGCCAAACGGTGGTCAGCGTGCCTTTTTTCCAGAAAAACCGGCGATAGGCGGGCCAGTCGCGATCGGACATGGTCTGGTAGTAGTCCTGTAAAAAAGTTTTTATTTCTGCTTCGATGGGAGAGCGCAGGGGCGCTTTCTCAGCAGGTTGGCAGGAAAATAGCAGGATGTGGAGGAAGAGGAAAAAGGAGAAATAGGTTTTCAGAGCAGGTATTTTTGGAAAAGGTTGTGTAAAAAGTCCTTCGTCCTTCTTGCCGGCCGGCCGGTTTGCCCGGCTTAAATGATACTATTTTTTGAGTGTTTTTGCGGCAAAAAATCTCAGATTTTCTGCCGCAAAAACACTCAAAAAAGCATTTTATTAGCTGCGCAAACCTGCCGGCCGTCAGGCGGGAAGAGTACGAAGCCTCTTTACACGACCCCTTACTTTAAGATTTCTCTGCTGATGACGAGTTTTTGGATCTCGGAAGTACCCTCGCCGATGGTGCAGAGTTTAGCGTCGCGGTAATATTTTTCTACCGGATAATCCTTGGTGTATCCATATCCGCCGTGGATCTGGATGGCGTCTGTGGCGATCTGGACGGCGATCTCGGAGGCGTAATATTTCGCCATGGCCGACATTTTAGTGACTTTTTCCCCTTTATCTTTCATCTCTCCGGCTTTGCGCGTCAGCAGTTCGGCTGCTTCGATCTTGGTGGCCATGTCGGCCAGTTTGAAGCTGATGCCCTGGAAAGAAGAGATGGGCTTGCCGAACTGGTGTCTTTCCTTGGAGTATTTCACTGATGCTTCGTAGGCGCCTTTGGCGATGCCCAGGGCCAGGGAAGCGATGGAAATGCGACCCCCGTCCAGTATTTTCATGGCCTGGATGAAGCCGTCGCCTTCTTCGCCCAGCATCTGGTCTTTGTGGATGCGGCAGTTGTTGAAGATCATCTCTGCTGTTTCGGAAGCGCGCATCCCCAGCTTATTTTCTTTTTTGCCGGCGGAAAAACCTGGCGTACCGCGCTCGACTATAAAGGCGGTCATGCCGTGGCTGTCGAGCAATTCGCCAGTGCGGGCGATCACGACCGCTACTTCACCGGATTTACCATGGGTGATCCAGTTTTTGGCGCCGTTGATGACGTAATGGTCGCCGTCTTTTTCCGCCACGCACTGCATACGGCCCGCGTCACTACCCGTATTGGGCTCGGTAAGGCCCCAGGCGCCGATCCATTCGGCGGAAGCGAGCTTAGGCAAATACTGATGTTTCTGTGCTTCGGTGCCGAACATCAGGATGTGGTTGGTGCACAAAGAGTTATGGGCGGCTAATGAGAGGCCGATAGAACCGCATACTCTTGAGATTTCGTCGATGATGGTAATGTATTCGTGGTAACCCAGGCCGGAGCCGCCGTAAATTTCGGGCACCAAAACGCCCATGAAGCCGAATTCTCCCATTTTCCGGAAAAGGTCGACGGGGAAGGTCTGGGCTTCGTCCCATTCCATTACGTGCGGGCGGATGTGTGTTTCAGCAAAGTCCCGGGCAGACTGCTGCACCAACTGAAGATTATCCAGTGTCTCTAAATTCATAAGTTCTTTTATTTGGATTTGAGCTATACATTAATAATAACCAAAGGGCCGGAATAGTTCAGAAACGGACCCGAATAAAACGGATGCCTCCGTCAGATTACTGTATTATTCCCGTTCGGCGGTGATGGGGTCATCCCAGCCCAGCGCCTGCCTCATTTTGGTGTGGATGGCCGTATTTTCGTAAATGCCGTTAAAGAGATGGGCGCCGGGGCCGTAGGCGAAGACCGGGACCAGTGAGGCCGTATGTCCGTTGGTGGAAAATTTAAACCGGGGGCGCCCCATTTTGGATTTTTCGGTCAGGCTCATGCCGCCGCTTTCGTGATCCGCGGTGACGATCACGAGCGTATTGCCTTTTTCCTGGGCATAACGAAGGGCTTCGGTAATGGCCCGGTCAAAATCAAGGGTTTCCTGGATCATCCAGTCGCCGTCATTAGAATGGCCGCCCCAGTCGATCTGGGAGCCTTCGATCATGATAAAGAAGCCTTTTTCACTGCGGTTTTCAAGGAACTGCAGGGCCTGCTTGGTGGCGAAGGCCAGATAGTTGCGACCGGCGGTGACGGGCAGCGGGTGCTTGTCGGCGGTAAAATAAGCGAACGGCCTTCTGACGTCCGGTCTTGTTTGTTCCAGAGGTTTGTCGAAATAGTCGGAAACCTGGTATCCTTTTTTGAGCAATTCATGATACAGATTGCGGTCGTCCCCCTTGCGTCTGTCAAAATATTGTTTTCCGCCGCCAACGAAATAGTCGATGTCGGTTTCCAGGAAATCGGCGGCAATAGCCTCGTACAAAACACGCATGGGTTGATGGGCAATGAAGGCTGCAGGGGTGGCGTGGGTGATGGCCACTGTAGCCAGCAGGCCGGTGGCGAGGCCTTTTTCTTCACATTCTTCCAGTATCGTCTTGACCGGGAGGCTGTCCACGTTCATGCCGATGGCCCCGTTATAAGTCTTGACGCCGGCAGCAAAAGCGGTGGCGCCTGCGGCGGAATCCGTGATCAGGTCACTGGCCGAATGGGACTTATGCAGCCCCATCGCCTGAAAGTGTTCAAAGGATAATTTTCCCGCATTGGCATAGGTCGCCGCTGAAATTTGCGCCAGTCCCATCCCGTCCCCGATCATCAAGATGATGTTCTTGACTTCCTGGCTGGTGTTGATTGGCGTGAAAACCTCCGGCTGCTGAACCCGGCAGGATGTTAAGAGAAGGATAAGAAAAATTTTGCCAATGAGAGTTCTTTTCCACATGAATTTGCTGCTCTTCTGATTAATTAATGGCTTATTGCGTGTTTCAACATGCAAGAAGTTTTTATTACGAGGTTTTAGTTGGATTCAGAATTATGTTTTGTTAACAAAAATATTTTGTAAATAAACTGGAATTTTATTTTGCTTGCCTGTAGTTTTGTGACAAATATTTTGCACTTGCGTCTGAACGTTAGACCGCTGAGGTTGTTTTACGGTTGTAAGCTGTAAAGCTGATTCTCTTGCTCCTTTAATAAATAAAGGATTAGGGAGCGAAAGAGTTTAATGACACAATTTACAAATGATTTACAAATTTCTAAAGCACATGGTCATTCGCACGACGATTTTAAGTCTTTTTATGCTTTTTCTGGGGATTTCTGCCGCAACAGCAGGGGAGTGGCTTCCTGAAAATGGAGATAAGGCTACAGACCCGAACAAGGTGGAGACTATTTTTGACCTGCTGAGCCGTGAAAAAGAACTGCTGGATGTGACCATCCGCTTCGACATGGCGCCGTTGATGGAGGATCGCTATAATGAAGAGTCCTACAAGGCGACTTTTTCCTACAAGATGTCAAAGAACGAGGAAGGTTCTTTTAAGGCCAAAATACTGCTGCGGGGAAAATTTCGCCGCCGCGTTTGTCAGTTCCCTCCCTTGATGATCAAATTTTCGAAAAAGGAACTGGCGGAAGCGGGCCTCAAAGACCACAACGACCTCAAATTGGTCACCCACTGCATCGACGACAAATTGGTTGGCAACGATAATGCCGTCAAGGAGTATTTGTTGTATAAAATGTATAACGAGCTGACGGAAAAAAGCTATCGCGTACAACTCATCAGAGTGACGTACGAGGATGAAAATGATAACTTTCCTAAGATCAAACGCTTTGGCTTCCTCATTGAAGATACGGACGAGATGGCCGAACGGCTGGGAGGGACAGAGTGTGAGTCTTGCCTGAATGTACCCGTCGATTCTTTGGTGGCTAAAAATGAAAACATGGTGTCTTTGTTCCAGTTCATGATCGGCAATGCCGACTGGAGCTCGACCATGGATCGCAACGTCAAGTTCGTCAATCTTTCCGATAGCAGTAAAAAATTGATCCTTCCTTATGATTTCGATTTTTCCGGCATGGTCAATGCTTCTTACGCCATCCCAAGTTCTGATTACGGACTGACCTCCATCAAAGACCGGATCTTTCTGGGAAGAGAAGTGGATAATAGCGTTGTTGTGGAAAATATGAAGCTGATCCTGGAAAAGAAAAAGGTGTTGTATGATGTCATAAACGATTGTAAGCATTTGAGCTTTGACGCGAAAGAAGCCATGTTCAATTACCTGAATACGTTTTTTCGCCTGGCCGAGCAGATCGACTTTTCAAAGCCGGTCTTGCCTCAGTTGCGCGGCCAAACCGAGGAAGTCCTGGATAGTACTTACATCATTAATCGCATCGAAAATAAGTAAAAATAAAGGGAGGGGTAAAAAAGGCAGCCTACTCTTCTGCACGGCTGTCCAAATGCTTTTTTGAGGCTTTTGCCGAGGAAAATCTACTATTTTCTTCGACAAAAGCCTCAAAATAAAAATATATATACGGTGCAATTGAGTAAAGCACTTTTTCAAATAACCCGCTTATTGATACCTTTCTTTCCATTTTCCTTTCAAAAATTGTTTCATTTTCTCTTCCGCCGGGTTTTGTTGGGGGTCGAAAAAGCTTTCCTGGTGTAATTCCTCAGGCAGGTAGGCTTGAGGGGTGAAGTTTCCCGAAAAATCGTGAGGATATTTGTATTGTGAACCGTAATTCAGTGATTTCATGAGTTGGGTAGGGGCATTGCGCAAATGCAGCGGCACGGGCAGGGCGCCTGTTTGGCGTACGGTGGCCTGGGCTTTGTTGATGGCCAGGTAGGCGGCGTTGCTTTTGGGAGAGCAGGCCAGGTAAATGACGGCTTGCGAGAGGATGATCCGGGCTTCGGGCAGACCGACAGCCTGTACGGCCTCAAAAGCAGTCGTGGCCATAAGCAGGGCATTAGGATTGGCCAGGCCAATATCCTCAGCGGCGGCGATCATCATTCTGCGGGCGATAAACTTGATGTCTTCCCCTCCTTCGATCATGCGGGCCAGCCAGTAAACGGCGGCGTCGGGGTCGCTTCCCCGGATGGATTTTATAAAAGCCGATGCGATGTCGTAATGGTGGTCGCCTCCCTTGTCGTAGGCGATGGGATTGTCCTGAATGGCTTGCCGGACCAGTTCGTTATTGATCACGATCCGTCCTTCTGTATCAGGCAGGTTACTGACCAGTTCGAGCAGGTTGTATAGTTTTCGGGCATCGCCTCCTGAGAAGAGCAGTAGTCCGTCGTATTCTTCCACTTTGATGTCTTTTTCCCTCAGGTACTCGTCCTTTTCAAGCGCCCGGTCGACCAGGGTGATGAGGTCGTCCTTATCCAGCGGCTGGAGCCGGTAAACCTGACAGCGGGACAGTAAGGCGGGAATGACCTCAAAGGAGGGGTTCTCTGTGGTAGCGCCGATGAGGGTGACGACGCCTTTTTCGACGGCGCCCAGCAGCGAATCCTGCTGGGATTTACTGAACCGGTGGATCTCGTCAATGAAGAGAAGGGGGTTAGGGCGGTTAAAAAATTGTTGTTTTTGCGCTTTTTGTATGGTCTCCCGCACGTCCTTAACACCTGCATTGATGGCGCTGAGGAGGTGAAAGGGGCGCTCTAGCTTTTTGGCGATGATCTGCGCCAGGGTGGTTTTTCCTACTCCCGGAGGACCCCAAAGGATGATAGAGGGAAGGGAGCCTGCCTGAATGGCCTGAAATAAAACCGAGCCCGGGCCGACGAGTAGCTGCTGGCCGATGTAATCTTCCAGCGTCAGGGGGCGCATTCTTTCTGCTAATGGTTGCATGGGCGAACAATTGAAAAATTTAGAATCCCAAAATAATTTCCTTTCCTAAAAAAGGAATTGAGTTGTAAGTTTTTATTTCTCTGCAAAATATACTATATTTGAACAACTAATCTTAAACATCACTCCCTCCATAATTTCATAATGGGTTGCTACAGCAGTTCTGCCCGGGTTGCCTATGATCATGTTTCTACAGTACTCTGCCATTACTGCTTTCAAAAATGCGTCAGCTTATGCTGGCGGTTAGTTGAATTGAGAAAACTACAAAATTATGTTATCAGGATTTTCTTCGAAAGTAAGTACGACCTATGGGCGTCCTTTTGAAAAATTGGAGGATTTTTTCCTTAAACACCGCTTGTCCCCTCAGTCCGTGATCATCGATCCAACCCGCCGTTCGACCGTCATCGGAAAACATGGTGCTCGCATAGACCTGCCTCCCATGTCCCTGGCCGACTTTTCGGGCAGGTTGGTGAAAGACAATGCTGAGGTGCATCTGTTCGAAGCATTCACCAAAAGAGAAATGGTCCTTTACCAGACATTTACGACTTCCGAGGACAAGCTGCTGGATATGGGCGGACAGCTTTACATACAGGCCGCCAGGGATCAAATACCCCTGCATCTGGCCAAACCCATTCCCATCGACATGCCGGTCGTGGAGGGGGTTCGCAATCCGGTGGGCATGAAACTTTACCAGGGCAGTACGAGCATCACTCGTTCCTTCAGCGACGCCCCTTTGTTCGACTGGAAGTCTTCCGAAAAGAAAAAACTGCCTATCCACAAATGGAACGGCCGGAAATATTACCGGTTCTATCTGCTCAACTCCCAATGGGTGGGATGCGGCAGCCCCACCAGCAAAAAAGGCTTTTCCTCTATGGTCAGCGCCAAATACGTCAATGCCTTAGGAGAACTGGACGACAGCATGGCCATCCTCTCCCTCGATAAGCGGCGCTCGGTAGTTCGCATGCATTCTTCAGGCCGGCGATTCACCAGCTTCAACTTGCCGCTCAAAGAACCTGCTCATCTGATGATCTTCGGACTGAAAGAAGGGCAGTTGTTTGCCGGAATGATCCAGATCCCCAGCCTGAGCAATAACCTGATCCGGGTGGAATTACAGCCAGTGGACGAAAGCGATCTGCTGATCTTTTTCTATGAACTGGATAAAAAGAGCACTTATGAGGATTAAAAAAAAAACCGGAACTATGGGCATTGCTGCTGATCGTTTCCTGAACCTGTTACAACAATCTTTTGCTGAACAGACCGATCCCGATAATGCCTTTTTCATGGCTAAATACATGAAAAACCAATTTCCTTTTTTCGGCATCAAAACTCCGGAGCGTAAGGCCATCAGCAAAGCTTGTATCCAACAAGCAGAACCTTTTGATTTCGAAGATCTTAAATATATTTGCCGGGCTTGTTTCCAAAAGCCGGAGCGGGAACGGCAATATGCCGTAAATGACCTGATGAGAAACCGGATCAGGAAGCTCGACGAATCTTTCCTGGAGCTGTTCCACGAACTTATCCCCCAAAGATCCTGGTGGGATACCGTGGATTTTCTGGCGCCTAAACTGGCGGGGCGGCTGTTGCTTTTTTTTCCGGAGAAAATGGAGGAATGGTCCGAAAAGTGGATCACCTCAGATAATATCTGGTATCAGCGCTCAGCCATTCTTTTTCAGCTCGATTACAAGGAGCAAACAAGGCCGGCGCTACTTTTCCAGAATATCCTCCGCCAGGCTGGTTCCGGGGAGTTTTTTGTTCAAAAAGCGGCCGGCTGGGCCTTGCGGCAGTACTCAAAAGTTAACCCCGGGGAGGTTCGCCAATTTATTCAGGCTCATACTTTGCCGGCCCTGACCGTCCGGGAGGGATCAACCTACCTAACTCCTTAAATACGAGGCCCCGTTCACGTCGATGATCGTTCCTGTGGTAAATTCTGCTCCTTCCGAAGCCAGAAAAAGGATGGCATAGGCGACTTCCTCCGGGGTAGCCACTCTTTTCAAAGGACTTTGTTCCCGAATCGCCTGCCCTTGTGGTCCATCCAGAATAGCTTTGGTCATATCGGTCTCGACAAAGCCCGGCGCTACAACACCTACGAAAATATGATAAGGAGCAAGAGCCTGCGCCAGCGATTGGCTCATGGCGTTCAGACCGGCCTTGCTGGCGCCGTAGGCCGGATGAGTGGGCTCGCCACGGAATGCGCCTCTTGAGGATACATTGACGATCCGGCCGCTTTGTTGCTTTATCATATGCCGGGCGGTGCAGTAGCATAAATTGGCAGGTCCTATAAGGTTGACTTTTAGTGTTCTATCCCATGACGCCTGCCAATCGGTATAACTGGACCGGTCGATAGGGTGACCGTCAAAAATGCCGGCATTGTTGACCAGAATGTCCAGCCGTCCGAATTCCTCCACTACGCTGTCGACCATTTTCTCCACCGAATCAGGATGGACGATGTTGGCTTTGATCAGGAGGTGCCCTTCGCCCTCGAGTTCCTGGTAAGTAGCTTTAGCAGCTTCATTATCGCTGTTGAAGTTGAGGGCGACCCGTGCGCCACGCTCTGCGAAGGCAAGGGCAGTGGCTTTTCCAATGCCTTTCGTGCCCCCGGTGATGAGTACGGTTTTTCCTTTGAAGTTCATATGTGTAAGGTGTGCAATTTTTGGATGCGGTTAAAAATACACATTAAAGCGCTGGATAAGAAATACTCGTTCACGACATTCTCTTCAACAAGGTCTCCTTAAACGATTTGCCGACAGGCAGGTTTTGTCCTTTGATGTGCACATGGTTGCCTTCCACGTATTCTACTTCATTAAGGGAAATGATATAGGAGCGGTGAATGCGGACAAACTGATCTTCAGGGAGTTGGTTTTCTAAATGTTGCAAGGTTTCTTTGGGTAAAAATTGTTTGTCCCTGGTAAGTATCTTGACATAATCACCATAAGCCTGGAGGTAACAGATCTCCTCGAACGGCAGGCGGAATAGCCGGCGATCTGCTTTTATGATCAGGGCGCCTTTTTCTCTGGTTTCACTCCATTCCTGTAGTTTTTTTTCCGTTTCGATCTCTTCAAAAACTTTGTTCACCGCTTTCAAAAAGCGCTCAAAAGAAAAAGGTTTGAGCAAAAAATCACTGACGTTGAGCTCAAATCCATCGAGGGCGAACTCGGAGTAGGCTGTGGTGAAAATGACTTTTGGCGGATCGGGTAGGGAGCGCAATAGCTCTATCCCGCTAAGATCCGGTAAATTGATGTCGAGAAAAAGGAGATCGATCGGATTATGGCGCAAAAAAGTGAGGGCTTCCAGCGGATGCTGAAAAACGCCCTGGAGATAAAGGTCTGCTACCTTTTCGGCATATTTTTTTAAGACCGCAATAGCCGGCGGCTCGTCTTCAATAATTATATATTTCATAATGCATGGCAGAGTTGTGGTTCCGCGGCGATTTTGTCGGACGGAGTCGCAACTCCGCCTTACAGGGATAAATAAACAGAAAATGTCGTCTTTCCTTTTACAATACGCAGTTCATGCTGATTTGGGTATAATACTTCCAGCCTTTTGCGGACATTCCGCAGGCCGATCCCACCGGTTTCAGGGTCGGCAGGCACTTTTTCTCCCAAACTGTTGTGTATTTCAAACACCAATCGGCCGTTTTTTTCCTGAAAAAAAATATGGATAAATGGAGAAGCATGGCTTTTCCGAAGCCCATGTTTAAACGCATTTTCGATAAACGGCAGAAAAAGCAGAGGCGCCACCTGGATGCGGGTGTTTACCCCAGGATCCACTTTTAATTGAATGTCAACCTTATCGGCTCCTATTCTGGCTTTTTGCAGGGCCAGGTAGTTCTGTATGAATTCCAGTTCGGAAGCCAGTTCGATGGAAGAGGTGTCGGCTTTATACAGGATGTAACGCATGTTGTCCGATAATTGTAAAATGACTTCACCGGCTCCGGGCTTTTCTTCCAGGATCATGCTGTAAATGGTGTTCAGGCTGTTGAATAAAAAATGGGGATCCAACTGATGCTTTAAGGCCTGTAGCTCGGCATGGAGCTTCTGCTTTTCCAGCTCCCGTATTTTTTTATCCTTTTCATTTAATTGAAACCAACCTTTGGATAACTTGATCAAACCGGAAACGAGCAGATAGACCAGAGAAAATTGCAGTAAATCGACAAACTGGAAATAGGAAATGAAGTAATAGCCGGGAAACAACAGGTCCGCCACATATTTGAACGTCCAGACATTGATCAGGATCATCCCTGATAAGGTTCCAATAAAAGCTCCTCCATAGAGCAAGTACCGTCCTTTACTTAGCAAGACCGGGATCAGCAGCCTGAGGTTCAGATAAACGCCCAGTACAAGTGAGCCGTGAAATAAAAAAGTGTATACGTAATCTACCTTTTGAGGAGGCCACTCGTACACAAACAGGCGCAAAAGAACGTAAAATGAAAGCAACCAGAACAGAACGTGTTGCACCGCTCTGTTCTGGATGATCTTATGGAGGACATCCATTTAGTCACTTATTTTTGTCAAATACTCAAAACTTTCGGAAAATGCTTGTTCGTCATCCGCATATTTGAGGATGAACTGTTGTAATTCCTTGCTGTCGGCGGTCAGCACAATATCGGAATTTACCCGCTCATGCTTGATGCGGATCTTGCGTTCTTTGAACAGCCGTTTCAGGTACTCTTCGTCAAAATAGGTTAATTTGAGCTCTTCTCCGGAAATACTGACCTTTAAAAAGTTATGGGTCGGCAAAACCCGGGCAAGGTCGTCCTGCTTTTCCAGTTCGCGATAGAAGTCCATAAAGAGATAATCGCCTAGCCGAACCAGGACTGCTTCGTACTCGAGGGTATCGCCCTGATAGTAACGAAGGACTTGATAGCCTTTTTCTTTTCGCTCGAAATCCCAATATACGTAATCGTCGTCGTTTTCGATTAAGGGGCCTTGTCGCCACCGGCCTTCCAGTAGTTCATTGTAGGTGATGACATCATCAGTATATAACGGATGGAGGGAGATGATGCAGGATTGAGCGAGGAGCACGAGCAGTGCTGCTAAAAAAAATATCTTTTTCATAATTGCTTGTTTTGATGATCACAACAAGCTTAAGGACTTTTCCCGGGAGGGTAAAGAAAGGTCGTTGAACGTATGGATTTGGTCGTTGAAGATCGTTTTTACACGACCTGTGATCCTGCTATTTGAAGCCCTGATCCAGGATCTTGCGTTTTTGTTCATTGAATTCTTCCTGGGTTAGAATGCCCTTATCCCGCAGTTCGGCCAGCTGTTTGATCTGCTGAAGGAGATTGCTGACCGGGTCGTTGGCGTTGAGGTCGAGGACTTCATCCTGAGGACTGGCGCTCAGTTGTTTGACTTCCCGATAGCCGTTGTAGACGAACTGTTTGAATGTGGGCAAGGATCGGATATAGGCCAGGGCCTCATGCTCATGGATGCGGTCGATATCGTTAAAACCGACATTGATGGCTTCCTCGATATGGAAAAAAGCCCGGTCGGCATCTTCGAGCATAGAGTAGGTGCAGGCCAGGTTAAAGTGTATGGCCGGATCTTCAGGGGTATCTTCCAGGGCTTCCAGGAAAGCATTTTTGGCGCCTTCGAAGTGGTAATTCCTGAAAAGGCGAATGCCTTCTTTTTTAGGATTGGCGTAAACGGGAGTAGGATAATCGTATCCATGGCGATCCTGATAGCCGTAATTTCTCTCCTGAGACTTATAGATGCGCCTGCGCAAAGGCGTATTGTACCTTTCGTCAAATTCTTCCTGAGGCATGGCAAACAACAGTACGGCATCCACAAAACCTACCAGCGCCGGAATAAAAAACAAGGGGAATTCCGGATTTTCTTCAATGGTGATGATGAAGGTGAAAAAGAAAATGAACATGTGTAAGATGCCTTGAAATCGCTTTCCCAAATAAAAGCGATGTACACCGAACGCTCCAAGTACCAGGGCGAGCATGCCTGCAACGGTTTTATTCCTCATCGTATCTCTCTTTATTTTTTATAGTTCTGGGTATTCTTTCCATCTTAATAGGATTCTTCCGAACACAGTTTTTGGCGGGTCCGTCAGGTGAATATTTTAAAAACGTTTACCATGGCTAAATATTGACTGTTATATGCAGCTTCCGGTTGCAAAAATAATTCAGTACTTGCCTGTAAAACGATACTTTTTTTTAATAACGTTTTTGATGGACAAATGGCACAGATCGGGGCCGGATTTCTTTATAATTCTCCGCTATCCATCAGTATTTTGGTCTTCATGATCATAGCCAGAGAAAAAGCATCCGTGATCCGGCCGTCTAAGACCATCAGCACCACTTCCTCAAAGGGAAGCTTCTTCACTTTCAGGTCTTCGGTTTCTTCCGGCGCCGCAAGGCCGAAACTCAGCTCTCTTGCGATATAAGCAACTGCCGTTTCATCGGTTACTGAGTTGGAGATATCCATGCTGAGCAGAGGCGTCCATTGTCGGGCAGTGATGCCGGTCTCTTCGAGCAGTTCCCTGCGTGCTGCCTCCAGGGTGTTTTCACCCTCCGGGCAGCCGCCTTCGGGTAATTCCCAGGAATATTTTTCCAAGGTGTAGCGGTACTGCCCGACCAGCCAGGTGTTGTTGTCTTCATCCAGCGGCACTACGCCTACGGCAATATTTTTAAAATGGACAACGCCATAAATGCCTTTACTTCCCGTGGGAGTAAGGACATCGCGATGAGTCAGTTTGATCCAGGGGTTTTCATAGATCGTTTGATTCGTTAGGGTCGTCCACGGATTTTTTATTGTCGACATAATCTTTTTTTACAAGTAACCCTTTATGCGATAAACCAGGTAACCCACCCATTCTTTGATCAGCAGCTCCCAGTCTTTTAAGGCGCCTGCATCGGGCAGCAATAGCTTTTCAGGACGAAATACTACCTTTTTGCTTTTGTAGTCCGTACAAAAAGGAACGACATCAATGCCTTCTTTTTCAAAACAAGCCTTAGCGCGGGGCATGTGCCAGGCGGAAGTGATCAGGAGCACCTGGGCGTCCGGGAATTGGTCCTGAACGATCCTTTTGGAAAAAAGGGCGTTTTCATGGGTGTTTCGGGATTTTTCCTCCACAATAATATTGGAGGGCTCAACGCCCAGTTGAAGCAACAGTTCCCTCACCAAAGGCGCCTCCTTTTTCTCATTGCTCAGCAATCGTCCTGAACCGCCACTAAGCAGCCAGGACTTAAATACCCCTCTTTCGAATAATTGCAAAGCCTGGTGGAAGCGATTACCCGAACCGCTCAAATGGTGTAACTCCTGATTGCCCAGGGCGCTTAATTCAGAATACCCGCCCAGTACAATGGCCAGCTCGTAATTGCCGCTGCTGCTAAAACGCGTTTCTACGGAAGAAGGTTGTTCCCACCAACGTACAAAAAGGTTAAATAAAAAGCTGTTAGAAAATAAGTACAGCACTATTAAACCGGTCCACAGCAAACGCTTTCTTCTTTTTCCCGTTTTTACCCATAAGCTTCCCAGCAACAGAAAGAACACCCACACAATAGGGCGAAGTAAAAAGGCCAGCAGCTTGGAAAGTATAAAAAACATAGGTTGACTTTACATGAATGAGGGCGCCGTAGGCCCGGACAATAATCTGGCCACGAAATTCTCGAGCAGCATGGGCTGGAAAATAGCAAAGGACACAATCGCAAAGATCAGCCCGTAAACGGCTCCGTACAAGTGCGCATCGTGCGCGATGTTGTCACTGGCGCGCTTGCTCATATAACTGGAATACCACAAATAGGCAATAGCCAGGATAATGGCCGGAAGCGGAGGAAAAAGGAACCACTGCCAGGGATCCAACATAATGTAAATGAATACCAGCCCTGAGGTGGCGCCGGAAGCACCCAAAGATCCGTAATAAGCATTGTTCTGATGCTTCAGATAAGCAGGAATGGCCGACACAATGATCGCACTGACATAAAACAGCAGGAATGCCAGTCGCCCCATCGCCTGACCAAAGACCAACTGTACGAAGAGCTGCTCTATGATCTCTCCAAACTGATACAACACAAATAAGTTGATCAGCAAATGCGTCCAGTTGCCATGCACAAAACCATGACTGAGAAACCGATACAACTCTCCCGATTTCTTTACCGAAAACGGATGAAACAACAATCGCTGCCTCATACTCGGATTGCTAAAGGCCTGATAAGAGATAATCCCGGTCATGATCACTATTATTAACGTAAAACTCATATAGCGGTTAGTTTTTTAGCGCGTCAAGTTGCCTTGTTTGCCTTGAACATCGAAACTTGATGCGCTATTTGATTAATAGATACCTGATTTTTCGTCTTTCTGCCTTCTATCCATTATGATAAGGTTCATTTTTCAAAATGGTCATAGCCCGGTAAAGCTGCTCCAGGAAAAATAAGCGAATCATTTGATGAGAGAAGGTCATTTTCGACAAAGCTAGTTTTTTATGGGATCGTTCGTAAATTTTTTCCGAAAATCCGTAGGCGCCGCCGATCAGATAGATGACCCTACGATGAGACTGGGACAGTAGTTTTTCCATTTCTGACGCAAATGCTTCAGAGGTAAATTCCTTCCCTCTTTCATCTAACAGGATCAACACATCATCTGTTTTGAGCCTATCCAACACCAGTTGTCCTTCTTTTTCCTTCAACTGTTCGGCCGACCATTTCCCGGCATTTTTTACATCCGGGATGACCTCTAAATGTAAAGGTAAATAACGTTTCAACCTCTTTTCATATTCTCTGATCCCTTCTTTCAAATAACTTTCTGCCGTTTTTCCGATCATCCAAAGTTCTATTTTCATTTTTTTGGGTTTTGGGTTATGGGTTATGGGTTTTGAGTTTTGGGTTATCAGGAACACAGCTTTTTAAGCTGTCAGGCCGGCGAGCTTTAGCTTGCCGCGATATCAGGAACACAGCTTTTTAAGCTGTTAGGCCGGCGAGCTTTAGCTTGCCCGATCAGGAACACAGCATTTTAAGCTGTTAGGCCGGCGAGCTTTAGCTTGCCCGATATCAGGAACACAGCATTTTAAGCTGTTAGGCCGGCGAGCTTTAGCTTGCCCGATCAGGAACACAGCTTTTTAAGCTGTTAGGCCGGCGAGCTTTAGCTTGCCCGATCAGGAACACAGCATTTTAAGCTGTTAGGCCGGCGAGCTTTAGCTTGCCCGATATCAGGAACACAGCATTTTAAGCTGTTAGGCCGGCGAGCTTTAGCTTGCCGCGATCGGAGAGCGTTCAATAAAGTGTACCAAAGTGATTTTTTTGGGGATTGGGGATTGCTCAAATAACTGTGTCCACAAAATTCTAATATATTGACATTCAAGATGCTTCAGAACTCAAAACCCGGAACGCTGAACACTCTCCTTTTTTTCCCTTATGCGTCACAATCTTCTTGTGTTAGCGTGAATCCATGTACAGTCTCCCCAACAACCAATCCCGCTTTCAGCGGGACAGGCTATCCAACAACGCCCTTACTCAATAATAGGTTTCCCGATATACACCTTAATTTCCGGGGACAGCCGGATTCGGATTTTCACGATAAGCGGTTCTTCCAGGTTGGCATAGGTACGTCGGTGGAGGCTGTAAGCCATTTTGATGGTATTAAAAACGGAGAACATGGCGGCGCTGCCTTTATTTTCCTGCAGGATCTGTTCTAATCGTTCTGTGGGAAATTTATCGTGATCTCCCTTCATTTCCACTTCCAGGGACGGGCTGATGGCTACGCCCAGGGAAAAGCTTGTCATCTCGAGGCCGTATATTTCCAGTTTAGGGAAGATTTTGAGCCATTCTTCGATAAGTCGGTAGGTTTTCTCTTTGGCGGAATCGCCAAAGCTACTGGCTTGCATTTTGATGGTTTCCGTGGCCTCATGCAGGGCTTTTTGGATTTTTTCTAACATGGTTTCATGCTTTTGACTACCTTCAAAGATGCATATTCGCTCAGATATTTGCAACGATCCTTCAGGCCAAAGCTGGAGGCAATCATTTTTGTCGAATAAAAAAACTATTGCCAATTAAATGCGTTTCACAATTTGAACACAAAAAAATCTTAATCAAAGTACACCAATGAACGACATTAAAACGCTTGGCGAGTTAAAAAAAAGTGGATATCGTTCGAGATCCATTAAAGAAGAACTTCGTGAAAACCTGGTTAAAAAACTACAAAACAAAGAGACGGTCTTTGATGGGGTGATTGGATTTGACGATACCGTACTTCCCGATATTGAAAGAGCTATTCTTTCCCGGCACAACATCTTGCTGCTGGGGCTTAGAGGTCAGGCCAAGACGCGCATCGCCCGCCTGCTGGTTAACCTTATGGATGAGTACATGCCTATTGTAGATGGCAGCGAATTACACGACGATCCGATGCATCCCATTTCACGCTACGCCATCGATCTGATCGCTGAAAAAGGAGACGACACCCCCGTCAGCTGGGTGCATCGCTCTGAGCGTTATGTAGAGAAACTGGCGACTCCGGACGTGAGTGTGGCTGACCTGATCGGAGACGTAGATCCCATTAAAGCCGCTACCCTTAAATTGCCGTATTCCGATGAGCGCGTCATTCACTTTGGACTGGTGCCCAGGGCTCATCGCGCCATCTTTGTGATCAATGAATTGCCAGACCTGCAGGCGCGCATTCAGGTGTCCTTGTTTAACATCCTTCAGGAAGGCGATATCCAGATCCGGGGATTTAAATTGCGCTTACCCCTTGATATTCAATTCGTTTTTACCGCCAACCCCGAGGATTACACCAACCGCGGAAGCATCATCACACCGCTCAAGGATCGCATCGAGAGCCAGATCCTGACCCACTATCCCAAAACGATCGATATTGCCCGCAAGATCACAGCCCAGGAAGCGGACCTGACGGAAGAACAAAAAGAAAAAGTCACCGTGCCCGATCTGCTATGCATCTTACTGGAGCAGATCTCCTTCGAAGCCAGGGAAAGTGAATACATCGATGAAAAAAGCGGCGTATCCGCCCGCTTGAGTATTTCCGGTATGGAAAATCTCGTCAGCACAGCCGAACGACGGATGCTGATCAATAAGGAGAAAAAGACCATGGCTCGCATCATCGACTTCTGGGGCGTCGTTCCCGCTATCACCGGAAAAGTTGAGCTGGTCTACGAAGGCGAACAGGAAGGCCCCTACAATGTAGCTATCGCCTTGATGAGCAAATCCATCAAAAACTTGTTCCTGGACCATTTTCCCAATCCCGACAAACTCAAAAGAGGGCAGGAACGCGATCCATACGGCACCATTCGCGCCTGGTTCTCCGGTGGTAATACCATCGACCTGCTGAATGACTCCAGTGACAAAGAGTTCAGAAAAACATTGGATAATGTGGCCGGCCTGAAAAAGCTGGTGACGTCAAACTTGCCGCAACTGAAAGGCGATGAAGTATACACCTACATGGAATTAGTCCTCCACGGCCTAGCCGAATTTAATGTCATCAATAAAGATATTATGGAGGCAAGTTTCTCTTTCCGCGATCTGCTGGCGGATATGCTGGACGATGACTTGTTTGATGATGAATAAAAAATCCTGGCGGTAGCTTTAAACGGGATTTTTTTGACCTTTCCGTTTTCTGTGGCGATAAATTCTGTTAAATCACAAGACAGAATTAAAAAACAGAGATATTTAAGCTGAGCAAACCTGCCGGCCGATAGGCGAGAGGAGTAACCGACCTTTTACACGACCCTAAATCAAATTATTTCGGTTAATTTTCAACGTTCAGGCCTGCAGGTAAAAAGCCCTCAGGTGGTTATTGAAAGAATACTAAAAACTACTTTCTATGCTTTTGAAGATCAATCCAGATATTCCCGAAGGAAGAAAAATCAGTCAGGTCATCGAATCCCTTGACGAAGGCGGCGTTATTATTTACCCTACCGATACCGTTTACGGCATCGGTTGTGATATTTTTAATCAAAAAGCCGTCGAAAAAGTATGCCGCATCCGCGGGTTGGATCCTTCAAAAGCTATGTTGTCCTTTATTTGTAAAGACATCAGCCAGGTTGCTGAGTTTTCTGCTCCAATCGACAATTCTACCTTCCGGGTTATGAAAAAGAACCTGCCCGGCCCTTTCACCTTCGTGTTGAAATCTAATAATACCGTTCCCAAGATCCTGAAAAACAAAAAGCGTACCATCGGCGTCCGCGTCCCTGATCACAACATTCCGCTACAGATCGTAGAACATTTGGGGCGTCCGCTGCTGACGGCTTCCCTTAAATCTGATGATGAAATACTGGAGTATTTTACCGATCCAGAGGATTTTTATGAGGACTTTAAAAAACTGGTGGATATCGTCATCGACGCCGGCCCCGGTGGCAACCAGCCTTCAACCGTCATCGATTGTACAGGCGACCTTCCCGAGATCATTCGTACGGGTATTGGAGAGTTGGAAGTATAGAAGGATAAAGATAAGCAGTTGCCAACTGCCTCCAGCGCCCAAAAAAGGTGAGATCAATGTACATCTGTGTCAAAAAAAGCAGTTATTTGTAAAAAAAACAACCGACTGCATGAAATTTACCCTTACACTACTGGTCTTAGGCCTCACGGTCTCCCTTTTTTCCCAATCCACCATCTTGCGCGGAAACGTCTACGACAAAGAATCCGGCGAACCCATTCCCTTCTGCACTATACAACTGAGCAATACTTCTATGATCACAGACACCGACGCCGACGGCTTCTTTTCCATCGCCGGCCTGCCTGGAGGAACCTATACCATCATCGTAACCTATATCGGCTACGACACCTCCGCCGTACAAACGCAGGTCATCGAAAATAAGATCAACTATCAAAAGATCCTGTTAACGCCCACTGTAGTCAACCTTCGCACGATCAACATCTCCGGCATTCGTGAGCGCGCCGGGAGCAGCACACAAGTCTCCAGCCTGACCATTACTCCCACTCAGATCAATGCGCTGCCATCTGTAGGAGGGGAAGCCGACATTGCCCAGTACCTCCCGGTTTTGCCTGGCGTGGTCAGTACCGGTGAACAGGGCGGACAGCTCTACATCCGCGGAGGCAGCCCTGTACAGAATAAAATCCTGCTGGACGGCATGCCCATCTACAATCCGTTCCACTCCATCGGGTTGTTTTCGGTTTTTGAAACGGAGGCTCTCCGCAGCATAGACGTTTACACCGGAGGCTTCGGAGCATTGCACGGCGGACGCATTTCGGCCGTAGTCGACATCAAAACCCGGGAAGGAAATAAAACGCGATGGAGCGGCATGGCTTCAGCCAGCCCATTCCAAGCTAAAATGCTAGTGGAAGGGCCTTTAAAAAACTTCTCAGAAGACCAGGGAAGCTTATCGGTTTTGTTCACGGGAAAATACGGCTACCTGAATGAGACTTCCAAAGTGCTTTACGATTATGCGGTGGACACTTCTTTTTTCTCCTTCCTCAGCCAGGACACCAGCCTGAATGAAGCCCGGGAAGAGCTGGGTTTGCCTTATTCCTATGGTGATTTTTATGGAAAATTATCCTTCGTAGGGGCAGCAGGCAGTAAATTTAACCTGTTCGGCTTTTCGTTCAGCGACCGCTTTGATGTACTTGGCCTTACAACCCTGGAATGGCAAAACGGAGGAGGAGGCATGAATTTTACGCTGATCCCCGAGAACGCCACTACTGTCATCAACGGAACCTTGTCTTACTCTGATTATTCCATAGCCCTCAGCGAACGCCAAAGCGGCCCGAGGAGCAGCGGCATATCCGCTTACAATGCCTTGCTCCGGTTTACCAATTACGGTGACAATAATGAACTGGACTACGGCTTCGAATTCAATGGATTTGATACGGATTTCAATTTTGTCAATTCCACCGGCAGTAGTTTCGAACAGAAAGACTTCACCACTGAGATCAATGCCTTTTTTGCTTACCGGCAAACCCTGGACCGCCTCATCCTGGAACCAGGCATTCGCCTGCAGTATTACGCCAGTCTGGCCACAGCTTCCCTCGAACCCCGGCTGGCGCTGAAATACCTCCTCTCCGGGTCGGTTCGCTTCAAAGCTGCAGCCGGACTGTATTCCCAAAACCTGATCAGCACCTTCAACGATCAGGACGTGGTCAGTCTTTTTGTCGGCTTCCTGGCCGGACCTGAGGAAACGCTTTTCCAAACCGGTACGCGTGAAGAAACCAATCATCCCTTGCAAAAGGCCTGGCACCTGGTGGGTGGACTGGAAGCGGACTTGTCCGAGGCGTTCCAACTCAACCTGGAGGGCTATTACAAAGATTTTACCCAACTGATCCAGATCAACCGAAACAAGCTTTCGTCCTCCGACCCTGATTTTGTTACCGAAACTGGGGAAGCTTATGGCCTGGATGCATCTTTTAACTATTCCAACCCTCAAGGCTGGTATGCTTTCCTGGCCTACTCCCTGTCCTACACCAATCGATTCGATGGCGAGCAGACCTATCCGCCGATCTTCGATCGGAGGCATAACTTGAATGTAGTCGCAGGATATGTTTTCGGGAAAAAGGACGAATGGGAGCTTTCCGGCAGATGGAACCTGGGATCCGGTTTTCCTTTTACCCAAACACAGGGATTTTATCAGGACCTCAACTTTGAAGACCTTGGCCAGGCCGATCCGCTGACCGCAAATGGGGAGCTTTCCGTTTTGCTATCGATGATCCGTAACGGCGGACGCCTGCCTTATTTTCATCGCCTGGATGTTTCCCTGAAGCGCCAGTTTTTCTTTTCCCGAAACAGCCGGCTCGAAATCAACGCCGGCCTAACGAATGCTTACAATCGGACTAATGTGTTCTACGTTGACCGCATTACCGGGCAAACCGTAGAACAACTGCCCATTTTACCCAGTCTTAGAGCAGCATTCTATTGGTAAGAAACAATAGTGAAAACCGATCCAGTAAGTGTTCACAAGCGCTCAAGAAACAGTGAGGTCAGGATCTAAGAGTCAATAGCTTACATCCAAATAATTCTCCCCACTCCAACACTTTTTCCACTCCGTTCATTTCCGATCGAAAAAGCACTTGCTTCCCGGCTATGGCTCGACCACAGCAACATTTCATCCCCATAAACCGCCTCCGATAAATAATTCACATCCAATCGGGCCAATTTTTTCTCCGAAAAATGATCAAGAGGGATGCGGTTCAGCATCCACTCAATATACCGGATGCTGTAAACGTGCCTGTTCAAATCCAGATCGCTATACACTACCTGAAAAGCATGTTGATGATCATACTGTTGCAACGCTTCCAGTTTAGGCGGCGCCTCCAGTTGATGCTCCGGCACATGGACGATATGGTCCTTATCGAGCAGCGATTGCAGCCGCAAAGGCCTGCGGCTGTTCAGGTCCATCGCCACCCATGAAGAGCTGGCTTCACCGATCTTTTGGCCATTGCCATTTAGCAGGAAAAATTTCCGGCAGGTAAAAATACTGCCGATGTCATGGATCCAGGTTTGGATCTGTAAGGACTCATTCGGGCCTGGATAGTCCTGTATTTGGAGATTAAGTCTCGACATCACCCAGGCCCTGTTATTTGACCGCATAGTATGCAGGCCAAATCCAAGTCGTTTTGCATCCTGTCCGGCCGTTTGGAGCAGATAATTGCAGATGGTCATCAGGGTCACCTTTGCCTGGAAATCCACCTGATAGGCCTCGATCTGATAAGAATAGGTAGTCATTTATTCGGTATTGGTATGGTTTTCAGGAAAAAATAAGGAAAATTAGTTTTCCTACTTTATCTTCATTTTACAGGATTAGGCTGCATAATAAATTTCTTTTGATGCTATATGAAAAAGCATTTTGCAGGACTGCAAAGTCTATATACTTAAATTTGTCCATTCATTTACTTTTTCACAAAACCTGAGAGGATATGCAAAAATATGTTATTTCCTTTTTAATTCTAATTACCACGACTTTAAGTGCTCAGAAAGTAGATATGAATATTTTTCACGGCATGCAACCAAGAAACATCGGCCCGGCAGGGATGAGCGGGCGGGTGACCGACATCGAGGTGGTCTTGCAGGATGTTGACAATATCTACCTGGGTACTGCTGCCGGAGGCGTTTGGAAATCTGAAAATGCCGGTCATACCTGGAAACCCATTTTTGATGAGCAAGCTGCCGTTTCTATAGGGGACGTGACCATTTTCCAGAAAAACCCTAACATCATCTACGTGGGTACCGGAGAAGGCAATCCCCGAAACAGCCACAACAGCGGCTGGGGCATGTTCAAGTCCATCGACGGCGGCCGAAGCTGGATGCACATCGGGCTGGAAGAAACCCGCCAGATCCACCGGGTGATCGTCCATCCCGACAATCCGGATGTTGTAATTGCGGGCGTATCCGGCGCCACCTGGGGCGATAGTGAGCACCGCGGAGTATACAAGTCAGTCGATGGCGGTAAGCATTGGAAAAAAGTGCTATACGTCAATCCAAGAACCGGTATTGCCGATCTAAGAGTAGATCCTTACAATCCGAACAAGCTGGTGGCCGCCATGTGGGAGCACCGTCGCTGGCCCTGGTATTTTAAGTCGGGAGGAGAGGGCTCCGCCATTTACATTTCCAATGACGGGGGGGATACCTGGGAAAAAGTAAGCAGAGGATTGCCCAGGGAAGCATTAGGCAGGATCGGACTGGCTTTTGCGCCCAGCAAAAAGGACTGGATCTATGCTTATGTAGAATCTTCTGATAATGCTGTTTATCACTCTACGGACGGTGGCTACAGCTGGGAGCGCAGGTCCCGTTCGGGAGATGAAAACATCGGCGGCCGTCCCTTTTACTATGCGGATATTTATGTAGATCCCAAAAATGAGAACCGCGTTTACAGTATTGCTACGGAAGTGACCAGTACCGAGGATGGAGGCCGCTCCTGGCAGGTCTTTGCCGCGGGCAATAAGATACATACCGATCATCATGCTTTCTGGGTCCATCCTGAGGATCCCGAATTCATTATGATCGGTCATGATGGAGGGTTGAATATTTCCCACGATCGCGGCAAGAACTGGTGGTTCGCCGATAATCTGCCGCTGGCGCAGTTTTACCATGTAAGGGTAGATAATGAATTGCCCTACAATATTTACGGCGGAACTCAGGATAATGGCTCCTGGATCGGTCCGAGTCAGGTCCGCTTCAAAGGCGGCATTCGCAACCTTTACTGGCAGCGGGTCAGTGTGGGCGACGGCTTCGATGTTGTACCAGATCCCAAAAAATCAGATTACGGCTACAGCATGGGCCAGGCTGGCGGGTTGTACCGTTATCAGCGCTCGAGCGGGCAGCTTCAGATCATCAAGCCGGTACATCCGGAGGGCGAGTATTTGCGATTCAACTGGAACACCGGCATCGGCATCGATCCTTTTGATGAAAAAACAGTTTATTACGGCAGTCAGTATCTGCATAAAAGCTCCGACTACGGCCAAAGCTGGGAGATCATTTCCTCGGATCTGACCAGCAATGATCCGAAAAAGCAGGAATTCCTGGAGTCCGGTGGGTTGACCTACGACGCCACCGGCGCCGAAAACCATACGACCATCATTAGTATTGCGCCTAGTCCTCTTGAGGAAGGCGTAATTTGGGTGGGCACCGATGACGGGCATGTACAATTGACCAGGGATGGCGGCAACGAATGGATGAACGTCACAAAAAATATCCCCGACTTTCCCGAGGGCGGCTGGGTGGCCCAAATCCAGCCTTCCAAACACAAAAAGGGAGAAGCTTTTGTGACCGTCGATGATCACCGGCGCAACAACTGGGAGGCCTATATCTGGAGAACCCAGAACTACGGCAAATCCTGGGAGCGCATCGTCGATGAAGACGACGTCAGAGCTTATGCTTACTGCTTTGAGCAGGACCCTGAAGAGCCCAACCTTTATTTTTGCGGCACGGAGTTCGGTATGTATGTCAGTTTTGATGCCGGAAAGACCTGGAACCAGTGGACGGTCAATTATCCGACTATGCCCACCCGCGATATGGTCATCCATCCCCGTGATCATGACCTGGTCATCGGTACATTTGGCCGTGCATTTTGGATATTGGATGATATCCGTCCGTTGAGGGAGATGGCGAAGATGGGCGTTGCAAAGGTGTTGGAAAAAGACGTTCACCTATTTTCTATGCCGGACGCCTATTTATTCTCGGTAGGCGAATCCATCGGCTATCGCGACGGCAAGATCGGAGATGCCTTGTATGATGGCGAAAACAGAGCTTATGGGGCATTGATCACCTATCATCTGAAAGAAGCGGAAGGAGAGAATATGGCAGGCCTGCCACTGGACGAGCAGGTAAAGATCACCATTAAGGATGCCGGCGGTAATGTGGTTCGCCACTTATATCGCGATCCGGAGTCCGGTATTAATCGCATCAACTGGGAACTGGGCCGGGATGCCGTTCGGGGCCCCAATCAGGCTAAGCCTACAGATCCGAGAGCGCCGAGAGGGGGCTATGAGGTCATTCCGGGAATCTACACAGTAGAGGTGGCTTACCAGGGAAACACTTCTACAGGCAAAGTGACGGTGCATAAAGATCCGCTTTTGGATATTGAAATGGACCAGATCAAAGGCACGGATGAATTGATCGCACGTCTATATGCGGCTACAGAAAAAGTGACGGCTGTAATGGATGAGATCAGGGCTGCCGAGTTGTCCTTGAAATTTATCGAAGAAAAAATGAAGATGGGCGGTTTTGAGAACGATCCGCTGAAACAAGCCTCCAAAAAGGTTAAAGAGGGTCTGCAGGCTTTTCGGATCAGGATCTTCGGCAAAGAGGTACAGGGAATATACAACGACCCCACAACGGTCAACGCTATGATCGGTGCGGCGAACCGCCTTATTCCTTCTCCGCAGGTGCCGCCCGGTGAAAACCGCAAGCTGGCTGTTGCGCAGGCGGAGGAAGCGGTAAAAGAACTGAAAAAGGAGTTCGAGACCTTTAAAAACAATGAAATGAAGATGCTCCGGGAGCAATTGAAGAGTAGCGGTATGGGGGTATTAGACTGAAAATAAGGATAGGTAATGTTTTTTTGACCCGGAAGGACGCAGATGTAGCAGATTGCCACAGCATTATTCTGCCAAATCTGCGTCTTTCTGGAATAGTTCAATTAACTGTGTCAATAAAATTCGAAAACCTTTATTCAGCTTCCAATTTTTCCAAATTCCCTTTTCTATACTCCCTTTCACATTCCTCCAGCAATGCTCTCACTTCCTCCAGCTTTACGATCCCATAATCATTTCCCCAGGCATGATTCACGTAATTAATGATATTCGTGATCTGAAATTCGGTGAGCTGATCGTTTCCCGGCATGACCTGGCTATAGGTGCGCCCATTCACTACGATGGTGTCGTTCTGTCCATAGCGGATAATGCAGGCCATACGCAAAGGATCTTCTTCCACATAATCCGCCCCAGCCAGCGGCGGGATGGCTCCTTCCAGACCGGTGCCGTCTTCCATATGGCAGTTGGCGCATTGGGTGGCATAGAGTCCCTGCCCTTGCTTGTAAGGATTGTCATCACAAGCCGGGATTAACAAGGTGATTAATGAAAATAGGAGAGGTAGTGCAGAATGTGTGTGTTTCATTATACCGTATTCGTAATTTGTTAACCCAAAACCCTGAACCCTGAACCCAAAACCCAAAAAACCTAATACGTCGTCGTCATCGTCTTTGGGGTGGCCAGGATGAAATCCGCCTTGCCCAGTTCCTCTTCAGGGATACTGTTCAGGTCATCGACCATGATGGTAGTGATGTTAACGATTTTGAGATCGGGATTGTTCTGGCTGAGGTACCAGGCAATGCCTTCTTTATTGTCGGAATGGTAGGAGCCGTTGTAATGGATGAACAAGTGATCCGGCTTTTTATTTTTCAGTATAAAATACGCCATGGTGGCGTCTTTGATAGCCTGTGCTTTGGGGAAGTTTTCAGCCCCTTCGCCGCCATGGCCGCCCATCATGGTCAGCATATTTTTGTAACAAGGGACTTCAGGATCGTAAAGAACGGGCAGGGGAGCGATGAAAGACCGGCCTGTTTCGCTGAGGTTGTCCAGGGCTTCGAAACCCTGACGATAGACCAGATTGGCATACCGGCGGGGGATATTGGTGGCGATGAAATCGAGTTCATTACTTTTGGCGAATTCCAGTAAGGGCTTGTAATCGGTGGCGTAGTTATTCCAGAGCCGGGCTTCATCTTCAAAGTCTTTCTGACGGATATAGCCGGCGAAATATTCTTCGATCAAAACCTGGTTGTCGGATTCGAACATTTCAGCGCCGAGGGTGATCTTTCCCTCTTTGGCCTTATGGAGCGCTTTGGTCAATTCCAGTTGCATCCAATGAGCGATGGGATTGTTGTGCAGTTCGCCGAAAAAGAACACATCCGCATTGGAAGCCTGCTCGAGCAGGTCAGCAACGGAGGCTTTTTCGCCCTGGCCGTTATATAATTCAAAAGCTTTTTGCATGGATTCCACCTGAGCATTCAGAAAAACAGGGGTGAAGATAAGCAGGGCAATAACAATAGATAAACGCATAGTCCTTTTTTACGGCAAAGTAAAATTAAAAAAGGTTATTCACGTCACGGGGAACAACCTTTTTTCGTAAAGCTTTTTTCTCAGATCGTTTTTTCTTCGCGTTTAACCGCTTTTTTTGATCTGCTACGAAAGGTTTTGCCTTGCGTTTCTTTTTCTTCTCTTTGCTCAGTGCTTTTTTGATGAACTCATCGAACTTTTGGATGGTCATGTTCTTGTTTTTCAGCTGAGAGCGGCTATCCTGGCTACTGATGATGAGCATTCCCTCTTTGTTGATGCGATTCTCCAGTTTTGCCCATATCCTGGTCTTTTGCTCCACATCCAACTCCTGAGAGGCATTTACGTCAAAAAGCAGTTCTACGCGGGTCTCCACCTTGTTTACGTGTTGACCTCCGCTGCCGGAGCTGCGAGAAGTTCTGAATTTGAGTTCTTTATGTAAGTCGGATATATTCATTCTTTTTTTCCTATCTTGCTTTCATAGGCCATAACCGAAGTTTTCCTTAAAAAGTTCAATGAAGGGAGGAGGACTATTTTTTCAATGTCATCTTTTACCTAATTCTCCATTTTATCATTTTTTCCGCCAACCAATTGCACGAATCGTTGTTTAATTTTCAATAAAAATTGAACATTCAATCTATGTTAGCAAGACGAGCAATAATGTGGTTTAGGCAGGATTTGAGACTGCATGATAATGAGGCGCTGCTGGAAGCTGTGGAACATGCTAATGAAGTCATTCCCATCTATGTTTTTGACGAACGTACCTTTCTGGGGCGCACCAAATACGGTTTTAAAAAGACGGAAAAATACAGAGCAAAGTTCATCATAGAAAGCGTGGCTGAATTACGAGAATCCCTCCGAAAGCTGAACAGTGATCTGATCGTCAGAATAGGAAAACCGGAGGAGATCATCTTTAAGCTGGCCCACCAGGCCAAATCCAGCTGGGTATTTTGTAATCGCGAACGGACCAGAGAGGAGGTCATGGTGCAGGATGCGCTGGAAAAGAATCTTTGGTCGATCGGACAAGAGCTGCGGTTTTCCCGCGGGAAAATGTTGTATTATACCGCTGACCTTCCTTTTCCCATTACCCATACGCCGGATTCTTTCGCGCAGTTCCGCAAGGAAGTGGAAAGATATGTGAATATTCGCGAGCCATTGCCAAAACCGGAAGACCCTTTTACTTCAATGACCGTAGCCCTCGATCCGGGGGCCATCCCTACGCTGGAAGATCTCGGGCATGTCGATTTTGAGCCTGATCCGAGAGGAGCTTTCCCTTTTAAAGGAGGAGAAAAAGAAGGACTGAAAAGGTTGCATCATTATATATGGAAAACGGAAGCCATTCAATCTTTTCAGGAATCGTCTTGCGAGTTGATGGGAAATAATTATTCCACTAAATTTTCGGCCTATTTGGCCCAGGGGTGTCTTTCTCCTAAAATGGCTTACCGGGAGCTGAATAAATATCAGCAACAACAAGGAAAGGATAAATCCGCTTACCAGTTGTTCTGTAATCTGATGTGGCGGGACTTCCTCCGATTTATGGCTAAAAAATATGGCGATAAAATTTTTGTAAAAGGGGGGGTAAAAGGGGAGGATTCTTTAAACCTGACCGAAGATTTTGACTTGTTTAAAAAATGGATCGACGGCAAAACCGGTGTTCCCTTCATTGACGCCAACATGCGGGAGCTCAAGCATACGGGCTATATGTCTAACCGGGGCCGCCAGAACGTGTCCAGTTTCCTCGTTCATGATCTTGGGCTCAACTGGCAGATGGGGGCTGATTATTTTGAGTCCATGCTCATCGATTACGATCCGGCCAGCAATTACGGCAATTGGAATGCAGTGGCGGGCGTCGGCAGCGATCCTCGGGATAGCCGCTCTTACAACATTCTTTCTCAGGCGCGGCGCTACGATCCTGATGGGGCATATGTAAAAAAGTGGATCCCTGAACTGGAAGAGGTGCCGGCCGATAAGATCCACCAACCGGATCGCTTGAGTTCTAAGGAGCAGGAGGAGCACCACATCCGCATCGGCGATGACTATCCGCCGGCTTTAGTTAGCCTGGATTGAAGCTTTTGGCCGCTGGTGAGAGCTAATTACTTGTAATCTTTCCTTCACCAAACTCGCTTTTTTCTTAATCTCCTCCAGGTCGTCCCCGATGACCGTCACATGCCCCATTTTCCGGTATGGTTTAGTCAGGGCCTTACCGTAAATGTGCACATTCACGCCTTCGATGGCTAGGCATTCCTCCAGTCCGTCGTAATAAGCCGGGCCGTTATGATCAGGGTGGCCCAGCAGATTGACCATCACGCCTTTTGTCTTAAGCTTTGTTGAACCCAATGGAATGTCCATTACCGCTCTCAGGTGCTGTTCGAACTGAGAGGTATAAGAAGAATCGATGGTATGATGGCCGCTGTTATGGGGGCGAGGGGCTACTTCATTGATCAATACTTTGCCTTTTTTATCTAAGAACAGTTCCACGGCCAGTAGTCCGCAGATGTCCATTTTCTCAGCCACCTCGATCGACAGTTGAGTCGCCCTTTCGCCAGTCGCCTCATCGATCTGAGCCGGGCAGACCAGGAATTCCACCAGGTTAGCCACGGGATTGAATTCCATTTCCACCACTGGATAGGCTTTTACTTCTCCGGAAGGGCGCCGGGCGACGATCACGGCCAACTCCTTGTCAATGTCTACCATCTCCTCGATCACTGATGGCGCATCCATGATCTTATCGGCATCCTCTACCTTTTTAATGACAGCTACTCCTTTTCCATCATAACCGGCAGTACGGGTTTTCTGAACAAAAGGGCAGGAGAGGTCGCCGTTTTCCAGCGCCTGAAGGATGGAGGCTTTAGAGTCCATTAGTTGAAAGGGAGCACTTGGAAGTTGGTTTTTCCGGTAAAAAGACTTCTGCAGGCCTTTATCCTTGATCAACTCCAGTTTTTCGGGAGCCGGATGAATGATCTTACCTTCTCTCTGCAAAGCCTTGAGGGCATCGGTGTTGACGTGTTCAATTTCGATGGTAAGCAGGTCTAGGTTTTGGCCGAAATGATAGACATCTTCATAATCATTAAAATTTCCTTCGGTAAAAGAACGGGTGAAAATACCTGCCGGGAAGTGTTTAGAACGATCCAAAAAAGCGAGATCAAGATGCCAGTCCGCTACTGCAACAGCCATCATTTTACCTAGCTGCCCTCCTCCGAGGACGCCTACTTTGGGAAAAGGGTACATGGTTTGATTTTTTTGAAGAACAAAAGTAAGGAAAAGTACCTTTATAAACAGGAGACATTATGGAATTTTGAGGTTTTATGGGTTTTGGGGTTTGGGGAGGGATGATTCCTATTTACAGCGCTGAAGGCAACTGGCTGGACAGCATGTATTATATTTGTCTGAAAATACGCTAAATTTATGCAAGATATCCTCATCAAAAACGCTCAGATCATCAACCGGGGCGCCATTACACATGGCGACCTGCTCATCAAAAATGGGAAAATTGAAAAGATAGCCCCACAGATTGACCTTCCGTCTAATGTGCGGGAAATCAATGCCGAAGGCAAATGGGTGATGCCCGGCATCATTGACGACCAGGTGCATTTCCGGGAACCCGGATTAACCCACAAAGCGGAATTGTTTACCGAATCCAGGGCGGCGGTTGCCGGAGGGACGACTTCCTACATGGAAATGCCGAATACCAAACCGCCGGCGCTTACGCAAGAACTGTTGCAACAAAAGTATGATCGTGCGGCAAAAGTGTCTCTGGCAAATTATTCTTTCTTTATGGGCGCCTCAAATGACAATTTGGAGGAGGTGCTGAAAACCAATGAAAAGGATGTTTGTGGCGTGAAAATCTTCATGGGATCCAGCACCGGCAATATGCTGGTGGATAATGAAAAGGCTCTTGAAGGGCTGTTTTCCAGAGTGCCCATGCTCATTGCTACGCACTGCGAAGATGAGGAGACGATCCGCGCCAATATGGAAAGTTTCAGAGCCAGGTATGGCGAGAACATTCCTGTGGAGTTTCATCCGGTGATCCGTTCGGTGGAGGGTTGTTACAAGTCTTCTTCCTTAGCGATCAGGCTGGCTAAGAAGTACAATACCCGTTTGCATATTTTACACATTTCTACGGCTGATGAGTTGGACCTTTTTCGAAATGACATTCCTTTGAAAGAGAAGCGGATCACTTCAGAGGTTTGTGTACACCACTTGTATTTTAACAGTAATGATTACGCAACTCATGGAGCGGGCATAAAATGCAATCCTGCCATCAAAGGGCCGGAGCATCAGGAAGCTTTGCTGCCGGCTTTGCTGGATAACCGCCTGGACATTATCGCTACCGACCATGCTCCGCATACCTGGGAAGAAAAGGAACAAAGCTACTTTAATTCGCCCAGCGGAGTGCCCCTTGTGCAACATTCTCTAAATATCATGATGGAATTCGTTCAGCAAGGAAAGATCAGTATGGAAAAGGTGGTGGAAAAAATGTGCCACGCCCCGGCCGATTGCTTCCATGTCGATCGTCGCGGTTACCTGGATGAAGGCTACTGGGCAGATGTGGTCATCGTGGATCCGGAGAAAAAGTGGACGGTCAGTAAGGATAATCTGCTTTACAAATGTGGCTGGTCTCCCCTGGAAGAACATGAATTCACAGGAAAGGTGGAAACGACCATCGTGAGCGGTTTTGTGGCTTATGAAAATGGGAAGATCATAGAAGGGAAGATGGGAGAACGGCTGCTGTTTGATGATTTATAGTTTATAGTTTTGAGTTTTGGGTTTTGAGTTTTGGGTTTTGAGTTTTGAGTTTTGGGTTTTGGGTTTTGAGTTTTGAGTTCTGGGTTTTGAGTTTTGAGTTTTGAGTTTTGAGTTTTGAGTTTTGAGTTTTGGGTTTTGAGTTTTCACCCAGAACCCAGAACCCAGAACCCAGAACCCAGAACCCAGAACCCAGAACCCAGAACCCA
>CAZJQS010000052.1:0-1445 GCA_964548175.1 uncultured Saprospiraceae bacterium
ACCCCATCTCCTTCAACGCTTCCACAAATGTATCCAGCTCCCGCAAGCTCGTATACACATTCGGCGTAATCCGACAGCCGCTCACTCCCGGGCGGTTAATCGCGACCGTCCAGATGCGGTATTTGTTCATAAGCGTCTTCGCCATTTCTGAAGGCGCCATGCCTTTAATGCCGACATTGGCAATGGCGCAGGAGCGATGGGGCTCCACCGGAGTGTTGACTTCTACATGGGGCAGGTCTCTTACTTTAGTAGTCCAGTATTGCTGGAGGTATCTCAACCTGGCTTCTTTGCGCTCCAGCCCCAGGTGGTACAGGTATTCCAGCGCATTGCCGATCGCCAGGTCGGTGTGTACAGGATGAGTGCCGGTATGGTTCAATCGCCGGATATCGTCTTCTTTCCTGCCCATCTCGCCGAACATCTGCCAGATGCCGGGTACTTTTCCTTTTTTTACATACAACATTCCCGCGCCCAGCGGCACGCTCAGCCATTTGTGCAGGCTCGTTCCGTAATAATCGCAATCCAGGTCCGGTATCTTAAAATTGATGTGCGCAAAAGCATGCGCACCGTCCACCATCACATCTACGCCTTTGCTGTGGGCCATATCGCAAATTTTCCGGATCGGCAGTATCTGCCCGGTGATGTTGACCATATGACAAACCATTAAAAGCCTGGTTTTGGGGGTAATGGCATTGGCGTATAATTCCACGATCTCGGAATCTGATTTCGGATGATTAGGCAAAGACACTTTTTTGTTGACGATACCGTGTTTCTGAGCCTGCAACTCAAACATATCCAGCATGGCGCCGTAATCCTGCAAGGCCATAACCGCCTCGTCGCCCTCTTCCCAGTGCTGACCCCCGATGATCGTGTCGAGCGATTCCGTGGTGTTCCGGGTAATGATGATCTCTTCTGCCGAACAGCCAGCCAGCTCGGCCAGTTTCTCGCACATGTACTGCTTGTTGTCCCACTGCACCGTCCGCATATAATACGAACCCTGATAATTGACATATCGAACATGATGGATGAAGTTTTCCAGAATCTCCTGGGGCGTAAAGCAGTAGTAGCCATTTTCCAGGTTGATGTAATCCGGCTTAAGGCGATAGCCGGAGCGGACTTTCATCCAGAAGTCTTCGTCTTTGGCCGCTTCTTCCGGCGAGAGATGCTCGACCTGAGCCACCCATTTGTCCATGTTTTCAAAAAGAATGGGCGTGCCCAGTCCCAGCGCAGCAAAGTGTTTGAGGAAAGTGCGTTTGTTCATATGCTAGATTTTATTTCTTTGATGTGGACTTCTGTAAAATAGGCATTTTACTGTTGATTTGGAAGCCGTTGGATGTTAGATAGCCTGTCCCGCTGGAAGCGGGATTGGATGTTAGATGTTGGCCCAACATCCAATGACCAACATCCAACGACCAACATCTAATGACCAACATCCAACGACCAACATC
>CAZJQS010000052.1:1545-42745 GCA_964548175.1 uncultured Saprospiraceae bacterium
AATGACCAACATCCAACGACCAACATCTAATGACCAACATCCAACGACCAACATCCATCTCACTTTTCAAACCACACATCTCTCATCACCTCCCCTTGCGTCTCATAGGTCTTACCATCCACCGTCATCCGGAAGGTGTATTTTCCGGGCTGGACGGTCGTCATGATGTAATCTATGTTTCCCATCATGGCGTCGATCTGATCTTGAGAAACCCAGGAGCGGAAACGTTCAATGCGGTCGAGCATTTGTTTTTTCTCTTTTTCCGTGCGCTCGCGCTGCCTTTTTTCCATGTTCCAGACGATCTTATTCATGCCAGCTTTTACCGGCGCTTTAAGCTCATTGATCACCATTTCGCCCTGAAGGACTTCAATGACGGTCGTGTCCCGGTCAGCAGCGGAATGATAGAATAGTTCAAGGCCCAATGGTTCGCTTTCCCCGTCAAAGTTGTTGTAGGTGGAATTATTATCTCCGGGCGTAATCCATTGCACTTTTGGGCGAACTTTGTACAAATGGAAAGGCTTTTTCATGGCTTCGGCCGACCATTCCTGCAGCGGCTTGATGTTGGTGATGAAAATGCCTCGTCCGTGAGTAGCGACCACCAGGTCGTGTTCTCTGGGATGGATCTTAAGGTCGTGCACCGGATTGGTCGGCATGTCGAGCTTCATAAGGGTCCAGTTTTGGCCGGCGTCGATGGAAACATAAACACCCATTTCGGTGCCGATGAAGAGTAGATTAGGATTGACCGGATCTTCGCGGATGACATTGACGGGATCATTGGGCAGGCCGTTAGCCAGGCTGGCCCAAGTTTGGCCATAATCCTCGGTGACATAGATAAACGGGCGGAAGTCATCTCTTCTGTAGCCGGTATAGGTTACGTATGCTTTACCAGGCTGATGATGGGAAGCAGTTACCCTGCTGACCCAATAACCGGGATTGCCCTTGATGTTGTCATTGAGCAAGGTCCAGTTTTTGCCGCCGTCCGTAGTCAGCTGCACGTTGCCGTCGTCTGTGCCGGCCCAGATCACCCCTTCTTTGAGCGGCGATTCGTCAATAGTCGTGATGGTGCAATACTGTATGTTTCCGGTGCCGATGATCTTGGCAGAATCCTGCGTGCTGAGATCCGGGCTGACGACCTCCCAGGATTCTCCACGGTTGGTGGATTTGACGAGTTTGTTACCGGCATGATAGATGGTTGCGGGATCATGGGGAGAGATCAGGATCGGAGCACACCAGTTCCAGCGCATGCTGCGGTCCTGGTTACCATAGGCGATGCTTTTTCGTTCGCCGGTTACCTGATCCACTCTGGTGAGTGGGCCGAATTGCGATTCGTTGTACAGCCAGCGACTATTGCTTGGGTCCACCACGTTATACATGCCGTCGCCTCCGCCGACCCTTTTCCAGTCTTCCAGCCGGATAGGAGAGCCATCTCTTTTTGTGGACGGACCTTTTACAGAACCATTGTCTTGTAATCCACCATAAATGTTATAGGGAAAGTCCATGTCTAATCCTATGGCATAGAATTGAGCGAGGGGTTGGTTATCGGGGTGAAACCAGCTTTGCCCGCCGTCATAAGTAACGCCCATGCCGTGGTCATATCCCAGCAGCATGTGTTTGGGGTCTTCAGGGTTGATCCACATGGCGTGGTTGTCGCCACCAAAAGGGAAGGGCCTGCGCCAGTTTTCTCCGCCATTCACCGTTTCCCACATGCGCACACCCAGAACATAAACATGCTCAGGATCAGTAGGATTAATGCGCACCTGCTGATAGTAATAGGCAGGACCACCTCCCACGTCAACGCTATCCGGGCTGACCTTACGCCAGTTGCTGCCGCTGTCATCAGAACGCCACATTTCGTCGCCGACTACACGCTGTCCTTTTCCCAGAGGAATGCCTTGGGTGAGTTGCTTCAGGCGTTCTTTTGGACTCATGCCCTCGACATTGACATTCTCGATATTGGCATACATGATATTAGGATCGCTCTGGGAAATGTCTAGTCCGATCCTGCCCAGAAAGCCGGTCGGCAGGCCGCCTTTTACTTTTTTCCACTTTTGACCGCCATTCTCCGTCATATAAATGGCGCTGCCCGGTCCGCCCGGGTTGTAGGTCCAGGGCGTTCGGATCTTATCAAAGGCTGCGGCAAATAGTACATCCGGATTTTCAGGATGCATGACGGCATCTACCACGCCGATGTGTTTGTCGTTTTCCTGGATGTCCAGTACCTTCGTCCAGGTCTTCCCTCCGTCGGTAGTTTTATACAACCCTCGTTCAGGATTATCGGAATAAAGATGTCCCAAAGCGGCTACATAAACCACATCAGGGTTTTCGGGATGAATGACGACCCGGCCGATGTGGTGGGATTTTTTTAGCCCCATGTTCGTCCAGGTCTTCCCTCCGTCGGTAGACTTATATACACCATCCCCCCAGTAAGAAGAACGGGAGTTGTTGGCTTCACCTGTGCCTACCCATACGATGGAAGAATCACTGGGCGCCACGGCGACATCGCCAATAGAAATGACGGATTCGTTGTCGAAAATAGGGATAAAAGTGATGCCGTTGTTGTATGTTTTCCACAATCCGCCGGAGGCGGTGGCGGCATAATAGACTTTAGGGGAGGATGCTACTACGGCAAAATCCACAAAACGACCCGATTGTCGGGTCGGTCCGATCTCGCGGTATTCAAAAGCCTGAAGCATATTGTCAGGAAGCTGCTGAGCATCCAGCAGAAGCGTGCTACATAAAAAGGCCAGCAAGGTCGAGCTTATTTTCATTATTCGAGTTTTTTCATCAAAAAAAATAGAAGCATTAAAATAGAAAACCATTTTGAATAGTCGGTGAAAATTAGGGATTTTTAAAAGAAAGGAAGTTTTATATTTAAAGTTGCATTCGAGGCCGCCTTTTAAAATCGCCTCCATCATTAAAAAATTCTCTTTTATATGAAAAAAGCAATCGTTCAGTTGTCTATTCTTTTTCTCCTACTATTGATTTTTCCTGTTTTCCTTTCTGCCCAGCCGGATCAGTGGGAGAAGAAATCGGTGATGATCCCGATGCGGGACGGAGTGCAGTTGTTTACCAAAATTTATATTCCTAAAAACCGCACTGAAGCGCTGCCTATTCTCATCAAACGCACGCCCTATGGGATCGGCGATGCGGATAATTTTAACCGCCAATTACAGCCTGGCGGCACGTTCGATTTCCTGGCTCAGGACGGATACATTTTTGTTTTTCAGGATGTAAGGGGCAAGTATGGCTCTGAGGGCGAATTCGTCATGGTGCGTCCTGTAGCGAAAACGGATCAGGAGATCGACGAGGGAACGGATGCTTATGATACGGTCGACTGGCTGGTGAAAAACGTCGAAGGGAACAACGGGCGGGTCGGCATTTTCGGCATTTCCTACGATGGCTGGCTGACCGTAATGGCTGCTCTTAAGCCTCATCCGGCGCTGAAGGCGGTTTCACCTCAGGCATCTCCGGCCTGCATGTTTTTGATGGATGACTTTTCCCATAACGGCGCCTTTCGCCTTTCGCCTACTTTTGGCTATACTTACCTGGTCGGTAGGGCTTCCACGTCCACTCCATTTCCCTTTGATCAGAAAGATACTTACGAATGGTACCTGGATCTGGGGCCGATCAAAAATGCGAATGCCTATTTAAAAGGAGCGGAAGAGGGCTGGATCGATTTCGTCAATCATCCCACTTATGATGATTTTTGGAAACAACAATCGGTGCTGACCCACATCAAAGAGGTAAACGTTCCTACTTTGAATGTTGTCGGCTGGTGGGATGCAGAGGACTTCTTCGGCTCCATGGAAATTTATGAGGCCTGGGAAAAACTGGATAAAAACGACCTCAATCACCTGGCGGTAGGCCCCTGGCGGCATGGCAACTGGTGGAGTCGCGGGGATGAACTCGGCCCACTGAAGTTTAATCCCGATCCCAGCATTTATTATAGGAAAAACATCGAAGTGCCCTTTTTCCGGTATCACCTCAAAGGAAAAGGAGACGGGCAACTACCTAATGCCTGGGTTTATCAGACCGGGCTGAACGAATGGAGAGAATACGACAACTGGCCTGCGGATGACATCAGCGAGCAGAAAAAGTTATTCCTGCATGCTGATCGCCAGGCTTCTTTTGTGGCGCCTACCTCTGCGGAGAATGCCTTTTCAGAATATCTTTCCGATCCCGACAATCCGGTGCCTTATGCTCCCCGTCCTATTCCGGGATTCTGGCAGGGAGCGCTTGGAAAATGGGGCTGGAAGCTGAGCGATCAGCGGTTTGTCCAGTACCGGCCGGATGTACTGCATTTTGAAACGGAACCCCTGGAGGAAGATGTGGTCATCAGCGGAGAGATCGTCGCCAATTTATACGCCTCTACTACCGGCACGGATGCCGACTGGGTGGTCAAGCTGATCGACGTTTACCCGGAAGATTATGCGGAAGATCCCAAGCTGGCCGGTTATCAGTTAATGGTGGCTGATGAGGTGTTGAGAGGCCGCTTTCGCAATAGTTTTGAAAAAGGAGAGGCCATCCCTCCGAATGAGGTGCTTCCTTATACCATTCAACTGAACAACCGGCATCATCGCTTCCGGAAAGGGCATAAGATCATGGTGCAGATCCAAAGCACCTGGTTTCCTTTGATCGATCGCAATCCGCAAACGTTCGTCAATATTTTCGAGGCGGAGAAAGTCGATTATAAAAAGGCTTTTCACCGGATCTACCACAGCGAGGAATATCCTACCCATATAGCCTTTCCCATACTGAAAAACCCGAAGCCCATTATCAGGACGTTAACCAACCCGGAGCAATACGAAGGTTTTTTCAACAACGATTCGAATGGGACGATTGAAGCCAGATTGGAGGAAGGTGATTTGAAGTTGTATGTGGGGGAAAAATTATTTACTACGCTGAGCTTTATTCGGGCTGATCAATTCAGCGCCCTGATGAATGGGCAGCCGTACCGGGTGATTTTTCTGAAAAACGATGAAGAACACATAGATCGCATGAAAATTATGGTGTCAGATGTGGATCCGAATGAAGGGGATTTGATTTTTGTGAACATGGAATAAGCGAGGCTTGAAAAGGGGCCACTGACTGGGATGATATTCGCCGTCTTTTGACGCTGAGTATCAGCCCAATCAGTGGCTAAAAGTCATAGCGGCCTACTCCAGCACAAAAATATTCTTCTCCTCACAGATATCCTTCAGCTGTTTGGGCCAGACCGTTACGCTGACCTCGCCGATATGTGCTTTTTTCAGTAATAACATATATACCCTGGACTGGCCGATACCGCCTCCAATGGATAGTGGAAAGTCACCATTGACGATCCCCTGATGATAAGGCAATTTCAGGTTGTCCAATTGATCGCTCATTTCCAGTTGCTGCTTCAGTGTCTCTGCATTGACGCGAATGCCCATGGAGGTAAGCTCATGACGTCTTTTTGTGACCGGATTCCAGACCAGGATATCGCCGTTCAATCCATGGAAGGTCTCTCCATCTTTCTCTATGGTTGGCGTCACCCAGTCGTCATAGTCGGCGGCGCGCATTTCGTGTGGATAGCCATCTTTAAGCGGGTAGCCGATACCGATGATGAAGACAGCCGGATGTTCCTGCAGGATGGCCGTTTCTCTTTCTTTTCTGGGCAGGTCGGGATATTTATTCAGGATCTCTTCAGCGTGGATGAAGGTGATCTCTTCCGGTAGTGGGGGGTATTTGTCAGACTTAAGCTTAGGAAATTGGTCGAGCAGCATGTCTTCAGCGCCTTTGATGACCTTCCAGATCTTCCGGACGATGTCTTTCAGGAAATCCAGATGACGATCTTCAGCGGTGATGACCCTTTCCCAGTCCCACTGATCGACGTAAGCGCTGTGGTCGTGATCCAGGAAATAATCTTTGCGGATGGCCCGCATATCGGTATTGATGCCCTCGCCGATGTGGCAATCGAATTGCTTGAGAGCAAAGCGTTTCCATTTGGTGGCGGCCTGAACGACCTGGGCGTCGATGCGTTTGTCCAGTCCAAGTCCACAGGGGAAGCTGACGGGAGTGCGGGAGCCGTCGCGATCGAGCATGTCATTCATGCCACTATCGGCGTCCACGATGAGGGGCACTTGGACCATCATGAGATTGAGTTCTTTGGCCAGGTTGTCTTCGATGTATTGTTTGGCGGCATACAGGGCTTTCATGGTTTCTTTAGGCGTGAGGATGGACTCGTAGTCGGCGGGCAGTATCTGTGCTACTTTTTCGTAGGTACTGATGCCCGGCCCGGCCAGGTCTGCTTTTTTGTTTTTCATGGAGGAGGTGGTTTTGGTTAGGTTAGGAAAATGGTTTACGGAATTAAAATGCGATTCGGAAATGACAATTAAAATGATGATAGTCAATTGGGAATGTGATTTTCTACGCCTACCTTCGCCCTCATGCAACCAAAACTATACATCCAGCTCTCCATACTCATGTTCTTCCAGTATTTTATCTGGGGAGGTTGGTTTGTGACAACAGGCACCTATTTGTTGCATGAGCTGCAATTCAATGGTACGGAGATCGGACTGGTCTATGGAGCGATGGCGGTTGCTGCGCTGTTCTCGCCTTTTTTGTCGGGTTTGTTGGCGGATCGTTTGGTGGCGGTGGAAAAATTGCTGGGGATTTTTCATGGGGCAGGAGGCATGATGTTGCTGTGGGCGTCTACTTTGAAGACTTTCGTTTGGTTTTATCCGGTTTTGCTGGTCTATACTTTTTTGCTGGTCCCTACCTTTTCTTTGTCCAGCTCGCTGGTTTTTCATCACGCAGTGGATCGCGCCAGGGATTATTCCCGCATAAGGGTATGGGGGACGATCGGCTGGATCATCGCCGGCTTGCTGATCAGTTACTTGCAATGGGAAAACCAGCCCTATCCGATGCAATTGGCTGCGGGGGCTTCCCTGGTCATCGCCTTGTACTGCTTTTCCTTACCGCATACGCCGCCTTTGCCCGGACCGAGAGCTTCTTTTAAGGATTTGCTGGGGACGGAAGCGAAGGTGTTATTTTACAACCGTGCTTTTTTGGTTTTCGTGATCGGTATGACGCTCATTCGTATTCCGGCATCTTTTTACTACAGTTTCGTCAATCCTTATTTATTTGAAATAGGCGTGGCGAACCCTGCCGGGAAAATGAGTATGGGTCAGGTGGCGGAGATTGTGTTGATGGTGACTTTTCCTTTTGTGTATGAACGTCTGGGGTTGAAAAAGGTGTTGTTTCTGGGCATGCTGGCCTGGGGCGCCCGCTACATATTGTTTGCCTATGGCGATGCAGATGCGGGCATCTGGATGATCTACCTGGGGATCTTACTGCATGGAATGACATACAACTATACTTCTCATACCGGGCAGATCTACATGGATCAGTCGGTGCCGCCTCATTTACGCAGCACGGCTCAGGGGTTTATGACTTTCCTGACCATGGGTTTTGGGGCGCTTTTCGGGGCGGTGTATTCCGGATATGTTTTTGACTTGCATACCTTGGAGAATGAGGTGCATCTGTGGCGGACGATCTTCTGGTATCCGGCGGCGATCGGGATATTGACGGCAGTGGGGTTTTTGTTGTTCTTTTGGCCCAGGAAGAGGTAACGCCAAGGGACATAGATTTGGGGCACAGGTGGGCAAAAGTCTTCGCTGTTCATTGGTGCATATCTTCACAGATGCTTTGTTGACTCTAGGATATTTTGGGGCTGCTGCAATTTTACAATAAGGTACTGTTCTGAGGACTCAAAAGCAGGATAAAGCTTGGCAAATGAGGGGAGATTTTTCTATCTTCAACATCCGTTACGTAAACATATTACTATTTATATGAGGCTGTTTCATCCGCCGTGTGCGGATTTGCCAAACAGTAGGAGGCTTTTGGAATGGTTTTAAATTAATGAAAAATGCTTGTAAAAACCTATGCTGCCGCAGTTTACGGCGTTGATGCCCGAAGGATAGACGTGGAGATCCATACCGGAGGAAATGTGGGGACAAATGGATCGGTTTACAGTCTGGTAGGTCTGCCGGATAATGCTGTTCGGGAAGGCTTTCAGCGCATTGACGCAGCCATAAAAAGCATTGGATTTCGGATCCTTCGTCTGAGAACCATCGTCAATCTGGCGCCGGCGGATTTGCGCAAAGAAGGGGCGTCTTATGACCTGCCGATCGCCATTGCTTACCTGGCGGCCTCCAAGCAGATACCTGCTGTAGGAATAGACGAATACATGATGATGGGCGAGCTTTCGCTCGACGGAGGGTTGCGGCCCATTCGCGGGGCGCTGCCTATTGCTATTCTGGCGCGCAAGGAAAAGTTCAAAGGCCTGATCGTGCCCAGGCAGAATGCCAGGGAGGCGGCTATCGTGAGTGATCTGGACGTTTATGGGGTATCAAATATTCAGGAGGCGGTCGATCTGTTGAGCGGCGCGGCGCCCATGGACCCTGTTTTTGTAGACACCCGCGAAGAGTTTTTCTACAATCAGGATCGCCTTCCCGTAGATTTTGCAGATGTAAAGGGTCAGGAGAACATCAAGCGGTCGCTGGAGATCGCTGCTGCGGGGGGGCACAATGCCATTCTGATCGGTCCGCCCGGAGCCGGTAAGACCATGCTGGCCAGGAGGATTCCGACCATTCTGCCTCCGCTGACCTTGCACGAGGCATTGGAAACGACCAAGATCCATTCGGTGGCCGGCAAGCTGCCGCCGGAAGCTTCATTGGTTTACCAACGCCCCTTTCGGGCGCCTCACCATACCATCAGCGATGTGGCGATGGTCGGCGGAGGGTCCAATCCTTTGCCGGGGGAGATTTCCCTGGCGCATAACGGAGTGTTGTTTTTAGATGAATTGCCGGAATTCAAACGCTCTGTGATGGAAGTGCTGCGCCAGCCCATGGAGGAACGTCGGGTGACCATTTCACGAGCGAAGATCACGGTCGATTATCCGGCCGGGTTTATGCTGATCGCTTCGATGAATCCCTGCCCCTGCGGCTATTACAACCATCCCGACAAAGAGTGCGTCTGCGCCCCCGGCGCGGTCAAAAAATATTTGAACAAGGTTTCCGGTCCGCTGCTCGATCGTATTGACCTGCACGTGGAAGTCACGCCGGTTTCATACGACGAGTTGTCCAATAACGATCGTCCTTTAGAAGACAGCGCCACCATTGCCGAGCGGGTCGTCAGGGCCCGGGAAATTCAGGCGAAACGTTTTGAGAAATTCAAGGACCTGTATTGCAATGCCCAGATGCCCAGCCGCATGGTGCGGGAGTTGTGCCAGGTCAATCAGGCGGGTACAACGCTCGTGCGCAAAGCGATGGAGAAGCTGCAGTTGTCGGCCCGGGCGTACGACCGCATTTTAAAGGTGGCGCGCACCTCGGCGGATCTGGCGGGTAGTGAGGAGATTTTGATTGAGCATCTGGCGGAAGCGATACATTTTCGGAGTTTGGACCGGGAGAATTGGGCGGGGTGAGGAATGCATCTAATTACTATTGCGCATGAAACATTCTCTTGAATGATCGGAGGCTATGAGGGGAAACAAAAGAAATCTAAATCTAGGATCATTCGAGGAATCGGTGAAGGTCTTTACTCCTGTACAAGCGGCTTATTATGCTGAAGCAGCAATTATTGTCCTTGAAAGCCAAGGTCACTTACCAGGAATTGAGTTAAAAGTTGAAGGTCGGTTTTAACATATTTTCGCACTAAATTGGAGGAAATTTACTTACACTAAGTCAGGGTGGAAAGAACCAAGAAATATTGCAGAAAATGGAAGCATTGCAATTGGAATTTTATTAATTTTAGAATTGACTGAATATCAGGTAATAGAACAGTCGGTTATAGGAACAGGATTCGATTTTTGGTTAGGCTTTAAGGAGCATCACGAAAATTATGATCCTGATAATTTTTTAAATGGTCGCTTAGAGCTTTCTGGAATCAATAAAGGGAGCCAATCAAAAATATCCCAGCGAGTAAAGGAGAAGCTGCGGCAACTTAAAGTTTCAGATTACCTCCAAATTCCAGCTTATGTCGTTGTTACTGAATTTGGCACTCCGGTAAGTATAATCTTTGATAATGAATAAAATACAACATTTACATAGAGAAGCAATGGCCATTGCCCATGAGGCTTTTGCTGCCCGAAGCGCTGGCGATGATGAACGTTATTTGGAATTAACCCGTTCCGCCTATGAACAGGAAAAATCAGCTGCGTGGATGCTGTTTGAAAAGTTGGAAGCAGAACCCACCCGCTCAATACTTTTTCGCAGCGCTGCTCAACTTGCTTTTAATTGTGGAAAAAATCGAGAAGCAGAACAATTGATTGCAGCGGCTATTGCAGGCGCCCCCCCAATTGAAATCCTTCTCGAACTTAGAGCGTTGAATAAAGAAATTCTGAAAGCCATTGAAGCAACTGCTTAAGTGGCTGATTGTAGGCAAACCAAAATTTTTCTTCTTACTTTTCTTTCGATTTTTTCGTAAATTACTACCATCCTCCCATCGTAATTATTTAAATCAGTTCATAGGCTAAAAACATACCTGACATCGTCTTCCCCCATTTGGATAATTACCGTCCAAATGAATCTGGTTCTATTTAACAAACTAATTCCAAAAAACAGTTTCTATGAGAACACTACTAACAATCATTACTTTTTTAACCCTGGTTAGCCTTTTACCCGCCCAGGATTTCGAAGGCATGGGCTACCTGAAAGCAGGAACCGAGACCCTGGGGCCCATTAAGATCAAGCAAAACGTAGGGGGCTCGGTAAGTATCGGCCAATGGCCCAGGACGACCGTTTTTATCTATGATGAGTATTCCGCCGTCATTGATTCTACTGGGAAGATCGTCATCGAGGGAGGGCTCCCTTCGAGCGCTAGCTCCGGCGACAAATTCCTGGCTGCTAAAGAAAAGTGGATGATGGACAATGTCGCCGCCACACAAGAAAAGGTCGATGAGGTGGTAACTTCCGAAGAACAACCTGACCGGCAGCGAAAAAAGAGGAATGCAAAAGAAAAAAAGGAACGCCCCGCCGAAGAGGAGATCATGAATGAATTGACCTCCAGCCTGGATACGTCCTCAACCCAATGGCTGCCCGGCGAACGGAGAAGGCGCCTGGGCTTTGGCGCCACCGTCGGATATTTCAACAACATGGGCTTCGACGGATTCAGCTATGGCGCTACCGCCAACCTGACCTTCCCGCTGGGCCAACGCTTCCGCGTAGGCGGCGCCGTGGACCTGGTGGTGTATCACGACTATATTTTTAAGAAAACCATCACCATCCCGGGAAGTGATATGGATGAATACTACGGCGAAGACTATCCAGGAGAAACAGCATCCTATAAAGTTCCCGAAGGCTTCGCCGGCGCCGCTCAGTTACGACCTTTCGCGGGCGCTGACTTCGGCTGCTTCAGGGGCGGGTACCAGCCTGTTTTGGTGATTGATTACCACAGTATTTTTGGGACGAATACAGAATTTTATCCCTTCGGCCTTGGTTTCGGCTTTCTGAGAGGGCCGGTCCAGGTTGACTTCTTCGCCGCCTTGAAGCCTGCCGGATCAATGTATACAAGCAGCACCAAGTTGTTCGGCGCCAGTGTGACTTTTGGCAATCGATCAGGTTATAGGGAATAAAGGGTATTCCCTTCTGAACTTTGGGTGTTGCTCCTAATTAAGCAGATGCTATGATGCTTTTCCGACCTTCTGCCGGAAGATGCTGGATGATTTTTTTGTTTTGAAGTTGGATTCTTTGTTTACAAGCGATCAAGCATCGGGGTTGTGTAAAAAGTCAGCTACTCCTCCTGCCATTCGGCCGGCAGGTTTGCTCGGTTTATATGATTCTATTTTTTGAGTTTTTTTGCCGAAGAAAATCACAGATTTTCTTCGGCAAAAAAACTCAAAAAGAATTTTATTAGCTGCGCAAAATAAACGATTCTTTTATTTAAAGATCGATTTTCGAGAAAACACCTATCGGGTTTTACTCGCTTCTTTTCTCAGCCTTCGGCGAAGGCGGCACCTGGTCTTTGGGCGTCTTCGGCAGATCTTTCATCACTTCCTGGATCGCTCTTTCCAACTGTGGGTCTATACCCTTAGCCAGCTGTTCGGGATCTTCCGGCACTTCGATGTCGGGGTCGACCCCATATCCTTCAGGGAACCAATCGCCCTCGGGATCAAACATACGGAAGGTAGGCACGGTTAGCCGGCCGCCATCCACCAGCTGGGGAACGCCACTAATGCCGATCAAACCACCCCAGGTACGGGTGCCTATCAGCGGGCCTACGTCGGCCCTTTTGAAATAGTGTGGGAAAGCATCACCTCCGGAGCCGCTCCAGCCATTGATCAGCATGACCTTTTTGCCGAAATGACCTTTGATGGGATGCTGCATACTTTTTCCATGTCGCACATCCCAGAAAGCGACCGGCGGACGATTAAGGAATTCGACAAAACGATCAGGAATCTGACCGCCGCTGTTGAAGCGCTCGTCTATGATCAGGCCTTCTTTATTCCATTGCGCCTGATACTGACGGACCATCTCATTTTGTCCGTCCCGGCCGGTGCTGCGAACATATACATATCCCACCCGACCGTTGGTAGCTTCTTCCACCCGCCGCCGATTGCTTTCTATCCAGGCCAGGTGACGGAGGCGCGTCTCGCTGCGCATCGGCTCTACGATGACCATGCGAGCACTGTCTGCAGAATCATAGCTATTGACGCTCAGCTCCACGGTTTTTCCTGCCAGGCCGTCGAAAGCGGCACAAGGTTCTTTGGAAATATCCATCGGCTGCCCGTTAACAGCAAGAATATAATCGCCTTCGCTGATCTGAACGCCGGGCTGATCTAAGGGAGAGCGGTCTTCAATATCCCATTCTGCCCCTCGAATGATCTTCCTGACGTAGTATTTTCCGCTTTTGATCCCCCAGTCTATGCCCAGGTAACCGACATTGCGGGATGCTTCCTCTTCCGTATCCCCTCCTCCGCGATAAGTATGGGAGGCATTCAATTCGCCGATCAGTTCTCCAAGAATAAAGTTAAGATCCTCTCTCGTGACCGCATCTTTAAGTAAGGCCCCATAGCGTTCTTTCATGCCGTCCCAGTCGACACCGTGCATGCCGGCATCGTAAAAGTAATCGCGTTGCAGGCGCCAGGCATCAGCGAAGATCTGTTTGTATTCGGCCATAGGGTCAATGGTGGCCTCCATGTCTTCAAGCGGAAGTTTTTTGTCCAGCTTTTGGCTGGGAGCGACCTTGATGACTCCCATGGACCGGCCGTTCATGACCAGCAGGTGTTCTCCATCTGCGGCCAACTGAAACCTGGATACCGATGGGAGAATGGTTTTTTCTTCCCGTTCTTTAAAATCCCAATAGACTAAAGGCGCCTCTCTCTCTGCTGATCCGGTGTTGGGAGCTCGATGGGCGATCAGTTTTCCTTTAGTCGCAGCTATACTGGCGTAATTGCCGGGCCGGAAAGGAAGGAGCACTGCTCTGCTTTCGAAGCCCTCCAGCTCAATATCTACTTTTTTCCCATTATCCTTTTTCCCATTTTTCTTTTCTTCTTCATCGCTTTTCTCTTCTTTGATGGTCGCTTCATCGTTTTCCGGCGCCATTGGAGAGGGGACCCCTTTCTGCAGACCTACTGCAGCGATCTGAGTAGCGTTAGGGTAGATCCAGGTGCCGTCCATGCTGCTGTATTCGGGATCGAAGTTGCGGTTGGTTTGGTAATACAAATATTTTCCTTCCGGGTCGAAGACCGGCTGCCGGTCGTTGTAGTAGCCTGAGGTAACCTGGTGAAGCTGATTGTCCTCCATGTCATAAAGGAAAACGGCGCCGTTCATATTCTCCAGGTTTCGGTTGTAGGCCATCCAGCGGCTGTCGGCTGACCAGTCGGCCTGAAAACTACTTAGCCTGCTGTGGTTCATGAACATAGGATCCTGGTCGATCTCTTTGGTTTCTTTTGATTCGATATTGAAAATGTAGATCTTTCCGGCCTCATCCATAAAGGACAGCTTTTTACTGTCGGGCGACCAGTACGTTTGATAGCGAAAGCCCGGGCCGTAGCTGGTCATTTTCTGAACCGCTCCATTTTCTTTAAAGTCCTTTAAATAAAGTTCGTATTCGCCGCTTTTATCGCTCCAGTACGCCAGGTACCTGCCATTGGGCGACCAGGCGGGATAGCGCTCGGCCTCACCGGAACTGCTGGTGAGGTTTTTTACATATCCTTTTTCGGCAGGAAGGGAAAAAAGTTCGCCCCTGGCTTCTACGACGGCTCTCTTTCCGCCGGGAGAGATGGAGGCGCTACTGGTGTAGTTTTGCACCTTTTCCACCTTTGGTTTGAGGTGTTCCTGATCAGTGACGACGTCCACCTTGATTTCTTTGAGGCTTTCGGTGCTCAGGTCGAGTAGATACAGTTTTCCACCGGCTTCAAAGACGATATCGGAAGGTCCGATAGCCGGGAAGTGGATATCAAAATCCTTGAAGCGAGTGATCTGGCGGAGTTCTTCCGATTTAAGGTCATAGCTCCAGATATTGAATCGCTTGTTGGGGCCGCGGTCGGATAGAAAATAAACGGTCCTGTTGCCTGACCACATGGGCAGCTCATCATTGGCGTCACTGGGAGCGATGAGTTGGACTTTTTTATTCTCCAGGTCAAAGAGGCGGATGTCCGGAGCTGTCCCGCCGCGATAGCGCTTCCAGGTGCGGAATGCCCTGGATTTATCGGTATATGCCAGGAATTTACCGTCATTGGAGTAAGAAGCAAATTCACCATAGGGCACGGGAAGTTTTTCGGCCATGCCGCCGTCCAGGGCCATGGCAAAAAACTGGCCGTATCGCTGCCGGCCGCTTTCTCTGCTGGAGTGAAATAGGACCCGGTTCCCGTCGGGATGCCAGTCCAGAACGCGATCCGTCATGCCATGATAAGTTAACCTTTGGGGTAGTCCTCCCAGAGTGGGGATCACATAAACATCCGAATTGCCGTCATAATTGGCGGTGAAGGCAATTTGCGTTCCATCCGGAGAAAAACGGGCGAAAGATTCCTCTCCTTCAGGTGAACTGAGCTTGACGGCCATTCCTCCTTCTTTTGGGCAGATCCACAGGTCATTTGCATAAGTGAATACGATCTGATCCTGGGAAACGTCAGGATAGCGCAGCATGCGCGCATCCACCTGAGCTGAAAGGTAAAGGCCTGTTACAAGGAAAAAGAAGATCAAAGAAAAGTACTTCATAATAATTTGGGTTGAATTGGGTTTAAGAACTAAAGTAAATTCGTTAGGTTAGTAAAATTATGGAATGTAATTTAAAAAAAACAGCACTCTGGCATAGACTGTTCGGTGTTCGGGCTGCAAATGATATATTTATACTATTTTAGTAAAAAAAATTCTTATATGCGTGCAGGTTGTCTAAAAAGGCAGAATGTATCGATGGACCACCTCAATAACAAAAAAAGTCATGGCCGATTACCTAAATATGGACACGCTGAGTTATCAGCTGTTCGAAGTTCATGGGCTGGCAAGCCTGCTTGGGCAGAAACGCTTTTCTGAGCTTGATGAAGACGCGATCCGCATCTTTCTGGAAGCGGTAAAGGATTATTCCGATCAGGAGCTCTATTCTTGTTTTCGGGAAATGGACGAGCAGCCGGCACATTTTAAAGACGGGAAGATCATAACCCATCCAAAGCTGGAAAATATTCTTCGAATGGGAGGAGAGCTGGGCCTGGTCGGCCCGCATTTCGATTATGACCACGGCGGCGCCCAGCTACCGGCCATGGCCTTTACTGCGGCCTATTACATCATGGATGCAGCCAACAATCATGTGCCTGGTTACCTCGGACTTACCGGAGGAGCAGCTGAGCTGATCCTTTCGTTTGGGAATGAGGCGCTCAAAGAAACTTATGTGCCCAGAATGGTTTCAGGAGAGTGGGGAGGCACGATGTGCCTGACCGAACCTCAGGCCGGAAGTTCCCTGTCGGACATTACCACTACTGCATATCCTCAGGAAGACGGCAGTTTTAAAATAAAAGGCCAGAAAATTTTTATCTCCGGTGGTGATCATGAATATTGCACCAACTTCATCCACTTGCTGCTGGCGCGTATTGAAGGCGCCCCGGCAGGAACTAAAGGCATCTCTCTTTTTGCGGTCCCTAAAAAACGGATAAATCCGGACGGCTCATTGGCGTTGAACGACGTTATTACGGCTGGTGATTACCAGAAAATGGGGCAGAAAGGATATTGCACTACCCATCTCGTTTTTGGCGAAAACGACGATTGCCGGGCCTGGTTAGTCGGAGAGCCTCATCATGGCTTGCATTATATGTTCCAGATGATGAACGGCGCCCGGATTGCGGTCGGCAGAGGTGCGGTGGCCATCGCAGCGGCAGCTTATCATGCGTCCCTGCAATATGCCAAAGAACGACCTCAGGGCCGCAAGTTGTCCAAAGACGGCAAAAAAGACCCCCAGGCTGAGCCTGTGCTGATCATCGAGCATCCGGATGTGCGGCGGATGTTACTGCTTCAGAAAGCCATCTATGAAGGAGCGCTCAGCCTGGTGTTGCAAACGGCAAAATACCAGGACCTGGAACAAATGGCGGAAGGTGAAGAAAAAGAAAAGTATCATTTGTTGCTGGAACTACTGACGCCCGTAGCCAAAACCTATCCCTCGGAAAAAGGAAGGGAAGCTATCGACAACGGCCTGCAGGTGTTGGGCGGATATGGATTCTGCTCGGATTTTGTCCTCCAGCAATATTATCGCGATATCCGCATTTTTTCCATTTATGAAGGCACCACAGGCATACAGTCGCTCGACCTGCTCGGGCGGAAAGTTATGATGAATAAAGGCAGAGCCCTCCAATACCTGGCTGCAGAGATGGAGCTTACCATCCGGGAAGCAAGGACTCACAACGAATTAAAACCTTATGCCAAAATATTGGCCGACCAGCTTTCCCTCAGCCAGGATGTGCTGAATTTCCTCATCCCGTTTGCCCAAAAAGGCAATTATGAGCGCTTCCTCTCTGACGCCACCGTTTTTATGGAGTTCTTCGGTACCATTGTCATCGCCTGGCAGTGGCTGAAAATGGCTACTTGCGCCAAGCAGACCTTATTGACCGGCAACCTGACTTATGACGAGAACTTCTATGAAAGCACCCTGCACACCATGAAGTTTTTCTATAAATACGAAGTTCCCAAAACCTTAGGCCTTGCACATACGCTTATGAACGAGGAGGTCCTGACCATACTCGAACAAAAAGAGTTGATTTCCTAACCCAATTAATTCAAGAAAAGATGAACCAGCCTACCAGATTATTCGATTTCATTTATTACCAAAAGGAAAACCACCCACAGGAAAAAGCTTTTAACTACAAACCTGCGGATGAATGGATCTCCTATAGCACGGATGATACCATCTCCATCGCCAATAAGGTGAGCCGGGGTCTATTGAAAATGGGGATAAAGAAGGGCGATAAAGTAGCAGTCGTAGTGTATAAAAACCGCCCTGAATGGGTATTCCTGGATATCGGACTCCAGCAGATCGGCGCCATTAACGTTCCGGTGTATCCAACGATCAGCTCCCGTGAATACGAATATATTTTTTCTGATTCGGGTGTCATTTATGCTTTTGTGGGCGCCGGCGACCTTTGGGATAAGGTCACCAAAGCCCAGCAGTCGGTGCCTTCTCTGCAAAAAGTGTTCACTTTCGACAAAGTGGAGGGCCGCCCCTTCTGGGAAGAGATCTTTGCCGACGAAGGACAGGAAGAGGTGGACCGCATAAAAGCTGCTATCGAGCCTGATGACCTGGCCACCATCATTTACACTTCCGGTACGACCGGCGAGCCCAAGGGCGTGATGCTGTCCCATCGCAATGTAAGCACCAATGCTCTGGCCGCCAGCCAATCGCTTCCGCTTGAAGTAGGCGACCGGGCGCTCAGCTTTTTGCCCATCTGCCATGTCTTTGAAAGGGCCGCCACTTACTTTCAAACTTATTACGGACTGAATGTCTATTACACGGGAACAGATAATCTGGGCGGAGAAGAAGGCGATATTCAGCAAGTCAAACCTCACATGTTTACCTGCGTTCCCCGGCTGCTGGAAAAAGTATACGAGAAAATTTATGCCAAGGGTGATGGCCTTTCCGGGGTTAAGCGAAAGTTGTTCTTCTGGGCGCTATCCCTGACCGAGGATTACGAGATCGACAAGGAATTCCATGGCATGGCGAAAATCAAAAGGTCGATAGCCGATAAACTGATCTTCAGCAAATGGCGGGCAGCCTTAGGGAATAATGTTAAAGTCATCATTTCCGGCGCCGCCCCTCTGCCGGCCAATATCGCCCGGGTGTTCTGCGCCGCCGGCATCCCCATCCGCGAAGGATATGGTCTGACGGAAACCTCTCCGGGGCTTTGTATCGGGCAATTGGAGAAAGGAGGGGCCATGCTGGGATATATTGGCCCTGCTCTGCCGGACATCGAGCTCATGATCGATAAAAGTGAAGGCGAATACGAACACGGCGAGGGAGCGATCCTCGCCAGAGGGCCTAATATCATGTTGGGATACTATAATAAGCCTGAAGCCACTGCTGCCGTCTTTAAAGAGATCGACGGCAAGCAATGGTTCAAGACCGGCGATATCGGCCGCCTGGATCCCGGACCCGATGGCCGCCCTATGCTTAAAGTGACAGACCGGAAAAAAGAATTGCTCAAAACTTCAGGGGGCAAATATGTGGCGCCGGCTCCCATCGAAAGCCGCCTGAAAGAGGAATTCTACGTGGAACAGGCTATGGTCGTGGGGGAAAAAAGAAAATTCGTTTCCGCTTTGATCCTGCCCAACGAAGAGGTCCTTCAGCATTGGTGTGAACGACATGATATCGAATGGTCTTCTTTCGGGGAAATGGTCCGGGATCAGCGTGTTATCGACCTTTTTCAACAAATCATTGACAAAGTTAATCCTGAATTTAGCCATATTGAGCAGATAAAAAAGTTTACCTTGGTGCATAAGGAGTGGCTGCCCATCCATGAGGATGGTTCCGAAGCCGAACTGACGCCAACCATGAAACTGAAAAGAAGAGTGATCCGCAAAAAATATGCCGCGGAAATTGAAGAAATGTATGAGGAAAGGACAAAAGTGGAAGGGGTAGAGGGTAGAAGGTAGATGGATCAAGGATTTTGGATCAAATTGGCGGTTGTCCCTAAGCCTGATAATGAAAATTAATAACTGACCTTACGCAGGGTATACTCTGCGTAAGGTGAATCATTCAACAACCATCCGGGGTTGTGGAAATCAGCTACTCCTGCCGCCTGACGGCCGGCAGGTTTGCCCGGGTTAAATGATTCTATCTTTTGAGTTTTTTGCCTAAGAAAATCGCAGATTTTCTTAGGCAAAAAACTCAAAAAAGAATTTTATTAGCTGTGCAAACCTGCCGGCCGTCAGGCGGGAAGAGTACGAAGACTTTTTACACAACCCCATATAATCAATGGGAATCATATGGAATCCCTGTCGGGATTCTTAAACATCTACCTGTCGAACGACAGGCGCGAATACGATAGTATCTATGTCGAACAACTACCCTCATCTGCTAGCGCCCTTAGACCTGGGCTTTACGACTTTAAAGAACAGAGTCCTGATGGGCTCCATGCACACAATGCTGGAAGAAGCGGAAAACGGATTTGAAAGAGCGGCCATCTTCTATGCAGAGCGGGCCCGGGGGCAGGTGGCCCTTATTGTGACGGGAGGCATTTCCCCCAATATCGAAGGATGTGTAGGGCCCGGCGCCGCCAAACTGACGAACGTAGAAGAAGTGGCTCAGCATAAACTGATCACGGAGGCCGTGCATAAGGAATATGGGAAAATATGCATGCAAATACTACATACCGGGCGCTATGCCTACCATAAAAATATCGTTGCTCCTTCTCCGATTAAAGCGCCGATCAATATGCTTACGCCCAGGGAAATGACGGGTGAAGATATCGAACGCACTATCCAAGATTACGTGGAATGCGCCGCTCTGGCGCAGCAGGCGGGCTATGACGGCGTAGAGATCATGGGTTCCGAAGGCTACCTCATCAATCAGTTTATCGTCAAACGCACCAATCATCGCAGTGATGAGTGGGGCGGTGATTATGAAAACCGGATCAAATTTCCAATTGAAATTGTCCGTCGCACGCGTGAGCGGGTGGGACCTGATTTCATCATCATCTACCGGCTATCGATGCTTGATTTGGTCGAAGACGGCAGCACCTGGCCGGAGGTCGTTCAGCTGGCCAAAGCCATAGAAAAAGCAGGCGCCACCATCATCAACACCGGCATCGGCTGGCATGAAGCCAGAGTGCCGACCATTGCCACCATGGTGCCCAGAGGAGGCTTCAGCTGGGTAACGGAAAAATTAATGGGAGAGGTGAATGTCCCGTTAGTGACCGTTAACCGCATCAATATGCCGGGGACAGCTGAGGACATCCTGGCCAAAGGTCATGCCGATATGGTCTCCATGGCGCGTCCATTTCTGGCAGATGCCGATCTGGTAAAAAAAACCATGGAGAATCGCGTGGATGAGATCAACACCTGCATCGGCTGTAACCAGGCTTGTCTGGACCACACTTTTCAGATACAAATTTGTTCCTGCCTGGTGAATCCGCGCGCCTGTCACGAGACGGAGCTCAATTACCTCCCGGCAGAGAAAAAGAAAAAAATTGCCGTGGTGGGGGCCGGCCCTGCCGGCCTGGCCAGTTCGACCATCGCCGCGGAGCGGGGCCACGAAGTTCATTTGTTCGAAGCATCCGATGAGATCGGCGGTCAATTCAACATGGCCAAGAGAATTCCCGGCAAAGAAGAATTCTACGAGACCCTGCGTTATTTTAACAAACAGATACAACTAACGGGCGTGCATCTGCACTTGAATAAGAGGGTAAACGCTGAAGACCTGATCCGCGAAAATTTTGATGAGGTCATTCTGGCTACTGGCGTCACACCCAGAAAGTCTGGTTTTGAAGGAGAGGATCATCCCAAAGTGCTGAGTTATGTGGACGTGCTGTATCAGCTCAAGCCGGTCGGTAAAAAAGTGGCCATCGTAGGCGCCGGAGGCATTGGTTTTGATGTGGCGGAATTCCTGGCCCATGATCACGAGGCGCCCTCTCCAAGCCTGGACGTGGAAGCCTTTATGAAGGAATGGGGAGTAGACAAAAGCTATGCTCGCGGCGGCGCCATCAAAATGCCGGAGCCTTTGCCGCCCGCCAGAGAGATTTATCTGTTGAAGCGCTCCAAAGGAAAACACGGCAAAGACTTGGGCAAAACCACCGGCTGGATTCACCGGGCCAGCCTCAAAATGAAAGAGGTTAACATGATCTCCCAGGTGACCTATGAAAAAGTAGATGACCGCGGCTTGCACATTACCGTGAATGGCGAACCTAAATTGCTGGAAGTGGATAATGTGGTTATTTGCGCCGGTCAGGAACCGTTGCGAGCACTGCAAGAACCGCTGGAAAAGGCGGGAATGAAAGTACACCTGGTCGGAGGCTCGGATGAAGCCAGAGAATTGGATGCTAAAAGAGCCATAGATCAGGGAGCAAGATTAGCAGCGGGTTTATAGCAATCGGCCCCTTCATCTTGCTAACATCACCTCCCCAGAAAAAACCTGCTCGACCCCATTCGTCATCAAGATTCTGGCTGAGTAGATGTACACGCCTGTCGCAGCGACCTCTCCTCGTACGCGCCCATCCCAGCCCGCATTCGGGGAGGGCGTTAAATTTTCTCCACGATAAACCAAACTGCCCCATCTGTCAAAAACTATTAGCTCAATAATTTGATCCAGCTCACTGCCGCCCTGAATGTTGAAATAGTCATTCACCCCGTCATTGTTGGGCGAAAAGGCATTAGGGGTAAAAACCTCAAAAAAATCCAGCTGTAAAACCACGGTGCTGTCACAGCCAAAAACCGACTGGAATTGTTCGACGTATTCGCCTGGTTGGTCATACGCCACTGAACCGAGACGATAGGATGCTCCGCTAAAGATCTTGGTCCGAATGGTGTCCGGACTTACGTCCTGCACTTCCAGGTTAAGCGTGATAATGCTGTCGCAGCCGTTCGCACCAGTAAGAGTGGCGGTATAAAGTCCTGGGCGGTCAAGCGCCTGATCACCAAGCTGATAAGTTTCTCCCTCACAGATCGTCACATCGGGATAAGTCATTTTAGTGGGATAACGAAAAATATAGGGAGCGGTCACCTGACAAGAGCTTTCTCCAAAAATGCGAACCACATAATCTCCTTCCTGATCGACTTTCAGCTGATTGCTGGTCTCCCCGACTAAAGCTATTCCATTGCGGTACCATTGATAGTCGGTGGAGAAAATCGTCGGTACGCTGAGCATAAAATCTTCCCCACAAGGAGCACCGGACGGACTAATTCGGTATTCAAATTCCTGTTCCTCCGCCAGCACCAGGTCATCCAAAAAGTAATAGGTGGAGTATTCGTAATACAGTTCCGGGCAATTGGGCCCGATGGCGATGGCGTGAATGTCCTCACGAGGATAGAGGGTGACCTCTTTTCGTTCCCAGCTTAAGGCGCCGCCGATCTGTACCGAATCCAACGCCACCCAGCCCTTTCCTCCCCCATTAGTCGGGCAGCCATGATTAGGGTTATTGATGCCGAAGGGTAGGCTGTCACAAGTGGTTGCTCCGAAAAAGACTAGCTGGGTGGTCGGCGAATTACCTCTGTTGCTGTAGCCGATGTAAAACTGGAAGCGGTAGGCATTGCGCGCCTTGAGCGGCGCCAGCAGACAGGCGCCCATGTACTCTTTCCAGTTGGGCTGAGCGTCTTCGCCGCTAAATCGGCCGTTGCGAAATCCGGCGACTGCCTCACCGTCCGGAAAAGGGAGCGGCGGCTCCAGGTTAGGCCAGCCCATCCAGTTGCAGGTGTGTAAAAGATCCGTCGTGGCCAGAGAGGCCTGTGCCCAGCCTGTGGCGCAATCGAGCTGGCTGCGGGTTTCCGGACAGCACTCCAGGTCTTCAAAAGAAGGATTGGGAATAAGCGACTGCGGCTCGAATTCCGGACATTTGCAATCAGGATCGTTGAGGTCGATCAGGCCGTCTTGGTCGTCATCTAGGGCATTGTCACAGATCTCTTCCATGGGAGAGGAAGAGACAGGCCTTTCCTGCTGGAAAAGACCGATGCTAGTTAGGAAAGCCAGAATGTAGAATAAAGGTTTCATTGAGCGTTATTGCATGGATAGGTTGAACGTATAAAAGAAATGAGCTGTAGTTGCCTCTGTGGTTTTACCACATAATCAAAAAATACAATAAAAGTTCAGCCCTGCTCAAAGATACTACAAAGAAATTGAAGCAGTCAAGCAGAAGCAAGTCACTTCCTTGCAGCGAAATGGCTATTTTGCTAGTTCCTGTAATTATGGACAAATTGATAACCTTACTTAACGTAAATTCGGAGATTTCCCTTTTGGTAATCAGCCAACTAGCCCCGCTAGGGGCTGAATGTTGGTAGAAAAAAGGGACAACAACAAAACCCCATGCCGTAGGTACGGAATATATGACTATTCATTTTTCTCGCTTGTTGGTGGAAGAACTGTAGAAAAGTCAAAGCACAAAGCAGATGCCCGACGATACGGAAATATGGATCATCCAGCATCTTCGCCGAAGGCGAACCATCATCCAGCATCTTCCGACAGAAGGTCGGAAAAGCATCCGTTCAAAAAATTACTCCGGAACCATCCAAAACTCATACGCATAACTCCGGTACGGCATCCGATACCGCTCCAGCGGCAAGGCGCCCCAGCTGTTATTTCCTCCCACGCCCATCTGCCGAAGATCAATGTTCAGAAAAGTGCTGTTGCGCCCCCGGAGTTCCGCCGCGTGCTGCTGCCCTTTTTCCTCGCCGGAATCCAGATCGTCCCGGCTGAAATGCAGGGCGCTGAAATTCAACAACTGCGGTCCGCTGATGAAAATGGATCGCCCGTCTTGCTGACTGATGCGGAGCCAGCGGACATCCGTTTTATTGCCCGTTTCCTGAGGGCGAACGTAAGGGTGCCACTGCTTACTTACCGTGCTTTGGTAAATGCCGATGTCAGCGGACGTTTTGCGGTCTTCATAAGACTCGAAAGGCCCCCGGCCATACCACTCCAAACGGTCAAAGCTCTTCGGCAAGGCCATCTCCATGCCGAACTTAAAGAGCATCGGATAATCCCCTTTGATGGCTTCCATCTGGTTGCGCACCCGGATTTTTCCGGTCTTATCAACCAAATATTCAATGACCTGCCGCGCTTCTCCCTTCAGCAAGAGCCGCTCGAATTCGACGATCATCCCGTCCATATGTTTTTTTACCCCCATTTCCCAGGGCGTGTAAGCAGGGTCTTTCCAGACAGCCAGCTTTTTTTGAAGACTTGCGCCGTAGTCGTTGTCAACAGGAGCACGCCAGAAATTAGGCTGAGGCCCCGACTGGATAATTTGCGTCCCGTCGTATCGATAGGAGATAATGGTCCCTTTTTCCCGGGAAAAAACAACCTCAAAGTTCGGACCGGTGAAGCGAGCGCTGGAAGCATTATAATCCACCGTAAAATCAGGCCCTTCCCATTCAGGCGTTTCAGATCGGTAGTCGCCGCCCAGCGGTAGTTGATCCCCGGCAACCTGGTAGTCAGCGGGAAGCATGGGAGAAGCTGCTTTCAGGTGATAAGACACGTTCAATAAGTATTCATGATCGTTTTGCCGGTTGAATGCCCAGTCGAGCGCAACGGCTTTTTCCGTTTGCGCCGGAACATTCAGCTGATCCAAACGGCCGCTATCGATAACCCGGCCATCGCTTAAGAGCTCCCAACGCAGGTAAAGGTGGTCCAGACCAATGAAATCGTAACGATTGTATACCCGGATCGTCTTTGTTGCCGGATCGGCTAGCTGTGTGTTGACGTATTGATACACTTTTTTGACCTCATGGGCGTGAGGATTCAGTTCCCGGTCGGGTTGTATGACGCCATTGATGAGGAAGTTATTATCGCTGGGCGTATCCGGCGGACCGTAATCGCCGCCGTAGGCAAAGATGGTGGTCCCGTCCGGCATTTCTTTGTACAAGCCCTGGTCGACCCAATCCCAGATAAAACCGCCCTGCATGCGGGGGTGACGGTAAAAAGCATCCCAGTATTCCTTGAAATTGCCGATGCTGTTGCCCATAGCGTGCGCATATTCGCACAAAATGACCGGTTTTTCCGGCTGGGCTTCCGCCATGGCTTCCAGATCATCCACCCAATAATACATAGGGGCAATGATGTCGGAATTCCATTCGAATAAAGCATTTTTCCCCCAACCCACTATCGCTCTTTCGTATTGCACAAAACGCGTGTCGTCTCTTTCCCGGATCCATTCATAAGCGGTATAAAAATTAATGCCGTTGCCGGCTTCATTGCCCATCGACCAGAGGATAACGCTGGGATGATTTTTATCGCGTTCCACCATTCTGCGCACCCGCTGCAGGTGCGCCTCCCGAAAGTCGCGATTATTACCCAAAGTGTTGGCCAGGTTGTAATACATGCCGTGCGACTCGATGTTGGCTTCATCCACCACGTAAATGCCGTATTCGTCACAGAGGTCATACCAGCGAGGGTCGTTGGGGTAATGGCTCGTTCGTACGGCATTCACATTGAGCTCCTTCATGCGCTGGATGTCCAGCCGCATCATTTTTTCTGTAACGACATGGCCCGTAGCGGGCTCGTGCTCATGGCGGTTGACACCTTTGATGTAAATGGGACGACCATTGATCAGCAATTGGCCGTTTTTGATCTCTACCGTGCGAAAGCCGATTTTCTCCGATAGCACCTCGATCGTTTGGCCTTCGGCATCGCCAAATTTCAATATCAGAGTATACAGGTAGGGGGTTTCTGCCGTCCAGGGTCGAACTTCGGGAATTGTTTTCTCGTAAGAATCGGTCCCTTTTTCTCCATCGAACCCGATCTTTTTATTTTCGGAAAAAACGAGTTGGCCGTCCGCATCGAACAGTTGGATCTGTAGTTGATAGTCGGTAATTTTTTGTTCGGTAAAATTATGGAAAACCAGTTCGGAAAGCTTCAGCTCTCCGTTTTGATAATCCGTACTTAGGGAGGCTTTGGCGAAAAAGTCGAAAAGTTGCACTTTAGGTTTTGTATAAAGGAACACATCGCGTTCAATGCCGCTGATGCGCCAGAAATCCTGGCATTCCAGGTAGGTGCCGTCGCTCCAGCGATAGACCTCTATAGCGAGCAAATTATCTCCTTCGCGAATAAAGGAGGTGATGTCGAATTCAGCAGGCAGCTTGCTGCCCTGGCTGTAACCGACCTTTTCTCCGTTGATCCATAAAAAGAAGGCGGACTTTACAGCCCCAAAGTGCAGGATCACCTTGCGGTCCATCCAGGAAGGGTCGATGGTGAAAGTTTTGCGATAAGAACCCACCGGATTGTAATGCTCCGGCACATGCGGAGGATTAGGTTCTTTGGTAAATTCATAGGGGTGGTTGACGTAGATAGGAATGCCGTATCCGTTGATCTCCCAATTGGCGGGGACGGAAAAATCCTCCCACCGGCTGTCGTTAAAGTCTTCTTTATAAAAGTCGAGGGGTCTGTCTTTGGGGTTTGAAGTCCAGTTGAACTTCCAGTCTCCGTTCAGGGATTGATGCCATAGCGTGTTTTGGTGCTTTCCTTCCAATGCTTCTTCCAGGCTGTCGAAAGAAAAGTTAGCCACATGAGGAGGCATTTTGTTAATTTCCACGATACCCGGATCGGTAATTTCCCGCGGTGCAGATTGGCTGTTCAGCATAAGGGGTAGAACTAAGAAAGCGATCAGATGGATTCTCAGCGCCATAATTATTGTTTGTTGAATGGTTTTTTACCCAGTGTAGGGCCCTTAATTCTTTTTTTGGACATTTTGACGATGGCTTTTTCGATAAACGGCCAGGCGACGCTACCCGGGGAGATCACTTCAAAATGACCGGCGTTATCCACTTCAATAGATTGGATTTTTTCTCCTCCGGCTTTGGCTTTTTCAAAATAAGGCTTCACATGAGCAATGGGAACGATGCCGTCCCTCTTACCTGTAACCAGTACCTTTCGTATGCCGGAGGGAAGCAGGTTGATGGGCGAGCCCTGTACATAACGTTCGGGATACTCTTCCGGGAAACCGCCGATCAGGCTGGACACACTGCTGCCGCAGCTTCCACCGCTGCGGTCCAGATAGGTGCTCAGGTCTACGATGCCGGCCAGGCTGACTACGCCAGAGGTGGGCAGCGGATCGGGCAAAAACAGGTCGGAGGTTTCCGGTAAATTCACACGGTCGGCCAGCCAAAGCGCCAGATGACCGCCCGCGGAATGCCCGGTGACGACTACTCTCGACAGGTCGAGCCGGTATTCTTCGGCGATCTCTCGCAGGTGATTGATTCCTTTGGCTACATCCAGAAAAGTATTGGGCCAGCCGCCGCCTTCATTTCCTACTCTCCGGTACTCCAGGTTCCAGGTGGCGAAGCCCTGCCCGGTAAGGTTGGTGGCCATGGCGTCCATGAGGTGAAGATCATAAGCATCCAGCCAGCAGCCCCCGTGGATAATAACAACTACTGGGTGGCGGCCTTTGGCCCTGGGTATTCTTAGGTCGCCAAACTGATGCTCATTGTCGCCATAGGAGATCGTGGCGGTCGGGTTGATGGTTTTAAGCTGGGCGACGTCTTCTACTGTCATCAGTTTTTTTTCCTGTCCCATTATGCCACAGTTAAGGAAGCTAAACAAAAGGAGAGTGAAAAGATGGATTCTCATATCGGATTATTAATGTTTTAAACAACCTCATATAGAGACCGCTTCAATATAGCAAAAAAAAAGGGGAGGGTCAGTAGGTCCGAATATTGAAAATTAATATTCGGACCTACTGACCCTCCCCTTTTTTACCATAAGGTTTTTCACACCAAGCCCAATTGTTCCATCCGGTAGAATTCCCGGAAGGAGATCATCTTTTCGCGGTTTTCGTCCCACAGTTTATTGAAAACACACTGCAGGCTGTCTTTAAAGGTAATGGTGCTGGTGTATTTTTGAAAAATAGGATTTTCCCTTGCGCACTTCAGCAGGTTGTAGTTGGGTATTCTTGGGCAGAGGTGGTGGATGTGATGCACGCCAATGTTGCCGGTCAGCCAGTTAACCAGTTTAGGCAATTTGTAGTAGGTGCTGCCCTTAATAGACGCCACCAGGAAATCCCAGTCAGGCTTCCATCTTTTGTACGCCTCTTCATGTTGGTGTTGGACGTAGAAAAACCAGAAAGCGATGACGGAAAACAGGAAAATGATGCTTAGGTGAACGAGTAGAAATTTTTTCCAGCCTACCAGCCAGGCAACGAGCACGTAAGCACCAAGGATCAGCAGGTTATTGAGTATCTGAGAGCGGCGAATGTTGTCCCAGCCTTTTAGTTTGAAAATAGGATAGCGGTTGGAAAAAGTCATGTACACCACCGGTGCGATGATGAACAAAACAACCGGGCTTCTCCAAAGGCGGTATTTGAAACGCCCCCACTTGCTTAATTCTTTGTATTCGCTGACGGTAAGTAAGTTGATGTCTCCGATGTCTCTGTGATCCAATTGTCCGGTATGTGCGTGGTGAAAGTTGTGCACTTGAGCCCAGTATTTGAAAGGAATAGAAGTGAAAAAGCTACAGACAAAACCGACAGCTTCGTTCCATTTTTTCGATTTCAAAAAAGCGTGGTGGCCGCAATCGTGCTGGATAATGAAAATTCGAGCCATAAAAAAGCCGTTAATAAGGGCTAATCCGATCGTGATCCAGATGGACCATTGCAGGCTGAAGTACATCAAGACCCAAAGCCCGAGAAAGGGCAGAAAAGTGTTCAATAGTTGGGTAATCGCTTTTTTAGTACTTGGCTTTTGATACTTTTTTACTATGCTCCTCCAGTTTTTGAGGGCAGATTTAATTTCTTTTTCTGTCACGTGGAATGGAATTTAAACTACAAATAGATTTAAGATTCAGAAAAATGCATTTTTTTTTAAAAAACAAAACAAGACCTAAAGTAAAGGTTTTGTCAATAGATTGGGTTGAAGATTAACATTTTTTTATGATTTGAGCTTGAAAATGAAAAAGAGGAATAGTTTTCAACTATTCTCCTTTGAATGGCGCCAAAAGACAGTTTATTTCGCCCGCACCGCCTAATTAATTTTGTTTCTGAGATTTCTGCCGAAGAAAATCGCAGAATTTCTTCGGCAGAAATCTCAGAAAAAGCATTTTATGCGCCGCACAAAACTAAAGGGCAGACGGTCAAATAAGATGACTTTTCATACAACCCGCAAAATTGATTATTTAAAAGCTCTGATACGATCAGGAATCGGTTTGTTCTTTGATCCACTGATCGGCTTTATCGATGGCAGTATTGACTTCTTTTTTAAACTCATCAAAACCTTCTTTCATGTTTTTACCTGCTTTTTGAGCCCGATCATTCAGATCTGATCTCAGTCCTTCGAGGTTATCGATCTTTTGTTGGATTTCTTTTTGGGCTTCTTCCGAAGCTTTTGCAGCTTCGTTTTCCAAACTTTTAATTCTCTGGTCCAATTGATTTTGTAAATTTTCCATGTCTGCTTTTATTTCGGTCATTTCTTTTTTCATATCCTCACCGGTCGCATCAACCAGTTCTTGCATTTCTTCCTGAACGTCCTTAGCTTCATTTTCAGCTTGCTGAGAACAGCCCAGCAATAAAATGAGTGGAAGGAGCATCCATGCTTTTTTTAAGTACTTCATAATTGTTATATGCTTTTATTTGACGTTTTGGTATTCATTTCGAAGCTCCCTATCAGCAGGTTTAGAAAAGCCAATACGATGGAGAAAAGGATCGCCCATGTCCAGCCGTCGACAGAAAATCCTACGATCAGCCGGTCGACCAGTAGCACCATGGCTCCGTTGATGATAAATAAGAATAGGCCCAGGGTAATAACGGTGATCGGAAGCGTCAGAAAGGTAATGATAGGTTTGATAAACAAGTTGATGAATCCCAACGCGACCCCCGCCACAATAGCGATGAAAAAGCTTTCCACATAAACACCCGACAACAGCCATGAGGCGAAATAGACAAGTAACCCATTCAAAAGAACACTAATCAGGAGCTTCATTTGGTTTTTTATTTTTATAACTGTATTCTTAAGGGGCGTGTTCGATCCCTCATTTAACCTCCTCTTTCCAATGCCGAAAATAAAACCTGGGATTGAACAAATGCTGAACCAAATGCCGGTCGCTTAAAATATTCGACAATACCTGACCCCGGCTCATCAGATAGATCAGCGGCTCCAGCAGGTCTATTCTTTTTTGCAAGCGGGTGACGGCATGGCTTAAGAAGATTTCCCGGCCTAATTTCTTTTTGACCATGGTATCGTAATTTCTCAAAAAAGACCTGCTGAAGTCCTGTGCTTTCCACGCTGCTTCAGCCTGCCCGGCAGCCAGCCGGCCCATGGTCATGGCGTGGCCTACTCCATAGCCGGTGACGGGATTGACAGAGCCCGCTGTTGAGCCGGCCAGCAAGATACGCTCGGCAGAATAAGTCCGGGGGCTAGTCGATAAGTTCATGAATGTGCTTTTGACCGGCCCCGAAAGAGTAGCCTCCTGTAATCGCTGCTTCAACCCTGCCGTTTCGATGGCTCCCCAAAACAGCTGATCCAGCTTTTGTGGGCGGCGTTTCCATTCCTTTTGCTCCATGCCGATCTCTACATTCATCTCGTCTTGTGATAAAGGGCAGAGCAGCAAACATCCCTTGAAGGGGTGTCTGATGAAAAAGATCTCCAGCTCTGACGATTTTTCCAGGCGAGGAATTCCCCTCAGATAAGCGCGGGCAAATATGAACGGCGCCTTAACTGACCGTTTTTTTGCAGGCATTTTCCCGATAAGGGCGGTCGCCCCGCTGCTCACGATAAGCAATTGGGCCAGTATGTCGCCCTTGTTTGTAGATACCCTGACTCCATCTTTTTGCTGTTGGATGCTGGTGGCTTTAGTTTGCTGGAATACCTCAGCTGCTTGTTGCTCCTGAGCTTTTTTCATCAAAAAAGCATCGAAGTCTTTTCTTTTGATGTGTAGTTTTGGGGTGTGGTGTTGAGGAAAACGTACGGTGAGCTTGTGCCCCCAGCTGTTGGTCAGACTGTACGACCAGCATTTTTCTACTTTTTTCTTTTCTTCCAATTCTTCCAGCCAACGGGGATCAAGTTGTTGGAGCAAATGAAATACTTTTCCGTCAAAAGACTCGCCGCATACCTTATCTCTGGGGAAGTGCTCGCGGTCCAGTAAAATGTGGCCGATCCCTGCCTTACTCAGAAATAAGGAGGCGGTTAGCCCGGCAGGCCCGGCGCCAATGATACAAACCGGGGTCGTTTTCATCTTATGATCATGTCTTTGTTGATGTCCTGGATGCTTCGGCAGCCGGTGAGCCCCATGGTCAATTCCAGTTCGGAAAGCAGGTGCCGGACTAAGGTTTTAACGCCTTCTTCTTTTCCCAGGGCCAGCGCGTACACGTATGGCCGACCCAGACATACTGCGGCGGCGCCGAGCGCTATCGCCTTAAAGATGTCCGAACCATTGCGAATGCCGCTGTCCATCAGAACAGGAATGCGCTTGCCGACGGCTTCGACTATCCCGGGCAATACCTCGACGGCGCCGACGGCCCCGTCTACCTGCCGGCCGCCATGGTTGGAGACAACGATGCCTTCCATTCCGTAATCCAGAGCCTTACGGGCGTCATCCGGATGCAAAATACCTTTTAGCAGGATGGGAAGCTGCGTATAGTCTCTCAGCCGCTTGAGATCTTCCCAGTTCAGCGAGGGCCGCGTATAGATGTCAGTAAACGTCCGAACGCCATACAAACCTTTTTTGGCGGCGAACTTTTTGAAGAACGAGCCTCCCGGATACCGAGAAGTCAGCTGTATCAGGGACAATAATGCTTGTAACGTAACTCCCCCGGATGGAGGAAGGTCTCCGGCTTCCTGTCTTTGATCGACAAGCTTTTGGAAAACAGGGTCAGACAGGTATTGCCCCAGTCCTTTCCCATGCAGAAAAGGTAAATAGCCCAGGTTCAGGTCCCGTGGACGCCACCCTAGCATGGTGGTGTCGAGGGTGACGACAATGGCGGAGCATCCGCAGTTTTCGGCTCTTTTTAGGAAGCTTTGAACCAGCTCCTCAGACTTGCTCCAGTAAAGTTGAAACCAACGGGGGCCGCCTCCCATCACGGCAGCACAGTCTTCCATCGGAACGGAAGCCTGGTTGGAAAAGATCATCGGAAGCCCGACCTCAGCAGCGGCGCGGGCCAGGTGAAGGTCACCGTTCTTGCAGGCCAGATCCAATACGCCGATAGGAGCGAACAAGACCGGCGCCGGGAGTTTAAGCCCCAGCAAAGTAGTGGAAGTCTCCAACTGATCCGCTCCTTTGAGCATCCTTGGCCGTATGCGCACCGCATCGAACGCTTTTCTGTTGTTCTCTATGGTGATCTCACGGCCGGCCCCTCCTGCAACATAGGCAAAGGCTTTTTCCGACATGCGCTCCCGGGCTTCTTTTTCCAGACTGTCATGATCGGCTGGAATGCGTAAATTTTTCCCCTTAAATCCGTTAGTGTAGATCTCGCGCATCCATTCCAGGGCTACGGACATAGGCTATTGGTTTTTTTTCGAATAATACTTTTAAGAATGGTTTCCGAATCCGTGATGATCGTACCTAAAATGCCGCCCAACTTGTAATTGTCAAAGCCGATAAAATAAAGCCCCTCATGTTTTCCCTTTCCCACGGGGCTTTTAGGCACATCGTTCTGGTCCAGCAAGCCGTCAGTATCTTCCAGCAAGTCTTCGATTTGCGCCCGGTATCCTGTGGCCAGTATGATGGCATCAAAATGATGCTGTTCGTCATTTTCAAAAAGGATTAGGCCTTCTATGTTAAAGTGATCGATATCCGGCAATATCTTGATCTTTCCGGCTTTGATCAATTCCACCGTACCGAGGTCAATAACAGGCGTTTTGCCCGTTTTTTTGAGCTGCACGGCCGGAGGCATTCTGGATGTTTTCAAGCCGTATTTTTTAAGGTTGCCCACGGCCAGCTTTCGGACCTGTGTGCCCAGCCAGTCACCCAGTCCGAAGGGGATCTTTTCCAGCTTTTTGGCGGTCAGCTGGGTAGGACGTCCAAGAAAGTCTCTGGGTACGATGTTGACCGGGCTTCGAACGGAAATGTAGGTTTCTACTCCAGCTTCCGCCAGGTCGAGGGCAATCTCAGCTCCCGTGTTGCCCATGCCGATGATCAGCACCTTTTTCCCTAGAAAAGGCTTTGGGTTGCTGTAATTTCGGGAGTGGACGATCTCCCCCTCAAAATTTTCCTGCCCATCCCAATGAGGATGGAAGGGGACCCGGTTGACTCCTGTGGCAATGATGATGTTGTCGGCCAGCCAGGACGGTCCGTCCTTTAGCTGTGCTTCCCATTTCCCCTCCTTCGTGCGTTCGATATGGTTGATCTGAGTATGAAAGTGAGGCTGGATATTAAAATGCTCGGCGTATTGTTTGTAGTACCGGATGAGGTCCAGTCGAGGTACATAAAGCGGGTATTCTTCCGGAAAGGGCAGATAAGGCAATGCAGACAGTTGCTTGACGGTGTGCAGGCAGAGCCGGTCATAGTGTTTGTGCCAGCTGTAGGCAATTTCACCGCTTTGCTCCACCAACTCGAAGTCGAGGCCGTGTTTCCTAAGTCGTCCGGCTATGGCGAGCCCTGCCGGCCCGGCTCCAATGATCAGGATGGGCGTTTTTTTCATAATTTTTCGAATTTGTTGGGCTAAATCAATGAAGACTTAGCGGTAAAAGAACAGGGGGAATGCTTCTCCGCTCTGAAAAAGGTCCCGCCCTCTAGGCAACTGTAAAAAGGCGTCGGCATCCACCAGGTTGGCCAGGTCGCCTGAACCATGCCCCTCCACCGGATGGGCCAGTATCCTGCCCAGTTCGTCATATCCTACTTTCACCTGCAGAAAGTAAGTCAGATCAGGCTTGAAGGTAAAATCCTCTTGTAAAATGGCGGTTGGCTGCGCCCAGGTGTGCAGCCCTATGCATTGCTCGAGCCAGGGGATGAAATAGCGGTGCGTGCACATAAATGAAGAAACCGGGTTACCGGGTAAGGCAAAAACGAGCGGACCTTTAGGCGCTTCTCCAAACCAAAAGGGCTTTCCAGGGCGTTGCTTGATTTTATGAAATAGTTTTCTGACACCCAGCTTGTTAAGGGCCTCTGGCAAAAAATCAAATTTTCCTTTGGAGACGCCTCCGCTGAGGATCAGCACCTCATATTCATTCAGGAAACGCTCAAGGTGTCCTAGGATTTCCTCTATGTCGTCCTTCAGGTGGGAAGTGTCGGCAGGCAGGCCCATATTGGATAAGGTCGCTTTCAGACGGTGCACATTCGATCGGCGGATCTGATGAGGAAGAGGATGCTCGTCTACCTCGACCAACTCATCCCCGGTGGAAATAATAATGGCTTTCGGCAATCTGCTCACCAGGAGATGTTTTTTTCCCACCGTAGCTGCCACTCCGATCTCCGCCGGAGAAAGCCGGCGTCCTCTTTTTACTACCAGACTCCCCTGTTTGCGGTCCTCTCCCTGAAAATGAATATTCTGCCCCTTTTTGACGGCATCGACCTCAAGCACAGCACGGCCGTTCTCTATTTTTAGATCTTCATAACGGATGACCGTGTCGGTCTCTTTCGGAAGGATGGAGCCCGTCATTACTTCAAAGCAAGCCGCAGGTTGTTGGAGTGCTTTTTGTGCTGCTCCGGCGGCAGCTACATCTTCTATGGGAAAACTACGGGTCCCTTTTTCATAGGCGTCAAAGCGGATCGCGATGCCGTCCATCGTCACCCGGTGATAAGGCGGAAAATCCCGGTCAGCGTACAGGTCTTCCCGTAAAACACGCCCAATGGCGTCATCCAGGTGAATGGATTCCGTGCCAAAATCCTTGACTTTGCTGGTAATGATATCAATTGCTTCTTTTACTGTAATCATCTTCTCTTTTTTCGGCCTGAAAAAAATGGCTCACTTGCTTATTAGCGTTCCATCCTTGCAACATACAAAATCGTAAAAAAAAAATTAAACTTTTTCCTGCTGCCTGAACTTTTAATTGAAAAGCTTTAGATTTAAGATTTATGATAGACCCTCTGATCATTCGACAGGATTTTCCGATTTTTGTTCACCATCCCCGGCTGGCTTATCTGGATAATGCCGCCACCATGCAGAAGCCGGACGTGGTCATCCGCGGAATCGCTGATTTTTATCGTTCAGAGAACGCTAATATTCACAGAGGGATCTATCCGCTGGCCGTCGCTGCCACCGAGCGGTATGAGAAAGTCCGCTCAACCGTAGCGCGCTTCCTGAAAGCCCCTTCCCAGGACAGTATTGTTTATACCAGCGGGACCACAGCAGGCATTAACCTCGTAGTTCAGTCTTTTCTGGAAGGACAACTGCATACCGGCGATGAAGTGCTGATTTCCGCTATGGAACACCACGCCAACCTGATCCCCTGGCAAATCGCCTGCAAGAAAAAAAAGGCCAAATTAGTCGTCATCCCTCTCAACGATAGGGGAGAGCTCGATATGCAGGCTTTTAAAGAGCGATTGTCAGGCAGAACAAAAATGGTAGCCGTCGTGCACATCTCCAATACCCTGGGGACGATCAATCCCGTCGAAGAGATCATCGGGCTGGCCCACAAAAAAGGCATACCGGTTTTAGTGGACGGCGCCCAGAGCACGGCACACCTCCCTATCGATGTAAAAACTATGGATTGCGACTTTTTTGTTTTTTCCGGGCATAAGGTTTTCGGCCCTACAGGCGTTGGTGTTCTATACGGGCGGGAGGATTTCCTGGCGGATATGGCGCCGGTAACCTTCGGTGGGGATATGATCCGCGAAGTTGGTTTTGAAGACACGACCTTCGCCGGCGCTCCACAAAGATTTGAAGCCGGAACAACTAATGTAGCGGGCATTATCGGACTCGGCTATGCCATTGAATACCTGCAACAATACGACAAGCAGCAGATCCTGCGATTTCTCAAAGAATTAAGGGGGTATGCCGAACAAGAGTTGCAACGTATCCAAGGATTGAAGATCATAGGAAATGCCGCCCGCAAAAGCGCTATTGTATCTTTTTCTTTTGATCACATCCACCCTCATGACGCAGCTACTTTCCTCGGCGCAGAGAACATCGCTATTCGTGCAGGCCACCACTGCACCCAACCTTTAATGGACTTACTCGATATTCCGGGCTCCAGCAGAGCCAGTTTCACCATTTATAATACCTTTGAAGAAGTAGACCGTATGGTCAAAGCGCTTAACGAAATGCAAAAGTTTTTATTCTAACCAGACGACTAAACCACAAAACCTATGAATGACAAGCTCAAACAGCTTTATAAAGATGTCATCCTCAAACACAACAACGACCCCTATCATTATGCTAAAAAGGAAACAGCTACTTACTTACTGGAAGCTTATAATCCCCTCTGTGGAGATAAGTTCAAAGTGTTCTTGGAGGTAGAGGATAATGTGATCACGTCAATTCATTTTCACGGCTATGGCTGCGCCATTTCCAAGGCCTCGACTTCTGTAATGGTGCAATCTATGGAGGGAAAGTCCATTGAGGAATCAGTACAAATTTGCAGTGAATTTCTGCATACGCTTCATCATGAAGTAGCCAATAATGAAGACAACAGAGCTGACTTTGAAGCCTTTGCTGCTGCCCGGGAGTTTCCCGGCCGTATGAAGTGCGCCAGCCTTAGTTGGGATGAGATGGGCAGATTTTTAAAAAAGATGTTGTAAGGCGCTTTCCACCTTACCACATCTATTTTACAGGTGCTGATTTTTTACCTTAATGAGCTCTCCCATGATACTCAAGGCGATTTCCTTTGGCGTCATGGCATTGATGTCAACCCCAATGGGAGCATGGATCTTTTGAATGAGTTCTTCGCTGAATCCGGCTTCTTCCAGCCTTTTTACGCGTTTGGCGTGCGTCTTGCGACTGCCTAATGCGCCGATGTAAGCCACCTTGGAAGGCAACAAGAGATGCAAGGCGTTGTCGTCAATTTTTGGGTCATGTGAAAGGACTACTGCATAGGTGTAGGCGTCCAGCGTATAATCAGGCAGAATCTCGGCCGGATAGTCGGTAAAGATGTAGTCCGGAGGAGAAGTAAACTGCGTTTTACTGGAAAAAACACCTCTCGGGTCGATGACGATGATTTCAAAATCATACATTTTAGCCAGCTCCACCAGATCAACAGTAATGTGAGCAGCCCCAATAATGAGTAATTGGCTTTTACGCGGGAAGACCTGTGCAAAATAAGGGGTCTCCTCGCTTTCAATCACCTGATTCTTGCGTTCGCGATATGCACGCAGGCCTTCCTCAACTAATCCGGGTTGAGGATCCTTCCCCAGGACAGTCCCATCGGGAAGGAGGAGCAAATGGTGAGGGGCGCCGTCAGCTATCCGGGTTAAAAGTACGCATGCTTCGTTATCGGACAGACAGCTATTAAGCCGCTGCCACACTTGCTGTTCCTCCGGGCGTTCGTCAAAAGCAAGGAAGCGTTCGGCAAAGACTTGCATTTTGCCGCCGCAGCTGAGCCCGACCGCCCAGGCCTCTTCGTCAGCTACCCCATAAGCCATCCTTTTGGCGCTCTTTTCTTCGATCAACGGTACAGCCGACTTGATCACCGCTCCTTCTACGCAGCCGCCGCTAACGGAGCCCGCCATGTCCATATCCCTGGAAACGATCATAGCAGACCCTACCGGGCGAGGTGAAGACCCCCACGTTTGAATTACGGTGGCAATGGCGAATTCTTTATTTTGATTGGTCCAATCTGTGATGGTGGAAAACAATTCTTTCATTTTTGGGTTTATTTTGATATTTAGTTTTTTTTATCCAAAAGCAAATTAGCAGTAAATTCCTAATTTCATGCCCTTATTTCTGTAAAAAAATGGATCAGAATAAAACCATAACGGCCGAACGGAAAAGTTGCCACTGCCCTACTGCTTCTTCGAAAGTTAGCAAAAAAAGCACATTACCCTTTTTGAGCGGACTTTTTATTGCTCTTATTCCTAAATGCTCGTTCTGCATACTGGCCTATTCTTCGGCCGTCACACTCTGTAGCGGAACGAAAGTTTACGACCATGCCCCTCAGTGGACGTCCTACATCTCCATCGTGTTGGCCTTGATGACCCTGGTTTTCGTTTTGATCAACTATCGGGGGACGCGCACCATTATTGCCGCTGTTATGGTTCTGGCCGGTAGCGGGATCATCCTGTGGGCAGAGTTAATTACGGGGCAGCCGGACAACTATTACCTGGGGCTTTTGTATTATTGCTAGGCGTTTGGGTGAACGCCAGTTTTTATTTCTTTATGCGAAAAACCGTAGCGTTTGTGCGCAGCCTGACCGATCTCTTTCGCGACAGGCTTTTTGAACGTAAATGATCGCTCCGTCAAAAATGCCTGCAGCATCAAAGAGCATGAGCCGTGCGCCAACTGTACAGCGATACTAAAAAACAATAGAGCCATGCCTAGAATAAGCTTTACTTCTGCATTGAAACGATTCTTTCCCGACCTGGAAGAGGAAGTTAGGCTTCCCGGTCGCAATGTATCTGAAGTAATGTCCGGTCTGGAAAAAAGATATCCCGGGATTTCTGATTATCTGATCGATGAAGAAGGGCAACTGCGCAAACATATTAATATCTTTGTGGAAGGGCAGTTGATTGAAGATCGTCGCCAACTCAGCGATGCGCTGGAGGAAAATGATGAAGTACTGATCTTTCAGGCCCTATCCGGCGGTTGAAAAGAATTTTTCCATGACAAAAAAACTACTCGCAGGTACCTCAAAAGGATTGGTTGTTTTTGAGAAAGGTACAACTTCCTGGCTGATCCGCGAGGTTCATTTCAAAGGATTACCCGTATCCCTGGTATATGTAGACGAGAGGACCCAGACCTGGTGGGTGGGGCTGGCTCACCGGCACTGGGGGCAAAAGCTTCATTTTTCCACGGACGAGGGTGGGAGCTGGCAATCCGTTCCAACCCCCAAATATCCCCCCGACGCTGAAGTCCGGCCTGGAAAACGGGCGACCCTGAAAAAGATCTGGTCTATGAGCCAGGCAGGCCCGGATAAGCCGGGAGACTTATGGATAGGCACCGAGCCCGGAGGGCTGTTTTACAGCAAAGATAATGGCCGGCACTTTGAGCTGGTGGAAGGGCTCTGGAGTCATCCCAGCAGAATAGATGAGAACCAGTGGTTCGGCGCGGGCCGGGACTTCCCATTCATCCATTCCATACAAGTCGATCCCAGGGACAGCGATCATGTATACGTTGCTGTCAGCTGCGCCGGTGTTTTTGAAACAAAGGACGGCGGGATTAGCTGGGAGCCTCGTAATAACGGACTGATCGCCGCCTACCTGCCCAACCCCCGTGTCGAAGTAGGGCATGACCCCCATCTTCTGCTCATCTGCCAATCCGATCCTGATGTTATCTGGCAACAAAATCACTGTGGTATTTTCCGTTCTACCAATGCCGGCGCCTCCTGGGATAATGTCACCGACCCCAACGGCATCGCCGACTATGGATTTGCGCTGGCCATCGACCATGACCATCCCGGCCGCGCCTGGGTTATTCCAGCCGTTAGTGACGAGATAAGGATAGCGCATGACCTGGCGCTTTGTGTTTGTCGAACGGATGACGGCGGACAGAGCTGGGAGCCTTTAAGGAAAGGATTGCCTCAGGACAGTTGCTTTGACATCGTTTTCCGTCATGCTCTGGCTATACAAAAGAATACAATGGCTTTTGGCTCGACTACCGGAAATTTATTTCTCTCCGAAGATTACGGCGAATCCTGGCAATGTCTCTCCCATCATTTGGCCCGAGTGGATTATGTAGCGTTCGCATAAATCCAGTTGCGGATTAATGATGAAATTACCCGAGGAAGTTGCCATCAGCATCCTGGCCGAGATCATTCAGTTTATTAGAAAAGAGGAGCCCGAACAAAAGCAGGGCGGCCAGTCAGCCGCCTCCATTAATGACAATATCTTCGTTAATCCCGTTTGCGGTATACCGGTAGAAAAAAGCACCGCCAAACATGTCATTGAGTATAAAGGCGAAAGTTATTACTTTTGCTGTGATGGCTGTAAGGTGAGTTTTGAAAAAGAACCGGAAAAATATGCCTTTCAATAAAGCGGAACTGAATCGATATGCCCGCCACTTCGTACTGCCGCAGTTCGGAATGAAGGGACAGGAAAAGTTGAAAAACTCCAGCGTCCTCGTCGTGGGCGCCGGAGGCCTGGGCTGCCCCTTGCTGCAGTACCTGACCGCTGCCGGGGTGGGCCGCATCGGCATCGTAGATGATGATGTGGTGGAGGAATCCAACTTGCAACGACAAGTGCTCTACTCCGTCCGGGATGTGGGAAAATCTAAGGCGGAAACGGCCCAAAAAAAACTGCAGGCTTTAAATCCACACATTCAAATCGACGTTTATAAGGAACGCTTTCTGCCGGCTAATGCTCTGGAACTGGTGAGCCAATACGATGTCGTTGCAGACGGGACCGATAATTTCCCCACTCGCTACCTGGTGAACGATGCCTGCGTTTTGGCGGGAAAAGTTAATGTGTATGCTTCCATTTTTCGTTTTGAAGGACAGGTGTCCGTTTTTAATTTTCTGCAGGAAAATGGCTTGAGAGGGCCCAATTACCGGGATATTTTCCCCGATCCTCCTCCTCCCGAACTGGTGCCCAATTGCGCCGAAGGGGGCGTGCTGGGCGTATTGCCGGGCATCATAGGTTCCATTCAGGCCAATGAGGTCATTAAAGTCCTGACGGGTATTGGCAAGCCCTTGAGCGGTCAATTATTCTTGTTCGATACGGCCGACTTCTCTACCCGAATCCTGAAGATCCGCAAAAATCCTGATCTGGAAATTAAAGACCTGAGCTTTTACGAAGAATATTGCATGCCCGGGCAGTCTCACCTCAAAGAGATCGACACTACCACACTACGCAAATGGATAGAGGAAGGCGAGGATTTTCAACTCATCGACGTTAGGGAGCCTTATGAATACGAAGCAGCCAATATGGGCGGAGAATTGATCCCGCTCGGAGAAGTGCTCACCAAAGCCGGTCAGATTGATAAGGACAAAAAAGTCGTCGTTCACTGTAAAATGGGTGGGCGCTCAGCTCAGGCCATTGAACAACTGGAACGACAGTTTGGCTTTCAAAACCTTTATAATCTTAAAGGCGGCATTGATGCGTGGAAGAAAGA
>CAZJQS010000053.1:0-42720 GCA_964548175.1 uncultured Saprospiraceae bacterium
AAACACTTCGGTTAGAGTTCTCTTTTTTATTTCAAAGTGCTAAAGTCGAGCTAAAGGCATGTTTTCTGGAGTTTTCTCCTGCACAACAAAGTTAGGGTGTTCTTTTTCAGTCAGGTTGTGTATTTGATTCAAATATATGAAATATTATACTAACAGCAATTTTTTCTTTTATTTTTTATTTCTTTTTTGTGAAAAAACCCGCTTTTTACGGTGAAAAAGCGGGTTTTGACCAAATAAAATTTAAAAGAAATAACATTGATGTTAAAACACTAAGTGCTTTGTAAACAAAATGAAGCGGGCTTGCCTGATAAGATAATTTACTTTTGTTTTATAAATCGCTCATTCAGGATCTCTGCTGTAGTTTGTATCTGAAGGAAATAAATTCCCCTATTCAGATCGTTCAGGTCGATCAACAGGCCACTTTCGGGAGCGGCAATGCTTTTTAGCAACCTTCCACTGGCATCCAGAATATGAAGCTGTTCCGCCTTTCCCTTCCACTTGACTTTTATCGACTCCCGGGCCGGATTAGGATATAGCTCTATTCCGGATAAGTCCAACCCAGCCATGGGCTTGCTTTCGGATTGCAGGTCAAGCTCCGTCGCCTGTAGAGGGCCAAGCAGGTTAAGGGGCGTTTTTTTCGATGGCCGATCCGACTGCAGGCTCTGGGAGGAAACCGACCGGATGACGACGCCGTCGATATAGATCTGGTCGCTGTCGGCGCTGGCGTCACATTGGATCCGGAATCTGGAATTGGCGGCAAACGGGACGTCGTTCCGGCTGATCGTCAGGCTTAGGCCGTAAAAGTTGCCGTTGATGAAATCTTCTTCACTGGTATACCTGGCCAGCAAATGCCATGCTCCACCATCGAAGAATTGCACCAGAAAACTTTCTCCCGGCTCCATACTGCGTGCGTAAAAGGCCAATTCCAGCTCTACCTGCTCCAGGTTAGTGAGGTCCATGGGCATAGAGGTCATGGCGGAGGCCTCACCTGAATTATCTCTGAGGCGAATAGAATAGCGGCCTTCCCAGGAAAAAATGCCCTGATAGCGGTAGCAGTCTTCCCCGCCATCCATCCATCCGTCCCATCCGTCCTCAAAGTAATGGGCGGATAAAACACCCGGAGATTGGCGGGGCTCATTGGAAGTTGTGAAAATGGCGGAAGCCGGAGCGGACTCATTTCCTGCTGCATCCACTGCAGTTACCTTTACTTCATAGCTGGTGGAAGGACTTAGTCCCTGCAAATTATAGAAAAGGCCGGTAGTGGACTCCAGTAAATTGCCGTTGATATATACCCGGTAAGCGGCGACGCCCACATTGTCGGAGGCTTCTTGCCAACTGACCAGAGCAGAGGTTGCAGAAAGATCACTGACGATGAGATCGGCAGGACTTGAAGGGGGAGCGTTATCCGTTTCCCCCGCAGTGGTGACGGTTACGGAAGCGGGGAAGGACTCGTTGCCTGCAGCATCCCGGGCCGTGACGAGAAAGGTATGGGTGGTTGAAGGGGCTAATCCGGTAACGGTAAAGTTGCGACCGGAGGTGGAGCCTAGCAGAACGCTGATTTGGTCTGACAATTCATAAATGCGATAGTTCGTTACGCCTGTATTATCTGAGGCGGCCGTCCAGGCCAGCTGCGTCGAACTGGACGTCGTATTGAATGCCAGCAGGCTTTGCGGGCTGGAAGGGGGTTGGGTGTCTTCCTGGTTCAGGGTCGTCACGGAAATGCCCGAATAACCTGATCGATTGCCTGCGGCGTCAACGGCCCGAACGTAAAAAATATAATTTTTGTTCGGGCTTAAATTAGTAATGGTGAAACTCAGTATGGAAGCCGAACCTATAAGTGTTGGGGCTCCTCCGAATGCTCCTTCATAGACTTCATAGCTAACTACGCCGACATTGTCTTCAGCAGTTGTCCAGGAAAGGGTGGCGGTAGTGGTTGTAATATCGTAAGCTTCAAGATTGGCAGGCTTTCCGGGCGGTTCTGTATCTGAGTTGTCATCGGTGGTTACAACGGTAATGAAATTAAAAGTGGAGGCGTTGCCTGCGGCATCAACGGCTCTCACAAAAAAAGTATAAGACTGACCAGGGTTCAGGCCATTAACAAAGTAGATGGTGCTCAGGGTGGCGCCCAGGAAGGCATTGCCTTGGAAAATTTCATATTTTTCTACACCCACATTATCCGTAGCTGCTGACCAGGAGAGCTGAGTGGAGGTAGCCGTCGTATTGCCGGCGGTCAGATTTTCCGGCCTGCTGGGCGGCTGGGTGTCTGCTTCGGGCAAGGTAGTTACAGAAGTGTTTCTTGGAGAAGATTCATTTCCGGCGGCATCAAGGGCGGTGACTCCTATGGTGTAGGTAGTGTTCGGAGTAAGGCCTGTAATAGTGAAGTTGCGCGAGCCGGTCGATGCATAAAGCGCCCCGTTAAGATAAATGCGGTAATCGGTCACTCCGGTATTGTCGGTTGCGGCCGACCAGGATAGTTGTGTTGAAGTGGCCCTGGTATTGAAAGCAGAGAGCACGGATGGCGGCGATGGCGGCTCGGTGTCACTACTCCCAAGAGTGGTTACCTGTATAGTGCTGGGCGTCGATTCATTGCCGGCCTGGTCCTCTGCTGTCAGGGACATGGTGTAAGTGACGCCGGGGTCGAGATTGGTCACGGTAAAGCTTCTGGTATTTGTAGAACCATAGGGGTTTCCGTTGATGTATAATTTATAGAGAACCACTCTGGCATTATCCGAGGAAGCGGACCAGTCGAGGCGTACGGAATTTTCTGTGATGTTGGAAGCCCTCAGGTTGGGGGGAGGTGAGGGGGCTTCGGTATCATTGCTGATGCTGAAAGAAACGGAATAGTCTTCCACTTCACCGTAGCCGAACACTTCGCAGGAACTCTGTTGTTCTGCATTCCATTTCATAGAAATGCGCATTCGGGTTTCTCCATAGGCCGAAGCCGGAATATCCAGGGTTCCGGTGACGGTGGTGCTGCTCAGGCGGCCGGAGTCGAAGACGAGCTCGCCGGCGTCCTCGAAATCGCCGTCGATGTTAAGGTCGATCCATATTTTCCAGTATTCGTTGTAGGTTTGGCCGGAAAATTCGGGAGTGAGGCTAATGGGGTAGGAGTTTCCGGGAAAAAGGCTGATCTTCTGAGCTGTGAAATCGCTATACCCGGAGTTTGCGGAAGCATGAGTGAAATCGCCGATGGTTACTTCTGATATCCATTCAAATTGAGCGTTCTGACCTGCGGAAATGCAATAGCTGGTGGCGCCGTATTCGGCGCCGACGCCGACGGCATACCAGGCGTTGGTGACGGCGATCTCCTCAGGAGATCCCGCTCCGTAGAGGTCGGCGGCGGCCTGGATAGCCCCCAGACGGGCGTCGTAATAGTTGGAGCTGGGGCCCAGATAGACCGACAGGTTGCGATAGGCTATAGCTGCTGCTTTTTCCATGCCGATACCTGTTACGTTATAAGCATTGCCCAGATCATTGACGCCGCTTTCTCCTTCGGAAAGAACGTAAAACCATTTATTCTGAACGCCGGAATTTATATGAACGCCTCCATTGTCGCCGCTTCCATTATGCCAGAATTGCCCCTGATAAGTATCCGGATCTCCATAAGCGTTGGGGTTTTTCAATGAGCGGAAAGCCCCGCTGCTGCGGATGCCGATCTCCGTACCCAAAAGCCAGTCATTGCTGCCGGAAGCGAAATTTTCGATCACTTCTCCGAAAATATCGGAAAACGATTCGTTGAGGGCGCCCGATTCATTCTGGTAGATGAGGTCAGCGGAGAATTGAGTAACGCCATGGGCTATTTCATGGGCAACGATATCGAGGGAAACCAGGGGGCCGTAGTTTTCACCGTCACCATCGCCGTAGGTCATGCGGGCGCCGTCCCAGAAAGCATTGACATAATTGTTAGCGTAATGGACGTAAGAGCGAATAGTGGCGCCGCTGCCGTCGAAGGAATTGCGGCCGTGTTTTTCCAAAAAGTACCGGTAAGTTTGTTCAGCACCCCAATGCGCCTGAACGGCCGCCGGATCGTTAGTAAAAGTGGAGGAACTGTTGACAATGTCCCTGGCATTGGAATAGCTGGTCCCATTCCTCATATCGTAGGTTTCAATCCCGCCGCCATGCGCTTTTTGACGAAGCCGGTAATTGGAGCCCGTGAAATCAGCGGTAAAGGATACATTGCCGTTGTACAAGCTACTTCCACTAGCCGATACGTCAGAATGATGAATAAGGGGATGCTCGGTCAGAAAGGCGCCGGTATGGGCGTCGACGAATACATATGCGCGGTAAAGCGGAGCGGTTGCATAAATATTGAATTTGTAAGCCAGATGCGGAGGTTTTACGCCCCTGGGGTCTGCCAGAATGACCAACTCGCTTTCAGGGCGCTCTCCGGTATCGGTATGCTCATATTTTTGAGCGCCGACATGATTTAGCGCGGCAGCCAGAGCAGTCATTTCCGTAATGCCGGGCTGAATGTCCACCTCCTGGAAAATATCGTGATAATAACCGCTGAACAGCTGAACCCCTTCCTGGTCGGAATGGACTTTGTAGCAGGCGCCTTCTACTTTCAGGCCCTTATGGTACTGCTGATAAATGTTATGGATGAAGCCCAGATGGTCTCTCTCTTGTTTGACCATCCTTAATTCATCATGCGTTCCCATATCAAATAATTCCTGGAACAGGTTTGGAGGGGCCACAGCTTTAGCTTCTCCTTCTATCCGAATCAGAAACGGATATTCATTGCCGAGGGGTGGGCGTTCCTTTTGAGCATATAATGCTGAGCTTACCGAAAGGCATAGCATTAGTACGAGAGTAAGGGTTCTCGTCTTCATAGTGTTTTGTGTTTATGTGTTCAACAATCAAAAAAAGCTACAATCGTATCCGAACAGATGGAATACAGCCATCTGTGTCGATCACTTGTACGCGATGGAGGGGGGAGCCTAACGACTGAATAGTGTATTTGTGGGAAAACTTAAGATTGTGACGGATGCAGAGTATACCTGACGGCTTCAGCCAATCGGATAAAAATTCTTTCAAATATAAAGATAATATATAGATAAAAGAAGAGTATAGGCAAAATAATATAAATTGAGGTAAAAAGTAAGAAGGGTTGTGCACAAGTCGCCCTGCTTATTTGAACAACCCTTCTGTATTTGCAGATTGTTTTTCATTTAATGACTAGGTGGGAACTTCCTCTTTTTTTGCTTGCATGTCCATGTATTTTTCGAGCAGTTCGGGTACTTTTTCGAAAGCTGCGGCCAGGCCTTTGTTGGTTTTAGTGGATACGAACTGGATGTTGTCTCCTTTGGATACTAGGAAACCAATAGGTTCGATACCCATTCCGCCGGCGGCTCCTCCGCCTTCGCCGTGCATTTTCTTTGCGTCGTCTCCTTCACCACCGCCTGTGCCGAAGCCCATACCTACGCGGATGACGGGGATACAGGAAAACTCACCTAATTGAAACTGATCGCCAATAACGGTTTTAGTTTGAGCCTCTGATTTCATGAAGCTGGTCACTTTGTCCAGCAATTCCTCAAAATGCATTTCCATAATAATCTTTTTTATTGGTAAAAAAAATTCAGTTTGTTTTGCGCTTTATCACCGTTTTGGTGACGGCAAAAAGGATCCAAACGGGGCGGTTGATGATCTCGAGATCGAGTGCGAACCGTCCGTTGTAGTTGATATTCCACTCCCCTTTGGTTTTATTCAAAAAATAGAACAGCGGGAAGAGGTATGCATTAGTGAGGTAGTCATCGGTATCCAGTTCGAGTTTGAACTGTTTGACGTAAAAGGAGCGCAACACCGATTTGATGATCGGGAAGGCTTTCTTGAGTTGGCGGCGCTTCTTTTTTTTCTTTTCTTTTTGCTCAGCGGGTTTTTCTTTTTCCATGGCGCCGGTATCCGGGCGGAGAGGGTAGAAATCCTTGTGGAAAAAGGGGAACCGCATTCTTATTTTCAAGTCATCTGACAACGGGATCACCTGAGCGCCTACCAACTCCCCCCATTCCAATCGGTATACGTTAGAATCTGTGTGAATGACCAGCCGGATGGGGAGCAGCACTAACCAGATCAGCAGCACCACCAAACACCCCAGTATGATGAGTAGTACCATGACGATGCTTTAAATGCTTCTTCAAATACTAATCATTATCTCATAACTGCAATGACTTTCATCAATTTGGGCAAATGAATTTGATCAATTTGGAATGGGCCACAACTATTTCTACAACCAAATGTTCTTTTTTTTATCTTACATCCATAAATCATTCGCTATTTTGGCTTCCATCAACAAGAACAAGATTGACTTTTTGCTTTTGGGAAGAGTGCTTCGCCTGGCGAGTCCTTACAAAAGGCTGTTCATCATTTCCGCGGTGCTGGCTGTTCTGATAGCTCCTGTAGCCACGGCTCCGCCCTATTTGGTCAAAATAATGGTGGATGATTATATTTTCAAGTATGACATGCCGGGGCTGGCTAAGATGGCGCTCTTGTATGCTGCTATTCTGCTTGTTGAGGTAGTCATTCGGTATTTTTTTATTTTTTGCACCAATCTTCTGGGTCAATCGGTGATTTGCGACTTGCGCGTACGCGTTTTCAAGCATTTGATCAGTCTTCGATTGACCTTTTTTGACCGGACCCCCATCGGAACTTCCATTACCAGGACGATCAATGACATTGAAGCCATTAATACGGTGTTTTCCCAGGGCATCATTACGATTATTTCGGATTTGCTGACCATCGTAGCTGTTATTGGTGTAATGTTTTTTACCAGTTGGAAGCTGACGCTCATTTGCCTGACCACGCTGCCCTTTTTGATCGTTGCCGGTTATATTTTCAAGGAAAAAGTAAAATCGGCCTACCAGGTCGTGCGCACCCAGATTGCAAAAATGAATGCCTTTTTGCAAGAACGCATAACAGGCATGCGCATCGTTCAGATCTTTAATGCCGAGAAGCAGGAAATGGAAAAATTCAAAAAGATCAACCGGGAATATACTCAGGCCAACCTGGATTCCATTTTGTATTATGCGGTCTTTTTTCCGGTAGTGGACATTATCTCCGCCCTGGCGCTGGGCCTGATGGTCTGGTGGGGAGCCCGCGGCGTCATCAGCGATGATGTGACGATCGGCGCACTGGTGGTTTTTCCCATTTATCTGAACATGCTTTTCCGGCCGGTAAGAATGCTGGCCGATAAATTTAATACCCTTCAAATGGGGTTAGTAGCCTCCGAACGCGTTTTTGATATTCTGGACAAAAAAGATCTGATCAGAAATGAGGGGACAATAAAGCCCCAAAAGGTGGAAGGCAGGATCGCCTTCGAAAAAGTATGGTTTGCGTATGTCGGAAAAGAATATGTGCTGAAAGACCTCAACTTCGAGGTGCAGCCCGGCGAAACCCTAGCTATCGTTGGGAGCACCGGTTCAGGAAAGTCTACCATCATTAACATACTCAATCGCTTTTACGATATCCAGAAAGGCGCTATAAAGATCGACGATAAAAATATACAGGAATACGAATTATACGCCTATCGCGACCGCCTGGCTATCGTTCTTCAGGATGTGTTCTTATTCTCCGGGACGGTATTGGATAACATCACGCTCAGAGATCCCAATATCAGCCGTGAACGGGTGGTCGAGGCCGCCAAGATGATCGGCGCTCACGAATTTATTGAAAAACTGCCAGGCGCCTACAACTATGAAGTAATGGAAAGAGGGGCTACACTTTCGCTGGGGCAGCGCCAGCTGATCTCCTTTGTCCGGGCCCTGGTCTTTGATCCCGATATCCTGATCCTGGATGAAGCAACGTCTTCCATCGATCCAGAAACCGAGTCCGTGATACAATTTGCGATAGAGACCCTGATCGAAAAGCGTACGTCCATCATCATCGCACACCGCTTATCGACCGTCCGCCATGCAGATAACATCATGGTCTTATCCAAAGGCGAAATTAAAGAGTTCGGTTCTCATGAAGAATTACTCAAGATCGAGGACGGCCACTATCGCAGCCTTTACGAAATGCAATTCCTGGAAACAGCAGCGAGTAATGAATAATGCCCGTTCCGCATTTTTACCAACCTTCTAATGCTCTGATAAGGAAAAAGCCGTCATCACCCTGGGGCTGGTAAAGAGGCATCAGAATGAGCCCGTCGCTTTGAGCATAGATGGGGCCCTTCTTGTCGTTGGCCAGTAGTTGTCCTTTTTTAATTTCCTGGAAGTTTTTAAAGTCCGGAAGCATTTCAAACCAGTCGGTATCCTGTATGGTATGGCACATGATCAACTCTGATACTTTTGGCAGGTTTTTGGAGAAATCGATCAGCAACTGATCGTGCTTGTTTTCCACATGTTCGGCTTTAACACAGCCTATAGTGCGCATGCAATTGATGACTGCGGCAATGGCCCGGTTGATCGACAGGGGGTCTTCATGTTGCCCGGATTCGAAGGCAATGCCTATTACCTGACGGCCGTCAAAATTTTCGGGTCTGAAATAATGAAGAGTGGTTCCTTTGATCCCTTCCAGCATGCCTTTGATGACGGGTGCGTGAAGCTCTACAGCGATCCGGACGCTTTCGGGATCATCTGTGGCAATGGAGAATATGCCGCCGTGAGCAGTGGTGGTATGGAGATCGAGCATGACGATCTTTTCCGGTTGATAGCGGTCGACTTCTTTGCGGATAAGGGTTAGGATCTCTTTGACTTCTTGCTCTTCGGCGTCCAGCTGGGCATTATCGGTGGTCATGATGCGTTCCACGTTATCATCAGTCCACAGCCGGTTAAGATCTTTTTTGATATAGCGCCGGTCATCTTCCAGAGCACGAAGGTTACCGTGGATGCCGATGAAGTGTCCCTGAAATTCAAATTCAGGATTGCTGTGCGGCTCCAGCTCGAGTAGTTTGAAAATGATATCCAGTGCTTCAACTCCTGCTTTTTCATTGCCGTGCATGCCCCCAAAACTGATGAGCATAGGGCCTTTTTTCTGTCCGGTAAAGGATCCGATTAGTCGTTTGTACTTCATATATAAGTATTGGGGGCGTAGAAACCTGAACAATCGACTTTTCACTTACCCCCTCGATAAACAACAATATTTTTCGCGCAAAAGTTAAGATAAGCCATCCATAGAAAAAATGCCAAATGTCATTATCGTGATATGAAGTTTTTGGGCATGCTTACCCTAAAAGAAGATCAGGCTTCCGCGGGAGAAGCCGGGATGGAAAACTGTAGTATTTTGAGTAGAATTGTGGTTGGGTGTTATGGAAGCGCTATAGATCAGATCAAACGGCGGCCTTGGTCTTTTTATTCATTCTCAACTCAAGGGTGCGTTGGGTAAATCCGAGTTTCTGGTAAAACTGTATGACAGGGCTCTGTGGATCAATGTGTAGGGCGACATCTCCGTTGGACATATCCAGCGCCTTACACATGATTTCGGTAAGCACCGCCTCATCATTCTCATAATCTTTATGAACGGTAACATACACAAAAATGTTTCCAGGCTTATATCCCTGCATGCCGGTATTATTGACGACAATGGAGGCAATAAAAACCCTGTCCTTTTTTATGGCCAGGATAAACCCACCGAAAGAAGGCTTCTCCTTGAGGGCATAGTCCAGCGCTTCAATGACATCATTCTTATTGGTATGCGGAGTATGCCGGCATATAAACTCCACCAGGGCCACTTTTTCCCCTGGGCTCATTCCCGTGAATGAGTTATAAACGGTCGTCTGGCTTTTCATTGTATGTGATTAAGATTAGCGTAATTAGAAATTGACGATATGTTCGGTGGGACTTTTTGAAGACTCTTAAATTTACTCAAACTTTTTAGAAAGAAAAAAGAATTAAAGAATTTTAGTTTTTTTCGATTATTTTTCTGTTTTGTAAATGACAAAAAACGTATTTGGCTTTTCTGTATTAGAATTTTATTTAATTTTCTTTGGTGAACAGGTTTTCTGAAAAGATATCTTCAGATTGTGTAAAATGGCATTCGGATAGTCTGTCGGCTTCCTTTCGTTTTCATTGTACCCTTTTTTACCTAAATTAAGAATTTGAAGATTCGGTTCGATCTCATAACGAAGTCTTTTAAAATTGTTTTTCATGAACCATCAGTACTTTTTTATTATTGCCCTCTTTTTGGGGAGTATGTTTCCTGCGCTTTCAGGACAAAACGCAAAGATCGATCCATCTGTGCTGCACGAGGCAGAACAGGGGATGGAGGTAGATATTATTGCTATTCTGGAAGAACAGGCCGACGTTTCCACCGCTTATCAGATCAAAGGAAAAACGGAGAAAGGGGCATTTGTCTTCCAAACGCTTAGCCAACTGGCGAAGAGGACACAAAAGAGGGCCGTCCAGTTGCTCAAAGATAGCGGCCGTCCATTTGATGCTTATTACATTGTGAATGCCGTTCATGCAAAAGTAGACCTCAGCTTGCTGTTGCAACTGGCGGCATTACCTGAAGTAGCCAGAATTCAGCCTAATCCTGTGTTTTTTAATCCACTGCCTCAGGAGCAACCCCCTGCCTCCCTTAGCTTTCGAAACAGCATAGAATGGGGGCTCAGCACCATCGGAGCAGACGCCGTCTGGGAAATGGGTTATCTCGGCCAGGGTGTGGTCATTGCGGGACAGGACACCGGGTATGAGTGGGATCACCCCAGCCTGATCAGCCAGTATCGCGGGTGGAATGGAAATGAAGCTGATCATAATTACAACTGGCATGACGCCATACACGAGGTTAGTCCCGTTCATGGCGATACCTCCCGCACTGCGGAGGACAACCGCTGCGGATTGGATTCGGCCGTTCCTTGTGACGATCATAATCACGGCACCCATACCATGGGTACTATGCTGGGTGATGACGGGCAGAATAACCAAATAGGCGTGGCCCCCCAGGCCAAATGGATCGGCTGCCGGAACATGGAGGCAGGCTATGGCTCTCCGGCTACCTACATCGAATGTTTCGAGTGGTTTTTAGCGCCCACCGACCTGAAAGGAGAAGACCCTGATCCGGCCCTGGCTCCCCACGTGATTAACAACTCCTGGTCTTGCCCTGAAATGGAAGGTTGCACGCCGGACAACTGGGGGATCATGGAAAGGGTAGTGGCAAATCTGAAGGCTGCCGGTATCGTAGTGGTGGTGTCCACAGGTAATAGTGGTCGTGCGGGCTGCGGCACCGTTAATGCCCCCGCAGCCATGTTTGCCGGGAGTTTTTCAGTAGGTGCGACTGCTGAGAATGATTCCATCGCTGCTTTCAGTAGCCGCGGGCCTGTCGAAGTGGATGGCAGCGGCCGTATGAAGCCTGATATCGTAGCGCCGGGTGTGTCCGTTCGCTCTTCCATTCGAGGAGGGAGATATGCCTCCTACAGCGGCACCAGTATGGCCGGGCCTCATGTAGCCGGACTGGTGGCTATGATCATCTCTGCTAATCCGGGGTTGGCCGGTGAAGTAGAGCAGATAGAAGACATCATCAGGCAAACAGCAGTGCCAAAAACAACAGAGGAGAACTGCGGAGGTGTTTCAGGCATCGAAGTACCGAATAATACTTATGGCTACGGACGGATCGATGCGGTAGCCGCCGTGGAAAAAGCTCTGATCACGACTACGAATGCTGAGGTGGCTACGGAAACGGGTATTCGCGTTTTCCCTAATCCCGCCCGGCATGTACTCCATATACATTCTGATCGTTGGGAAGGCCCGGCAAGGCTCATTTTTTATAATAGTATCGGACAGGTGCTTCTGGAAAAAGAGTGGTTCTTCTCAAAAGGAAGCATCGAAACGATTGATCTGAGCCGGCTGCCGGATGGATTAATCTTTTACCGGCTGACCGGCGCAGATAACAGGGCGGGCGGTCAACTGATAAAACAGGCTTTCGATTAAACGGAATTTGTGTTATCTTTGCAGACTGAAATTTATGTACAGTTAGCAGCAAGCCTGCAACTTGCCGGAAAGAGGTTTCTCTTATTCGTTAACGTACAAACTTTAAAAATGAAAAGACTATACAACCTCGTCAACAATGACGAGCTTAAACATCGTTTACTGGAAAGTGAAGAAAAAAGAGTTACCCTTTCTTTTTACCAGTATCACCACATCGATAATCCCCGCCAGTTCAGAAATCTGCTTTATCAAAGATGGCAGGCGCTAGGCGTTTTCGGACGCATCTACGTAGCCAGGGAAGGCATTAACGGACAGATATGCGTTCCGGAAAGGAACCTGGTAGATTTTAGGGAAGATGCATACCATATTCCGTTTTTGAACGATATCCGGCTGAATTTTGCCATCGAAGACAACGGTAAGTCTTTCTACAAGTTGAAGATCAAGGTAAGGGAGAAAATTGTCGCTGACGGACTGGATGACGCCTCTTTTGATGTCACCAAAAGAGGGCGTCCCCTCAACGCGAAGGAATTTAATGCGCTGGCCGAGCAGGATCAGGCCATTATAGTGGATATGCGCAATCACTACGAAAGCGAGGTGGGCTATTTCCAGAATGCCATCCGGCCGGATGTGGAAACCTTCCGGGAAGCGCTTCCCCTTGTGGAGGAAATGCTGCAGGATGAAAAGGACAAGAACATCATCATGTATTGCACCGGAGGGATCCGTTGTGAAAAAGCCAGCGCGTACTATTTACACAAGGGTTTTAAGAATGTCTTCATGGTGGAAGGAGGCATTATAGAATATACTCGTCAGTGCGAACAAGAAGGGTTGCCTAATAAATTTATCGGAAAAAACTTCGTATTTGACGAACGCATGGGCGAGCGCATCACAGCGGACGTGGTGGCGCAGTGCCATCAGTGCGGCAAGCCATGTGATACGCATAAAAACTGTGCTAACGATGCCTGCCACATTTTATTTATTCAATGCGATGAATGCGCCGAAAAATTCGATGATACCTGCTCCCATCAGTGCATGGACTTTATCCGGTTACCGGAAGATGAGCAAGAGCAACTCAAGGGACAGATCGAGTTTAACGGCACTAAATTCGGTAAAGGACGGTACAAAGCCTTACACAAGGATCAGCAACTGATTATAGCTTAAGCATGGATCATCCCTCTAAATGGGATAAATAAACAAGACCATTTTGTTAAAATTCGAGCTGGTTCATGCTTATTTTCCACTTCTCTTCATCATTCCTGTAGGATGCCTCAGGAGGCCTGTTTTTTTTCCCTAAACATTATATATTGCTCTTTGCAATTGTATTGTTAAGAAAAAACCAAATGAAAAGATGAAGAAATCAAAAAGCAATTTACCTGGAGCAAAGACCAGGCAGGAATTGGCGGATGAACTGGGCATCAGCTACACGACCTTGTATCGATGGCTGAAAAAACACAAGATCGAGCTTTCAGCCGGGCTGATCCCCCCTCAGCGCATTATTTCCATCTATCTCGAATTAGGCTTCCCGCTGCCGGAAGAATACGAGCACTACAAAACAGATTGATTCTTTTCATAACCAGCCTCTCCTTTCTCCTACAACCTCCGGAAAAGCAATTTACTAGCCTGCAACCGTATGCGAGCGGGCATCATTTTAATACAACCTCCAGGCTTTACTACACTATTACTGTCTGATTTGCAATACTTTGCAAGATTTTGCAAGAGTATGGCAGATGAATAAGCGATATCTTTGAACCAGACGATTGGCCAAAAGTCTAAGGGATTGCCGAAAACCTTGAACAGAGTAGGTGTAGACAAATTGAACAACCAAATGAAAAATGTATTGATGTTAATCCTGATCATCCTGGGGATAGGTCTGGGGAGTGATCTTAAAGCGCAAACTGATTGCGATGAGAGCTGTATTGACTGGTGGCTCGTTTATGTAGATGACTACGGGCGGGTGCTGAGTGAGCAATACCTGTATACCACCTGTAACGGAAAACAGTCCATTTCCAGTTGTCCGGAGGCAACCGGAAGAGCGGAGATCCGGCTGACCCCCGGTGAGGCTTCCTGTGAAGAAGAGTTTTTGCTGTCTGTTGTCTTTTCGCATGAGCAAAATGCGTATTGCGGGGCTTCTGTCAAAGCCAGGGGCCGCATTACCGCCACTGGTGGGGGAAGGTTTAGCGCCCGGGCAAAGCTTGATAAAACCATTGGCTCACATATCATTGTTGGCATTTGTGAAACGGCCTTTTATTCCATTGAAGACCGGTCCTATATTTCCAGAATAAACAAACCATACGTTACGGCTGCGTTTATCGCAGACGTTGGGGTGGGGATCAAAGTGAGAATTTCCGACGGTAGATTTGTCACCGGAGATGGATGGCTTTGGTATGAAGTGGAAAGGTTGCGGGAATTCAGAACGGCCGAGTTCAAAAATCCCCTTTGCTGGTAATTTGAGCGAATTTTTAAATTATTCATTCATCAAAAAATCAAACAATGAAAGCATTATTATATGGTTTGCTGGCAGTAATCTGCCTGGCCTTTTCTTCCTGTAACGAAAATAAAGTTGTTGAAGAAGATCCGGGTGATCGCAACCTTGGCGCTACTGTTCAGCAAATGCTCAAAGAGGAAAACATCGATCAGGCCATCTGGAACCCGGAAGGTATGGATGTTCAGAATTGGCCTGTCATTGAAGTGAAAAACGAAGAAGAACTGCGCCAGTTACTGCGCGATTTTCACCAAAACGCCGAGAAGATGAGCGAGACCATACGGCACATCAATCAGGTCAATCAAAACAGAAATGAAGCCTTTCACCAGGAGTTGTCCTACGTGAATAATCGCAGGGATTCTCTGAGCATTGCAATGAAGTATCCTGACATCATTACGATCAGAGATACTTTGGAACTGATTGACCTGGGGCTGGTCACCAGAAAGTAGCCTGCCGGCTTTTTTCAGCAGGATTTGTACTTTGCCTCATTTTGTTAGGCGTCTAACACATAAAATACTATCTTTTAGGCGATAACTCATTATTTTCGTACGTATACAGCAAAAGAACCGGGAACAGGCAGTCGCAAGAGGCCTGTTCCCCTATTTTAAAATAGCTTGAGCTCATGGCGAAAAAGCAAGCTTCCCGGAACAGGAAAAGAACCTCGGGACCTCCTCCGTTAGAAGGCCCCGGCTGGCTTTATCGGCAGTCCTGGCATGTAATAGGCCTGGCATTGCTGAGCCTTTTCCTTTACCTGAATACCCTCTGGCATGATTACACCCAGGATGATGCCATTGTGATCACGGAAAACATGTTTACTCAGCAAGGGATCAGCGGCATTACCGGCATTCTTTCTAACGATACCTTTTTCGGCTTTTTTAAAGAAGAAGGGAAAGACAAACTGGTCTCAGGAGGAAGATACCGACCCTTTACGCTTATTCTTTTCGCTGTTGAATACCAGCTGTTCGGGCCGAATCCACTGGCAGGGCATCTGATGAATGTGTTTTTTTATGCTCTGACTGTAGTGATGTTTTATTTATTTCTCTTGTATGCTTTTAATCATTGGAATGCGGAGCAAAAAACTATGGCTTACAGCATCGCCCTTTCGGCCGGCGTTCTTTTTGCCACGCATCCGATCCATACTGAGGTAGTAGCAAACATTAAGGGACGGGATGAGATTACTGCTTTGCTGGGGGCCCTGGGAGCTTTGTATTTTTCTTTAAAGGCTTATCGTTTGAAAAAAGGATGGCTTTGGCATGTAGGCGCCGGATTGTTATTTTTTGCGGGATTGTTATCCAAAGAAAATGCCATTACTTTTCTGGCGGTCGTTCCGCTGGCTTTTTATTTTTTCACAAAAGCCGGATGGAAGAAAATAGCGGTTCACGCTTTGCCCTTTTTACTTACTGCCGGCATTTTCCTGGTTATTCGGAGCAGTATTTTAGGAACCGATTTCGGTCCTCCCTCGAGGGAGTTGATGAATAATCCTTTCCTCAAATTCCAAAACGGGCAGTATGTTCCGCTGGCTTTTCAGGAGCGCATGGCTACTGTAATGTTTACTTTGGGAAAGTACGTGCAGTTGCTCGTTTTCCCCCATCCGCTGACACACGATTATTATCCTCGTCACATCGGCATACGCTCTTTTGGAGAATGGCAGGTGCTGCTGAGTGTAATGCTCTATCTGGGAATGGGGCTTTATGCTCTGCTGGGTTTGCGGAAAAAAGATCCCATCAGCTTCGGTATATTGTATTTTCTGACTACCTTATCTATCGTATCGAACCTCTTTTTTAGCGTAGGGACGAATATGGCGGAGCGGTTAATGTTCATGCCCTCTGCCGGCTTTTGTCTGGTGGCCGCGATATTGATCTGGCGACTGGCTTCGCGGGGGCAGGAAAAAGTGACCTTATGGCCTTTTGCACTTCTTGGCGCCGTCGCATTGTTATTTTCCGTTAAAACGGTCAGCAGAAATACCGTTTGGAAAGACAATTATACCCTGTTCACCACAGATATTAAGACTTCGGGCAACAGCGCCAAACTGAGGAATGCGGTCGGTGGGGAGCTGGTGTATCAATCTACAAAAACCACTGACGAAGTGCAGAAACAACGCATGCTGCAAGAAGCAGAAGGTCATCTTAAAGAAGCCGTCAGGATACATCCTTTATACAAAGAGGCTTATCTGATCATGGGCAACGCATATAATTATCTGAAAAGATACGAGGAGTCGATCCAGGCTTATCGACGCGCCCTTGGATTAGACCCGAATTACGAAGAAGCGCTGAATAATCTGGCGATTACTTACCAGCAGGCCGGTCGGTATTTTGGTGAAAATCAGGGCAATTTGCAGCTTGCGATTCAATATTTGGAGCAAGCCAGAACTATGCGGCCTAATGAATTTGAAACCAACAGGCTGTTAGGGGTGGCCTATGGTCTGCAGGGTAATACCCAAAAAGCTATAGCGTTTTTTACTAAAGCTGCTCAGATTGAACCGGATAATGCGGATGTTTGGTTTATGCTGGGGACGGCCTATTACAATAACGGGCAGCCAGAACTGGGCAACCAGTATCATCAAAAAGCCATTTCGATAGACCCGGAAGTTACAAAAAGAATGGGACCCGCTAATAACTAATGTTGCTTATGAGACGATTGACCTTTACTTTACTGTTTCTGGCCTGCTACGGCCCGCTTTTTCTGCACGCTCAGTCCAGCTTTCAACGCGCTGTGGCCTGGGCGGATTCTGTGTATGCCAACATGAGCCTGGAGGAAAAACTAGGACAATTATTTGTTATCCGCGCCCATTCCAATCTTGGCGCTACGCATGAAGCTCAGGTGGAGCAGATCATCCGGAAATACAAGGTGGGAGGGTTGTGCTTTTTCCAGGGGACGCCTGAGAGACAGGTGAAATTGATCAACCGCTACCAACAGATTAGCGAGCCGGTCCCCCTTATGATCTCCATGGATGCCGAATGGGGACTCGGGATGCGTATGCCGGAAAGTACCATCAGTTTTCCCCGACAACTTACCCTGGGCGCCATACAGAATAATCGTCTGCTCTATGAAATGGGAAAAGAAGTTGCCCGACAGCTCAAACGCAGCGGAGTACACGTCAATTTTGCTCCCGTAGCTGATATCAATAACAATCCCGCCAATCCCGTCATCAATGATCGTTCCTTTGGAGAAGACCGGTATAATGTAACCGTTAAAAGTTTTATGTATATGAAGGGGATGCAGGAAAAAGGAATTATGGCTTGTGCCAAACATTTCCCCGGCCACGGCGATACCGATACAGACTCTCACTTTGATCTTCCGGTTATTCCTCATGACAGGAACCGGCTGGATAGCCTGGAGCTTTTTCCTTTTCGGCATCTTTCTGCTTATGGGATCGGCGCCATGATGGTGGCTCATCTGAATGTCCCGGTGCTGGATAATCGACCCAACAGAACGACCACACTTTCTCAGCCCACCGTCACCAACGTGCTGAAACAAGAGCTTGATTTCAAAGGCCTGATCTTTACCGATGGGCTGGAAATGAAAGCAGTGAGTAAAAATTTTGAGAGCGGAGAAGTATCCGCCGAGGCCTTCCTGGCAGGTAATGATATACTGACACTGCCCGGTAATGTAGAAACAGCGCTAAAGAGCCTGAAAGCCTACCTGGAAGATGGCCGCATTCCCATCAGTCGCCTGGAAGAAAGTGTAAAAAAGATCCTGATCTCAAAGTATCAGCTGGGTTTAAAGAGATTTCGCCCTATTCCGGAGGAAGATATCCGGCCATCCCTCAATACAATGGAAGCGAAAAAGTTGAGAAGAACCTTGTACCAGGAGGCGCTCACACTAGTCAGGAACCCCGGAGGATTGATTCCTTTTACAGAAATGTCCTCCAATTCGGCTACCGTTAGTATCGGGACAAGCCGGGAAACAGCCTTCCAAAAACGTCTCGACTCTTTCGGAGAGTTCGAACATTTTCAACTGGGCAAGACCATTCCGGCTGACTCCAGAATCGCCCTGATCAATAAACTGGCGAAAAAAGAACTGGTCCTGGTAAGTCTGCATAACCTGTCAAAAAACGCCGGTCAGGATTTCGGCATTACCAGGGATATGCGGTCTTTCATTTCGGAGCTCCATAGCAAGACAAAGGTGGTTTTAGTGGTTTTCGGTTCGCCTTACTGCCTGAAGTTCTTTGATGAGATCAACTGGGTATTGGAAGCTTATGAAGGAGAAGAACTGGTCCAGGACCTTGCCGCTCAGGCTTTGTTCGGCGTATTCGGCATACGTGGAAGGTTGCCGGTGACGGCTTCCGTCAAGAGTTCCTATAATGCCGGCGTGATGACCAGGCCCACCATGCGGCTGGGATATGCCCGCCCGGAAGATGTGGGGTTACACCCGGATAGCCTGAAAAAAATAGACGAGCTGGCGGAAGATGCCGTCCGCAAAAGGGCGACTCCAGGCTGCGTAGTGCTGGTGGCCAAAGATGGTCTGATCGTTTATGAAAAAGCATTTGGATACCATACCTATCAAAAAAGACAGCCGGTAAGGGTCGACGATGTCTACGACCTGGCCTCCGTTACTAAAATTGCCGCCGCCACCATGGCCATCATGCAATTGCATGAGCGCCATAAGCTGGACATCGATCTTCCTCTGAGTACTTTTTTACCGGAGTTGGAAAACAGCAATAAACTGGATATGACCATTAGGGACATCATGGCGCATCATGCAGGATTGATCAGCTGGATTCCTTTTTACCAAAAAACGGTTAGCGGAGGCAGGAGGAACGGCCGCCCCATGTTGGAATATTACCGGGATGCAGAAGAGGCCGAATTTGACGTTCCTGTGGCCCGGTCATTATACATGCGTACGGATTATGTGGATTCCGTGTGGCAACAGATCATCCATTCGGATCTTCGCTCCAGGACGGATTACCGGTATAGCGACTTAGGGTTCTATCTTTTTGCAAAGTTAGTGGAGCGCGTCAGTGGTTTGCCTTTGGATGAATATGTCAAAAAAGAGTTTTATGACCCATTGCATTTGAACGTTACTACTTTTAACCCCTGGAAAATGCTGCCCTTGTCCAAGATTCCGCCGACAGAGTCAGACCGCTATTTTCGCCGGCAGGAAGTGCACGGGTATGTCCATGATATGGGGGCGGCCATGCTGGGAGGCGTCAGCGGTCATGCCGGATTGTTTTCCAATGCCCGCGAATTGGCTGTATTGATGCAGATGCTTTTACAGGGTGGTTATTACAACCAAAAGCGATATTTGAAACCGGAGACGGTGAGTGCATTTACCAAACGCCATCCGCACAGCACTCGGCGCGGTATCGGGTTCGATATGCCTGAACTGGATCCCACCCTGCCGGTCAATTTATCGCCGCTGGCCTCGCCTAATACTTTTGGCCATCTCGGCTTTACAGGGATCTGTGCGTGGGCGGACCCCGATAATAAAATTGTTTATGTGTTTTTATCTAATCGAACTTATCCTTCCATGTATAATTATAAACTGAGTAAATACGATTATCGCCCTCGCATACAAAGCGTCATTTACGGGGCATTGAAGGAAAGGACCACTGTTGAATGGCAGGAAAAACAAAATGAAACGCAATGAGGTTTCTGAAAAGGCATTTTACTGTATTACCGCCTGCATGATGTATCTTTGGCGAGAAAAAATGAGAAGTTGCTATGAACTGGTCCATGCGCGTTGCCCTTAGGTATCTTTTTGCTAAAAAATCCCGAAATGTGATTAACATCATTACCGGTATTGCTGTTTTCGGCATCTCCGTGGGTGCTGCAGCACTGGTGTTGATCCTCTCGGTATTTAATGGATTTGAAGATTTGATCACCAGTATGTACAGTAACTTTGACCCGCAGGTGAAGATCAGTCCGGTCCGGGGGAAGACCTTCGAGGTGGACAGCGTCCTTCTTCAGAAGATCAAGTCGGTTGAAGGAGTCGAGTTTGTATCCCAGACCCTGGAAGAGGTCGCTTTTTTTGAATTTGACACCAATCAGGAGTTCGGGGTTTTGAAGGGCGTGGATGAGAATTATTCCTTGGTAACCCATATAGATACGATCATTGTAGAAGGGGTTTATGAGTTGAAGCGTGGGCAGGCGGAACAGGCTGTACTGGGATTCGGGATGGCCGTGAAGTTGCAAATAGCCATTCCTTCGCAGCGAGGTATAGCGATCGATCCCATGACTGTTTACATGCCGAAGCGCAGGCAGACCAGTTTTTTCGAAGAAAAATTCAGGAAGCGCTTCATTTATCCGGTGGCTTCTTTTTCGGTGCAGCAAGAATACGATAGTCAGTACGTGATCACTTCTTTAGCACTGGCCCGGTCACTGATGGGGTACGATAATGAAGTCAGCGCTCTGGAGTTGAAGCTCGAAGGAGGGGTGGATACGGCGCCTGTTATATCGGAGTTGGAGGATATATTAGGGGATGGATTTTTGGTGAAAAACCGGTACCAGCAGCAAGAATCCTTTCTTAAGCTGATGAAGATGGAAAAATGGCTTAGCTTTGCGATCGTAAGCCTGATGATGGTATTGGTGGCGTTCAATATTATCGGAGCGCTGTGGATGATCGTTTTAGAAAAAAAGAAGGACATTGCCATTTTAAAATCCATGGGAGCAGTGGATTCCAGTATCCGGAATATTTTTTTGAACGAAGGCTTATTGTTAAGTGTTTTGGGCATTGTCAGCGGTTTTGTGCTGGCGTTGCTGTTGTTTGGGGCTCAGAAAACCTTTGGGTTGATCAAAATGCCCGGAAGTTTTGTGGTAAATGCCTACCCTATTAGTTTAAGATTAGGCGATTTCCTGATCGTGGCCGTTACGGTTCTGGCGATAGGGGTACTGGCGGCGCTGCTTCCGGCTATGAGGGCGCAACGGGTTTCAGGAATTATAAGAGAAGAGTAAAAAGGAAAGGAATGGAAGATTGGCAGTTGGATTTTGAATGGGTCAGGATAAGGCATTTGATCAAAGATCGGTTTGGAAGAGATAGCCTGCCGGATATGAATGCCATCTTATTCCTGATCGGCATCCAGGAATTGGGACGCTGGAAAGCGGAATTTACCAAAGAAGAAAAACAAGATTTAATGCATATCGCCGTTTGCAGGCTATTGAGCTATGACGGGCACTACACATTTGTAGGTAGAGATGCTGACGGCTGGCCGCACTGGGAAGTTGCCCGGCCTTTTATACAAACGGGCGTTAAAGAACAGGAAGCTCTTTTGAAAGGAAAGATCATCCGGTATTTTAAAGATCTGGAAATCGAAAACGGCGGCCTGGAGAAAGTTGATCCTGATCAAAACTGAACCATATGAGATTCGACAAACTATTATTATTACTCTTTTTTATGGGCATGATATCTTCATGTGAAAAGGATCCGTTTACCTATGCGATCATTGAAACGGATTACGGTGTTATGAAAGCCAGGCTGTACAACAGCACGCCCCAACACCGGGACAATTTCATCAAACTGGCGGAGGAGGGATATTTCGACGATCTGCTGTTTCATCGCGTTATTCCGAATTTTATGATCCAGGGTGGTGATCCGGACTCCCGAAGCGCTCGTCCGGGTCAGCTGCTGGGTAGAGGAGGCCCGGATTACCTTATAGCCCCCGAAATAGGCGCCCCCCATAAAACGGGGGCCCTCGCCGCTGCTCAGTCGCCCAACCCGGAAAAAAAATCCTCCGGCTCTCAGTTCTATATCGTTCATGGCCAGAAATGGGACGATAAAGCGCTGGATCAGATCGAACAGCAGTATAAGATCACTTTCACTCCTGAAAATCGACAGCTCTACAAAGAAGTAGGAGGAGCACCTTTCCTCGACGGCAATTACACGGTTTTTGGAGAGCTAGTTGAAGGTCTGGACGTCGTGGAAAAGATCGCAACGCAACAAAAAGACCGGAATAACCGGCCGGTAGAAGACGTGAGAATGAAAATCACTATCGAATAAATTGTAAAAAAACGTTTTGGACCAGCTATCTAATACCAAAAATTACTTGTAATGAACATACGTTTTTTGTCCTATGGTTTGTTGGCCTTTTCAGCTTTTTGGCTGATGGGCTGCAACAGTCCGAAGGCTATTTTTACCTATCGGGGAGAAGATCGCGCACCTGCCTGGGTGCAGTTTGAGAACATATCCGAAAATGCGGAGTCTTTTGAGTGGGAATTCGGTGATGGTGACACCAGCAGCAACGTATCGCCTCAGCACAGGTTCATGGAGTCAGGGGAATACACAGTGAAACTCACTGCAGTCAAAGGAAAGCGAAAGAAGACGCGTGAGCAGTTGATCAGTATCGCTCCTCCAAAATTTTGTCTTGCCGAAATCCAAACCGAATTTGGAAATATGATCGTACAACTGGATGATGCAGCGCCCCAGCACAGAGATAATTTTCTCAAATTAGCGGATGAAGGTTTTTTCGATAGTTTGTTGTTCCATCGCGTCATCAATGGGTTTATGATCCAGGGCGGAGACCCGGCCAGCAGGAATGCCCGTCCGGGCCAACCCCTCGGCAGCGGCGGTCCTGGATACACGCTGCCGGCAGAGTTCGTGGATACGCTGGCGCATATTAAAGGCGCCATCGCCGCAGCCCGTATCGGAGGCCCTGCCAATCCGGAAAAGCGTTCTTCAGGTTCGCAGTTTTATATCGTTCAGGGCAAAACCGTTACAGAGGGACAACTTAATCAGACGGAAGCCTCCAAAAATATGAGGTATTCTACCAAAATAAGAGAAGCTTACCAGGAATTGGGCGGAACGCCTTTTCTGGATCAGGAATATACGGTTTTTGGAAGGGTTATTGAAGGACTGGAAGTGATCGATAAAATTGCCGGCGTCCGAACGGATGGAAGAGACCGTCCCGTGCAAGATGTTATAATGAAAGTACGCGTAATCAAATAAAAAAGCTGTATAAGTCCTTCGATAATACAGCCTCCATTGCTTTACCAAACACAAATGCTACACTCAGCCGTATGGAACATCACATATTAGGGATAGATATAGGAGCCACAGGCATGAAAGGGGCAATTGTAGACGTCCAGAGTGGTCAGCTGATCACGGAAAGGATAAAGCTGCAAACTCCACATCCCGCTACTCCGGAAGCCATGATCGACCCGTTCATGGATCTCATAAAAATGCATGAATGGGAGGGAAAAGTAGGTTGCGGATTTCCGGCTATCGTAAAAAACGGGGTGGCCTTATCCGCTTCCAACATAGACGAAACCTGGATCAATGTGAATGTCGAAGATTGGTTCAACAAAGTCTCAGGGTTAGAAGTAAAAGCTTTAAATGACGCCGATGCTGCAGGCCTCGCTGAAGCTTATTTCGGAGCAGGGAAAGGAAAGTCGGGCACCGTCCTGCTCATCACCATAGGGTCCGGACTGGGTAGCGCACTCATTTATGACGGACAGATCATCCCTAATACGGAATTTGGGCATATTTACCTTAAAGGCCATACGGTGGTTGCAGAAAAATATGCTTCCAATAACACCCGCAAGCAGCTCAATCTCGAATGGGACGAATGGGGCAAGCGCTTCAATGAATTCCTGACCCATATCGAACGGCTGCTATTACCCGATTTCATCATTATCGGAGGGGGGATCAGCAAAAAGATTGAGCTGTACCGCGAATTCATTACCATAGAAACACCTTTGCAACCGGCGGTCATGCTCAATAATGCCGGCATCGCCGGAGCAGCATGGTTTGCATACAATAACTAGGGAAATGAATTAGCCGGGCGGAGTAAAAAATTTCTGAGGTACGCGCTGGCCTGGACGTTTACCTTTGACCGGTTTTCGATCCAAAAGCAATGTCCAATCAAGCGCGCACCTTGCTATTGAAGAAAATCTGCAATGACTTGAATGACTTCAGAATCTTCTGACAGCTCGGGAACGAGCTCAAACAATATGGGGTGAGCTTCATAGTCTTCCATCAATATTTCCGTTAGCCAGAATAACCCTTCCTTGCGGCGGCCCAGGTTGAAAAGACAGGCAACCTTGCCGTAGGAAACTTCGCTGCCGACCGCTTCCTCTTCCGCCTGGGTTAAAAGCGCCAGTGCTTCTTCCCCGCGGCCAGTGGCCAACAATAATGCCGCATAGTGGAGCCAGTAATAAGCTTCTTCCGGAGTTATGGAAATGGCTTCAAGAAAAGCAGCCTCTGCTTTTTGATACTGTTCGCCGGACCAATAGGCCTCCGCCAGGGAACCAAAATACTCTTCTCTCTGATCCTCTATATCAATCGCTTTGAGATAATACCAGACGGCATTCTGCCAGTTGCCTAGTTGAGCATAACACTGCCCCAGGTGATAAAGCAGTTCGTCATCCATGGGGTCGAGCTGAAGGGCTTTGTGATAATATTTGCGCGCTTCGTCGTATTGCTCCATCATGCGCAGGCATTGTCCGGTTAGGTTCAGAAAGTCACTGTCAAGAGTAAATCTCTCCAAATACTCCTGACAACAGGACAGCGCCCGGGTATACATTTTTAACTCAAAACAAAGTTCGGAGAATTCCCTGTATCCCGGCTCAAAGTCAGGCTCTATGATAAAAGAATATTCGTATGCGTCAATGGCGGCATGATATTCTCCCAGGTAAGAAAGGGTATGGCCGTAATAATACCAAAACAGGTGAGCGTAAGGATCCTGATCGATCAATTCCTCAAAGATGGTTCTGGCGGTTTCATATCGCTTTGTTCCCTCTACACTGGTCCAGAATAATTCAATGGCCTGCTCGTTTTTGGTGTTAAGCTTTAAAGCTGACCTCAAAGTGAAAAAGATGGGCTCGTAGTTGTTTTGTTGTTTGTGAATAAGTGATTCAAGAACATAAACATTGCTGAGTACCTGAGGCGCTTCGCTGGACTTTAATTGTTCCAGGATTTGAAAGGCCTCTTCCATCTGTTCAAGATTGATGTAGACTTCCGCTCTCGTAAGGTCAATCTCTAATTCTCCCGGCGAAAAACCACAGGCCTGATCAATAACCGCTAAGGCCTCTTCCAGCTTGCCGACCTTGGATAGCAGCTGCGCCTTTTTTACATAAAAATCAACGGTATACCCATATTGACTAAGGGCATGTTCAATAACTTCGAATGCTCTGTCCCAGATTTCTTCCTTGATATAATATTCAATTAGTAACAGGTAGGATCTGTCGTTCATTACGGACAAAACACCACGCTCTGACATCGCCTCAAATTCCGTTATAAGAGCAGTAATGTTTTTGTAGTAGTTGTTGTTCATAGGATCTATTTTAGCTTTTGAATTCAATATAAGTAAATTTGCATCAAGGTCAAGATTACCAGGGGGGTGAAAAAAAGGTAATTAACGGAACGGTATCTTCTTATTAGGGAAAGGCATAAATCTTTATAAAATCTTCTGTAATAAGACTTTAGGAACATTTATTATTATTTTTTTTATGTTATGTTAAAACATATATTTGATAAATTGTAATAAGCTATAAATGTTCTGAATATGCCCTATAAAAAGCATTCGATCGTCTTGATACCTAAATTGGATGTAGTAAAGCTTCGTAGCCCAAAGGTGGAGTTGCGTGAAAAGTCAGCTACTTCTCCCGCCCTGACGGCCGGCAGGTCTGCACGGCCTAAATGATTCTGTTTTTTGAGTGTTTTGCCGAAGAAAATCACAGATTTTCTTCGGCAAAACACTCAAAAAAGAATTTTATTAGCTGCGCAAACCTTCCGGCCGTCAGGCGGGAGAAGTACGAAGACTTTTTACACAGCCCCAGGCGCGGCAAATAAACCGACTTTTTACACCATCCTTCTGGACAAGATTGACTTAACCATGTCCAATCACTTTCTTTACCTTTAAGATGGATGTTTTTGTGACCGGTGCAACCTCATCAGGCAAAAGTTTTCCTGAGGGGGGTATTTTGCTTGTTTATTTTACCGCATTCAAGAGGGGGGACTTCACTGATCAGGGAGTCTGTTGGGGGAAGATATAATGGATATACGGCAACAGCATATAAGTGTTCCAAAAAAAAATAATTTTTTAAGGTAATCCCGGGCTTCTTTTTCTGGGGCGATAACTAACCAGGTATACGCCGGTAAAGATCAGCATTCCGGCCCCTATTTTTCCGGCAGTCAATACTTCCATTCCAAGCGTCAGGGACAATAAGCTGGCGAAAAGTGGTTGCAGGTAAATGTATATGCTTACCACAGAAGGAGGAACCTGTTTCAATGCATACGTATTGAAAAGGTATGCTAAAAAGGTAGTTCCGATCAACACATAGCCTACTCCCAGCCAGGCGGCTAAGGTAAAGCCCGACCAGTCGGTCCGAACCAGCGGGGGAAGCCCTACCGGAAGAATATACAAACAACCTATCGTAAATAACCAACTGCTAACAGTGATGGGGTGATATTTTTGCATAAGCTTTCTTCCGATCACCAGGAATATGCCAAAAGCAGTTGCATTAGCCAGCACCATCAGGTCGCCCTGCAGACCTTCCGGGCTGAATGATACCCGGTGCCCATAGCTGATCAGGATGATCGCTCCCGTAGCTCCTAGCATGATTCCCGATAACTTGCGAAGAGTAATTTTTTCTCCCAACAGCAAGGAAGAAATGATCAGCACCAGGATGGGAGTGGATGTCATGATGAGAGAGGCATTGATTGGTGTGGTTCGCTTCAGCCCCATCATAAAGAAAATCTGATTAAGGGCAATGCCGAAGACGGCGGCCACTAAAATGAGCCCCAGGTCTTTCCTTTCGATGCGTTCCCTGATGAAAAAGAAGTGGATCAGCCGGAAAAGGATCAATCCGGCAAAGGCCCTGAGCATAACCAGTGCCAGTGGCGAGAGGGCAGGCCCTTCGCCCATGACCTCCTTGGCAATGATGTAATTGCCGCCGTAAATAAGCGCTACGCCGAGTAGCGCCAGGTGCGCTTTAATATTGGTATTCACGTCCGATTGCTTAAGCGGATTTGCGGCCGTGAAAATAAGTCATAAACGCGAATCATCCCTGAAATTGGATGAAAAGGTTTAAGATGTTAACTCCCAAAAACTGATGCTGCCGGCTTTTTACCGGAGTCCGGATTCGGCAGCATCTGCTTTGGGGAATGGATCTGAAAACCGGAAGAAATCATTCGGGTGTCAATTATTATTGAACCGGTTATTCTTCCGCCGCTCCTGCAGTGTTTTCAGCAACTCTACATTGAATTCCCGCTCAGCCTTTCTGAATAAAAGAATCTTTCTCGGGTTTAAAACGTCCTTAAGATCCTCATAGAATTGCTTTTTAAGCTCAAGCAGTTCCCCTTCCATCTTGAAAAAATCTTCGATAAGCTGCTCGGCCTCCCCGTCTGAAATAGACATTAAGTCGCCGGGAGAGCGGTATTGATCACGTAACTCTTTTTCCTTTTTTTCAAACACATTATAAACAGGCCAGAATTTCTCGGATTCCTCCGGAGTAAAGCCGACACGGTTGGTTATGTAGGCAACTTTCATAGCCTGAACCCGTTCGCCCGCCTGACTCCATAAAGCCAGTGAACAAAACAGCAGGGGTAGAAGTAGGATGCTTTTTTTCATCACTTAAAAGATTTTTGCATTAAACATTTTAGGTTAGAACAGTTCCTCCAGTTCCATAGGATCCATATCATCGATGAATTGATCGAGGTATTGATCCAACTCATTGGATTCGATGTCGACAGCAGGCGATAGCTTAATGCTGCCGTTATCCTGAGCAACCTTCATTACCGTCTCCTCATCAAAATCGTGAAGATGATTATCGATATAGCGTTGGATCTCTTCGACACTGAGCGCAGCAAAATCCAGGTCATTACGTTCCGGGCTACCTTGCCTGGTCCACAACCAGGCGGCTACTATGACCACCAGCAGCGACGCCAGCGCCAAAGCCAGCCGCGGCTGGAATAAAGTAGCTGCCTGATCCGCCAGCTCTTGCAGGAATATTCCTATTCTCCAGGGGCGTTTGGCGCTTTCCCTTTCAAAGGCGCCCTCCCTTTTCAGGCGGTCGGCAAGCTGATCCGGTAATTGGGTGAAATAATGCTCAGGCACTTTGAAGGGCGTCTCCTCGCCTTTGTCTTTCAGCTTGCTCAAAAGCGGAGAAAGACCAGCTAACTCGTCCCGTATTTCTTGTTTTCTCTTTTTATGCTTATCCTTCATATCTTGAAGTTTTCTTTCACTTTACTAATTAAAAAGTTCCCCCGCTTCCCGGGGGAAACCAATCATAATCTAAAAACTCAAATTTCTACTTCTCTGAAGTAGTTCTCAATTTTTTTTACCGCATGGTGGTACGAAGCCTTCAAACCACCAACGGATGTGTCCAGGATTTCGGACATTTCCTTATAACTCATTTCCTCAAAATAGCGCAGATTAAAGACCACACGCTGCTTTTCGGGTAGTTGCTCAAGCGCCAGTTGTAGCTGCACCTGTAATTCGTCTCCGTCAAAATAACCGTCTGCCCTTAGTGTATTGGCCAGGCCGCTTTCTTCTTCATCGATAGAAGTGGCGCCCTTTCGCTTTTTTTTATTTAAAAAAGTGATGGCTTCATTGGTGGCTATCCGGTAAAGCCAGGTGTAAAGCTGGGACTTTCTTTCGAAACGATCAATGTTCTTGTACACCTTGATGAAGCAATTCTGCAGTACATCGTGAGTGTCGTTGTGCTCAATGACCATCTTTCGGATGTGATGGTAGAGCCGCTCCTGATACTTTTCCACCAGCAGCCGGAAACCTTTTTCAGCCGACCGCTTTTTTCGGATTAGTGAGAGGATCTTTTCATCTGATATTTCGAGTAGTGACGGACGCAATTTCTTTCTTTTTGTGTTTAGACGCCGACCGAACGGGAAGGTTTAAGGCGCGGATAAAATTATTTTTATATGAATCCGGTATGCCTGAAAATCAACAAAAGGATACAGACCAATACGACAGCTCCGGCAGCGCCCACCTGTATCCACCATTCCTGACGAGCGCGAATGCTGCTGTGCACAAAATAAGGATTTCCACTATTCGGAGAGCCTTTCCCTATATTGAGGATCCAGTTTTCGGGCTCTCCATTGTCCAGGTGGGGAAGCAGCAGGTCCAGGGTAAAGGTCGTATCCAGGGGCTCCATCTGATAGGAAATGCTGTCGATCATGGCATTAGCGTTGGCAAACAAGCCGATTTTCTCCTTCACTTTATTTAATCCGAAGGGCAGGCCACCGATAACATTATAAGCCTGAGGATAGGACTGGACAAATTTAAGCGAATCCTGACAAATGACCAGATAATCCCTCGGGCCTATGCTGGCAAAAGGGAGTTTCCACTCGTTCTTGCTGTCGGTTAAGATCCAGTCTTTGAGAAAGACCGTTTCGTCACTGCGGTTATGCAGCTCCAACCAGTCAGAAGAGGCGCCGCTGCGAGGGCTGATCTCGTTGATGATCACTTTTTCCGCCAATGGATGAACGTAAGGCTGAAAAACGGCGCGGATGCTATATAGAGGCTCCCTTAGGTCCAACTGAAATTCCTGAACCGACGAATGCAGGTCAATGCCCTCCCAATGTGAAAAACGGTAGCCATAGTGTGGGACAGCTTTCAGTCGGATGGGATAATTTTCAAAGTAGCGGCCTGTGTAACCTTCTGGCCCTGCCTGCACACTGTTGTTGATGAGCAGATGACCTCCTTCATTTGTGCCGGCTTCCAGCCAGCGCACTGCTCCGGTTGAGAAACGATCTTGTAAAAATTTCCAGAGATAGTACGGACGGCTGCGGGCAAAGGTGCGCATTACCTCTACCTCCGCCTCCCACCGCTTACGGCTCAGCTTCCAGCGCGCTAAATGCCGGGGTATTTCTGGAAGATAGTTTTCATAATAAGCGTTCAGCAAGGCTTCCACCCGCTCAGGTGTGAAAGACGTATTCAGCTGATCGGCAAACGCATTGATGAAATCCTTTTCAAATCTCTTGTTCTCCAATAATTTGCGCAATAAAAAAGTGCTCCACGGCGGATTGGGCCACGAAGGACCGTCAGTGGCAGTATGGAAGGCCAGCGTATTAAATTGATACCCTTTTTTGTCGTGCAAACCAAAGCCCCAGTCGGTGTCGAATAGTATCCAGCGCCAGCGGCCGTCTTCCGTATGAGGACGCCAAAATTTGATGTTGCCCCCCGCATCGCGATTGTCAAAATAGATCTGGGCAATTTGCAAATACATGAAATTCTCCACCTCCATTTGGCCCTGTACATAGGCGTAATGGGATGGGTCGGTAAGACTGTATTCCTCCAGGTACTTCAGCAGATTGCGATAATGACGGATGGATCCTTTTTTCAGGGTCATATAATGTTCAATCAGATCAATCTGCTCACGGTCCACGCCTGTATGGTCTTCAATAAAGTATTTGTTGACCTTTTCTCTTATATTGTAAATGCCCCAATAACGGCCGTTGATGTATACGTGTGCGGGCCGGTCATCCTGTTTTTCTATATCCCAGTGATCTACAAGGGATGTCATGACAGCGTCCCGGAAATGTGCTTTGCCCCAGTCGCTTCCGCTGTTGCGCAAGACGAGGAATTTAAAGGACTTCAGCCCATTCTCTCCGAAAAAAGGGTGGCGGAAGCGCTTGTCTCCATAACGGTCGCGAGACACCAGGGCCAGTGACTTCTGGGGAAATAAACGGCTCATGCCGCCAAATAAGCGCATGCCGCACTCGCTGTTGTATACCAGGCGGTCTTTTTCGTCAAAAATCTCGCAGTGAATAGGAACTTCGGCGCGACTCCAGAAATTGGCGCCTTTCTTGGACAACAAAGAATCATTGGCACGAGCGCCTTGCATGAATAAGCCGTCCAGTGGATCAAAAAGTACTTCGGCAGGTAACCCAAGGGATACCGTAGGAAAACGACTTACCGGCTCGCGAATGAAATAGGTATGGCCATAGGTCTTTCCTTTGTATTGCCCACGGTAAGCCACCGCTCTGATCACCTGGGAAGAATCGATCAGGATCGGAGATCGATAGGGCAAGGAGGTGAGGTCGGGAGGTCGTCCGTCCGTCGTATAATAAACCTTAGCTTGTCCGGTGGTGTGCAAAGTCAGTTCTATGGGCATTTCATACATTCCCCCTTCCATGGAGAAGATGATCTCCGGGGCTTTATTCATCCCTTCTTCCTGGCTTTTGCACAAAATAGGTAGAATGGTTAAAAAAAGGAGCCAATATGTTCTGATGTCCCGTCTCAATCGGTTGATTTTTGTAGATTACAATATATGTTTTTTTCGCCTAATGTGTCATTAATGAATGCGTCCGGCCTTTTTACTTCGGCGGATAGTAAAATTTGTTTTATTTTTCTGGCGAATATAGAACCAGGTGAGGTTGTCGAAGCTAGGGTTGTGTATAAAGTCGTTGTACTTCTCCCGCCTGACGGCCGGCAGGCGGGAGAAATAGCTGACTTTTTTACACAACTCCAGGATTCGACAATCTCGCCGCATTCCAATCACAATGCTTATGCTCAGTCTGATCAGTCGACTTATACTAAAGATATTTGGGTGGAAGATCAAGGGCCGTTATCCGGATGAAGTAAAAAAGTTTATCCTGGCTGTTGTGCCGCATACTTCCAACTGGGACTTTCCTCTTGGTATACTTGTACGGATGGCGATGAAAAAGGATATCAAATTTTTGGGAAAATCCTCCTTGTTCAAGCCACCACTGGGGTGGTTGTTTCGCGCCTTAGGCGGCTATCCGGTGGATCGTTCCAAAAGCAGCAAACTGGTGGATGCCGTAGTGGATATCTTTAATGAAAAAGAAGAATTCGTGGTGACCATTGCTCCGGAGGGAACCAGAGAAAAAGTGGAACGATTAAAAACCGGTTTCTACTACATCGCCCTGGGGGCCAATGTGCCCATCCTGCTTACTACCTTTGATTACGAGAAAAAAGAGGTGAGGTTCTTGGAGTTGTTTTATCCCACCGGTGATAAGGAAAAGGATTTTGAGCATATTCACGAGGTTTTTAGAGGATATAGAGGAAGGCATCCTGAGAAGAGTTTTTTATCTATGTAGGTTTTAGGTTAAAAATATTGTTCTTACTCTCGAAAGATAGTTTTTTTTTGAAAAGGGAATAACCAATTTTTCAATCATTGGCCAACCTTTTACAACATTCTCATCAATTTTTCATTGGAGTTTCGCTGTATTCTTATCCAACCTGATACCTTAAGAAGTGGTATCCCTTTCTAAGCTCAATTCTCACAAATAGCCGTCGTGGCTACCTCCCCAGCAGCAGCACCCATACCCCCTACTTACTTATCAATGCCGGACGCTGCGAAATCTCATGATAGCAGATCACTTCCTCCGTAAAATAATGCGCCACCATACTCTTCCGGCTACTCCCAGGCTCCTCGATCCGGCTGCCGCCGTGGATGAGGTTAGCGTGCCAGATGAAAACATCGCCTTTTTTGCCTTCAAATATCCTTTTCTCCAGCCCATTTTCCTGAATGACTTCCTCTATCTTATCTTCATACTTCTTATTGCTCATCGGACCGATCATCCAGCGGGTGTTGCCGGAAGGATAATCCTTGGTGGTAAGGTAAGGTAATTTGTGGCTGCCAGGATAAAAAAACAAGGTGCCGTTAGCCTGGCTGACGTCCTCCAGGGCTGTCCAGGCGGCGATTAGGTGGCCTTGTGGAAAAGTGGTCATGTGGATGAAGTCGGAATGAGCTCTTTGTTCGCTCCCTTCTACGAAATTGATCGTTTGAAAGGGAATGACTTTTTTCCCCATCACAAAATTCAGAATTCGAAGCAGCTCGGAATGCTTGAAAAAATGCCGATCGATAAGGTTCGACGCTTTGTAAGCTTCCATGATCTTCCTCCCGGTATAATTAAAAGCGACCTTTTTTTCTTCCAGCAATCGCTTGATCTCCTCATTATGGTCATTGACCTCTTCTTCGGAAAAAAAGCCTTTCAGCACCATATAGCCATCTGTAATAAATCGCTGAAATTCCTGCTGGATGGACGGCGAAAAGTCCTGGTAATTGGGATGGTGCAGCAAATGCTCCATGGCGCCAGGTTGATCCAGCCAGGGCCGGCCGCCGGGATCGTGCTGGAAGAGATGGCTGCCGATAGGGAGCAGAACATTGCGCTTAAGGCCATGATTTCGATAGGCAGCTTTGTTATGCTGAAGCATGGACCTGTTGAGCCAGTTGTTGACGACATAAACGGCTTTGAGTTGGCGGAGAAAGCCGGTGTATTTCCCGAAAAGGCGACCTAGTGAGATCATACTCTGGTTTTTGGATGAGTGGAGAAGCAGGTTGTTACTACAGTTAGACGAACCGCTTTTTTGCGAAATAAGTTGTAATTTGTGGCAATACCAAATGTTTCCACCCAAGAAAATAGTTTATGTACAGTAAGGAAGAACAAAAGAGCTTATATGAGCTGTCGAAGGCGTACCTGGATGAAGACAATGCCGTGCACCAGCAGTCGGCTGATGTGAAAATGGCCGATCTGCGGCGCATTATCTTTTACCACGAATGGCGCTACTACATCCTGAATGACCCCGTCGTCAGCGATTACGAATACGATCAGCTGTACAAACAACTGGAACGACTGGAAGAGGAACACCCGGATATGGTCACAGAAGATTCTCCCACCCAGCGCGTTTCAGCCGACCTGACCTCTGACTTTAATTCGGTCGAGCATCTTACCCCAATGCTTTCGCTGGCTAACTCCTATAACGCAGAGGACCTTAAAGACTGGGATGAGCAGCTTAAGCGCCTCTGGAACATGGATGCTGAGACCGATGTGGAATATTCCGTTGAGCCTAAATTTGACGGCGGGAGCATCGCTCTGGTTTACGAAAGTGATAAGTTGGTAAGAGCCGCTACTCGCGGAAACGGAACCATGGGCGAAGAAATAACAAACAACGCCCGGGTCATCCGATCTATACCGCTGAAAGCCAATTTTTCAAAGCACCATATGGCCAAGGTGGAACTTCGTGGAGAGGTGCTCATCCGGAAAGACATATTTAAAAAGATAAACGAAGCTCGCGCGCAGGAGGGTTTGTCTCTTTTTGCCAATGCCCGCAATACCGCTTCCGGAGGACTGCGCATGAAAGATCCTCGGGAAGTTTCACAACGCGGACTGGAGGCGTTCGTCTATACCCTGGCCTATGCCGTTAATAGCGACGGCTCTTCCATACTGGATCAGTTGGAGACGCACTACGAAAGCCTGGAATTACTGGATAAAATGGGCTTTAAAGTGCCCAAAGAGGAAAAAAAGAAGTGTAAAAACATCGAGGAGGTGATTGACTTTTGCAAGTCCTGGGAGGAAAAACGAGAAGCATATCCTTATGAGATAGACGGTATGGTAGTGAAAGTGAACGACCGGGCCCTGCAGGAAAGGGCCGGTTCTACCGCTCACCATCCTCGCTGGGCTATGGCCTATAAATTCAAAGCGAAGCAGGCGACCACCAAGTTGCTGAATGTAGAATACCAGGTCGGTAAAGTGGGGTCGATCACGCCGGTGGCCAAGCTGGAACCGGTCCAGCTGGCTGGGGTGACCGTCTCTTCCGTCTCCCTGCATAATGAAGATTTTATCAAAATAAAAGACCTGAGAATCGGCGATACCGTATTGGTCGAAAGAGCGGGGGATGTCATTCCCTACATCGTTAAAGCTCTGGATGAGCTGAGAACGGGAGAGGAAACGCCCATCGAATTCCCTAAATACTGCCCTGTCAATGATACAGCGGAAAAAGTGGAGCTGGTCCGGGAAGAGGGCGAGGCGGCCTGGCGATGCCCGGTTTGTGTGTGTGGCGCGCAGGATCTGCAGAAAATGATCTTCCACGTTTCCAAAAATGCCATGGACATCGACGGACTGGGTAAATCCATCATCGAGCGCTTTTATGACCTGGGATGGGTCAGAAATATCGCTGACATTTACAAGCTGGATTACGAAAAAATTGCCGAACTGGAAGGCTTCGGTAAAAAATCGGCCAGAAACCTGGAGGAGTCCATCGAAAAAGCTAAGCATAATCCGATCCATCGGGTGCTGCATAGCCTGAGCATCCATCATGTCGGGCAAAAGGTGTCCAAACTGCTGGCCGCCGAGATTGATCATGTGTTGGATCTGAAGGACTGGGAACTGGAGGACTTCACCCACATCAAAGACATCGGTCCGGTAGTGGCCGAAAACATCATCCGCTATTTCAGTTTTGATCGAAATATCCACATGCTGGAGGAAATGGAACGCCTGGGAGTTAATCTGACCCAAACGGAAGAAGATCGCCCTAAAGTCATCGAAGGCGATGCCCCGCTAGCGGGCAAAACGATCTTGTTCACAGGAACGCTTCAGACGATGAGCCGCAAGGAAGCCCAGCAAAAAGCGGAAGCAGCCGGCGCTAAGAACATCAGTGCGGTCAGCTCCAACCTGAATATCTTAGTAGCGGGAGAAAAGGCCGGCTCTAAATTGAAAAAGGCGCAGGAATTAGGCACAGTGGAAATCATGTCGGAAGAGGAGTTTTTGGACAGGATCAGTTGACGGTTTCGTCCTCTTGTGTCGGAAGCCATACAATCATCGATCCTCCCCCACGATTGTTCCAGGCATAATAAGGAATCAGCCGCAGGCTTTTCTCCTGAATATTTGCTCCATCTTTTATTTTAGCCGGCAAAGTAATGCTGACGATATTTTTCAAAATACCTGTATCGATCACAGCAACAGTAATTTCCTGCTCATCGGGTGCTTCATCTACGAAAAAGCGCTGGACTTTGCCTTCATTGTCCACTTCCTCCGCGCAGTACACCAATGGACCCCGGGTAATGGCCCGCCGACCGAGATTGGCTTCCACTTTATCGATGCAGCGATTGAAGCGAACCGGCATGGGTAAATTCAACTCCACCACATCGCCCGGCTCCCATTTTCGCTGAATGGTGGCAAAACCCTTTTCTAGAGTTAGATCTGTTTTTTCCCCATTTACTTTCACCGACCATTGCTCCGGCCGGTCGCTCACATAATGGTATAATTCTCCCGGCACGAATTGCTGGCCGGCCCAGCTCGGGATTCTTAGTTTAAGGCTAAAATTTTGGTCTTCTTCGGGATTCAGGATCAGTTGTATGTTTTCCTCAAAAGGATAACCGGTTGCTTGGTTGACCTCGATCTCTCCCCCGGACAAAGGAACAGTAGTCGTGCTGCTCGCATAAAGGGTGACGTAAATTTCCTCATCGGTATGGGCGTACATCATGCCCGATACCTGCGGAATCAGCCGGGCGATATTAGACGGGCAGCAGGCCGTGTTGAACCAGGGCGATCTGCCCGCATGACCGTGATTGAAAGGCGTTTCGCCGTCCGCCTCCAGTGGATTAACGTAGAAGAATTTGTTCCCTTCCAGGTTGACGCCGGCCAGGGCATTGTTGTATAAGGCCACTTCCGCCACATCCATATAGCGGGCGTCTTTGTGCAGCAAAAACATACGATGATTAAAAAAGACGTTGCCGACGGCCGCGCAGGTTTCGTTATAGGCTTCTTTGTTAGGGAGTTCATATTCAGGACCGAATCCTTCTATTCCTTTTTGAGCTCCCAGGCCGCCGGTTATGTGCATTTTGGTGTCGACAATGTTGTGCCAGATCTTATTTAAAGCCGGCGTGTAGGCATCTGTACCGCTCATGGCGCCGACGTCGGCCATGCCGGAGTAGAGGTAAGCAGCTCTTACGGCATGACCGACGGCCTTTTCTTGTTCTGCTACGGGCTTGTGCTGCTGGGCGTAAGTAGGAGAGAGGTAATCCTCACCTTCAGGAATGTAGGTTACTCCCCGGATGTCGAGGAATTTTTGGGCCATGTCGAGGTACAGTTCGTTGCCGGTGAGGCGGTATAATTTCACGAGGGCCAGTTCTATCCCTTCATGTCCGGGCGCCTGATTGACGGGCTCTCCATTATTGTAGTTGGGATCTCCTTCAAAAAAGACCCGGTTGATGTGTCGGGCGTTCTTTTCGGCTACTTTCAGCCACTTGTCTTTGCCGGTGGCCTGGTAGTAGGCGATGGCGGCTTCATACATATGCCCCATATTGTATAATTCATGGCTGTGGAGAACAAAAGAGTAGGGCTGGTCTCCCATACCTGCGCCGCCCCAGTGGGCGTGATCTTTGGACACGCCTGTGATGTGGGCCACATATAAATAGCCGTCGTCTTTTTGAGCATCGGCAATGATATCGATAATGGCGTCCATGCGTTTTTCCAGTTCAGGGTTGGGGTTTTCCATCAACAGTAAGGCGGCGCCTTCCATCACTTTATACAGATCCGATGAAATGTAGCGATGTGGGAAGGGTAGGTCAGTGGTATCCCCCTTGAGAAATTTAGCTGTTTTTTCGAGGTTGTCTACGGCCGGCCGGGTTTTGTCGAGTGCAAAGGGAACGAGGGTTTCGGCCTGCGTTTTTAATCGCGGCAGCCAGAAATCATCTTCTAGGTTGACTTTATGGAAAGGAACAGGGAGAAGTTGATATCCTTCGGTAGAGAAATCGGCGGCGCCCTTCTTTTCAACAGGGCTGCAAAAAGTAAGAACCAGCAGTATGCTTGCGGACAATAGTATTTTCGAAAAAAAAGCAGTGTACGAAAAAGAGCGATTTAGGTTCATCATTGCAATTGGTCTGGTTTTATCGTATTTTTTTCAATACTTTATGGGTATCTTTTTAATCAATTGAAATTTATGAATTCATCCATCCTCCGTATTCTCAACCTTATCGGTTTAATCATCGTTTTGACGATGAATGGCCTGGCCAACGGCTTACCCCTCAATGGCAAAACGACCGGGGAGCTTTCGGCGCTGTATCCCAACTATTTTGTGCCGGCTGGCTTTACTTTCAGCATCTGGGGTGTAATTTACTTGTTTTTGATCGCTTTTGTCATTTTTCAATTCACCAAACAATCCACAGAGTCGGTCAGAAAGATCGGGCTACTGTTTCTTGTCTCTTGCCTGGCCAACGGCAGCTGGATTGCTGCCTGGCATTACGAATACGTGGGGTTATCGCTAGCCATCATGCTTCTTTTGTTTTTTAGCCTGTTGTTCATTTACCTTCGGCTTAACATTGCGCTTGAAAAAGTGAGTGCGGCTAAGAAATGGTTGCTCCACATCCCCTTTAGCCTTTATCTGGGCTGGATTACGGTGGCGACCATCGCCAATACCACGGCTTTGCTGGTGGACTACGGCTGGAACGGCTGGGGTATTGCGGAGCCCACATGGGCGGGGATTATGATCCTGGTCGCAGGCGCCATTGGTGCTTTTGTGGTGCGAAGCAGGCAAGATGTGTTTTTCGGGCTGGTGCTGCTCTGGGCTTTCTTCGGCATCTGGCAGCGCCACCAGCCGATGGAGGTGCTACAGATGGTGGGGTTGGTTGTTGGAGTACTGTTGGTTTTGGGAAGTGCAGTATTCGTCCTGATCTATCCTAAAGAAACCGTTTTTCGAAAACATAACGTTTAAAGTAAAAATTATAAAAAAATACAATCCCCACTGCGCAAAGCTTGGTGATCAGCTGGTTGCTTTGGAAAAAAGGAACCCTGTTTAAGGAATAAATAATGCCGGTGCTGATCAGCAGGCCTCCCAGAGACACCAGCATGGACAAGACAAAAGCATGCGATAACTTCCGGTTCAGCGCAAAAACGAAGGTCTTCTGTAAAACGAAGTTGATGATAACCGCCACCGAATAGGCGATCACTTCCGAAGGCACCGGTGGCAAAACCTTATTGACCAGGAGCATATACAAGCCGATGTTTACTGAGGTAGCCACCAGGCTTGACAAGGCAAACTTCGCCTTGAGTAGAAACAGCTGCTGAAATTTTATCCAAAGTGCTTTCATTCGATCACTTGTTTTCTGAAGTCGCTAATTGTCTTTCTTTTTCGAAAAACTCGACGACTTCCTTCCAGTTGTTCACGCGCGTGAATCGGGTTTCATGAATGTTGTGGGAGGCGGTAAAAAGTATACCATGCCCTTCGAACGTCTCCAGGTTGTGCACATGATCATCGATCATATAATCGGCGCGGATGATGCTTTTGTCGCCGCAAAAAACAACATTTTTCCATGGAATAAAAGGAAAATGCTGGCGCAGCCAGTCGTATTTGTCTTCGAAAGAATTGCGAAACTCCTGTGCAGCCGTGGTAATAAACAGGTCGTAATGCTCCATCAGTTGCTTTACGCCTTCCTGACTGCCTTCGATGACCTGGAGGTCTCTGAAAAATCCTTTTTCGAACAGATGTTCCCTCAGTACGATGGCTTCTTCATGCATGTCATATAACTTTTTCCCCCAGAACTCCGCTTTCTCCAATCGGTGACCGAATTTTTGTTCATATAGATCGAGATATTTGGACAGCACATCTGCAATGACTTCATCCATGTCAAGGGCAATGCGTTTTTTCATAGACTAACGATTAAGTGCAAACGAGGGAGGCGGGTATCCCACCTCCCTCGTTGCGAAGAAGAAAATTTTTGAGTTAAATATAAAAAGGGTTGCGGCGAACCGCAAGGGCTCTTTAGTTCAAAGAAAACTGATGAACGATGTCATCAGCCGCGTTGTGAAACATGAGCTCGCTCACATAGGGATCCATAAAATCACTCAACGGCATCTGTGCGATTAATTCCAGCACTTCGAACTCTGAATCAGCCTCAAAGACGGCCCACAGCATTGACCGGTCGAGCGCAAGCGAATAAGACTTTAACCTGCCTTCGGCCATCATCTTATTGATCACAAAACGCTGTTCCGGGATCAGGGACATGAACTCGTCTGTCAAAACTTCCGGTAATTCAAACTCTACCATGAAAGAACGCTTCATAAAAAAGTATTATATCAATCAACAATAACACGCAAAAGTATGCATAATTAACGCTTCAAACAGGGCGATGTTCCTTTTTTAATGTAAAATTAACTTGCTCTTCTTAATATCCAAATCAGTCAATATACACGCCCATTTTCCCCATCTGATAATCCCGCATGGCTTGCAGGATTTCGGTCTGGGTATTCATGACATAAGGGCCCCATTGGACTACCGGCTCGTCTATGGGGGTGCCGGCCAGAAACAAGATGCGATTTTCTGACATAGCTTGCAACCTGATCGGCTCATTTGTTTGCTCAAAAATGATCAAATGCTCTTTTTCTACCGTCTGATCACCGATATTACGGACTGTTCCATTAAGCACATAAACCATTATATTAAAGCCTTTCGGCGCATCCAGCGTCAATTGACTTCCTTTTTGCATGCTGATCTGCAGCGCCAGCAGTGGCGTATGGGTTTGGGCGGGCCCTTTTTGTCCCTCAAATTCTCCCGCTACTACCCTTACCTGGGCGCCATCTTTTTGTATATACGGAATTTTTTCTGATTGGATATCCTGATATCGGGCAGGCGTCATTTTTGCTGCTTTGGGGAGGTTGACCCAAAGCTGGATGCCTTCCATGACGCCGCCTTTTTCTAGAAATTCCCTGGAAGCCCTTTCGCTGTGGATGACTCCCCGGCCTGCCGTCATCCATTGTACGTCACCGCCTTTGAGCAGGCCTTCATTGTTGAGACTGTCTTTATGGCGAATGCCCCCGCTGTACAAAAAAGTCACAGGTTCAAAACCACGGTGGGGGTGGGGGCCTACATCGAGCGGATCTTCGCCCGGTTCTACTTTTGTCGGTCCAAAATGATGGAGCAATAAAAACGGGCTGAATTGCTCAATTCTTTGTGTAGGCAGTGGTTGCTTGACCTTGGTTCCGCCCATATCGATGGTCTCGCTTTTTGAAAGATACCTTATTCTTCTCATTGTCGTTTAGTCTAGCATAGTTAATACAGGTTCAATCACACTGTTAAGCTCTTCTTTATTCCAAATGGCTTTGCTGATGACCCTCAATCCGGAAAAAATGATAAATAAGCTGAGGGCAAGGGCTCTGGGGGCTTTTTGTTGATCCAGCTCTCCCTTTTTTTGTGCTGCTTTTTCCAGTACTTCCTTTTCGTTAAATTGCTTTATCCTTGGCATTTCTTTAATCCATTATGTGCTCATGTAACATTCAAGAAGTTAAGAATAGTCTGTCAGCTGACGGATTATTCTTAACCTCTTTTTTAGGACTGTACGAAACGTAATCCAATTGTATGAAAATAGTTAATTTGGGTGAAAAAGATCACCGGACAAATGCCAAGATTGACAAAAAAGAGTGTAAAACAACTTTTAGCGTCCATTCCCCAATATTTACTGGAAGAAATCGGCCAGGAAGCGAAAGTGGATCGCCACAAAAGGGTTGCATGGGCGCCAATACCTAATCGCAGCGTCCGAATAACGATTAGTCGGCAACTTTTTTAAAAACATGAAAATCAAGCTGTTAAATTATTCTTCAAGATTCTGGGGTGTTTCATGTTAAATCACGCTCCAGTTGTAGCATTTCTTTTTGGAAAGCCATCGGCGACATATTATTATTCGCAAGGAAAAAAGAGGTAAACTGATCCGGATGCGGAAATCCCAGGATGGCGGAAATTTCCTGCAGGGAACTTTGCCGGTAGAACAGGAGTCTTTTGGCTTCCAGGTTGAGGCGCCATTGAATGTAGTGTTCGGGCAGGATCTGCATGGTGTTCTGGGTGAGGATGCGAAGCTTATTCAATGAAAGGTTCAGCATAGAAGCATAACTAGAGGTTGTAAGGTGATGGGTGAAATTACTTTCTACCAGTTTTTTGAACCGATAATTTAATTGAAGGGTATTGTTCATTTTTGGTATGATCCCCTTTTCAGCACCCTCTCTATTGAGATGTGTAATCAACAGGCGGACCAGATGGATGATCATTTGATCCCAGTATTGTGGGCGCACCACGATCTCATATTCCAACTGCCACAGGTAGTAGTCGAGGTCTTTTGATCGACAGTCATCAAAATTAAAGACAATAGACCGGTATTCCAGGTTATCGAAAAAGCTGGCGATTATGCTTTCCTGGCTCAGCTTTTCTTTAAATTCGTTAGAAAAGGATAAAATGACCATTTCATAGGACTGGCCCATAGTCGATTTAAAAAAATGAACCTGACCCGGCTGAACGATAAAAACATCTCCCTTTCTGGCTTCGTGAGGAAGAAAGTATACAAAGTGTTCCAGGCCGTCCGTGTTTTTGAAAAAGATGATCTCAAAGCAATCTTTGCGCCTGGATGGAGTAGCGCCATTGTGCATTTCCTGTTTGTCTAGAAACTGGATTTCCAGCAATTCGTTCTCCCCTACTTTAAATTTAGGCTGATCCATCATAAGCAATGTTTTTGATGAGCGTTTGAATTTATACAAGCTACGCTTTTTGCCGGCCAATTGCTTGAATCTCTTGAATTTAGTTTTGAAATCATCCAAAGTTTACGGCTTTATTTTTTAAACCTTTTTTACGTTTGTACGATTCTATCAAAAAGGAGTAAGTAATTGGACAAATATGTATCATTCCTGATTTGGGGAGGCTGAAGTTTTAGGGTTTAGGGTTCAGGGTTCAGGGTTCAGGGTTCAGGGTTCGGGGTTCAGGGTTCAGGGTTC
>CAZJQS010000054.1:0-18612 GCA_964548175.1 uncultured Saprospiraceae bacterium
TCATTTGATTTCACTGATGGCTAAAGCCGCTTAAAGTGCTAAAGTCGAGCTTAAAGATACAATATTATTCCTTCCTTTTTTATCTTTGAATTTTCCCGAAAAGCTATTCGACATCACTTCACCCAATTGAATATGACAGAAAAGAAGAGAAAAAAATGGTATGAACGGATACCCCATCCGGTCATCATGCTGTTCAGTATCATCATTATAACGACTATCCTAAGCTATATCATCCCTGCCGGCGCCTATGAAAGGGAGGTAGTGGATGGCAGGGAGCGGGTCATCCCGGGAACCTACGAGACCATAGCATCCACTCCGGTTGGGCTGATTCAAATGTTTACGGCCATTCCACTGGGTTATAAAACGGCGGCGGAGATCATTTTTATCGTGCTGGCCAGTGGCGTGATGTTTGGCGTATTGGAGTGGTCGGGAATGATCGAGAACACTGTGGGAACCATTGTAAAACGATTGGGATTGAAGCGAAAGTATTTCATCGTTGTGATGATGACCTTCATCTTTGGTATGCTGGGGGTCATGATCGGCTACGAAAATAATATTGCTATGGTGCCTATTGCAGCAGTGATGAGCCTGGCCCTGGGCGGCGATCTGATCCTGGCCGCCGGCATTTCTGTCGGCGCAATTACCGTGGGCTTCGGCCTGTCCCCCATCAATCTTTACACGGTGGGAACCGGGCATAAAATTGCCGAGATGCCGCTGTTTTCAGGCGCCGTCCTGAGAAGTGTCCTATGCCTTAGCGGGTTGAGCATTTTGGCCTATTACAATGTCCGGTATTTCAAAAAGATCACTGCGGATCAAACAAAAGGACTGGGCCAGGACTTAAACACCGAAGGCTTTGCCCTTTCCAAGCCGTTGGAGCACTACAAGATGAGCAAGAACAACTGGCTGATCCTTTCTATCTTTCTTTTGGGGATAATGGTCATGCTTTATGGTATTTTTGTCCATCACTGGTACATCAATGAGATATCAGCCATTTTTATGATGATCGCCATTACTGCGGCAGTCGCGAGCGGGATGGACGGGACCACCTTCAGCGAAACGGCTTTCAAGTCCATCAGCGTTGTGGCTCCGGGAGCTTTTATGGTCGGCTATGCGACCTCCATTAAAGTGGTTATGGAAATGGGTAATATCAGTGACACCGTAGCGCATACGCTGGCCATGGCTTTAAATGGATTGCCGGTTTATGGCTCGGCGGTTTCCATGTCCCTGGCCCAATGCGTGATCAACCTTTTTATCCCCTCTGGCAGCGGACAGGCCCTGGCTACCCTGCCCATCATGATCCCATTGGGAGAACTGCTGGGCCTGACCCGGCAGTCAACCATTCTGGCTTTTCAGATCGGCGATGGAGTGACCAATTTGTTCAATCCCACACTGGGCGGACTGATCGCCATGCTCAGCCTCTGCAGAGTGCCTTTCGATCGCTGGCTAAGGTTTATTTTCCCTCTGGTGGCGATCATACTGCTCGTCGCCTGGATGTTCCTCTTGTTCAGCGTGTACATCAAATGGGGGCCGTTTTGAATTTTGAGATAAGGCCACACCGTGGCGACACACAATAATTATTGGCGTGAGCCATTGGCAAAAAAAACATCATATGTCAGTACAAGAAATTCTAGCAAAACTCGTCTCTTTTCCTGTATATGGAGGACAAAGCAACCTGAGTATTATTGAATGGATAAAAGCGTATTTAGATACCCACAAAGTGCCCTATCATTTGGCGCCGAATGAAGAAGGCAATAAAGCTTCCCTGCATTGCCGCATCGGACCGGCAGTGGATGGAGGGGTGATCCTTTCCGGCCACACGGATGTAGTGCCCGTGGAAGGGCAAGCCTGGACAAGTGATCCTTTTCAACTTACAGATAAAGGAGATGGCAAGCTTTACGGCCGGGGGTCCTGTGACATGAAGGGCTTCATCGCCTGCTGCCTGGCCTGCGTACCGGAAATGGTAAAAGCGGATTTGAAAAAACCGATCTATTTTGCTTTTTCCTACGATGAAGAAGTGGGCTGCCTGGCCGGCCCTGACCTGGTAAAGGCCATTAAAGCTACCTATGCTGAAACACCCAAATATGCCATCATTGGAGAGCCTTCTCTGATGCAGCCGGTAGTGGGACAGAAAGGGATATGTGTTTTTGAAACTACCGTTCATGGCTCTGCGGGGCATAGCAGCGGCATCCGAAAGGAGGTCAGCGCCCTCCACGAGTCAGCTCGACTGATCATGTGGCTGGAAAACAAGATGAACGAACTGATCGAAGCAGGACACATTGACGAACGATTTACGCCCCCGCACACGTCTATTCATGTGGGGATCATCCGTGGAGGTATTGCGCCCAATGTGATCGCGGATCATTGTACTTTTACATGGGATGTCCGGAACATCCCTAAGGATAGTGTATATGAGATCAAGAAAGACTTTGACGCATACGTAGCGGAAAGAGAGTCCATTTTGCAGCAGCGGTTTGCGGGCGCCAGGATCGTCACGGAAGAGCACCATCCACCGGTGCCTGCCCTGGATACTCCCGAAAATCTTTCGATCGTGGATTTTGTCCGCCAGTTGTCGGGTAATCACGAACTGGATACGGTGGCGTATGCTGCCGAAGCCGGGCAGTTCGCCGAAGGCGGGTTTGAGTCCATCATCTGCGGCCCCGGATCCATCGATCAGGCGCATCGGGCTGATGAGTTCATTGCGAAAGAACAGTTGGAAAAAGGGGAAACATTTATTAGAGACTTGATTAGAAAATTGAGTTAAATACACATTTCATTGTGTTAGTTCAAGGGTGTTTTTTTCTAAAAATAATTATATTAGACGAAAGTACCATCCATGCTCGCTTATCGTTATTGTTTGGTTCTGTTGATCGCACTGTCTGGTTTATCAAATGGACTTGCCCAGAAATATTACTACACCATTTACGACGGTGAAAAATCAGCGCCCTTTGATCACATCAGCGAATTATTGATCACCAAAGATTCCATTAGTCCTCACGGCGCTATCTGGGTGGGCGCCGATAATTGCTTAGGCCTGTTGCAACTAAAGTATTTCGAAGGTGTTGACGGCCTGGCTAACAATAACGTTTTTTCACTGGCCGCCCTCCCGGACGGAGGCGTGATCATCAACTTTGGGAAGGTGTTCCACCTTTCTCCAAACGGCGATCAGTATATCGTAACGCCTTTCAAAAAGAGGCGGAGGCATTTTTTATATGTATGCCGATAGTCAACACAATCTTTGGTTTTGTCAGGCCCCTACCGACCAGCCTCTCCCGGGGGTTGCCAGGATTAATCCGCAAGGGCAGGTGGTCATTTACGGTCCGGAATCCGGCCTGGAGAACCGGATACTGGTCGTAACCGAAAGTTCTAGGGGAGAGTTGTATGCTGCTGGTATTGGTGAGGACACCTATCTATATCGGTTTCTTCCTGAAAAAAATACCTTCATAAACTTAAGCTTGCCGATGCCCTTTGACCTGAGCGCTAATTTTGAGGTCCACGACCTGGCAGTGGATTCCAGAGGAGTAGTATGGTTAGCCACTACAGACGGGCTGTTGCTGTATGATTCCGAAAACATCAGAAGAATAGAACTTGGGCCTTTTACGAAAGAAGAAATCAGAGGAGTATGCGCACTCGAGGAGGGAAGCATCTGGGCTGCTACCGCTACAGACGGGCTGCTGTACGTAAAGGACGAGCAGTACGTGTTGTTTGACGCCGATTGCGGACTGCCTTCTGTGGCTTAGTATCGACCTATGGAGAAAAATTGCTGCCGCACAAAACCTGAACTACCGCTTTCAAACGTATAACGACCTGATCGGCATCATTAAAGCACTGGATTACAAAGAAATTGATCTGACCATTAATCCGATGAACGTTACCGCCTCGCGCTTGCAAAAGTTTGAAGTGACGCAGCCTTTTTTCATCTCAAGTATCGGGATGGCAACCCCGTTCATCAGCCGAAGCCAGTTTGAAGTTTTCATCAAAAACTTTTTTTCGCTGAACTTCCTCAAGGTTATCTTGATGCTGGCCCTGATCATTTTTGTATTCGGCGCCTTGCTCTGGATCGTCGAACGGAGAAATAATAAATATCAGTTTCGTCCCGGTATTCTCGGTTTATTCGATGGCTTGTGGTGGTCGGCAGTAACCATGACGACCGTCGGCTATGCAGACAAAGCACCCAAAACGACCTTTGGCAAAACCATCGGCATCATATCGATATTTACGGCCGTGATCATCATATCCAGCTTTACGGCAACCATCGCTTCCACGCTTACCGTCAGCCGGTTCGAATCGAAAATAAAAAACCTGGAAGATATCAAACTTATCGAAAAGATCGGTGCGGTTGGCGCCTCCAGTGGAGAAGACTTTCTGCTGCTGAATGAAATCACTCCTCAGCAGACTTTCGCTTCCCCTATTCAAGGGCTGAGGGCACTTGCCAAAAAAGAGATCGATGTCTTGATTTTTGATAGAACCATCCTTAAATACCTCATAAGCAACTATCAGATGAGTGAAAAAGTCCAGTTATTGCCCATTACTTTCAATCAACAATATCAAAGCTTCATCTTGCCTAAGAACAGCCCTCACTATCACCCGGTTAATGCAGAACTGATGAATCAGCTCCAACAGGTAAGCTGGCAGAAGACCTTGCAAAAGTATAACCTGGACACTCAATAAGGAGGATTGGTTTTTTGATCAGGCTCACCAAAAATCCTGTTCATTGCTTTTTCTCTAACCTCACCAACTGAGTCGTCACCGGGAGGTAGCTGTTAACAAGAAAAGCACGACCTTCTTCGTTCGCTTCTGTGCCCGACTCCAAAGGTTGATTATCCCGGGTAGTGGTGATCTCCCAGTATATGGCGTCCCCCTCATTGCGCAAAATGCTGAACAATCTACTATCTCCTACACTAAAGCTGCTGTAAAAGGTATTCCCCATCAGCACTTCCTGGATGTAGATGCCGTTCAGCTCATCCGTCAGAAATACATTAGGCGGCAAGGTGTCCGGCCGGATCAGCCGATAGTCTTTGACCTGGTTTCCATAACGCATGCTGGAGTAACTCATGGTATACTGCCATGCATTGTCTTTCTCAGTGGACGCCAGTACCAGTTCGACACCTACCGTGTCGGTAACGCCCTCCGTACTGTTTAAAATAAGCATCTGACCGGCATAGGCGCCCATCCAGTCCTCAGGAAAATGGTAAATCGTTTCCTGGGAGAAAAGGAAAGTGGTTGCCAAAAAAGAAACCACGACAAAAAGCATAACTGTTTTATTCATTTCAATATTTCTTTACACTAATATCCACCCAAAACCCTCATTCCACCATCCGATCATACCGCCTTTTCAGGTCCGCTATATCGTTGGCTTCCGAAAAAGAATTTTCTCCTGCCCGGAACACCATGTCCGCATGTCGCCGAATGGCCTCCTTTTGTTCCGTAGTACGCGCAAAGGAATAAATAGTCGCCAAAGTCTCCATTATCCGGATGAGCACGGCAGGAGTGCCGGCGCCATATTGTCGAATCTGATGAAAGGCAGCATCCAGCATACCCGTAAATGTGATCGGCAGCGTTATTAGTCGCAGTACGCCTTCTTCATCGTATTTATAAGGCGAGGGAAATTTCGCGTTGGTCAGATAACACATCGTGCCGCTGAGTTTGTCGATACAGGCCATCGCCGTATAGGGATCGTTAATCCCCGGAGATAAGGCGCGCGCCGCAATTTCCACCATCTGCCTAATCGCAAACTCCGCATCCTGTGTGGGCTTCCTTTGCCAGCCGACGATAAAGGCATTTTGTAACTTCCACTTGAGCTCATCTTCAATTTTTTCCCTGGAATAACACTGTAGTAAAGTGGTGTTTTTGACCAAAAACTTCCCAGGCCGATACCTCAAACGCAACAAAAGGTCATGCTGAATGGCCAGGTTTAACAAACCGTCGTTGTTGACAACTTGAAGATATCCCTGCCTCGGATTTAAAATGAGCTGTTTATGAGGATATTCTTTTAAGATCTCCTCCGGCTGCTCCGTTTCCCAAATGGGCTTTTCTTCCCCCAATTCTTCCGAAAAAAGCCGCTTTATATTTTCAGCCATATTTACACTAACCTTATGAATCACTTGCCCGGCTTGAATGCTTACAGAAATGTGGTGAATAAAAGCGATAAGTAGAAAAATATTGCCAATGGCCAGTACAATCGCAAATAAAGTGGAAACATTAGGCACAAAACTGATCTCTTCATTCGATTTTACCGTCCTCAACACCAACAAACAATAGATAAAAGTAGCAACATAGGTCCCTAATACGACCTGGTTGAGCCGGTCATGCATGAAATTCCGAAGGAGCCTGGGCCCAAATTGAGACGTCGCCAGCGTAAGCGCCACCAGTGTTATGGAAAATACCGTACTGGCTACTCCCAACATGGCTCCCGCCATGGTGGAAAGAATACTCCGGGCCGACTCCGCTCCGCCAGTATAGAAATAAAGAAAAAAACCGGATGGCTGATATTCAATAAGACTATCCAAATAAATCAACCCAAAAGAAACCAAAATCGACCCCAGAACGATCAAGAGCGGTAAGAACCAGAAACTCGTCTCCAATGAATCCCATAAATTCAACAGCTTTGTCCTCATAAATAACAAAGTACAACAAAATCAAAAAACAGTGAAAAACCGGGAGCAAAATCAGTGGCCATCAGCGATCATCTGTGCCCAACACCTCCCTCTCCTCTTGCCCCAGCACCCTCACCAATAACACCGGCAGTATCGTCAGATCTGCCACCAAGGCCACCAAAAGCGTCGAACTGACCAAAACCCCAATATAGAACGTCCCTTCAAAAGCCGAAAAACAAAAACTCAAAAAACCACCCAGCAGGATCAGCGAAGTCACCACGATTGCCTTACCGGTAGTCAAATAAGTTACCCGTACGGCATCTAGGACCGGCTGCCTACTGAGTTCTTTTCGAAACCTGCTCAAAAAATGGATCGAATCATCTACAGCGATCCCAAAAGCAATGATGAAAATGATCGAAGTCGAAATCTTTAGATCAATACCCGAAAAACCCATCAGCCCCGCAACGAACAATAGCGGAAGCAGATTGGGAACCAGCGTGATCAAGACAACCTTTACCGAACGGAAAAGCCAGGCGAAGATCATCGCAATGATCACCAGAGCGATCAAAAGCCCGGTTAAAACATTACTGGCCAAAAAACCGGCATTCAGATCCATCAAATGAGGAGTGCCGGTAATTCGGTAGTGCAGTTTCCGACCCGGTAAGTCCGATGTTAAAAAGCGATAGAAATCTTCATTTTTGGCGTTAAGCACATAACTCCCCCAATCCGGTATTTGCCCCCTGATCCTGGCCTGCCTGTGGTCTTCAGTAATAAACCGCTGAAGCTCATAGCGCTCCGAATACTGCTCTAAACGACGAACAAGCGGCTGAATAAGCGCCGTAGAATCAGGAATTCGATCGTAAGTTTCCCCGCCAAAATGATAGCTTTTGTTCGCACTGGCGATCATACTCGCCGGACCGATCAGGTTGCTGATTTTATAATTTTCTTTGAGGTAAGTCTCTACCTGGGCGAGTTCTTCCAGTATTTCCGGCGAAAAAACGGTCTGGGCACTGTCTCTAACCTCCACCATACACTCAAAAGTGCGGGGGCCGCCGAATTTCCCGGAAAAAAAACGTTGATCCTTTTGCAGCGGATGATCCTCATTGAGGTCAGCCAGTAAATAATTGTCGACTTTTATTTGCGTGGCCCCAAACACACCAATCACTATGATTAATACACTACCTGCAATAATGCTGTTCTGATGTTTGAGCGTCCATTCAAAACAAGGCGCAAGCACTTTTTCCCAAAAACCAGAAAAGGACCGGCCGGGCCGGTAAAGGGGAGGATGTAAAAAAATCAAGGCCGGCAACAAGGTGTAAGTCAGTAAAAAAGCGATCAAAATGCCGACCGTAGCAAAGACACCCAGTTCGATCAACGAAACGAAACTGGAAGTCGTCAAGGACAGAAAACCCAGAGCAGTGGTAAGGGTAGTCAGCAAGGTCGCTTTCCCGACGATCCTGGCGGCGTTTTTGACGGCTGTCCATTTGTCTTCGCCGAGCTTCCGCAACTTCAGATAATGCGTCAGCAAATGCACCACATCGGCGATGCCAATGATGAGCAGCAAAGTAGGAATGATGTTGGAAATGATGTCCAGCGGCCGTCCCATCAGACTCATCAGGCCTAAGGTCCATAGAATACTGAGCGCCACGATGGTTAGCGGCATCCAGATGCCCCAGAAACGCCGGTAGGATATCCATAGAAAAACAACCACCAGAAATAAGGATATGCCGACAAAAACAGCCGTTTCCTGGCGAATGAGCCGTATGAAAGCGGTTTGTCCAAAGCACCGCCCTGCAAAATGGACTTCCTCAAACCCTATGCCCAGTGAGATGGCTTTAACAGTATCGGCTAATTGCTCGCATTCTTCTGCCGTTATCTGGTCTTTGTGCTGCACATATAACATGATCGACTGGCGATCCTGCGCAAACAGGTAATTAGCCCATTCAGATTGATAAATACGAGCGCTGTCTGCAGCATAGCGGCTCTCTTCAAGAAAGTGCAGCCAGGGCGTTTCAATCGGTACGGAAGAGAACCGGTTGCGTTTTTGCTCGCGTATGCGGGTGGGAGCATGGATGAACTCGACAAGCGCCAGCTCATTCAATGCCCGATACAGGCTGTCCGCTTTTAATAAAAATGGCTTATGGAAAATGCCTTTGTCATTGTGAAGACCAATGAGCAGATAATCACTATCGCTGCCGAAAGTTTTTTTGAAGCGATCAAAAAATTCGGTGCTTTCATGGTGTAGCGGAAAAAAGCGCTCCAACTCGTAGTCGAACCGCAGGTGCTTTAACTGAGAAGAAAAAAAAATGCTGAGGCCCAGGACAAGCACGATGACAGCCCTACTCGCTCCTATTAGTCTCATTGATCCGGTAGTTGACGGAAGGCCCAGGCCCCCCAATGTTGATGATGACTCAATGAAACATCAATCGGGAGGACTTTGTTTTGGTGATAAATACGTGGTATCCCTTGGTCTTTTCGAATGGCCAGCTCCAGGCCGGGAAATACCTGTAGATTTTCAAATGCTGAAAAAAGAGAAGTACGCACATCCACGGATTGCACCAAATAATCCAGAATAGTAAAACCAGTAGTCCCAAAATAGACTTCTGCCAGTTCATCCGGAGAAAAAGCAACTATGGCATGCAGATAATAAGGGGTAACAAAGACTTTTCCGGAAAGCTCCCCTACAGGGCTTTCGATTTGTGCTTTTATTTTGGTTGAGCTTATGATTTTCAGGTTGCAAGAAAATTTTTTTGGAATAAATTTTCGTTCTTGCCGTATTTTGTAGTACGCCTTATAGGCACTCTCTTTTAATGCCCAGAAAGCCCAGAAACCGTAGTGGGGTTCCTTTAGCGCTTTAAACTGCTGAATTTCCTGCAAGGTAAGTATTTTGTTTATCCGGCGAAAATCCTTTGCTAAAGTCCTGGAGGCAGCAGCTTTCAGGTCTACGATGTCATTACCGATCATACATTCACCCGTTCCTCAATGATATGGACGGCATCTTTGACCTTGAGCATCTGCTCAGCAGCATCATCGTCGATTTCAATATCGAAGGCCATTTCAACATCAATGATGATATCTACAAGGTTGGCGGAATTGATCTTCAAGTCCTCCAGCAGATCTGTCTCCTCCTTGATGTCGTTCAACAGCTCTTTCTCTTCAACATAAGGTTCGATAATGGACCTAAGCTTTTCAGTGATTTCTTTTTTTGTCATTTAAAAAATTATATTTAATTATTTAAGCCGAGCAAACCTGCCTGCCGCAGACGGTAGCAGCAACTGACTTTTGATACACCCCTGGTAAGGAATTACACTTTCTTAAAAATAACACAACTATTCACATCTCCAAAGCCGAAACTGCTTTTGGCCATAATATTCAGCGGAAGCTGGATGGCTTGCTGAGGAATTTTAGCAGACGGGATCATGGATTCGATCTCCGGATGAAGATCCTCACAATTGAGCGACGGATGTAAAAACTGATGGTGCAATTGCAAAAGTACGGCTATGGACTCAATGGCTCCAGCTGCGCTCAGACAGTGGCCGATCATCGATTTCAACGAATGAATGTAGGGAAAGTCCTTTCCCGAAAGCTCCAGGGCCTGAAGCCAATGCCTGATTTCGACCGGATCAAACATGGTCGAGGTCAAATGGCCGGAAATGGCGTCAATTTCTTCCGGTTTCACCTGAGCTGCCTTCAAAGCGCCTCTTATACAATGATCGATTCCGTTGATATTGGGTGCTGTCATGGTGCCGCCGCCTCTTTGTCCGCCCGAATTGATGAAGCCCCCCAGCACCTCCCCGTATATCCGGGCCCCTCGTTCGATTGCAGATTCATAGGTTTCCAGCACCAGAGCGCCGGCGCCGGCGCCTGGGACGAAGCCCTTAGCAGAAGCGCTCATTGGCCGGGAAGCTTTTTCCGGTTGATCATTAGAACGCCGGTTGGTGACGCGCATGGCGTCAAAGCCAGCCCAAACGTATGGACCGCTGCTGTCGCAGGCGCCGCACAACATTCTCCCGGCCTGTCCCGAACGGATGCGGTCTGCCGCCATCAACAGGCTTTCCGTGCCGGTGCTGCAGGCGGAAGCATTGGTCGTCACCTGATTGCCCAACCCCAGCCGACCTCCGAGGTGAGCACTGATGCCACTCGACATGACCTGCGGCACTGCGGTGCTGCCCAGCCTTTTCGTGTGGCCCTCATCGATGAGGTAAGCCGAATCTCTCATCACTTCCGCTCCCGCCAGCCCGGCCCCGAAGATGCATCCGGCATCCCAGTCTGGCTCATCTTCCTTTTCAGGCACAGACAAACCGGCGTCTTCCCAGGCTTGCATACCTGCGATGATGCCATAGATCAAACCGGAAGCTCTCATCGTCTTTCGCTCTAAAGGACTAAAATAAAGATCCAACAACGCCTCGGTCAACTGTGGCTGCCCGGCTACCTGGCATCCGAAATTTAGCTTTTCTAACTCCGGCAAAAAGCGAATTCCTGAAACCCCCTGCTCCAGGGCGTCCCTGAAGACTTCCAATCCAATGGCATTGGGCGCGACAACGCCCATACCCGTTACGACAACTCTTTGCGACATGCGAATTTGGTTAATAGTAGTTCGTTGATGGTTGATCGGGGTTATTTACACAACCCCCACATCCCTTTCGACAATCATTCCCGCCAAGACGCCCTTCGCTACCCTTTCTCCTTGTGTATTCCACATGTTCACTTTACACTTTAATTTGCCAAGGCGGAAATATAATTTTTCAGAAACCACCTTCACTTTTTCTTCTGGAAAAACCTGTTGGAGGTATTCCACTTCTGAAGAGGTAAAAACAAAGTTAGCGTCTTTTCTGGTCTCATGGCTTTTGGTTAAAAATATCCCCAGGCCGACTAACCCGATCTGGGCCATGGTTTCTGTCAAAATAACGCCAGGCGTAATGGGATGGTCTGGAAAATGACCAGGGTAAAAAAATTCATCTTTGCGATAAGTATACTCACCGACAGCCCCTTTTTCGTCGATCGACAAAAAACGATCGGCAAAGAGGAAGGGTTTTTTGTAAGGCAATAGTTTCAGTATGACTTTACAATGGTCCATATCAACTGTTTTGTTCTCCTCCATCCACCGGGATGATGGCTCCATTTATCCAGGCGGATTCTTCTCTGCATAATAAATAAACGACATTAGCTACGTCCTCCGGAGTGGTCAGGCGATGAAAAGGATTACGTAAAATGGCATTAGCTTTTAAGTGTTCATTGCCGGGAATCATATTCAGGGAGGGGGTTTCGGTTACACCCGGTTGCAAGATATTGCAGCGGATGCCATGAGGGGCGAATTCGAGAGCTATAGACCTGCCGATAGCCTCCAGAGCCGCTTTGGCGGCGCTGACTGCAGCATAAGTAGGCCAGGCTCTCCGGCTGCCTTCGCTGGTCAGTCCTATGACCCTGGCATCCGCGGCAAGCAATTGTAATTCGTGAAGGTCCTTTACCCAGTCGTACAAGCTTAGGGCCATGGCCTGCAAGGTCTGCACCATATCGTTATTGGATAGTTGCCCGCCTGTCTGCCGGCTTTCCGTAATTTGTGCCTGTAGCTGCTGATAAACCGGCGGTAGTTGATCTATTTTGCCGGAATCGGGATGTTCTTTCACCAACGGCTTTAAGTTTCCCCTGGAAATGGCATGGACTAGAAGGCGCACTTTGCCCTGATGGCCAAGGGTAGCCTGCAGCATTTCGAGGGTTCGTTGGCGCTCCTCCGCACGCAGGGCATCCACATTTTGGGTTAACACGGTCACCCCCATGCCTTCCAGCGTAAGGAGATGTTCTTTGAAAATGGCCTCTGTTTGTCTTCTGTCGCGATGCAGGACAAGCAGATGCATGCCTTCCTCCGCCATTTTCCGGGCAATAGCCCAGCCGATGCCGCTTGACCCGCCTAAGATAACGGCCCAGTAGTTTTTATTTTTAAAGTATGGTTCCATATTTTTTACACAAACACAAAGGTCATTAACGATTTATTCCTGCCATTGCAGTAAGACGCTTTGCGCAGAAAAGCCCGGTCCGAAACTCAGCATCAATCCATAATCCTCCGTATTGGCCTTTTTTTCTTCCAGAAAAGCGTTCAGCACATACAAAACCGTAGCGCTCGACATATTGCCGTAATTTTTCAGAATGTCTTTTGTCATGTCCAGGTTCTTCCCCAGCTCGCCAAAAAGCGCCTCCACCATCTGAATGATCTTTTTGCCTCCGGGATGAAAAATAAGGTGATCGATGCTTTCAATGGATAGCTTATTTTTTTCCAAAAAAGGAAAAATAATGTCCTTAAAATGAGCTTTGATCGTTTCTGGTACGGAAGGGTCCAATACCATTTGGAAACCGGTATTTTTCAGGTCGAACCCCATCATATGGGTCTCATCGTAAAAATGATACATACTGGTGTCGAGGATGGCAGGCGCCGGCTTTTTATCATAACCTACAATAGCACAGGCGGCCCCATCGCCGAAAATGGCTGCGCTGACCATATTCGCCATGGAGAAATCGCCGTACTGGAAGGTCGACATAGGCGACTCCACCGCGATGATAGCCGCACGTTTCCCTGGATTGGCCTTGAGAAAATTATTGGCGTAGATCAGGGCGGATATGCCGGCAGCGCAGCCCATTTCCGTGACCGGCAGGCGAACAATATCCTGTCGCATCTGCAAGCGATTGATCAAATAGGCATCCACAGAAGGGATCATAAAGCCGGTGCAGCTGACCGTGATGATAAAGTCGATTTGATCAGAGGCCAGATGCGCTCTTTTTAACGCTTTGACCAGGACTTCTTCGGCCAGGTCCGTAGCTTTTTCAATGTAATAATCATTTTTTTCCTCAAAAGAAAGATTGGCCAGTACCTGTTCGGCCGGCATAATAGAGTAGCGGCGATCGACCTGGGCGTATTTGAAGATGCGCAGAACTTTCTTTCTGAAACGTTCGTCCTGCCCCTCCAGATGCTTTTCCATATCCTGAATGATCTCTTCCGTAGGCTTGGTATACTCAGGCAAAGCAATGGCGGTGGATAATATTTTTGGTGGCGGTTGTGCTGTCATAGCTATTTTGATATCACCAAATGTAACAAAGAAGCGGGCAAAAAGCTATTTAAGCGGGATAAAATAAAGCCATCTCATAGCGAAATGCCCATCTCCAGCGCACCAATGGCGAGGGAATGCCGCTTTTTTGTCCTAATTCTTGCAACTCTTGTTTTTTAAATCCTTTTAGAATAGACAATAAACCGTCTTTTCGGGCCACCGTATTGGCGCCGGTTAGCCTGCAGAATACTCCAAAAGCATAATAAGCCAGCCAATGGCGATGTAAGTCGTTGACCAGCACGGCACGGACACCCTCGGCCCCGCATTTGTTGAGCAAAAACATGTTTTCTTCCTCGGTAAAATGGTGCAAACAGAGATTAAAAGTAATGATATCTGCCCCGGCCAGGGTAAAGTCTGCATCAAAAATGTCTCTTTGCAAAAAGCGGATTTCCGGAAAGTTTCTGGCTTGTTCTTTAGCATGATTGACGATGAAAGCATTAGCATCAATACCGGTAAGCTCAAGCCGCACCCCATCCTTTCGTCCCCAGCGGGCGATGGCCCGCAGCCCGTCACCACTGCCGCAACCCAGATCATAAATGCGTATGGGGTCCTTCGATTCGGGTAACCGCCGGATGATTTGTTTAACCCCATCCACCAGAATGCGATTGCCCCCGAGCACGGCATTAACCCGTTCGATGGTCTTAAATGTACGGAGAACCTCTTCTCCGGTCATCGAAAAATCATCGATGATCTCTTTTTCGGAGGAGCGATGATGGAATTTTTGAAAAATAGGCATAGATAATTATAGCGCTTAAATTCGTGTCATCCCGAAATTTTGAAGGCCAATTTAATCATTTGTGGCTTCCTGAAATGATGGATGATTAATATTTATGGATTCATTTTCTTTATCTTAAAAGGCGAAGTATGCTGATGGATTCTGATGGCCTTTCTGCTCAACCAAAGGGCAATAAAAAGGGAAACAAAAGCACCTATCCATATGCCGGTTGGATACTGTAAAAACAAAAACAGATCGTAAAAACCGTGAAAGACGGTGGCAGCAAGCAAGCCGATTAAAAGATACATGCCCCTGTTGCGCTGAAGAAACTTAGCTTCTCCAACAAAAAAGCCCATGATGACGGCAAAAGTAGCGTGCGCCGGCACGGCTGTGAACATGCGGAGCAGGGCGACGCTTATTCCACCATTCATGACATAAAGGATGTTTTCTATCGTGGCAAAGCCCATGCCCACCATAACGGCATAAACGATCCCGTCAAGAGGTTCGTTGAAGTTTTTGTTGGGATAAAGCAGCCATCTAACAAAAATAAATTTAGAAAATTCCTCTACCAGGGCGACAATTACAAAGGCATCAACGGCATGCTCCCAAAAGGTATCCGCTTCGATATAAACCACCCATTCTATTGCATAGGAGATCCCAAGCGTTACAAAAACACTGGCCACGCCATAAAAAAAGCTTTTGATAAGCAGCCGGACAGGCTCGCGTTCATGATGATCCTGATCGAAAATATAAACGGAGATGGCAATACCGGGGGCGAGGGCCAGGGCTAATAGGATGAGCAGCATTTTGTTTCTATTTAGGTGTTCAATTTGTCAAACATACTACATTTAAGTCATATCAACCTATAAAACCAGATGGTAGAATTAAAAAAGGCAATCACTAATACGGGATGATGACTTGACCATGCGTCTGTCGCACAATAGCCGGCAACAAAAACGGCATTTTCTGCAAAGCCCGCACCGAAAATTCCGAAAGCGCCGGTTTGCCCATTAAGCGATGCAGGCGCCGTCCCCAAAACAGGCGATAAGAAAAGTACCGGTTCCATTCTCCCTGATACTGCCTTTCCATTTGCTCTCGGTTTATTTTTTTCGTCAAAAAATCGACAGCCGCTTCACTGGCCAGTTTGCCGGCATGAATACCCATGGCCATGCCGTTGCCGGCCAGAGGCGGGATCATCCCGGCCGCGTCGCCGATCATGAGAATGTGATCCTGGATCTGTCTTTTGGGTCGGAAGGAGATATTGGAAATGGTGAGGGTGGGCTTAAGTCGTTCTGAGCGTGTGAGCAAATTTTTGAAGGCCGGGTTTTGCCAGATCACTTCCTCTTCGAAAGCCTGCACGCCGCCATGATGCCTGACCCGGTCATGACGGGTCAGATAAGCAATATCCACTGTGCCGTCTTCTACCTCCACCGCTCCGCCGTATCCCCCGTCAAAATTGTAGAGGGTGACCAGGTCTTTGGGAAAATCGCCCCTGAGATAGAATTTAATGCCCAGATAATCCGCCGGCTGTTTGAAGAAAGGTCGGTCCAGTGCTTTATCCAGGGTAGAACGCTTGCCAAAACTTCCGAGAACGACCCTGGCCATAACCGGCGCCTTCCGCTGTGCGAGTACTTCAAAATGGTCCTGTTGAAAATGCACCTGCTCCACCTTGGTGTTCAGCCAGAAATCGACACCGCCCGCCTTCGCCTTTTCGTATAAATGATGGTCAAAAGCATACCGGCGCATGCCAAAGCCGCCAAGCGGCAGGGGAGCTTCGACAAAAGCGCCGGACGGGGCGTACAACCGAAAGCGATTCACATGATTCGGTTGTATCGATTTGATGTCAACACCTAATGACTGAAGATAGGGCTGCACCTCATCCGACACATACTCGCCGCAGACCTTGTGCTGCGGATAGGCTTTTTTTTCGATGACCAGCACCGAGAAGCCTTTTTTGGAAAGGTGCAGGGCCGCCGTTAGTCCGGCCAGTCCGCCGCCGATGATGATGATGTCGTGCATAAGCCGTTTGATGTACAATTAAAGCAGCTGCTTCGCTTAAATGTAAATTATTTGTAACTATTCAGCAAAGCTGAAAATTTAGGAAAATAATATTTAATTTTTTGAAAAAACTTGCATCTCGTTTCCAAATCCTTTTTTTTTGAAGAAAATTTATCCAGATGGTTAATATTAAATAAACCTGATTAATTCTTGATAAAGCATTAAATCGACATGACGGATAAAGGAACAGAAGAAAAAATACTGACCGCCGCCAAGGAGATATTCATACAAAAAGGATATGCCGCCGCCCGCATGCAGGAGATCGCCGACAAGGCCGGGATCAATAAGGGACTGCTGCATTACTATTTCAAAAGTAAGGACAAGCTGTTTAACGCCATTTTTATGGAGGCGTTCTATAAATTTTCCCCCAGGCTGAATCAGATCTTTGAAGCAGATGTTCCTTTATTTGAAAAGATCGAAACCTTTATCGAAGAGTATATGGATATTTTACTGCAAAACCCTGGTATCCCCTCCTTTGTAGTCCATGAACTGAATCAGCGGCCACAAGAATTCGTACAGCAGATTCTGACCAACAAGAGCCGTCCGAACCCGATGAAATTTCTGGTTCAGATTCAATCAGAGGTGCAAAAAGGCAATATCCGGGAGATCAACCCGCTGCAACTGATCGTGAACATGGTGTCCATGTGCGCCTTTCCGTTCATAGCCAGACCAATGTTCCAGAGCATCCTTCAAATGGACGACTCTACTTATCTGCAGTTTATGGCATTGAGGAAAGCAGAGGTGAGTCAGTTCATCCTCGAGTCCATCAGCGTCAAATGATTTTTTTGAATAAAATTTACCCAAATGGTCAAAAAAATGATAAAAATCATCGCATTTCTGTTTTTTATGCTAAGTATAAAATCAGTTTTTAGCCAAACGGTTAATGCTGTTCAGTTGGAGCAATGCTATGAATGGGCGCTGGAGCAATTGCCCAGCGGCCGTCGGCCGGCTCTGCTGGAGGAGCAAACCCGTCTGAAGAAAGAACAGATCGACCTCAGCAGGCTACCCCAACTCCAACTGAATGCCTCGGCTTCCTATCAAAGCGACGTGGTGCAGTTTCCACTGGATGTTCCCGGCATGGACATTCCCGAATTGCCTCTGTTTAGAGCACAGACTGCAGTTGATGGCTCTTATCTGCTGTATGACGGCGGCTTGAGCGAGGCCCAAAAAGGATTGGAAGAAACGGCCCTGAACACCAACCTGCAAAAAGTGCTGGTGGACCAGTATCCCGTTCATGCACAAGTCAATCAGGCCTTCTTCGGCCTACTCCTGTCCCATGCGCAAGTCCGTATCCTGGAACAGGGAGCCGAAAACCTCCAGAACCGCATCCGGACACTGGAAGCCGCCAAAGCCGGCGGCGTGGCGCTTCAGATCGACATCGATCAGCTGGAAGTACGCAGGTTGGAGCTCTTGCAACAAATCGCCCAGCTAAAAGGCAAAGCAGTTGAAGGCACTCAAATGCTGGAAACCCTGACCGGGCAATCTTTTTCCGAATCAACCGAATGGACGCTTCCACAGTATGCTGATTTCCAGTTCGACCGGCCAGTCGAGCGGCCCGAACTGGAATTGTTCCAGTTACAAAAGCTTCAGATCACCGCCCAGGAGGGATTGATCGAAGCTGCGAGAAAACCAAAGATCAACCTCTTTGTCCAGGCCGGACTGGGTTATCCCAATCCGCTCAACTTTTTTGACGACAGCCTTAGCCCTTTCGCCCTCGGCGGCGTAGGGTTTACGTGGACCATCACGGATTGGAAAAAGTCTTCCGTCGACCGTCAGCTGCTGAGCGTACAGACCCAATTGGTCGATAATCAGCAGGCTGGCTTTCTGGATCAGATAGAAAAAATGAAGAGTCCCTTCCGGGATCGCCTCCAAACCTTGCAGGAGTTGGTGAAACAGGGAGAAAAGATCAAAATCCTTCAGGAGGGCATACTGGCTACTTTTTCCAACCAACTGGACCAGGGGGTATTAACCTCCACAGACTACATCGAGCAATTGAATAAAACCACACAAGCGCAATTAAACGTTGAATTATACCAACTTCAGATGAGTCAATTGAAAACAGAATATTTAACCCTGATCGGGAGCCAATAGCGGTTTCTCCTGCTCGGACCACAGCGGACTACAGCGTTCACGCTGTTGGGACCACAGC
>CAZJQS010000054.1:18712-41628 GCA_964548175.1 uncultured Saprospiraceae bacterium
CACAGCGGACCACAGCGTTCACGCTGTTAGGATCACAGCGTTCACGCTGTTAGAACTACAGCGTTTACGCTGTTTGGTCATCAGCGTTCACGCTGATAAAAAACATCCTGTTTTTTCACCCTCTATACTAAACAGAAAAAATCAATCATGAAATTAAAATACTTCACTCTTCTATTCCTCCTCCCCCTATTCAGCTGCGAAGAAGCTGAAAACGAAGCAGACGCTTACGGCAATTTTGAAGCTACCGAAATCTGGGTATCTGCTGAAGCCAATGGGAAAATCCTCCAATTAGAGGTGGAGGAAGGCCGGTCGTTAGAGGCCGGTCAATGGGTAGGCGTAATCGACACGACCAACTTCCACTTGCAAAAGCTGCAGGTGCTGGCGAGCATGAGGGCCGTCAGGCAGAAAACCAAAACGGCTGATCCCGAAGTAGGAGTCTTACTGGAACAAAAACGCAATCTGGAGCGAGAGCAAAGGCGGCTGAAAGCTTTAGTGGAGAACAATGCCGCCACGCCCAAACAACTGGACGATATCGAAGGGCAGATAGAGGTGGTCGAGCAGCAAATCCGCTCCACCCGCGATCAGATCAACACGGTTAACCGAGGTATTCTGGCGGAGATAGAACCTTTGGAAGCTCAGCTCCGTGTATTGGAACATCAGATCGATAAAAGCAATATCGTCAATCCCATCGATGGGACGGTTATAGAGAAAACCATGGAGGCGCATGAGTTTGCCAATATGGGCCGCCCCCTATACAAGATCGCGGATATCCGCAAAATGACGCTGCGGGCCTATGTCAGCGGCGCACAACTGCCCCATGTCAGCATCGGGCAAAAAGTGACCGTGCTGATCGATGAAGATCAGGACGATAACCGGGCGCTGCAGGGAGAAGTCCGATGGATTTCTGACGAGGCGGAATTTACCCCTAAAATGATCCAAACCAAAGAGGAACGCGTCAATCTGGTTTACGCCATTAAGGTAGTTGTCGACAATGACGGCGCCGTTAAGATCGGAATGCCCGGAGAAGTGAGGTTTAATAAAAATGCCACAACAAGCAAATCGGGCGAAAGCTCGGCTACGGTTGAATAAAATCAAGAAGTTATGAGTCAGGCATACGCCATATCCATCAGAGATTTGAATAAAGCCTATGGGAAAGAAAAGCAGATCAAGGCTTTGGAAAATATTGAGCTTAAGGTCATGCAAGGCGAACTCTTCGGGCTGATCGGTCCGGACGGCGCTGGTAAGACCAGCCTGATCCGCATTCTTTGTTCGCTGCTCAAACCCGATTCGGGCTATGCCAGCGTAGAAGGCTGGGATGTGGTGAAGGATTATCGGAAAATTCGCCGCCATGTCGGATATATGCCGGGGCGCTTTTCGCTTTACCAGGATCTCAGTGTGGAGGAAAATCTCCGTTTTTTCGCCACCATATTCGGAACCACCATCGAGGCCAATTATGATCTGATCAAGGATATATACGCTCAGATCGAACCTTTTAAGAAGCGCAAAGCGGGCAATTTATCCGGCGGGATGAAGCAAAAACTGGCGCTTTCCTGTGCTCTGATCCACAAGCCAAAGGTGTTGTTCCTTGATGAGCCGACTACAGGGGTAGATGCGGTTTCCCGGGAGGAATTCTGGGAAATGCTGAAAAGGTTAAAGGAAAAAGGGATCACCATCCTGGTCTCGACGCCCTACATGGACGAGGCCGGCTTATGTGACCGGGTCGCTCTGATCCAGGATGGCCGCATACTGGACGTGGCGCCTCCGGATCGCATTATTCGAAAGTATGACAAGCATTTACTGGCGGTAAAGGCGCAGAATAGGTATCGATTGATCAATGATCTGAGGGCGTATCCAAAAACCTACAGTGCCTTTCCTTTTGGGGAATTCGTGCACCTGGCCTCTGAAGAAGTTATTGAAAAATCGGAATTAGAGAATTATTTAACGCGTAAAGGTCATCAGCAGTTGGATATCAGGGAAACAGCGCCCAATATCGAGGATTGTTTTATGGACCTGATGCAATGACATATCTGGCCAAAAAGGTCATACGAAAAATAAATGTCGATGGAAAAGAGCATAGTCGTAAAAAACCTCACCAAACGCTTCGGCCAGTTCACCGCCGTGGATCAAATATCCTTTGAGGTAGACAAAGGAGAGATCTTTGGCTTTCTGGGCGCCAACGGCGCCGGCAAGACGACGGCCATCCGCATGCTGACCGGGCTGTCGCGGCCTACTGAAGGAGAAGCATATGTGGCAGGCTTTGACGCACGCAGGCAAAGGGAAAAAGTGAAAAAACAAATAGGCTATATGAGCCAGAAGTTCTCGCTCTATGAAGACCTGACGGTCAGGGAAAATATTGTCCTGTACGGCGGCATTTATGGATTGAGCAACAGAGCCATTAAGACAAAAAGCCGGCAGATGCTTAACGAGCTTCAACTGGAAGAAGTATCAGCTACCTTAGTACGTTCACTGCCCTTAGGCTGGAAGCAAAAACTAGCCTTTTCGGTGGCCATTATGCATGAGCCGGGTATTGTTTTTCTGGATGAGCCAACAGGCGGCGTCGATCCCATTACCCGAAGGCAATTCTGGGAGATGATCTATCAGGCTGCAGACCGGGGCATTACCGTCTTTGTCACTACGCACTACATGGATGAAGCAGAATATTGCGACAGGGTTTCTATTATGGTGGACGGGCGCATTGCCGCTTTAGATGCGCCCCACCAGTTGAAGATCGACTTCCGGGTTTCGAGTATGAACGAGGTTTTCCTGCAACTGGCCCGTCCGGAAAAAACACAAGCCTCATGAAAAGAATGCACGCTTTCATTCTCAAAGAGTTTTATCATATTTTCCGCGACCGGCGGTCATTACTCATTCTGCTGGGGATGCCGGTAATCCTGGTAACGCTTTTTGGATTTGCCATAACCAATGAGATCAATCAGGCCGAGATGGTGATCTACGATCCGGCAAAGGACGACATGACCACCGAGATCACGCGGAGGATGGTTGCTTCGGGCTATTTTGACCTTCATAAAGAAGCCGGTAGCATGGCGGAACTCAGGGAAAGTTTCATTTTCAGCAAAACCAAAATAGCGGTCGTCTACCCCATCCGAATGGCGGAGAACTTCCGGCAGGAAAAGCAGGCTCAGGTGCAGTTGCTGGCTGACGCCACCGATCCCAATACGGCAACTACACTGATTAATTATGCTTCTGCCATTATTAATGACTACCAAATGGAAATGATTGGAGGGCTGGAGCCCCGTCTTTTACTGCAAACAGAGGTGCGAATGCTCTATAATCCTCGTTTGAAGAGTGTGTTTATGTTTGTACCCGGTGTGATGACGGTCATTTTAATGCTGGTGTCGGCTATGATGACCTCGATTGCTATTACCCGTGAAAAAGAACTGGGTACGATGGAAGTCTTGCTGGTCTCTCCGCTAAGTCCGATTATTATTGTGGTGGGAAAGGTGATACCTTATATTTTTCTGGCTTTCTTCAATACGATTGTCATCTTGCTTTTAGGAACTTTTGTATTTGGCATGCCCATAGAAGGCAGTCTGCTGTTGTTATTGGCGGAGTGTGTCTTGTTCGTATTGACTTCTTTGGCGCTGGGTATTCTGATCTCTACCCGTACTTCCAGCCAGCAGGTGGCGATGATGATCTCGTTGATCGCTTTGATGCTGCCCACGGTTCTTTTATCCGGCTTTATTTTTCCTATAGAGTCCATGCCCTGGCCGCTGCAGGTGCTGAGCAATGTGATTCCTGCCAAATGGTTCATCATCATCATTAAGAACATCATGCTGAAGGGGACGGGCATAACATTCATATGGCAGGAAACGCTGATTTTAACAGGAATGACTTTATTATTTATTCTGGTTAGCGTGAGGAATTTTAAGATAAGGCTTTAAGGTGCTTTTGATATATTCTCTTCTATTTTTTGAAAAAAGTAAACGCTGAATAATGCGCACCATTTTATTCTTATTGCGGAAGGAGTTTCTGCAGATCTTCCGTCACCGGATCATGGTGGTGTTGATCTTTTTAATGCCGATGATCCAGTTGATCATTTTGGCGAATGCGGCTGATTATGAGGTGGACAACATTAAGCTGTACTGGTTGGATCGTGACGGGTCAGAAGCCTCCAGGAGGCTGATGGGGATATTCCGCTCTTCCCGGCATTTTAATATTGTGGGTTATGGTCAGGATCCGGCGGAAGCTTATGACGCCTTACAGGCCAATGAAGCGGACTTATTCATTGACCTTCCGGAAGGTTTTGAGAAGCGGCTATTCAGTAGGGAGGACCCCTCTCTGATGGTCGGTATTGACGCTATTAACGGGGTTAAGGCGGGGGTGTCGAATGGTTATGTGCAGGCCATCCTGCAGCGTTTTGCCCAGGATTACGGCAAAGACCTTCCTCTGGCTACAGGGGCCGGCATGGAAAGCAGAGGCATAGACATTCGGTACTCCAACTGGTTCAATCCGGAATTGTCTTATGACAATTTTATGGTGCCGGGGATATTAGTATTGCTGGTAACGCTGGTGGGCATGTTTTTGTCGAGCATGAATATTGTAAAGGAAAAAGAGATCGGCACGATAGAGCAGATCAATGTAACTCCGATAAAGAAGCATCAGTTTATCATCGGCAAACTGGCGCCGTTTTGGATCATTGGATTGCTGGAATTGTCCTTTGGGTTGATCGTCGGCAAGGTGGTTTTTGAGATTCCTTTTGCGGGAAGCTTATGGCTGATATATTTATTCGCAGGAGTATATTTATTTGTCGTGCTGGGTATTGGATTGTTGATTTCCACGATCACGGAAACACAGCAGCAGGCGATGTTCTTATCCTGGTTTTTCCTCATTATTTTTATTTTAATGAGCGGCTTATTTACGCCCATTGAAAGCATGCCGGAATGGGCACAGCGAATTACCGATTTAAATCCGGTTGCTTACTTTGTGGATGTGATGAGATTGGTGCTGTTAAAGGGCAGTGGATTCGATGGCATACGGCCTCATTTATTCATCATGTTGTTTTATGCTTTGGTCATTAATGCTCTGGCGGTATTTAACTATCGAAAAGCCGGCGTCTGACGTTACTTTTTGTATGAATAAGTACTTAACATTTAATTAAAATTGGCATATTCCTGAAAAAAAATTAATTTTGATGCTAATAGTTTTCATTTGGTTTTTTGGGGTTATATAGGAGGCGATCACTATAAGTGATTGCCTCACTTTAAAAAAAAACAGGGGGCAGCCCAATTGGCTGCCCCCTGTTTTTTACCTCCGCTATTGTCAGGCATCCTTAGACTTTCCCTTACTTTCCAGTATTTGCTTAGGAGTGATCTCCTCATTAGCCAGCGCCTTGAGAATATCAAAAGTAGTGACAATGCCCACCAGCTCGTCTTTTTCCACGATGGGAATAGCGTGGAAGCGATTTTCGAGGAAAATGTCCAGCGCCACATTGATGCGCTCGTCCGGGCTGATCTTGGCCAGGCCGGTAGTCATAATGTCTTCGGCAGTGTATACACGAAGGCGGGCATTGTCCACAAAACGATCTTCATCGCTGCGCTTAAACCCTCTCAGAAAATGGAGAAAGTCGGTCTTACTGATCATCCCTACAATCTCACGGAAGCGCACTACAGGAACGTGGTGAATTTTGTTCTTATCAAAAATCTCCTTGACGGCTGTAAGTTTATCCTTAGGATTGACCGTGATCAGCTTGGTAGTCATTATAGTTTTGACAGGTAACAGTACATTCATAATAATTGGCTTTTAATATTATGTCAGACGATTGTGACAACCTATGTTAATAAAACTATTTGGCTTATGGCATAAAATTGAAGATAAAGCTGCTGAAAATTATTGACCTGCATCAGCTATCTGGATGACATTCATCACTAAGCCGTTGTAAATTTCTTCAAACAAACTTAATATGTTATTCACGCTGTATTAACTTTACTTGTGTTGTTTCGATATTCTAACTTTTAAAACAACCATATTATTATGAAACAACTTCCACTTATTTTTTCTTTTCTCCTGATCGCAGCCATAGGTATGGCGCAGAGCGGAGGCACCCTGTATCAAAATAACCGTCTGAATGGCGAAAACCCTTCTTTCAATCCCGACTGGGCGCCCTTTTACCATGGAGTGGCGTCAGGAGACCCGCTGGAAGACCGGGTGATCATCTGGACCAGGGTGACTCCTGAGCCGATGGAAGGCCAGAGCATAGACGTCAGCTGGAGCGTCGCTACTGATCCTCAGCTGGAAAATGTGGTGCAGTCAGGGGTTTTTACCACTGATTCCGCCAGGGATTACACCGTAAAAGTAGATGTTACCGGCCTGGATGCCGGCACTACTTATTATTATGGATTTTCGGCTTTGGACCGCAATTCGCTTACGGGCCGGACCAAGACTACGCCGGCCGGCGATCAGGCCACTCACCTGAAGTTTGGGGTGGTCTCCTGCAGTAATTATCAGGCCGGTTTTTTTAACGGCTATGGCCGACTGGCTGACCGCAACGATCTGGATGCCGTTCTGCACCTGGGCGACTACATCTACGAGTACGGGAACTCTGTTTATGGGGCCGACAGCCTGTTCGATGAACGACTGGTGGAGCCGGGTACGGAGATCGTGACGCTGGCGGATTACCGCGCCCGTTATTCTACTTACCGGCTCGACACCAACCTGATCCGCGTACATCAGCAGCATCCTTTCATCACCGTTTGGGATGATCACGAAACCGCAAACGATGCCTACAAGGATGGCGCCGAAAATCACGATCAGGAATTGGAGGGCGACTGGGAAACGCGCAAGGCGGTAGGCAAGCGCGTTTACTTCGAGTGGATGCCGATTCGCGACAATGAAAACCAGGAAGTCTATCGCAAGATCAGCTACGGCAACCTGATGGATCTGATCATGCTGGACACTCGCCTGACTGGTCGCGAAAAACAGATCAACAATGCCTTGGACTCCAACCTTTTGGATAGCACCCGCACCATTTTGGGCGCTACTCAGAAGGCCTGGCTCCTGGAGCAGTTGCAGCAGTCAACCGCCCAATGGAAAGTCATCGGACAACAGGTGATCTTCTCTGAGTTGAATGTGGGTTGGGCTGCTTTGGATCCTAGCGCGCAAGGAGTAACTTATTTCGAATTTGAAAGCTTATTTCTGGATATCTGGGACGGTTATCCTGCTGAGCGTGCTCAGATCATCAATTTCATTCAGGACAATGAGATTGATAATGTGGTGGTATTAACCGGCGATTTTCATACCACTTTTGCTTTTGATGTGGCTGAAGACCCTGTCGACGTCACTTTTCAGCCATCTCCGCTGGGGGAAGTTCCTGTTTATGCTTCTCCGGGCTATGATTCCGCTACCGGTGAAGGAGCGGTGGCTGTAGAATTTGCCTGTCCTAGTGTAACCTCCGCCAACTTCGACGAGAATGTAGGACTGGAAGCGGCTCTGGGTTTTCAGTTCCAGATCAACCACCCCATTGAACCGTTCCCTGGCTTCATTCTGGGCAACCCTAATACTCATTTGAAATACACCAACCTTACGGATCATGGTTATTTCATCCTGGATGTTAAGGCTGACAGCGCCCAGGCGGATTATTATTTCACCCCCATTTTAGAGGTGACGGATTCTTTGGCTGCGGGGGAAAGCTGGTATACCGTTCAAGGCGAATCCAACCTTCGCAAGGCAATAGCGCCCAGCGCCCCAAAAGCAGTACAGGACGAGCCCGCTCCGGCCAATCCGCCGATGCTGACCAATACTGATGAAACGGCGCTTAGCCGTCAGTTCGCCCTTCTGGGGGTTTACCCTAATCCTTTCTGGAGGAAGAACACTTTGCACTATTCTCTATCGGAAGCGGCGTATTTGCAGATTGATCTGTACGATCTGAAGGGACGCAAGCTACGCAGCCTGGTCAATGACAAAATGCCGGCCGGCATTTATTCTTATGAGTTGGATGGTGAAAATCTTGATAATGGTACTTACTTGTATCGCATCCAGGTCAATGACGAGGTGATCACTACAAAGGTCGTTTTGTCGAAATAGTGCATGATTGGATCTGTTCAAGCTGACATTTTTTGATGCCGACCGGAGGGCGGCATTTATTCTTATGGGTTGAATGGGTCTAATCACGTACGTTTTTTTTTAAAAAAAATAACGTATGGTGATGCTGCCGGCGTCACTATACATTGAAGTTGTTTAAAGTTTCCTGCTGGAAGCGAAAAAACAAGATTTTATGTCCAGTTGAGCTTTTTTTGAGCTTCATAGCAGCGCAATGGAGCGAGAAAAAAAGCTCAACTGGGCATAAAAGACGTTTTTGCAGCCCAGTGAGAAAACTATAAACAACTTCGTTATATTAGCTGAAAACTTATACGCTATGGATACGGTTATTTTCTTAGCTATTGGCGCAGTAGCCGGATGGATTGCAGGCCAGATCATGCAAGGTTCGGGCTTTGGAATTATTGGCAACATCATTCTGGGCGTTATCGGAGGCATCATTGGAGGCTGGTTGTTTAACTTTCTGGATGTTGAGATCGAGAACGGCCTCATCGGCTCCATCATTACGGCGGCTGTAGGCGCTATCATTTTGGTATGGCTGGCGCGGTTTGTGAAAAAATAAAAATTTACTATGCAGGAAGAGGAGCGGCTGATCAGATGGCGGATGATTCTGGGAAAAAAGGCAGAGCCGGAGCACTCAACGGCTGAAATCCCCCTGGACGAGCAATTACAGGGAATGGATGACGTAATGGATGCACTCTACGATAGCGATCGCCAGGGGGGGCTGGGCGCCTCTTCGCCGAATATTAATCGGTGGCTGGGGGATGTGCGCAAGTACTTTCCATCCGATATCGTCGAAGTGGTACAGAAAGACGCTCTGGAAAGGCTTGAACTCAAGCAATTGCTCAAAGAACCGGAGTTTGTAGACATGCTGGAGCCTAATGTCGACCTGGTAGCGACCATCTTGTTGCTCAATAAGGTGCTTCCCGCTCAGACCAGGGAAACAGCCAGGCTGCTTGTTCGCAAACTCGTCAAAAAGGTGGAGCAACAACTGCGCGAACCTTTGCGCGAAGCGCTAAACGGCGCCCTTAACCGGGCCAGAAGAAACCGAAATCCTAAGCTTAATGAAGTTGACTGGCATCGGACCATTCTCAAAAACCTTAAAACTTACCGTCCTGAAATTAATGCCATCATCCCCGAACAGCTAGTGGGTTTTAGTAAGAAGCGAACCCAACTCAAGCATGTTTCGTTGCTGATCGATCAGAGCGGCTCTATGGCGGGGTCGGTAGTTTATGCCGGCATACTAGGGTCTATCCTGGCTTCACTGACAGCCGTAGAAACCCGGCTGGTCGTATTCGATACCGAAGTGGTGGACCTGACTAAGCAGCTCCGGGACCCGGTAGACCTGCTCTTCGGTACTCAACTGGGAGGCGGTACAGATATCGGCAAGGTATTGCGATACGCACAACAACAAATCAGCCGCCCTTCTGATACCATCTTGTTTTTGATCAGTGACTTGTATGAGGGAGGAAATCGTACGAAAATGTTGCAATTGCTGGAAGAGATAAAGCGGTCCGGCGTAACGGTCATTGCGCTTTTAGCCCTAAATGATAAAGGGGCGCCTGCCTTTGACGCCGCCAATGCCGCCGCCATGGCCCAGATGGAAATCCCGGCCTTCGCCTGTACGCCCGCCATGTTTCCAACCTTACTGGCAGCTGCCATAGAAAAAAGAGATCTGAGAAGACTGAATGTGAGAGGGGTTATGATAAAAAATTAAAGAGGCTATTGAAATAAGCGGTAGGACAAAATTAACTTAACCTATCCCCGCGACGCGGGGATAGGTTAAGTTAACATTTGATGCCGCCCGGCCGGGCGGCATCAAATGTTAACTTAAATATGTCCTGGCACTTAATCCCATTTTCTAATTTAACTTATCCAATATTATCTGGGCTCTCAGAACGAGCTCTACCGGCTTAAAAGGTTTAATTAAAAAGTCATTTACCCCTTGCTCTATGGCTTCGAGCACGCGTTCTGCACTTTCCATTTCGGCCATGATCAGGATAGGCAGGTCGGGATGATGATTATTGCGCACCATTTTGATCATGTCAAGGCTGTCCTCCGCGTCGGTTTCTATGTCGATGATGAACAGGTCCGGCTTCTCCTCATTGATCTTCTCCATTGCTTCACTGCTGCTCCTGGCCCAGGTAATGTCATAGCCGTTTTTTCTCAACCTGAATTCAATGGCAGTGAGTAATACTTCTTCAGATTCGCAGATTAATATTTTCATAGTTGGTTAAGTTATTCCTAAACTATAAGAAAACAAAATTGGCCTCTTCCTTTTTCAGCAGGAAAAGACAGAAATGATCGCGAGGGTCTTTATAGACCTGTTGGAAGCGATCCACTCGGGCAATATCGATGATCTTTTTGGTGGTGAACTCTTCGAGTGTCGATAGGTTGATGGACCAGGGAACGCCTTCTTCATCAGAATGAGTCACCAAAGGAATGCCCAGCTGTATACCGCCCTCACGATGGATCACAAAAATAGGATAGGAGGAGACGTCCTGATCGAGCACCGTTTCAGCAGCTTTCCGCATGAGTTCAAAATGGGGGCTCAATTCTTTTTCCAATTCCAGGTAGGTTTCCTTTTTTTGGTTTTCTGCTTGTTTAGAGCCGTTGTTATTGTTCATTTTCTTTCCATTTTAAGAGTGCTACATTCTCCACGTGATGGGTATGGGGAAACATGTCGACGGCCTGCATCCGAACCACTTCGTAGTGCGGGCTCAGCAGGTTAAGGTCCCGGGCCTGAGTCGACGGGTTGCAACTGACGTAGACGATCTTTGGCGCCTGTAGTTGAAGCAGCATGTCCACTACCTTTGGGTGCATCCCCGCCCGCGGAGGATCGGTGATGAGGACATCTGGTTTTCCGTGTTGTTGAGCAAATGCCTCAGTCAGGATGTTTTTGACATCGCCTGCGTAAAAAACGGCATTTTTGATTTGGTTACATGCTGCATTTTCGCGGGCGTCCTCAATGGCGGCCTCAATTTCTTCGATACCGACTACCTGCCTGGCGTCCTTGGCCAGAAAAAGAGCAATGCTGCCGATGCCGGTATACAGATCGTATACATTTTCCCTGCCGGTTAGTCCCGCAAAATCGGCCGTTATCTGGTAGAGGTTTTCCGCCTGCCGGGTGTTGGTTTGGAAAAAGGATTTGGGCCCTATCTTAAAAGTAACATGTTTAAGGCGTTCTTCTACAAAGTTTTTTCCAAAATAATGATGCATGTCCAGGTCCAGCAGAAAATCATTGGGTTTAGGGTTGATGCAGTAAAAAAGAGAGCTGATTTCCGGGACGGCTTCCAGCAGGGCGTCCAGATAGGCGGGTATTTTTTCTTCCTCACCCTGGTTAAAGGCCATAATGACCAGCACTTCACCGAGCGTAGTGACCCTTACAACCATGTTGCGAAGCAATCCCACATTAGTCCTGGAATCAAAAAAGCTAAGTCCCTGTTGCTGAGCAATAGCTCTGGCCTGATTGCGGATCTTGTTGGACGGATCCGGTTGCAACCAGCAATGTTCGATGTTGACGATTTTATCGAAGGAACCGGGCGAGTGAAAGCCCACTACGTCTTCCTGATTGGAAACACCGCTGTCGATCTCCTCGCGGGTCAGCCATTTTTTACTGGAAAAAGAAAATTCGAGCTTGTTGCGGTAGTAGCGGGTGTCGGGGGCTTTCAGGAAGGGTAATACTTCTTGGGCCTCTATCTTTCCGATCCGCTTCATGGCATTGTCCACCGTCTGCTGCTTATGCCGGGCCTGGGCCTCATAGCCGAGGTGCTGCCATTTGCAACCTCCGCACTTGCCGAAGTGCGCGCAAAAAGGCTCGGACCTGTCTTTAGAAAAGGAGCGGAATTCCTGGGGGACCCCCAGAAAGTAGCCCTTTTTCTTTTTGTATACCAGGACGTCGATCACATCTCCCGGCGCCACTTTCTCGACAAAAATAACGCGCCCTTCTGCATCGCGGCCTACACTCTTCCCTTTGTCGGCGATCCCGGTGATCTCTACTTCCGGTATAATCTTTTTTTTAAATTTTCTTCCCATTGGCAATCCAAATTCCAGCTCGGTGCTGTAACGATCGATTTTACCTTGTAAGAACAATATAATCCTTGATTAAGGTTTTAAGAAAGCCCACTTTATCGCGAGGAGGATCCGAAATATCTAGTATTTCACACATTTTTCGGGCCAGTTCGTCAACAGCTTCGGCATGGGCCGTGTTGCCGAAGGTCCGATAACGCGTGATCACGTTTTTTACCAGCAACATGTCTCCTTCGCTAAGCTGCTTGACGGCGGGATACTCGGGCCGATAATCCTCCATGGTATTGATCTTGAGAATATCTTCGAGTCGAAACCGCTGACTGCTTCGGATCTTAATGACGGTGGTATTGGCGGTGATGTCTCCAAGCCGCTGGTTTTTCCGGGAGGAACTGATGATCAGCGCCGCCATTACGCCCATGGAGAAGACGGTGTCCACAAGGTGAAAAACGGCTCGCAGCAGATAATCCGTCAGGCTCGGTTCCTGCCCGTCCAGGCGAACCACTTTTAATCCCAGCGACTTTTTTCCCCAGGATTGCCCATCCGCAATGACTTCCGAGAGCAGCTGGTAGCCTATGAATCCGAGAATGGGAAAAAAGGCAAGCAGGGCGAAAAAGGCGTCCCCGGCGCCGCTCAGATCATTTCCAAAAGCCAGTATTCCCAATAGGATCATCACGAGATAGACAGCTACGATGATGATGGCGTCAATGAAAAAAGCAAGTATGCGCTCGCGTAAACTGGCCAGTTCGTATTCGATCGTGACGTTTTGTGTGGTCCTTATGTCAATTGTTTGCATGCTGCTTTTTCCTTTGGTTGTAATTGTACAAATATTTTCATAAAATGGGATTTTTACAAATAGCACGGATGAAGGAGACTAATTTCATCGATCAAAATAAAAAAAAATGGAAAGACTTTGAACGGGTCCTGGACGGGCAGTACAAAGACCCTGAGAAGTTGAAGGACCTGTTCATCCAGGTGACGGACGATCTTTCCTATTCCCGCACGTTTTATTCCAATCGCTCCGTCAGGGTTTATCTGAACAACCTGGCTCAGCGGGTTTTTTTTAGCATTTATAAAAGCAGGCGATCGCCGGTTCGCCGGTTGTTACACTTCTGGGTGGATGAGTTGCCTCAGCTGGTCTATGAGTCGCGGCAGGCTTTTCGACTCTCTTTTGTCGTTTTTGTGCTGTCCATGCTTTTGGGAGTGTTTTCCAGCGTAATGGACCCGGAGTTTCCTAAAGTGATCCTGGGTGAGCGGTATGTCGATATGACCCTGGAAAATATCCAATCCGGCGACCCCATGGCGGTATACAAACAGAGCAGTGCTTTTGGGATGTCTGTAGGCATTACGCTGAATAATTTATTTGTTTCCTTCATTACTTTTATTTTTGGAGCCCTTTTTGGCGTAGGCACTTTGGTGATTTTGATCCAGAACGCTGTCATGGTCGGAGCCTTCCAGTATTTTTTTGTGGAGCAAGGTCTTTTCAGGGAATCCTTTTTAACGATATGGATACACGGGGCCCTGGAGATACCCGCCATCATCATTGCCGGCGCCGCCGGCCTGACCATGGGGCACGGATTACTTTTTCCGGGAACCTACACCCGTCTGCAAGCATTCCAGCGATCGGCTCGCCGGGGATTGAAAATTATGGTTGGCATTGCTCCCATCATTATTATGGCCGGCTTTATCGAGGGATATCTGACGCGTTTTACGGAGGCGCCCGATGTAGTCAGGGCCTCGTTCATCGGGCTAAGCTTTCTGTTCGTAATCACCTATTTTGTGTGGTATCCTGTTATGAAAGCCAGGCGGGGATTCAGGTCTCCCTTAAAAGACATGGATATTCCGCCTGACCGGCCCCATGTTCTTCGCATTGATACGATCAAGACGAATGGAGAGATCTTTGCCGACGTATTCGCTATTTTCCGCACCCGGTACAATAAAATCTTTCTTCTTGCGCTGATAACCGCCGCCTTGTATTGCCTGCCGGTTTTTCTTTTTGCGCGAGGCGCACCTACCGAGTTGTTTTCTTTTCCTAATGTCAGTTTTGGCACCCTAAGCGTGATCGAGCAGTTTTTTGTCAATGAAGAGATCATTTTTCTTCCCCTGGTCAATTTAGTGGTTTTTGCAGGGCTGACACTGATCGGGCAGTTTTTTGTCATTAGAAGCATTGATGCCGGCTATGCGCCCGACAGGAGGAAGGCGCTGAAGTGGTTTGTTCAATTCCTGGTTGGGCTGGCGATCATTCAACTGGTCATCTGGTCAAGTGATTGGTACACCTTGCTGCTGTTGGTATTCGTTTTTCCACTTCCCCTTTTGTTTAATTTTATATTGCAGGTGGAGGACCAGTCAGTAGGAGCAGCATTCAGAAAAATGATGTTCCTGCTCGGGCATAATTACGGGCGGGTATTGGGCCTTTTTCTTTTATTGTTGCTTTTAGCGTTATTTTTTTTCCTGATCGTGGATTCCGCACTGATTCAATTTTTCTTTGGTTATATTAGCTGGGTCATTTATCTGGAGCAAGATATGATGAATCAGCTCAGTGTGATCGTACTTACTTTCCTGTCCGTGTTCATTCTTCACCTTTTGTTCCTGTTGCTGGTCAGCGGACTTAGTGTTCAGTATTATACCCTGAAGGAAATAAAGGAAGCCGGGCAATTAAAGGAGAAGATCCGCAATATCGGCTCCGGCAAAACCATTCAGGGGCTGGAAAAGGAATAGACTTCGTTATGAAAAGATGGACCACATATGCGATTTTAGTCTCCTGCCTGTCGGGTGCTTTTCTTGCTCCGGCAGCAGTCGGGCAAGAAACCCTGGAAGACCGCTACCGCGGGGAAGGCATTATCGAGCGTCCTTTTGAAAAGCAGAAATGGGAGGAACTGACAGAGGGGCTGGATTATACTGAGCAAAAGAAAGACGAGAAAAAAAGAGAAACGGTTCAGACAAGGGATGGCAGAGAGGGGGTAGATTCTGAACGAAGGAGGAGAGACCCCTTCAGCGTCAATCAGGGGTCCGGCATCATGAAGTTCATCATTGTTTTGCTGGCCGTTGTGGTGCTGGTGCTTTTACTGCGAGGCTTGCTGGGCAGTGATCTTAGGGTTCGCAATAAAAAAATAAAAGGCAAAGAGATCAGCATTGAACAGATCGAGGAAGACATTGAAAATGCCGATCTCCAATCTTTCATACAACAAGCCCTTTCAGAAGAACAGTATGCGCTTGCAGTGCGGTTGTACTATCTGGCCGTATTAAAAGAACTGGCGCTACGCAAAGCCATCCGCTGGAAAAAGGAAAAAACCAACCTGGATTATTTAAGGGAAATGCGGTCTTCCGATCATTTCAAGGCATTCAAGTCGTTGACCTTTATCTTTGAAAGGGTCTGGTACGGAGAACGCCCTCTCGACCGGGAAGGGTTCCTTCAGATAGCACCTCGTTTTGAGGCATTCATTCAACAATTGAACACAGAGCAGCTTCCGGCATGAATAATACGAAAAGGATCATTATCATTACAGGTATTCTGGGGGTGGTTTTGCTGCTCGTTTTGCTGCTGTGGCAACAACCGGAGCGGCACAACTGGCTGGAGACCTACAAAGAAAACAGCAGGGAGCCGTATGGCGCTTATGTCATCTTTGAGCTGCTCAAGTCCTATTTTCCAAATGAGCCAACCGTTGTGTTGGAAGAAAAACTAAGCGAATCTCTTCCGCTGGGTGGCGACAAAACGGCGAATTATATCTCGATGGGAGAGGGGCTTTTACTGGATTCTGCCGATGTGGAAAAGCTGCTGGAGTTTGTAGAGCAAGGAAACAAAGCCTTCATTTTTAGCCGGACCATTCCGTTTGACCTCATGGACGAGCTTTATTTTGATGATTGTGACGCGATGTATTGGGACGACTATTATGCTTTGCGGGATTCGGTTGTGCTCACAAACCTTGTTCACCCGGCTTTGAAAAGAGATTCAGCCTTCCGGTATACTTATATTTACCGGGGTAAAACCGCCGCCTACCGCTGGCAATACATTGATCCCGTTTATTTTTGCGACAGCACCAGAAGCCTGATCCGGTTGGGCATGCTCAATGACTCCCTGATCAATTTCGCTAAGATAAAGTACGGTGCCGGAGATTTTTTCCTGCATACCAATCCTATCGTTTTTACCAACCTGAACCTTCTGGAAGAAGAAGCACTGAATTATGCAGACCGTGTTTTTTCCCATCTGGAAGAAGGGCCCGTTTACTGGGATAAATACGGCAGGATCTCTGAGGCAACGGCGCGCCGCCTGAACAACATTCCTCTTCCGCCCGGCGAAAGAAGATTGTCCAACGAGACCCCCTTGCAATACATACTCAGCCAGCCATCCCTGGCCTGGGCATGGTATACCTTGCTCGCTGCGACTTTGCTGTACCTTGCCTTCAGAGCGAAAAGAAAACAACGGATCATTCCCGTTTTGGAAGAGAATAACAATACCTCCCTGGAATTTGTCCGGACCATCGGACGTTTGTATTTTCTACAAAATAATCACCGGCAGCTTTGTCTTCAGAAAATGAAATTATTCAAAGCCTTTGTGCGGGAAAAATATCAGTTGGTGATGCGGGGGCAGGAAAGTGAGGAATTAGTCGAACGACTGGCGAATAAGTCGGAAGTGTCTCCGGAGTTGATCGAAAAGATCTTTTCCATGTACAGAAATATAGAGTCTTCTTCCTTTGTTTCGGAAAATACCCTGATCGCTTTTCACCAAAGGCTGGACGCTTTTTATAAAAATTGCAGATAAATAAAATAAGTAAGCAAAATTATATCAGAAACTATTACCGTATGGAAATGGACGAAAGTAAAGAGATCGAAAACTTGAATTCGGCCGAGGAGAAAGAAAGCCGCAGGGAGGAGGGGCAATCGCAATCGCCTCCCCCATTGCCGGAATGGGAACGCCCCCGCCTGGATGTCAGCAGGATCAGTGACGCAGTGGAGAAAATCCGGGGAGAGCTTTCGAAGGTTATTGTTGGGCAGTACGAACTGGTAGATTTGTTATTGGCCGGCATTTTTTCCGGAGGGCATATCTTACTGGAAGGCGTGCCGGGTATTGCGAAGACCTTAACGGCGAAGCTGTTGGCTCAGACTTTGGACGTGGGCTTTTCCCGTATCCAGTTCACCCCTGACCTGATGCCCAGTGATGTGATCGGAACGACCGTTTTTAACATGCAGACTTCCGAATTCACCTTTAACGCAGGCCCCGTGTTTTCTAATGTCATTCTGATCGATGAGATCAACCGAGCGCCGGCCAAAACGCAGGCTGCTTTATTCGAGGTGATGGAAGAATACCAGGTGACCATAGATGGCGAAACCTATAAAATGGTTTTTCCTTTCTTTGTCATCGCCACCCAGAATCCCATTGAGCAGGAAGGGACATACAAACTTCCGGAAGCTCAGCTGGATCGTTTCCTGATGAAGATCAATATACAATATCCTTCGCTCGAAGAAGAGAAGATCATCCTGAGAAAGTTCCGTTCCGATTTTAGCATCAGCCTGAAAACAGAAGTCAGAAAAGTATTTAATGCCAGCGATATTAAAGCCTGCCAGGAATTAGTGGAAAAGATCTACATCAAAGACCAACTGCTGGATTATATAGCAGCGATTATCCACGAAACGCGTAACAATGCCGACCTTTTTCTGGGGGCTTCACCAAGAGCTTCACTGGCGATCATGAAAACCGCTAAAGCCATCGCAGCTATGAACGGACGCGATTATGTAACGCCCGACGACATTCAGTACGTAGCCTATCCCGTGCTGAATCACCGGATCATACTGACGCCGGAGCGGGAAATGGAAGGTTACGACACCCGGGACGTCATTAGGGAGATCGTACAAAAAATAGAAGTACCCCGATAAAGTAATCTTATGTTGAAGTCGCTGTATCTGACGAATCGCTTTTTCTTTCTCTGTGCAGGAGTGATACTGCTGTTTGTGTCGGGTTTTATCGTTCCCCTTCTCTACACTCCGGTTATTGTTTTGCTGATCCTGTTGGGCGCACTGCTTTTGTTTGACCTATTTCAGGTTTTCGGCCGGGAAACGCAACTGGAGGCAGGCCGCCAATTGCCCAGAATGCTTTCCTTGGGGGACGAAAATAAGGTAAGGATACATCTGAATAATAAGAGTGGTTATCATCTTGATGTAGAATTGGTGGACGAACTACCTTATCAGCTCCAGGAGCGCCACTTCAGCAAGGCCTTTTCCATCGCTCCGCTTGAAGAAGTGCAGATCACCTACACTATCCGGCCGCTGGAGCGGGGAGAATATGTTTTTGGCGACATCAACTGTTTCGTCAGCACCCGACTGGGGCTGGCGCAGAGGCGGATGGCCATTCCTTCGCAGGACAAAGCACCTGTATATCCCTCCATTCTTCAAATGAAACAATTCGAGCTAAAGGCTTTTGACCGGGTGACTCTTCAGAAGGGGATCAAAAAGATCCGGCGTATCGGCCACAGCTATGAATTTGAGCAGATCAAAAATTACGTGCGGGGGGATGATTACCGGTCCATCAACTGGAAGGCGAGCAGCCGGAAAGCTGCGCTTATGGTCAATCAATACGAGGACGAACGCGCTCAGCAGGTGTACAGCATCATCGACAAAAGCCGGGCCATGCGCATGCCGTTCGAAGGGCTTAGCCTGATGGATTATGCCATCAATACCAGCCTGGTCATTTCTAACATTGCCCTGCAAAAACACGACAAAGCGGGCCTCATCACTTTTTCCGACAAGATCGGCAGCACCATCAAAGCAGATAGCAAAACCACTCAGCTGAATAAGATCCTGGCGGCTTTATACAAAGAAAAAGAGCGCCCGCTTGAAGCAAACTACGAATTGCTGTATTACATCACCCGCAAACTCATCCTGGGGCGCAGTCTCATTTTATTGTACACTAACTTTGAAAGCAGCTATGCTCTGGAGCGCGTTCTACCCGTTCTTAGAAAAATCAACAAAGTACATTTATTGGTGGTGATCTTTTTTGAAAATACCGAGATCCGGGATTTTGCAGAAAAAGAAGTCAGTACGTTGGAAGACATTTACCACCAAACGGTTGCCCAGCAGTTCCTCGCCGAAAAGTCTCAAATGGTGCAAAAACTGAATCAATACGGCATACAAGCCATCCTTACCCGGCCGCAGGACCTCTCAATTAATACGGTGAATAAATATCTTGAGTTAAAGTCAAGAGGCTTAATTTAAGCCGTCTGTACTTCTTTTAACTTTCTATCACTTCGTCTATCTTATTCAACTCCTGCGGGCTCAGCGGCGGATGCGCCAGGCACCCCAGCGAATTATCCAACTGCTCGATCGTACTCACCCCAAGCAGGGTAGAGGTGATCCTGGGATCTCTCAACACCCAGGTCAGGGCCATCTGGGCCAGGGTCTGTCCTCTTTCTTTAGCAATAGCGTCCAGTGCCTGTACTCTTTGGATCATTTCATCTGTAATGGCGTCCTTTTTCAATGAGCTGTAACCTTTAGACACCCTGGAGTCGGCAGGGATGCCGTGCAGGTAACGGTTCGTTAACAAGCCCTGCGCTAAAGGAGAAAAGGTGACACACCCAATGCCTTCTTTGTTCAAGAGATCCAGCAAGTCTTCTTCTATCCACCTGATGAACATGGAGTATTTTGGCTGATGGATCGCGCAGGGCGTGCCCATTTCCTTGAGTATTTTAAAAGCTTCCATCGCAAGATCCGTGGGGTAATTAGATAACCCTACGTAGAGTGCTTTACCCTGATGCACCAAATGGCTGAGTGCGGACAACGTTTCCTCCAATGGCGTTCCCCGGTCCGGGCGATGATGATAGAAGATATCAACATAGTCAAGCCCCATTCTTCTTAAGCTCTGATCAAGGCTGGCGACCAGATGTTTGCGCGACCCCCAGTTGCCATAGGGCCCTGGCCACATGGTGTATCCCGCTTTAGTCGAAATGACGAGCTCGTCTCGATACCCCTTAAAATCCTCCCGGAGAATGGCGCCGAATATCTCTTCTGTAGAACCGGGGGGAGGACCGTAGTTATTGGCCAGGTCGAAATGGGTGATCCCTTTGTCGAAGGCTCGTCGCAAAATAGCCCTCGCATTTTCCATGACGTCTACATGCCCAAAATTGTATTGCAGCCCTAAAGAAATAGCCGGGAGCTTAAGTCCGCTCCGACCACAACGGCGGTATTCCATGTCATGGTATCGATTATTATCAGGGATGTAGATTGCTGAGCTCATTGATGTTGGTTTATTCAGAAAGGGAAAAGATTTTAGGAAAAATACACAATCTGGATTGAATATAAAAGTATCCAGATTGGTTAGTTAGCATAAGAGAAATGAAGCCTAGGCATCAATCTCAATTATCTGATTTCGCATAGCATATATAATAAGCCCAGCGGTGTTTTTCACGCCTGTTTTACTCAATAGACTTCTACGATGGTTTTCAACAGTGCGGACACTGATAAATAATTCATCCGCAATTTCCGAAGAAATATATTCCCGACAAATCAAGTCCAAAACTTCCATTTCTCTCTTGGTTAGTTGAAGGTTATCTGCTTTTTTCCAGGGCCTGATTTCCTCATTTTTTTGCTGCATGCCTTTTAGTAACGCTTTAGAGACATAGTCAGTGAAGTAAAAATCCTTAATTAATTCCATTTCTTCAAAAGAATTCAGTAAAAGTCGCAGACCCTTGAGAAACAAGATCATTCAAGGGAAAAAAACAATAGGTGAACTTAATATTGTAACACATCCTTTTAGCTTTAGGCCTATTCTTTATATTCCTCAACTCCGTTCGACACCACCACTTGCTGATAGCAAAACTGAAGATGAATTGCCTGATGGAACCTATTTTGAAAGATCGCAGCCTTGCCCTCCTTTCTGCCCTAATGGCGATTGAGTTTGATCTTTAACTTCTTGATAAAACAGAGAAGAAATGGAGGAAAAATTGGCCTGGTTAATAACGGATCTTTCAAAATATTCATTAATAGTTCCAACCCTGATTGGTATTGTAAGACATGCTTGGCTACAAAAGATCCCAAGAGTTATATTTTTACTAGTATTGCTTTCTTTATCAACCGAAATAGCTGCCCATTTAACTGTACATCAAGGTGGCAACCAATCTCTCGTTTATTGGATTTTCACCTTTATTGAATTTGGTTTAATCAGTTACATTTTCGCAAAAGCTATTATCCCTTTTTTACCTCCTTCTTTTTTTTGGGGAATGTCCACTTTTTTCCTTCTTTTCCTTATAATTGACATGATTTGGATTAGCAGGATTGACCAGTTTAATAACTATTCTACTGCAGTAGAAAGTTTGATTATTATTTTCTTTGTGCTACTATTTTTTTACAAAACTTTAAAAGAATTAAAAATCAAGTATTTGGAACGTGAACCGATCTTTTGGTTCAGCACAGGCTCACTGCTGTATTTTTCTAGTAGCCTGTTTATTTTTTTGTTTACTAATTATGTCAATTCTTCCACTCGTGCTCTTTTCATTATTTGGGGGATACATGGTATATTTAGCATTCTTCTAAATCTCTTTTATAGTATCGCTTTATGGGTGAAACCGGTTCCATAGATTCTTCTTTGATCCTGATTCTTGTGGGTGTAATTGGTATGTTGTTATTAGCGATAGCAGTAGTCGTCTTTTTTATCGTATACCAAAAAAGATTGTTTGCACAACAGGATCAAATAAGGAGCCTGGAAACAGCCTACCAAAAAGACCTCCTGGAATCTTCAATTCAGGCACAAGAGCTGGAAAGACGGCGAGTAGCAATCGATTTGCACGATGGTGTCGGCAGTTTACTCTCTGCGATACGTTTATATGTTTTACAGCTTTCTCCTGCCAAATCAAAAGCCAATTACGACGAACTTTTAAAGGAGACAAAGCCTATTGTAGATAAGGCAATGGTTTCCAATTTGAATTAGTTTTGCCCAAATCCAACTAACTTAAATCTATGATCTTAACTTACAACCACCACCACATCTGCGGCATCATCTTCGACATGGACGGCACCATGGTCGACAATATGATGGTGCATCATCGCGCCTGGCAACGCAAACTGGCTTCCTTAGGCCTGGAACTGACCATGGAAGAGGTCATGGAACAAATACACGGCATCAATGAGGAAATCCTGGAGCGTCTTTTCGGCGATCGCTTTTCTGCAGAAGAACGAAAGCGGGTAGCCTGGGAAAAAGAAGCGGAATATCGTAAGATCTTCAAACCCGAACTGAAATTGATCAGCGGATTGCCGGCCTTTCTGGATCAATTAAAAGCCATTGACTTTCCTTTCGGCATCGGCACTGCCGCACCTGGGGAAAACGCTGATTTTGTGCTGGATGAATTGGGTATTCGCGCTTACTTCAGAGCCGTCGTCCATGCAGGTCATGTCAGCAACGGCAAACCGCACCCGGAAGTCTTTCAAAAAGCGGCTTCAGGCATAGGTATTCCTGCTGAACAATGCCTGGTTTTCGAGGACAGCCCCACAGGCGTGCATACCGCTCAAAACGCCGGCAGCCTGGCAGTGGCAGTTTTGACCACCCACAGGAAAGAGGAATTCGAGCAGTTCGAAAACCTCCTGGGATTCATTGATGATTTCGAGCAAGTAAGGTTAGAAAAAAAAGCAGATGCCTGGGAGATGATCCTTCCATAAGACTATGGTTTTTGGACTGTTTGGATAAGATCGATCCTCCCCCAGGACCACAGCCTTTAGGCTGTTTGGATAACATCGTTTACGATGTTAAGCAGTCGGCCTTTATGTTGACTACCCCTCATCATATACGATGTTGTCCGCTTTCACCCCATCTCCTTCAACGCTTCCACAAATGTATCCAGCTCCCGCAAGCTCGTATA
>CAZJQS010000055.1:0-41260 GCA_964548175.1 uncultured Saprospiraceae bacterium
TTGGTTATTTGTTATTTGGTTATTTGCCGGGGCGAGGGCAATAGCGGTATTTATCAGGCTGCCGCCGACTACCAATTTTAAGAATGCAAAAATACGAAACTTTCTTTCCTTTCGCAATAATTCGAAAATTTCCCTGAACACCGCCGACCTTTTTCTTTAATTCACCGCCCACCGTTCAAAAAGAAGCGCCCTTCTTCTTCTGCGACCGCATAATCGCCTCTAAATAGGCCCTCGTCTGATCTCCAGGCTCGATCTTGAGCTCTTCTTTCAAAATAGCCTGGCACTGATAATACTGGCGGATGGCTTTGTTGCGGGCGCCAGTTCGATCGTAACAGATCATCAGCCGCTGATGAATTTCTTCCAGAAAAGGGTCAATATCCAGTATCCTCTTGCAAATGTTGATGGTCAGCGGATAAACGCCTTTTTCAAAAAAGAAGAGACTTAGCCGGTTAAGGGCCGACAGGTAGGATTCCCGCAAATTGTCCCTGATGGATTCACACCAGTTGTCGTACGGTATCTCCTCTAAAAAATCGCCGGCATACCACTCCACCGCCTTGCTGTAGGCATCCACCGCATTTTCCAGGCCCCGGGTAAGATCCAACTCCCGGCCTTTATTCCAAAATTTAGTGAATTGTTCAACATCATTAACTACCTGCAGGTTGGGATTGATCACGTAGCATTCATTTTGATAGATCAGCAAATCCTGATCGCCCAGTAAAGGCTGAAAAGCTTTGCGAATGCTATAAATGCCGGAATTAAGGGAGTTTCTTGCGCTAGATGGGCAAGAATTCGGCCAGAAGGTAGACATCAGAATTTCCCGGTGGACAGGCTTATTGTGGTGATACAGTAAATAGGCCAGCAAGGTCACAACCTTTCTGCCGTTAATGGTTTTTAGCGCTTTGCCATAAACAGATACGGAGAAAGAGCCGAAAAACCAGCAACTGATGTCGTGTTTTGATTCATTGTAGGCAGACAAAGAGTGGACGCTTGGTTTTCTGAAAAACAAATGGTAAATGTTCTTGACAGTCTTGCGCATTTCTACTTTTGTGCTACCGGCTCTCTTATGAGAAAAAAAGCGCCCTATTTTTTCTCTTAGCACCTCCCACGACTTCAAGGCTGATTTTCTTTGTCTCCGAGGCCTCACGGCCTTATTTTGAATGATGGTTTGAAATTCATCTTTTTGCAGAGGAAAAGAAAGAAAGTCGTCAGCGCCCATTCGAAAGGCCGCTACAATATCGTCCTTTGAAGGCGCATTTTCCAGCATGACCACAGGAACATTGGGATATTGTCGTTTTAACCTTCGAAGTTGATGAAGGCCTTTGTCTTCAGACTGATTTTGTATGACCAGGTAAATGAGTTTTTCACAATCATTCCCCCCCTCTATACCGTTTTGATGAAGCGGATAGCATTGAATATGGTAGGAAGCAGGCGCCATATCAGTTATGGCTGTTCGCTGCTCTTCATTACCTCCGAAAAGAATGATACTGAGGGGTTGCATTCTTTGGTATTTAGTATCATGTTCCCTTAGTCTTGATTATCGTTAAAAAACATTTAGTATAGAAAAAACGTTTTGTTCATTTACAACGTGAGATAGTAGGAATTGCTAAAGATTTTTTGAGAAAGGTTAATTTTTAGGACCTCGGAAACTGAAATTAAGAAATTTTTTTTCAACTTTACCTGCTACTTTTGGTAAATAATTCCAAAAAAATATATAATTGAGTCAATAAAGTTTTACAAATCAGCACCTTTTCAAATGAATAATTTACTATTAATAAAAGTCAAATAGACTGATTTTTATCATCTGATGCGCTGAATTGTTTTCATCTTAAGGTGAATTTTCGTTTTTCCCATTACCGAATAAAAATATGTTCCCTCTACTATTTGAACTGATTTAAAAAATTTAAATTATGCCTACTAAAGCAAGAAAATTAGATGCTGAATATGAACAGCATGCCTGCACCTCAAAAAGGGAGGGCGACTGGATCATTTTCAAATGCACCCAATGTGACTACGTACGGAAAATGAATTTAAAAACCCGCGAAATGAAAGTAAGCGGCGGCGACATGACCACTGTACACAGTGGCTTTCATGTACCGGTAGGGCTACAACCAGGTAAATTGGGCATGAATTAAGGGTTTAAAGGTATTTCCACTTGACAATTCACAAGTCGGTTAAAAAGGACTAGAGTAAAAAAAAGAGCCACTCCACCACAAAGGAATGGCTCCTTTTTATTCGCCTTTTAACTAATGGTAACAATTTGACTTCCTCCGTCTACTTCCTCATAGTCCTGATGTTCATCTTTTAGCGTAATCTGTGCGTACAGCCGGTAAATACCAGGCTTCAGAAGCTGGGCCAGCACCGGCACTTCAATACGGCCATCTACAGGAAGCCCATCTTCCAATTCGCCAATGAGCATTTTTTTATGGTCAGTCAGCGATTTGGCAAAAATCTTGGCTTCACAATTTACAGCCTTCATGCCTTTCAGAATGTCTTCCCCCAGCTTCATGATAACCTGGGAAAATTGATTTTTTGGGATCAGGTGGCGCATCAGACGTCCATCCTTCGTTTTAAATTCCAGCTTTTCTTTGATCTTATGGATCGGCGATCCCTTCGATTTTCTACGGACTTCTGATTTTTCTTCCTTTCCACTCATTGCCCATTCGGGCATTTGAGTATGGATGAACTGAACAATTTTTTCGCCTTCTAATGACGGTAAGGTCATTGAATCTTCTTCGGAAAAATCATTTTTCAGAAACCAAAACCGGGAATCCGGATAATAGGTCAACGTAAACCGGAACCTCGGCATATCCTCCGGTATCATTTTTTGTCTACGCCTGAGTTCGGTCCGTTTATTTTCATCCGCCGGTTTCAATTGGGAAACCGGCGCCGTTATTTCGGTTACGTCGCTTTCCAACAGATCGTGATCGACCTCGGAGAGCTTCTTTATCATGGAGTCTATGACTCGTTCACTGTCAAAATCCATACTTCTGGCGATTTTATGGCCATGTTCGGTTTTCAGGTAAAAGTAATGTTTCCCCTCTTCTGTTCGTTTTTTCAAATAGCGATCGGTATGGGGAGCATTTTTCACCACTTTTTTCATGGTGTTATCTCTGCTCCTGGAATCCCGATAGCCCCGACTAAACAGAATGGCATTTCCATTGGAATCATTAAAATGAAAATAATATAACTTGTCATTCTCCTTATGGAAAGTTTCAAAACCATACTTGCCGGAGCGGGATGGATAGGTTAAGTCGTATTCATATTGCACTTTCTTCATAGCTGATCATTGTTTAAATGAACCAAAATGGGCTGTCTAAAAAGACCGCTAATCACCTTCTCCGGCAGGCATATCTTAGCCGGCTAATCATTTTTAACGGGGACCTGATGAAAACCTTCTTCACCAAACCCCCGATAAAAAGATAAATCCAGGCTGTTCAGCTTATCGAAAAAAAAACAGCCCCTTCCCCGCTTCCATTCTAATCTTCATAGAATTGGATAGGTGGAAATTCAGCAAAGCCGGCAACAGGCATCCAGGTGTCAGCGAAAGTGTCGGGCATTCTGAAGTTAATCATCACTACCGGACGATACACACCAGCCGGTATCTTGCGGCCACCTACTGAGAAGGTCGCTGCATAGATATGTCCAATATCTGGTACGTAAGGCTCGATGTGAATACGATCGGCTTCGGCCAGTTCAAATTCACCTTTACCCATTTTTTCCAGTAACAATTCGATCTGCCAGTAACAGCCAGGGTTAAAAGCATTGGCCAACAGACCTAACTGACGCCATTTGACGAGAAACTTACAACCCTGGTCAGTAGACAACTGTGTTTCAATATTAGGAGTTGGAGGAGCATCCCATGCATCAGTCCAGTTCCAAATGTCTCCTAATTCAGTCATCGTAACGGTTGCGTTACCTTGTACTTCAAATTGATCAATAAGATCTTCAAACTTCATATCAACGATCATAATATTTGGTTTATTCATCACCTCCGGAAAAGTTAGCGTACGTAAACCAAGTGAGGAGTTAAGAAAAATCATCGGAAGAGATGAGGGTTAGAGAATAATTTGATTTTCAATATCTATTTTAGGCCTTAAAACTTAAAAAAAACTGAAATCCTACTGATATACCGCTGAAATGACAGTCATTTTTTTCTCAAAAACATTCTCTTATTTCCATCTCAGCTAGCTACCAGCATCCAATTAACCAAAATTAACCTTCCTTCAACCCTTCTTAACCTGCTTTTCCCTTCCCTAACGCTATTTTTACCAAAAATTATTGATGCCATGCCAACCCAATGGATTTACCAGACTGTTATTGCTCTTTTCTTTTTTTTGATCATCACCAACTGGGCCACTGCACAGGACGACAAGATCAATATAACCGGCACAGTTACCGACACCACCAACACACCGCTCGTGGCGGCCACCGTCTTGCTGACCCAGGCCGCCGATTCCAGCCTCGTCTCTTTTGCCCAGACTGAGGAAGACGGCAGTTTCTTGCTCAAAAACATAGTCAAGGGAAAGTACCGGCTGCAAATCACCTACGTCGGACTGCGTTCTTTCTCCAAACTGATCGAATGGCCGTATGAGGAAGAACTCCAACTTGGACAGATCATCCTCAAACAAGAAAACCAAAACCTAAAACAAGTCACCGTTGAAGCGGATCGCATCCCCATTCAATTCAATAAGGACACCATCAACTACAATGCCGCAGCCTTCAAAACCAGGCCTAATGCAGTAGTGGAGGATCTGTTGAAAAAACTGCCGGGCGTTGAGGTCGAACAGGACGGAACCGTCAAAGCACAGGGGGAAACCGTCAGCAAAGTACTCGTAGAAGGAAAAGAGTTCTTTGGCAACGACCCCAAATTGGCGACAAAAAACCTCCCGGCCGATGCTATCGATAAAGTACAGATCTTCGATAAAAAATCCGAACAGGCGGAATTCACCGGTATCGATGACGGGCAGGAACAGAAGGCCATCAACCTTAAACTAAAGGATGATAAGAAAAAAGGCGCCTTCGGAAACCTCATGGCCGGTCATGGCGACCAGGGCCGTTTTCAAAGTAAAGCCAACCTGAATAAGTTTTCACCCAAACAGCAATTGTCTTTCATCGGCATGGCTAATAACGTCAATGAGAAAGGATTTTCCATCGGCGATTACCTCAACCTGATGGGTGGCATGGGTAACTTGATGAAAGGCGGAGCTAAGATCAACATACAGATCGAAGGTTCTAACGATCTGGGGCTGCCATTGAATTTCGGCAATAATGACGGGTTCATCACCACCCTGTCCGGCGGCCTGAACTTTAACCGGGAATTCAATGATAAAACAGAACTGAACGGCAGCTATTTTTATTCCAACATTCAAAACGATATCAACCGTACTCTGGATCGATCTACTTTCCTTTCCGACCGAACCATCATCTCCCGTGATGAAACCGATCAGGACACCCGGAATGAAAACCATCAATTAAATTTTTCGCTGGATCACGAACTCAGCAAAACCCAGTCATTGGAATTAACCGCTTCGGGCAGCCTGGGCAACACCCAAACCAATATCACAAACCAAACCGACCAGCAAGGGCAGGAAAAGGCGCTCAACAGCGTGAATAACCGTAACAACCAACTGGAGCAAAATCAGATAGGCTTCCAGACCGACTTGCTGTATCGCCTTAAGTTCAAAAAGAAAGGCCGCACCTTGTCGAGTAACCTCTCTTTTACCCTCGGAGATAATGAACTCGACGGTCAGCTCCAATCGGTCAGTTCCTTTTTTGACCAAAACAATAACCTGATCTCCGCCGATACGCTACAGCAAACCCAGGACCAACAAAGTGAACAGCAAGGATATGGACTCCGGCTGGTGTATACCGAACCTTTGCTGAAAAAAATGTACCTGTCGATAAATTACGACCTTCGCCATACCCTGGACGATCTGAACAGAAAGGTATTCGACCTGGTGGAAGAGCGAAACGAGTTTAATGATCAACTGAGCAACGAGTACAGAAACCGCTACACCTACCACAATGTCGGTTTTGACGTCAAATTCAATAAAAAAGACTTCAATCTGACCGCCGGCCTGAAAGTGCAGCAGACAGCATTAGAGGGTGATCTGGTGCTGCTTAACACCACGCTGGATCGCTCCTTCTTCAATTGGCTGCCCTCAATGTTCTGGAACTGGGAGTTGGGAACGGGCAAAAACGTCAAATTCAATTACCGCACCAGCGTCAACGAGCCAGGTATCCAGCAGCTGCAACCCATCATCGATAATACTGATCCATTTAATATTTACGTGGGCAACCCCGAATTAAAACCAGAATACAGACATAATTTCAACACTTACTTCATTTTGTTTGACCAGTTCAGCTTTACCAACTTTTTTGTCAACGCCAATTATGTGTACACCAAAAACAAGATCCGGAATACCCAGACCATAGACGACTTTCTCGTTCGCACAACGACACCGGTGAACGTAGCGGATGAGCATGCCGTCTTCGGCAATGTCAACTTCAGCACGCGCTTTAAGCCGTTAGAGCTTAGGATCGGCTTAACGTCCAACATCAATTACAACCGGGGCATCACTTTCGTCAATGAAGTCGAAAACCTCACCAATCGCACCACCTGGACCAATTCCCTGCGGCTGGAGAATCGCAAAAAAGAGATTATTGACTGGACCATCGGCACGGAATGGGCCTTTACAACCTCCACTTATTCCATCAACACCAATTTTAATCAGCAATTTACCAACAAAAATTTCTTTGCTGATTTCGGCTTCACCATTCAGGAAAGCTGGAATTTTTTGACAACTATGAACTACCGCATCTTCACCGGGATCGGCGATGCTCCTGACCAGGAAGTCCCTATCTGGACGGCCTCCGTTTCAAAATATGTGTTTAAGGATCAGCGAGGAGAGATCAAATTTGCCGTTCAAGACCTGCTCAACCGCAACCTGGGCGTGAACCGGACAGCGGATCTGAATTTTATCCAGGAAGAACGTATTAATAATTTGGGGAGGTACTTTATGCTGAGTTTTACCTATAAAATATCTGGTTTTGGGGAGGAAAATCAAATCAATTTTGTTAAAAAGTAAAGTAAGGGGTTGTGTAAAAGTCATTATACTCGCCCGCCTACCGTCGGGTAGATTTGCCTGTCTGCCGCAGGCAGCTAATAAAATGCCTTTTTGAGTTTTTTGCCGAAGAAAATCTGTGATTTTCTTCGGCAAAATCTCAAAAATTAGAATCATTTAAGCCGGGCAAAACTCCCGGCCGATAGCGGGAGGAAAGATTAATTTTTCACACAACTCCTTATTTAGCTGGCCGGAGCTACTGTTCTGTGGTACTTATGATTTTAATCAAACTCCCTTGCGCTACTCTATCCGTCAGTTCCATGCCATTCAACAAGGACAGTTCTTCAAAACGATCCCGGGACATGCCAAAATAACTGAGCACTTCGGCCAAAGTCCCGGCCTGTACAACCGTCTTAATGCGAATGCGCTCCGGCTTCACATCGGTGCGGCGGGGATCGGTCAGCCTGCGAAAGTTATTCATGGTAGACTGAAAAACAGGCATATAGCGGGACAATTGGTCCTGATAAGTCATGCCGTGAATGCCGTAGATCAGCTGCTGCTGATTGTCCTGGATAAAGGTAGAGTAAACGCTTAACACCTTTCCCCCCTGAGGATTATTGGGATCGGGCCGTTCCGACCAAACCTTCATGCTGGAAAAGCCATTCGTTTGGGAAGACTCGGTGCGGGTGGGCTCCAGCTCACTCATATATAAAAAGTTCTGAGCGGCTTCCTGCAAGGTGCTTCCATCACCCAGCGCCAGCATCATGACCACATTACCGTCGTTTTGGGGCGCCATTTGGACCTGGGTAGGCATATTGTTGACTCTCCAGCCGCTAGGCACGGGAAACTGGAATTTCATTTCCGGATGGAAGAAATAACCGTCGGCCACATAACCCTGACGAGGATCTTCGCCATAAGTAATGCCGTCGATCATTCGGAGGTATTCTTCCCGTTCGACGGCAAATTGCTTGCCAGGGTACTTTTGTTGCTCCTCTATGGCCAGTTTTCTTACTCGTTCCAGGCGGTCACCAGGATCTGGGTGGGTGGACAAAAAGGTAGGCACCGGTCCTTGACTATTTTGGTTCTGCAGTTTATCGATGGTTTTGAAAAAATTGGCCATTTGAGTGGCGTCATATCCTATTTTTGTGGAATATTCCACGCCTAATTTATCTGATTGACTTTCGTGAGAGCGGCTAAAGCTCAGCCCCAGCAGTTGAATACCCATCATAGCTGTTTCGCCCCACTGATCAAAATCTTCGAAAGCGATGGCCCCGATCAGCAACCCTCCTGTCATCAGGTATTGACTGGTCATTTGCTGGGCGCTGTGGCGAGCGGTAACATGGCCGATCTCATGGCCCAGCACGCCCATGAATTCTGCTTTGTTGTTGAAATGGGCCATAATTCCCCTGGTAAAGTAGACATACCCTCCCGGCACGGCAAAGGCATTAATGACCGGAGAATCCAGCACCTTGAACTCATAGCCGATATTAGGCCGGTGAGAAATAGCCGCCATTTCCTGTCCGTATTTTTTGACCATCGCCTGGAGGTCATTGTTGGGATACAATCCAAAGGCCTGCACGATTTGCGGGTCATTCTGAGCGCCGATCTGTTCCTCCTGGGATGGAGAGATGAACATCAGTTCGCTTTTACCCGTTACCGGATTCATGGCGCAGGACTGTATCAGAGCAGAGCTTATGGTTAGAATAAAAAGAAAGACGAGAATTCTTGTAGCTTTCATGTTTCAATGGTTTAAGATTATTTTCATTTTCTAATATAACCATTGTATAGAAAAAAAGTGTGACTGGAATTAAAAAAGCTATTGGCTGCCGATCGGCAGCCAATAGCTTTTTTAATTCTATGCTTACTTTTCAACACCTACTATTCATTACCAATATCATGCCCATACTTTTCGGAATACTTTTTATACAACCACTGCTGTCTTGCGTCCAGTTGTATTTTCCGTCCCCGAATAAAAGCATGTTCTACATTGCTGGTGCGCATATCCAAAAGATCTCCCTCCACCACGATGATCATAGCGTCTTTTCCCTGCTCCAGAGTACCTGCGCGATCGGCAATACCCAGGGCTTTGGCCGGTGTAGCGGTCATAGCCTTAACGGCTTCTTCATAAGGCAGTCCGTAGGCAACGGCTGTTCCGGCATAGAACGGCATACTGCGGGCCGAATAGCCGCTTCCCCCGCTGATGATGATCTCAATGCCTGCGTCGAAGAACGCCTTGGCCATTTTATAAGGAAAGACAGTATCTTCGTGATCTCTTTCCGGCAGCCCATGAATATCATTAAGCACCACCGGAATACCTTCATTAACAATGAAATCCTTGATGAGTAAAGATTCGTAGCCCCCTTCAATGACAATGCGCTCTACACCGTGCTTACGAGCCATTTTCACAGCCGAAACGATCGACTTGGCGTCATTAGAACCGATGAAAAGCGCTTTTGATCCGTCAAACAAGCCTTGCATAGCTTCCAGCTTCAGGTTGACTGCCTCCTTGTCGTTGAGCTTGCTGTAGTTTTTAGCATCGGAAAAAAGCTCATTGATCTCCTGTACCGTCTTGTCGTAATTTGGGTTCTTGCGGGTATCTGTCTCGCCCAGCCACCATCGAGGGCCAAATTCCTTTGCCGGCCAAGACATATGAATGGCGATGTCCGTGGCATAGGCCGCGTCCTCCCAGTTCCAGGCATCCAGCTGAACTACCGTAGAACTACCGGAAATGAAGCCTCCGCGAGGAGTAGTCTGCGTCAACAAAATACCGTTAAACCGGAAAGTGGGGATCAATTCAGAATCGGTATTATAGGCAACAATAGAACGCACATTAGGATTGTACTCTCCCTGCTCCGAACGGTCCAGCGTAGCTCTGACCGCACTCACTTCCGCCAGCCCGAGATCAGAGCCCAGCAGGATCAATCCGGGATAGATGTGTTTTCCACTGACATCGACCTCCTCGAAAGCCAGCCTGGGCAGTCGCGTGCTGCCGGCTTCGCCTACAGCGATGATCTCTCCGTTGTTAAAAGCGATCACTCCATTTTCAAAAACCTCACCATTGCCCACATGAATGGTGGCGCCGCGCAACAATATTGGCTTCTCCTGATCCGGCGCCGGCACCACGCGCGTCTGAGCCGTAAGGCCGCTAGCAGCTACAAAAATGATGAGAAAAATTATATTTAGTTTCTTCATTTTAAAATTTTAAGTTTTTGTTGGTCAACTGCAGGTTGAAACCTGCTTTTTTGTATTTAGATACCATTCTCCTTGCGGAGCTGGTGAACTGCGGGCAAAAACTCACCCGGTAAACTTACTGTCCGCGATACACATGCACGTCCTCACAGATCCAGTGGTGCCGGAAAGTCGACATAGCCGGACGTGTTCGGCCGCCATTGGCTTTAGCAGCTCTCATCTTCTGGACCAATCTGGAGCGTTCCTCCTGAATGGCTTGCTTCATCTGCTGGTCTTTCTCCAGATCGAAGTAAACGGCGCCGTCCACAACGGTTTTTTCTACTTTGGCATAGATAGAAAGGGGATTATCAGACCACAACACTACATCTGCATCTTTGCCCACTTTGATGCTGCCCATACGATCATCCAGGTGCAAGAGCTTAGCGGGATTTATGGTAGCCATTTTCAAAGACTCGTAGGGATCCAGATCGCCGTATTTGATGGCTTTGGCTGCCTCCTGGTTCAGCCGACGCATCAGAGAAGCATTATCAGAATTGACTGCCGTAACGACACCCTCCCGCATCATGATGGCTGAGTTATAAGGAATCGCATAGCGAACTTCCCACTTATACGCCCACCAGTCGGAAAAAGTCGAACCGCCTACACCGTGTTCCGCCATTTTATCGGCTACCTTGTATCCTTCCAGAATGTGGGTAAAGGTATTGACGCGAAAGCCAAAGCGCTCAGCTACCTTCATCAGCATATTGATCTCTGATTGAACGTAAGAGTGGCAAGATATGAAGCGTTCTTCATTCAGGATCTCCAGCATGGTCTCCATGGCCAGGTCCATACGCGGAGGAGGAGTATTTGCTTTTTCCGACTCCGGCAGGTCGTTGTAGGCTTTCCACTTTTTCTCGTAATCCAAAGCGCTCTGGAAGGCATCGACGAATACCTGCTCTACGCCCATCCGGGTTTGTGGGAAGCGGCTGGAATTATCGGAGCTGGATCTTTTTACATTTTCACCAAGGGCGAACTTAATGAAGCCGTCAGCATTTTCGATCTTCATTTCTTCGGGTGTTTTGCCCCAGCGCAGCTTGATCAGGCCAGACTGGCCGCCGATCGGATTGGCGGAGCCGTGGAGGACCTGGATAGCCGTCACGCCGCCGGATAGGGCGCGGTAAATCTCCTGATCTTCAGAATCGATCACATCGCCGATCCTGACCATAGAAGAATTAGTCGCAACATCATTAATAGAAGCTGCCGCAATGTGCGAATGCTCATCGATGATGCCTGGCGTGAGATGCTTGCCTGTCCCATCGATCACACGGGCGCCTCGGGCGCTAAGATTCTTGCCGATCCGGGCGATCTTGCCGCTCTCGAGCAAAACATCTGTATTTTCAAGGACTTTGGTATCATCTTCCATCGTCCAGACCGTAGCGTTTCTGATCAGAATGGTCTCCGTTTCCGGCACACTGGTTTGACCATAAGCTGCAAAAGGATAGATAATGTCACCGAGGTTCTCGGCAGAGTCGCCGCTCTTTTTGTCGCGGCTGCGGCCCTTGTCTTCTGTTTTTTCAGAAAAAGTAGCTGTGAAGTCTGTCCATGAGCCGCCGGGTAATTGTCCCCGGCCGTTAATGTTCTGACCACTGATCCATCCGGACAGCGCAATGGTTCCGGCCTCTTTTCCAGGCTTGAAGCTCATCGACACCATTTCCTCATCTACTTCGAGAGCTACCGGGATATCGGTCGTATCATTGACTACTATCTTGGCTTTATGACGCCTAGGATCGCCGGAGATCTCCAGATCGTAGTTTTCATTGTTAACGGCGAGGATATATTTTCCACTCAGGTTCAGGGCGCGCATATCATTAATGAGATATTTCTGTCCCTGCACCCAGTTTTCGTATATCCTAGCATTGTCGTCAAATACGTTTCCGGAAGTGATGATGAAATTGGCCACCATTCCCTTATTCAATTTTCCGACCATGTTTCCGACATTGAGCAACATAGCGGGTGTTTCCGTCAAAGCTTTTAGTGCGGCTTCTTCGGACAGGCCGTGATCAATGGCTTTGCGAAGATTACTCCAGAAATCTGGTTTTTTGCTTAACCCATCGGAGGTCAATGCAAAGGTAATCCCATTTTTTTCCAGATGAGCCAAATTGGTTGGGGCCAGTTCCCAGTGTTTCATGTTTTCAAGGGTAACCTTATAAGCGTCGATAGGGTCGTCAACATCATAGGCATCCGGGAAATCCACTGATACGATCAGCGATGCGCCGGTATTTTTGACGGCCTCCAAACGCTGGTAGCAATCGGTTCCGGCCCGCATGATGTACTGCACCCCGAATTCGTCCCCTAATTTATCAGCGCGCAAAATATTGACCCAGCTATTGGCTTCGAAGATCTGCGGCAGGGACTGATTGGCAAGCCAGGCATCCAGGGAAAGGTCAGTGAACGGGCGGTTATCGTAATTGCTGTACCATTCTGCATCCATGTAAGTCTGGCGCAACAAGGAGATATATCCCATAGCGGAGGAAGGATAACTCTGTCTGGACGTTCCTTTATTAAAGGAAAAATGATTGGCAACTTTAGGGTTCAGCATGACCTCATTTTCGGTGTCTTCCGCCAGGGTGACAAAAGCAGAAGTTCCCCGGGCCAGACCGTCTTCGTGGAAACTCAACACAGCGCCAAAGCCCATATCGCGCCAGGCTTTAGCATCTTTGGTATTTACAGTAAACACTTCTGAGGCATTGATCTCTGATTTGATGGCCTCGTTAGCGTTGTAGGGACCTTTTTTATTAGACTGTATCTGTTCGCTGCGCCCGAATCCTCCTCTTTCTCTTTCCGGTTTCGGCACCCCGTAGGTGGTATACATATCGATGAAGGAAGGGTAAATATACTTCCCTTCCAGGTCAACGGCAGTATATCCTGCCGGAACCCTTACAGCAGTTCCTATAGCTTCGATCTTTCCGTCGCGGATCAGCAGTGTGGCGCCTTCCACTCTGGTTTTGTAATCGGTAAAAATGGTTGCATTGGTAAAGGCATAAGCATGCGCCCGGGTGTCCTGTACGTCGTTCACAGGAAAAGTTTCCTGTGCAAGAACGTATCCACTCGCGCACATGAAGAATAAAATCAACAATAAGAGATTCTTCATACTATACGAAATTTTGGATAAAATATTGATGGCTGTAAATGTAGGAAAAATTCAGAAAGCTTGTTCTTCGAACAATACCCTTTTAAACTTATCCACAATACAATAATATTCTTCGGTTATTTGTTGCATTTTCCGATTTCTTTCGAAGAAAATCAGATTTTCTTCAAAAACATGGTGATGGTTGAGTAAAAAAAAAGAAAATGGATGCTGGGCTGGAAGACAAAGTCCGTTGGCAGTCGCGCACTTATCAACTCATTCGCCTTAGCGCCCGCCGGCAGCTCAAAAAAGACCTTCAACAACTGGAAGCTCAACTTATGGGGCCGGAAGGCGATATCGATCTGATCAACCAAATAAATCGAATCTGGTCGTTCAATTAACTACTACTGTTTTTGAGCTTTTTATATAATGTTAAAAAATCACAGACCTCGTAATGAGTGTCCGACTTTGTCCTGTGGAAAACTTTACCAACCTCAGAGGTCTTTAAGACCTCTGAGGTCTGAAATCGCGAGTTTTCCACATTTTCGCAATTTCACCCTTGTAACAAACTGAAATTGATAATTTTACATAGTGTTAAAAAAATCACAGACCTCGTAATGAGTGGCCGCTTTTGGCCTGTGGAAAACTTTCCACACCTCAGAGGTCTTTAAGACCTCTGAGGTTTAACTAACGACTGAGGGTGAGACTCCAAAAATGGATACGACACCTTTTTCACTCCTTGCCGGCCTTCCAAAAAAGCCGACAGTGCCATGGCGTTCCAGCAGTGCCGATCCATCCGGACCGTCAGCGTCTCCAGGCTCTTGGATAATACCCAGGCGTTGAAGGGAGACATAGCCGGTCCGGTATGCCTGCAGAAAAAACGAACCTTTTCTATCAATTCCTTTTTTCCGACCACCAATCCCCCCAGTACTCTGCCTTGCCCGTCCATCCATTTGGTGCCGGAATGTACGACCAGATCCGCACCGTACCTGGTGGGCTGTTGAAGATAAGGGGTGGCAAAGCAATTATCTATGTTGAAGATCAGTTCGTGCTGACGGGCGAACTGTCCGGCCTTTTCCAGATCCACCAGCGTCAAGCCGGGATTGGAGGGTGATTCCAGCACCAACATCTTGGTATTAGGCCGAAGGGCTTCCACCCAGTTCTCCACCTTAGTGGGCTCTACATAGGTATGCGTAATGCCCCATTTGCTTAGGATCTGGGTCAGAACCTGATGGGTAGAGCCGAATACCGCACGCGAAGCGATGAGGTGATCGCCGGATTCCAGAAAAGCAGCCATACTCGCAAAAACAGCTGCCATGCCCGAGGCTGTCGCAAAGCCGTCCTCAGCGATTTCCATTGCGCATACTTTTTGGATCAACTCATCGGTATTCGGATTGCTGTAACGGGAATAGATGATGCCTTCCTGCTCACCGGAAAACGTGGCGGCCATGTCCTCAGCCGTAGGAAAGGTAAAGCTGGAAGTTAGAAACATCGGCGCGCTGTGCTCGCGATACTGAGTGCGTTCGACCTGATGGCGAATGGCCTGCGTTTCAAAATGTTGTTGTTCTTTGCTCATCGGTGATCTGTTTTCTGAAAAGAAAGTCGAAAATAGTCATCCGACAGCAAAACTACAAGAAATAGAGATCGTCCGTGGTCGTCGATTGCTGGATTACTGCTTGATGATCATCACTCTGGAGCCGCCGCTACTCGTACCCCCCATTTCTTCCATTTTTTCCTTTACAATAGCATCGTATTCTTGGCGCGTTACCTTTTTTCCCTTAGTTGGGACCTCGAAATCGTCAGCGGCAAGAGGCTTCAGCTCGATGTGGGTGGCTGTAAATACAACCTCTCCTTCGTTTTTATTTACTTCGAGAATAACGCCAGGTAATCCATCATAAGAGGCGGGGCCGGCGCTGCCGGGAAGGGAAAGGGTGAACCAGGCCTCAAGCTTGTCTGACGTGTCCTGGAAGACGGCTTTTGTACAACTGTATCCCAGGATGGATTTTGATTCGCCGCTGATCTTCCAGAATCGTCGCTCAGGCTCCTCTTCAATGAGGAACTTCCGGCCTAAAAATTCCGTTGCCGTCAGCTGTTCATCGGCCTTCAGGTTTTTATAGATGACGGTTTCTGATTTTTTCATGGAAAACTTGAAATTTCCTTCGCTTTTTTCGAAGGTGCCGTCTTCCTCCGGCGCGTTCTTGAAAATCGTTTGCCGCCCTTTAAGCAGCAACTGCATTTTCGTGGTCTGAAATTCGGGTATGTACTTTTTAAACTCTTCCTTATCGCCTTTCATGCGCTTGTGCATATTGACGACCTGGTCATATTCGATGAGGCCTTCTAAGGGCTGTGCCGTCATCAGGAAAGGGAGAAGAACGAGTAATGTGGATAATAATAGTCTCATGATCTTTTTATCCAAAATTAGAGGACTACAATGGAAATGTCTGTTAATCAGCCTGGAAATAAGGTTAATTAACGTTAATGATGCTGGTGGTTTAGTGTTGAAGCCGTTACTTTTGTTTAAAAGAGAAGGGCGAATTGGTAGAAGGTAGAAAGAGGAGCAATCCCGCCCTTTTCCTTTAGGGTGATCTGACCTGGAAAAACAGAATGTCATTAGTTAAAGAACCGATATCTTTTCATGAATAAAAATCAAAGCACGAAGCTACTCATGGGCAGCAGCCTCTTACTATTGCTTTTGTTCCTGCTCTTTTGGCTAAAGAAGGAATACAAAGAGCAATATGAGCTATTGACTAAAGACAGCAATTTGCTTTTTTATCAGGTCGTCAATGAGGTTAAGGACTCTTTGCTTTTTTTAGACCTCACACAAAAAGCAATGCTGTTAGATCAGCGGGCGGATTCTTTGAGAAAAAATCCAGCGTTAACCTTCGTACAGAAAAACGACAGGAAACCCAAAATGTCCATCACCGCCAATTCCGATACCATCATCAAAATTCCAACCCTCGAAAATAAAGACAGCACCCGCCGCTTCAATCTCCAAATGGACGGTAATGACCCTCTGCAATCCAAAAAGGTAGTCGTTAAAGCCATTTCTTTCGCTATGAAGGAATTCAGCACCGGAGACTCGGTTTTTATTGAGATCGGCCCGGATTCGCTGCCTATGACCCGATTGAACAGCCTTTTTTCCGACACCCTGTTCAGCATGCATGAGAAACTGGATTTCACCATCTATCGGATCGGGGAAAATGAGGAAATACCCTCCCTGCCGGGCATCCTTACTAAAAAACAAACCGGAGATTTTTCCCAAAAAAATCAATATTACGCTCAGATCAAGGGTTACCAATGGTATTTGATCAAAAAGATCGGCCCCCAGATACTTTTCAGCCTCTTTCTTTTTTCCATTACCGCTCTTTCTTTTTTCCTCATTTACCAAAGCTGGCAGAGCCAGAGCCGCCTGACGCAGATCAAAAACGATTTCATCAGCAATATCACCCACGAGCTGAAAACGCCCATCACAACTGTCGGCGTAGCATTGGAAGCTTTAAGCGATTTTGAGGTGCTCGAGAATCCTCAGAGAACACAGGAATACCTGGGTATTTCACAAAGTGAACTCAAGAGACTTAACTTACTGGTCGACAAGGTACTACAGCTATCTAAATTCGAAAAGCAACAACCCACCCTGAAGCTGGAACATATTGAACTGGATCAGGTCATCGAACAGATACTGAATTCGATGAAGCTGCAGTTTGAAAAATACGAAGCCCAGGTCGATTTCCAAAAAACCGGCCATCATTTCCAACTCGAAGCTGATCGCTCCCACTTGAACAGCGTAGTGTACAACCTGATCGACAATGCTTTGAAATACAGTAAAGACTGTCCTCGCATCCTTATTCAGCTCAGGGATAAAGGCGATCATCTTGCTTTTACCATCCAGGATAATGGGATGGGGATCCCCAAAGCCTATCACGATAAAATCTTTAATAAGTTTTTCCGCATTCCTTCCGGCGACCGACATAATGTCAAAGGTCATGGATTAGGCCTGAGTTATGTGGCGGGTATCGTTCAACAACACAGAGGCAGCATCCGGCTGGAAAGTATGGAAGGAAAAGGAGCTACTTTCTTTATTGAGTTGCCTAAATATCAAGATATTGTTTAATCAACATAGGACATCCCGAAATTTTGAAGCCCAATTTGATCATTTGGTTTTCAGCTTTTAATAAAGAAGTTGTTTAAAGTTAAGTGCTTACACAAAAATATTTAACAGGTTATTTCTTCTCAAAACCGGGATGCTTCATATACTATTCTTTTTTATGCAAGTAATAAAAATATTATACGTCGAGGACGAACCATTTTTAGGGAAAATAGTCAATGAAAGCCTGCAATCCAGAGGGTTTGAGGTGCTCATGGTGAAGGATGGGAAAAAGGTCATAGACGCTTACCGGAAGTTTGAGCCGCACATTTGCGTATTGGATGTGATGCTGCCCAATGTGGATGGATTTACTTTAGGCCGGGAGATCAAAAGTCTCGATCCGCAGCAACCCGTCATTTTTCTAACCGCCAAGAATCAAATGGAGGATCTGGTTCAAGGATTCCAGTCGGGAGGTAATGATTACATCAAGAAGCCGTTCAGCATGGAAGAGCTGATCATTCGGATCAACAACTTACTCCAGCTTACCCAACAGCAGCACCCTACTAAGGCTGTGAAGGAAACATTCCAACTGGGTGTCTACATTTTTGACCCTAATAAATACCTCCTTCAATCGGATAAGGAAAACCGCAACTTGTCTCACCGCGAAGCCGAGCTGCTGAAAATTCTGGCCGAAAATACCAATCAAGCCGTGCAGCGCAAGGAAATCCTGAAGCGCATCTGGGGAGACGACTCTTTTTTTAACTCCCGCAACCTGGACGTATACATTACCAAGCTAAGAAGCTACTTGAAGGAAGATCCTAACGTCCAGATCATCACTTTAAAAGGAGTCGGGTATCGGTTTGTGATCGATCATGGATAAAAGCAGGAGCGTTTATATGGTTATCGTTGCGTTTCACCTGCTAACCTGCGTTGGATGTAATTAATGATCCCACTGGGTTGCAAACGGGTATTCGATGGTCCTGAGCGAATGTAGAACAGCTCCTCGCCTCCCTCGCGATAAAAAGCCGGACGGGTAGCGACGGCGCAATCGATGCGAAAGATGGTCTTGCCGTCAATGGATTCTATATCGAAGGTAACCAGGCTGGTAAAAAAGCTTCCGATGTTATTGTTGATCATATTGACGAGATCGAGGTTAAACTGGTCGATCTCTTTGTAGGATTCAAGCGAAATTCCCCTGATGGTTTTGTCGTCATCCACACCGATGAATAAAGTTCCGCCGCGTGTATTCATAAAGGCGACCAGGGTTTTGAGAATTTTGGGCATGGCGGAACGAGAAGGGTTGGTTTTAAACTCGACTACGCTGCTCTCGCCATGAGCAATAAGGTGCAGACTGGAAGTTTGCTGCCGGGCGTCAATGTAATCGATGATCTTTAGCGTCAGGACCTTTGTTAATTTTAATGCCGTTTCGAGCGGCAGTTCTTCTGCATTATAGACCCGGTCGCCGGAAAAAGCCAGCAGTGAAGAGTCACTCAAAGCGCGAATGGTGCCCATGCGGTAACTTTGGGTAAAAAGGCCTATTTCTCCAAAAAGTTTGCCTCGCTGATAAACTTTGGTCTCGCTGTCTTTCAATCGCAACAACAACTCCCCGTCTTCCACCAGGTAGAAATATTTGCCCTTATGGTCTATAGAAAAAACCAGCTGGTTCTTTGAATAATGCTTTCGTTCGGCCAGGGCCGCCAGCTGAAATTTTTCTTCTTCTGAAAAATCATCGAATACCCCGCTAAGGGTGATGACTTCAACGATGCTGCTCAAATCCGGTTCAGTTGTCATAGCAAAGGTTAGGTTAGATAGCCTCTAGTATTGAAATATCGTATCATTCAGCCGCTCCATATCTTCGAGCACCCGGTCATAGATCACGCCCATCCGTTCGGGATCCCTCCTTAAGATAACCATACTGGAATCGAAATCTTCTTTTTTTACCTTATGAATGCGAAATATCTGAGCATAGTAGATCTCTCCGATGCTATCTTTGGTCAGATCGATCAGATTTTGCATAGCCGATTCAGCGATATGGATATCCCGGATCACTTCGACCAGCTTGTCCTCAGCCAGCGGAAGATCGGCTTTCTGACTACAGTTAAGGGCAAACAAAACTAACCCGCAGAGTGCAATCCCCTTTTTTATCATTCAAGAAAAATACTGTTTCGGATGATGAAAAGCCACCAGTCTGGCTGTTTCACGATTAAAATCGCCCCAGCTGTCCACCGGAGCATCTACCTCAAAGATGCCGCAAGTCGGCACATTGTCGATGAAATCCTCGGTAAAAATATTGGCCAGTTCGGTAAAGCCGGGATTGTGACCAAACAAGAGGATCACCTTATATTGATCGTCTAAAGCTCTGATAATTTTCAGGATATCATCCGGATAGGCATGATACAATTGATTGTCCGTATGGATCTCCTCTTTTTTTATGCCGAAAGCCTCTGCAAAGTATTGCGCGGTTGTCAGCGCGCGGTTAGCCGGGCTTGAAACGATCAGGTCGAGTTCCGGAAGCTTTCCTTTTAGCAATTTGGCCATGAACGGGGCGTCCCGCTCTCCTCTTTTATTCAAGGGGCGATCAAAATCTCTCAGACTGGGATCTGTCCAACTGGACTTTGCATGTCGTATAAAAAAGACTTTTTTCATATTTTGATGTTTTTCATCTGCTGCTTACAAAGATAGGTATTGTCATGGAATAATAAAGGCGACGGCATTACCGTCACCTTTATTATTTCTTTTTACTTTTACGTGAAATGAAAAAAGAGTCTGAATGTTCTATAAAGATAAAGTCATCTGGATTACGGGCGCCTCTTCAGGTATAGGCGAGTACCTCGTTTATGCACTGGCGGAACAAGGCGCGAAGCTGATTATTTCCAGTCGTAAAGAGCAGGAGTTGGAAAGGGTCAAAGGCAACTGCCCGGAGGGTTCCACTGTTATGGTGCAGCCTTTGGATGTAGCGGATTTCGATCGTATTCCCCAGGTCGCGGAAGCGGTGATTGAGGAATTCGGCATGATCCACATACTGATCAATAATGCCGGCATCTCCCATCGGGATACGGTTCTCCATACCCAACTGGACGTTTTTCAAAAACTAATGGACGTTAACTATTTCGGCACAGTGGCCTTGACAAAAGCCGTGCTGCCCACCATGAAAAAACAGCAGTTCGGCCATATTGTAGTAATGAGCAGCGTATTGGGTAAAATGGGCGTTCCGTGGCGCTCCGGTTATTGTGCTTCTAAGCATGCCCTGCATGGCTTCTTTGACAGCCTCAGAGCAGAGGTTTATGAGGACAACCTCAAGGTGACGCTCATCTGCCCGGGCTTCGTCAAAACCAACGTGACCATCAACGCACTTAAAGGAGACGGCTCCAAAAACAACCAGATGGCCGAAAGCACCGCCGGAGGCTTCGAACCGGCCGAATTTGCACCAAAGGTCCTGCGTGCTGTGCAAAAAGAAAAACCCGAAGTATATATCGGAAGAAAAGAAGTGCTGGGAGTATATTTAAATCGTTATATCCCCTGGGCGTGGAGAAGAATCATCAGAAAATTAAAATTAAAATAAAGAAAAGAGGCTGTCCCAAAAGCATCCTGCAGGTTTTCGCAGCCTAATAAATTTCTTTTTTAGCGGTATTTTAAGAGAAAAATTTTTTCTCTTAAAATACCGCTAAAAAAATATATTATTAGCCGCGAAAAAAGGCCGTAGGTCTTTTGAGACAGCCTCTTTTCTTTATTTTAATTCCAGTATTTTATCAACCACCTCGCCTAACTGCTCAGCACCGATCTTTTTCGATAAGATCTCTTTATTTTTATCCAGAATGTAGATCTGAGGAGTCGATTGTATGTCATATAAAGTCGTAAACTTCGACTTCAGATAAGGATCCACGGTATGGATCCAGTCGCCGATCTCGTTTTCTTCAATGTAATCCCAGCATTCCGGCACCTCATCGGTAAACTTAACGCATACGGCAAAGATCTTAACCCCCTTTTCTTTATAGTTCTCATAAAACGCTTTCAAAATGGGCGTAGATTCTTTACAATGTCCGCAATCGTAGCGCCAGAAATACAACACGGTAATATCGCTATCTACCGCGTGAAGCGAGGTTTTCGTCCCATCCTTTCTCTGAACGTTAAAGTCGGGGGCAACCTTTCCGATCAGCAAAGGCTTGAGCTTCTTGCCGTTATCGACGATCTTCTTCAACTGTTCTTCTTCCACCCAGGGTGTTTTGCCGGCGCCGTAGTAGTTGTCTACCAGGTAAACATATACGGCATCCATGCCTACTAGCTTGGATTTAGCATATTCATTTAGGAAATGGCTGACATAGAAACGGAACAATTCCTCCGTTCCTTCCATCTGATCGAGTACCTTGCCAATGGCCATGGCGATGGTGTCCGGATGCTGAACGTGGTATTTATGAACGAAGTCATTCACTTTTGGGAACAAAAAAGGCGAACGGAGCAGGCGATCATCCTTCAAGTCGATGTTATCGAAATAATGTTCCCTGTAGAACATCAATTGCTTCATTTGAACTTCCCGGGCATCTCCTTCAAATTGAGGGATATCCACATTCTGATTCATCTTGATGATGGCGGCCGTCATGGTATTCGGATAGTCGCTGATGATCTTTCGCTGAAGTTCCATAACCCCTTCATTCAACTCGTTCATTTGTTCCTGGAGCCTTGCTTTTTCAGGATCATCGTCCGACAAGGATTGCATCTTTTTTCCAATCTCTTCGGCTTTAGGTCGAAGTTCGTTCAACGTGTTGACATAGTCATAAAGGAGCAGATTGTCTTTCGAACCTTCGATGGTGAAGGCTCCATTGAGATCAGCCGCCTTGGTGGCAATTTTCAGTTGCTGCTCTCCTTCGTTGATGATGAGCTGGAAAAAATTGTTTTCAGGGGGGAGCACCACCAGGTACATGCCCGGTTTCAGCGCATCTTCTCCCCTAAAAATATATTGTCCGTTGTCATTTCGCGTAGTGGTATCCTGGATATATTGCTTATCCATCAAATAATACCCCAGATACAGTTCCTCTTCTTCAAATCCTTCAATGTCCACTTCGATGTTGTACCCTTCTTGAGCCAGGATCCGGCCGCTTAAAAACAGGAAAAGAATAAAAAGTAAACGGTAAAATTTCATGCGTGTATTTTTTTGCAATTCTATCTATTTATCTTAAGAATGGGATAATTTATTATGATTCTTTAAAAAAAATTAACAAAAAAGAGGGGGCGGCTGCAGCCGCCCCCTCTTTTTTGTTAACCTCCGTTACTTTTCTTTTTCTCTATTTCCTCTTTAATGGCTTTCAGTTGTTCTTCGGCGGATTTGATCTCTTTCTGGATCTGCTGCAACCGATCCTCGAATTTTTGAAACTGCTGCTGAGCCTCGGCTTGTTGTTGGAGAATGTTTTTGATCTCTACTGCTGTCTCCTCTTTAACAGCCCTGATCTGTTTGCGGGCATTTTCGCGAGCTTCATAGATAGAAGCCGAAGCCGCTTTATTCGCTTCTGTAATGGCTTGCTCATTATGCTGATGAAGGGAATCGAGTTGAAGGGACAGGCGTTTTTCCGTTAATTTATATCTTTTTTTGAGGGAATCCTGTTTTTCCAGGCTTCGGCCTTGCAGGTCAGCGATCTGTTGGGCGGCGGCCAGTTTGGCACGTTCTTTTTCCAGCTCGAAGGCCCTTTTTTTCGTTTCCAGTTCTTTTTTAAAATAGGCGATAGACTGGAGGGTCTGCTCTTCTATGGTCCGGACTTCTCGAATGGATTGTTCCTGGACTTTGAAGATCTTTTGTGCTGCTGCTTCCTGAGCATTTAGCAATACTTTCTGGATGGAATCCTTTTTACTGACCATCTGGGCGTCCAAAGCCGCCAGTGTGCTATCGGTCAGCTCCTGATAAAGAGCGATGGTCTGCTCGGTTTCTCTTTCCACCTGAGCCAGTTCTTTTGACAGGCGCTCGCGCGCTCGGGCGTTGACGCGCTTGTATTGAAACAGGGAGTCGGCCTGCTGCTGTTTGGCCGCTGCGATGATTTTCGCAGCTTCTAAGCGGGCCTCGGCGATTTGTTTGTTCACCTCCCGTTCCACTTCCGCTTGTTTGGTCTTTAGGGCTGCAACCCGTTCGGCTGTTTCTTTCTGTGCTTTTGCCAGTTCGGCGGCAGCCTGTTCCCTGGAAGCAGCGACTTCTTTTGCCGCCGTTTTTTTTGCCTGCTGCTCTTCCTGGCGGATCCTTTTCAAGGCGGCGGCTTGATCTTTTTGGATCTGGGTGATGGTTCCCTGTGCTTCGTTCTCTGCTTGTGCGACCTCGCTCAGGTATTCTGTTTCCGCTTTCTTCATGCTAACCTGGAGTGACATTTTTTCTTCGGCTATTTTCGACTGCAAGATGCTGATTTCTTTTTCAGCAGCATTTTCTGCCGAGGCTATCTTTTTCTGGAGGGCACTTTCCGCCTCCAGCTCGCGCATGCGGTATCGGGTCATTTTTTCGGCCAGCCGGCTTTCTATGGCTTTCAAGGAATCCTGCATAGCGATCTGAGCTTCGGCCAGGGTCTGCTCCATATTGGCTTTTTCCTTCTGGTAGCCATCTCTCATCTCCTGGATTTCCTGGCGTACGGAATCCTTGGTCTCTTCCATCTGCTGCTGAACCGCCAGTTCTGTTTGTTGCCGGACCTGTAACAAGCTATCGTTGAACCGAACCAGCCGGATCTGCATCTGAGCTATGGCCTCAGCCATTTTCCGTTGTTCCTCAGCCAGTTGAATACCAGCCGCCTCCCTTTTATCCGCCACTTGCTCACGTATCCGGACGATCTCTTCTTCCGCCTGCTCCTGAGCGATGGCCTTCTCCTGAGCGGCTTCTTTTTTAACCTTCGCCAGGTCAAGATTGATCCTTTCTTTTTCATAGATGGCTTTTTCTCTCATCTGGGCGATGCGAGCCGCCGTTTCTTCTTCTATTTCCCTCATCCGCTGAGCTGAGTTTTTCTGGTAAGCCTGCAGCTGGGTAGTTTGCGCTTTCCCTTCTTGCTGCGCCATCTGCCGGATGCTTTTGAGTTCGTCCGCCACGTCGGTTCTCACTTTTTCGATCTCCAGCTGAGCATTGGTTTTAGCGGAAGCCACTTCATCCTCATATTCCAGGCGGGATTGTTCGAGCTGTTCCTGGATCTTAGCCCGTTCTTTTTCGGAACGGGCGCGCAGGTCAGCCAGGTCTTTAGCCGTTTGCAGGCGAGCTACTTCCATTTCTTGGGATGCGTTAAGCTTGGCGGATTCCAGCCTGGACCAGATGACTTCCATTTCTGCTCTGGACGTTCGCCGGATGGAATCCAATTCTTGCAGGACAGCCCGCCGTTCTGCTTCAATTTCAGAGACAGCTGTCTGCCGGGCATTTTCCACTTCTTCTGCGATTTGCCTTTTTTTCCGATTGGCTTCATTGCGCGCCAGCAGTAATTCTTCAGCGATCTGCTTTTTGACCTCTTCGGCTTTTTTGTACTCCTCCTCTATCTGTCGACGGATCTTCTGCTTGGTGGCTTCCAGTTCCCGGCGCAAATCCCGGAGCTCCTGGTCATTTAACTGATCGATATCGGTTACCTTTTCTTTCTTCAGCTGTTCTTTTTCCTCTTCCTCCGCAACCCAGGGTTTCGCGTCGGAGCCTGGAAGGTCCGCTTCGATGATCTTGTCTTTTTGCAGGGCGGCCAGGAAACAGGCAGCCAGTTGTTTGAACTCCTGCTGACGTTCGGTGGTCATGGTAAACTTCCGCATTTCGTTGGCCTGATTGTTCTTGATGTACAGAACGGCCAGATCATTGGTTGACAGCCACCGGACGGCATTTAGATCAAGCTGGAGCCAATTGCTGTTGACCGGAGCATTGCCTTCCCGACTGCTGATCATGATGCCGGAAAACCGGTAAGAGTTCCTCTTTTTATGATTATCAATGAAAATGAGCTCGTCGTTCTGATGTAAACGGACGCCTCCCTTGGAATAGAAAACAGCACTCAGCCCCTTGTTGTCGCTGACCAGTTCAAGAGAATAGATGTAATTCCCCCGGACCACCATGGTCTGGCTTTTGGTCTGTAAGTGATGTACGCCGTTGATGAGTTCGTCTTTCGCTATGAGCTCTTCACAGGTTTGTGAATAGGAAAAAGAACAAAGCAACAGGCCGATGATAACGGTTAGAAAGTGTATGGTGTTCCTCATAGCGAGCAATTTTACCTTGTAATTTAAGCATTTTTAGGCTCAAAAGACAGCAATTGAAGAGTAGCCCCTCAATAGGAACGAAAAAAACAGGGAAAATGTATGGCTCATAAAGCTGGACAAGTTAGGAAACTTGTTCGCATATCCGGTGGGGTTGTGTAAAAAGTCAGGTACTTCTCCCGCCTGACGGCCGGCAGATGTAGTGACCGACCGCAGGTCGATCCTAAGCTGCCGGCACTTACTTACTCTGCTGACGGGCTTCGCTTTTAAGTGCGGCGAGGAGGAACAACACCGCCATCCTCACGGCCACGCCGTTTTCCACCTGTTGCAAAATAATGGAGTGATCGGAATCCGCCACATCGCTGGAAATTTCCACGCCGCGATTGATAGGACCGGGATGCATGATGACAATCTGCTTGTCGAGCTGCTGGAGTCGTTCTTTGTTGATGCCAAAATACTGAGCATATTCCCTCAAGGAGGGAAAGTACTTGATGTCCTGGCGTTCCAGCTGAATGCGCAGGATATTCGCGATATCGCACCAGGCCAGCGCCTTGTTGACGTCGTACTCCACTTCCACACCAAGGGTATGGATGTATTTGGGAATAAACGTGGGCGGGCCGCAGACTTTTACTTTTGCGCCCAGTTTTTGCAGACAGAAAATATTGCTGAGCGCTACCCGGGAGTGTAGAATATCGCCGAAAATAGCTACATGCTTGTCTTTCAGGTCACCGACTTTTTCCTCCATAGAAAAAGCATCCAGCAGCGCCTGGGTGGGATGCTCATGCGTGCCATCGCCCGCATTGATAATATTGGCCTTAATATGTTGAGATAGAAAATGCGGCGCCCCCGGAGCCGGATGACGCATGACCACCATGTCCACCTTCATGGAAAGGATGTTATTCACCGTATCCAAAAGCGTCTCTCCCTTTTTCACCGAAGAAGAAGAAGCAGAAAAATTGACCACGTCGGCGGATAATCGCTTTTCGGCCAGTTCGAATGAAATGCGGGTGCGGGTGGAGCTTTCGAAAAATAGGTTCGCGACGGTAATATCACGCAAAGAAGGCACCTTTTTGATCGGCCGGTTAATGATGTCCTTAAAATTTTTAGCCGTTTCGAAGATCAGGCGAATGTCTTCGGGAGAAAGGTATTTGATGCCTAGAAGGTGTTTTGTGCTGAGTTGTTGGTTTGCTGCCATTCTTTATTCCACCAATTTTTTATCTGGGTACAATAGAATCTGGTCTTCACCACTTTGATCCGACCATTCTACTTTCACATAAGCCTCATCGAGAGCGTCTACGGTAATGCCTTTGAAATCGGCCTGGATGGGCAAGTGCCGGTTAAAGCGACGGTCAACAAGCACCAATAATTCCACACTTCTGGGACGCCCGAAATGATTGAGCGCGGAAAGCGCAGCCTGCACCGTCCGGCCGGTGTACAACACATCATCGATCAACACCACATGCTTGTCCTCCACCAAAAAATTCATTTCCGTAGGACTAGGCCGCAGTGGTTTGGCCCGGTGCCGGAAATCGTCGCGATGAAAGGTAATATCCAACTTCCCATATTCAATATCAGAAATCCCGGTTATATCCGTCAGTCGTTGATGGATGCGGTCAGACAAGAGGACGCCTCGCTCCTGAATACCTACGATGCAGGTGCGGTCGAAGGTGTCGAATTCTTCGATGAGCTGGTGACACAAGCGCTCAATGGTCAGCCAGAAACGCTCTTTGCTGATGATGACTCTTTCCTGATTCATGATGGGATAAAGGTAAGAAAAAAGAATAGTAGTCTGGTAGTGCATAAAAAGCTTTCCAGGATACGCACTTTGAATTGAAAAGGTTTCGGCATCCAGGTCTTTTTGTCGGCTTGCCAACCTGCCCATTTCTTCAGAGATCGGAATAGCGATGCGTACACTCAATTTCCACTCTAAAGGCTAAAATCAAGTTTCCTTCTGAAAAATGTTAAAATTTGATCCTTACATTAAACCTTCTCCATCCGCTTTAGTCCTACACACGAAAATAGATGGAAAGTAGAAGATGGAACGTAGAAGGACTTTTAAAAGCGCGCTTTAAAAACTCTATTTTTTCTTTTCCTTCTACCTTCTACTCCTTACCCGAATTAGAAGGTTCAAATTTTTTAAATCAAAATCCTTATTGAAATGAAAAACTTCAAACTGGCCTTTGCGGCTATTTTGGGACTGGGAATGCTATTCACTGCTTGTCAGAATGAAGATACGCCCACCCCTGAACCAACAACTGAAGACCTGACGACCACCGAAGATCTGGTTTTTATCCAAAACCTGGCCGATGAGATCGATTATGTGGAAGACGAAGCTCTTACTGCTGTGCTCTCTTCCGATGAGATTTCCCCGAGAAGCGAAGAAAACGAATGCCTTACCATCACCGTAGAACCCAATGATCGTTCCTTCCCAAGGACCGTCACGGTAGACTTTGGCGAAGACGGTTGCGAAGGACCTCGCGGGCACATACTCAAAGGTAAGATCGTGATCACTGTTTCGGATTCTCTGTTTCTCGCAGGAGCTACCCGCACCGTTTCATTTGAGAACTTCTTCGTCGACGAGGCTCAGATCGAAGGAAGCCGTAAGCTGACCAACATAGGCCGCGACGAGAACAACAACGTTTCCAGATCCCGGGAAGTCAACATTATCGTTACCTATCCCAACGGCTCCCAGGCTTCCTGGAATGCTGCGCACACGCTTACTCAATTAGAAGGAGGTGAAACACCCCGCATCCTAAGAGACGACGTCTTTGAGCTTACCGGTTCCTCTTCAGGCGAAAACCGTAAAGGCGGAACTTTTGACGCTGTTATTTCCGAACCATTGTTAAAAAACAGACAATGTCCATGGATACAAAGTGGCGTACGCACAGTTACCGTAAACGGTCGTACCCGAAGCATCGATTACGGCTCCGGTCTGTGTGATCGCTTCGCTACCGTTACACTGGCTAATGGCGAAACCAAACGTATCGTTATCAAGCCCTGGTGGAAAGAATAATATTTCAAATAGGAGATGACCGGATTATTGCCGGTCATCTCATATTTAGTTTATTTTTATAAAAAAAATAAGTAACTTTGAGATAATAGAACGCTAACAAATCATTTATCTCATGAAAACTACTTTTTTCCCTCTTGCAGAGGAGAAATGGAAGGAATGGTATTTCCTTGCCATTTTTCTGACTTTGGTGATATTCCCTTCCCGCTTTAATCTACTTGCACAAAATCAGATCCTACCGGCTGAACAACCTCCGGAGACGATAACAATCGATGTAGACGAGCTGCGATCGTGGCTCCGCAATGCTCCTAAGGAAAGTGAAAAAAGCGCCCGGAGCCGCATCATCATCGTCTCATTGCCTTTACCGGATGGACAGAGCATGGATTTTCAAGCTGTGGAAACGCCCATTTTAATCGGTAAAGCCAGCCTTCGATATCCGGATTTTAAAACCTACACCATCAGAGGAATCGAAGATGAGACCGTTACCGGAAAACTGACCATTACCTCCAGAGGAGTGGACGGTATTATCCTGATGAAGGATAATAATGTTTTCATCGAACCGGTAAAAGAAAAGCCTTCCTTGCATGAAGTCTATTTTGAAAAAGATGGCTCCCATTTTGTTCATAAGACGCAGGATATCCTTTTAAAGGACAGTACTGGCTACCGTCATCGGCATGATCCACAGGGGCCCGTACACGAACACGCCCCTCCCCTGCCCAAATCTGCCGGACTAATGATCGGGGCAGACTTGCGGCAGTATCGTCTTCAGATAGTGGCCAAAAAAGAATATGCGGGACAGCACAGCAATCCTGTTGATTCCGAGGCACAGCAATTGGCAGATGTAACAGCAGCCATTACCGCTACCGTCAATGGCCTGAACGCCTTTTATGAAAGGGATTTGGCCATCCGGCTAACCTTACCGGATCCCATCATTTTTCTGAGCGATCCGCAGGACAACTTTGGAAATTCCGTTCCCCTGTTCGGTCAATACGCTGCTCTTGCAACCGAAGCGGTAGATGTGTTCGGCAAGCTGATCCTCAATGAACCGGATATCGGCTGGGACGGACTGGACATCAACAGTTTTGACATTGGCCATGTTTTCGGAGGTCTTGGGGGGAACGGCAGCGCCTACCTGGGAGTAGTTTGTGACAATGGAAGCATAGGTGTAGACTTGAATGAAGATAATATTGCTGATGTGTTTCTAAGTCCTGCTAAAGGCGGCGGAGGGACGCAGTCCTTAAATGCCTCCGGAAGCGGTTGGTTTCAGCTGGTTGCGCACGAGATCGGTCATCAGTTTGACGCACCCCATACCTTTAACGGAGCAGCAGGCAATTGCGGCAGCGCCGGACAATACTTTTCCACAGCGGGCTATGAGCCTGGCAGCGGGGTGACCATCATGTCCTACCGCGGCATTTGTGCCGAGGATAATATCCTGGAGCAGAATGGACAGCCGGCCCGCACCAGCTATTTTCACATCAACAGCATTGAGGTCATCAATACTTACATTACCAATAATAATCAGGGAGAAGATTGTGTGACGCTGATCGACAATGCCAACATGCCTCCTGTTGCCGATGCTGACCCCTGCAATGCCGGCACGGTGACCATCCCGGTAAACACTCCATTTGAGCTAAGAGCTTCTGGCTCAGATACGGATGCTGGAGACGTCCTGACTTATTCCTGGGAGCAATATGATCTTGGCTTGCAAGGAAGCACAAGGACCGGGCTTTTTGACGATGAAGGCGATGACGGTCCGGGAGGAGCTGAAAACGGGGCGCCCCTGTTTCGTTCTTATCCTCCCAATGGCTCCCCTATCCGCTCTTTTCCGGATGAAAATTTGTTGTTAAGTCCCGTGGAAAGTGGAAGCTGCAGCCAACTCCTGCTATCGGAAATAGCGGAAGATAATGGCTCCAATCAATGTATTGAAATCTTCAATCCCACTGCTGTGCCCATTGATCTCGGCAGCGCCGTTTTTTGGATAGGCATTTTTGAAAATGGGTCCAGTACCCTTTCAAGAAGTTTTTTTCTAAACGGCATCATTAATCCCTATGAAACCTTTACGGTTTGTGATCCGGGAGCGAACATTCCAGGATTAACGCCGGACCAATTGTCCTCCGCCCTGACTTTTGATGGCAATGACGCCATTGCCCTTATACAAGGAACCAGCCCGGGTATATATGTCGATATTTTTGGAGAAATCGGAGCAACCCCTCCATCGGGAAGCTGGGCAGGCATTTCAGGCCCATTCAATTATGTGCGCAAGGCCGCGGTAGGACAAGCCCGATCAAATAACGGTCCTTTCAATCCCTTTGAAGAGTGGATCGTCTATTTTCCCACTAACTTTTTTATCGGAAGCCATGTGTCATTCTGCGGCGATCATGTATTGGGTGAGGGACTCCCACAAGTAGCCCGGAATATGACCTTCCGGGTGACCACACGCGACGGAAAGGGCGGAGTGGATTATGACGAGCGCAATATTGTGGTTAGTGCGGATGGGCCTTTCACGGTCAATTCTCCTGCTGTTGACTGGACAGCCGGCAATGTAGAAACGCTTAGCTGGAATACAGGTGGCTTTACCGGCTGTAACACAGTCAACATACTGCTATCTACGGATGGCGGCGTTACTTTTCCCTATGAAGTAGCTACCGGCGTTGATTACGCCAACGGCAGCTGGACAGGGCAGGTCCCGTCCAGTCTTCCTAGTGCGAATAATGCAATATTAAAAGTAGAATGTGCCGATAATGACTGCGCCACCTTTTTCAATATTACCGAGCCCTTCGTTTTCAACTCCGGCTGCCAGGCCGGGGTCAGCATTTTTTCCCCCGATGATCCTGTTTTTGCACCGGTCGGTGATCCCATTTTGAATTTAGCGCTGGATAATTTTTTCGTACAACCAAGCAGTCAATTTGACTTTGATGTGGATGGCAGTGACCCGCTGATGAATTTTGTCCGGGATGAAGATCTGGATGGGATAGCGGATTGCGAGGATCTTGGTTTTGTAGTGAGTACGAATTACGAATCCTATTCTTTCATTGTCACACAGAGCGGCAGTTATACCTTTTCCAAGACTGGCGGCTTTTGGGTGATGAGTATTTTTGAAAAAGAGGGGTTTGTTCCTAATGACCCTTGTGCTTCCTATATTGGTTCGAATGCAATAGATGATCCTGATCCTTCTGCGATCGTTTCTTCTACGATTGCTTACGATGCTTTTACGGTTAATCTTTCTGAAGGGGTAGAATATCTTATTACGGCCTACACCTTTGCTTCTCCCTTTTCCGGGCAAGTCACCTTTTCCGGGCCGGGAGATATCGAACAAACCCTCAGTGATCTAGGCCCTGACTATGCCTATACTTTCGTTGCAATCGATAATATCAGCAATCTCATCGTAGCACAGAGCGCCACTGCAGATTTCACCTCACTTCCCGCCGGGAATTACACCATTAAAGGCGTATCTCATCTCAGCAGCATCATGCCGTCTGGTTTTTTGGGAAAAACTACGGATCAGATATTAATGGACGAAGGATGTCTACAACTCAGCAGCAGCAGTAAAACCCTTTCTATTCAAGCCCCTTTGCCGGTGGAGTTACTTTCTTTTAAAGGTTACCAAAGGACGGACGGACATTTACTGGAATGGATCACTACCAATGAAGTCAACAACAAGGGCTTCGAAGTAGAACGCAGTATGAACGGTTTAGATTGGGGTACAATTGGAACTGTGGGCTCAAAAGCATCAGGTCTGGAAACCTACACTTATGAATTTCTTGATGATAGACCAGTACCCGGACATAATTACTACCGTCTCCGGCAAGTAGATTATGACGGAACTTTTGAATATAGTCCCATCATCAGCTTATTCTGGGAAGAACAGTTTAATCGTCCGCAATTGTCCATTTTCCCGAACCCTACTACCGGCATCACGACCTATCAGGTGCAGGGCATCTCTAATTTACTGGAACTGGATATTTGCGATCACCTAGGTAGAACAGTCCTGTCGCTGGAAGGAGGTTTGGAGAAAAAGGAAGTCGATTTGAGTAATTTAGAGAATGGCGTGTATTATTTGACGGCTAAAAATGATGCGGGTATCTGGAGTGAGAAAATTGTTTTGTTGAAGTGAAAAGGGGGGGTGTAAACAGTCATTGCGCTAGCCTGCCTATCGGCCGATAGGCAGGTCAGAGCAACTGACTTTCCACACAATCCCGGGACGGCCCATTCTCTTTTATTTCTTTTTACTCCAGCTATCCTTCAAAGTTACCGTCAAGTTAAACACCGGCTTTTCCTGGCTGGTATCGGGATCGACGCAGAAGTAGCCTTTCCGCATAAACTGAAAGCGCTCGCCTGGTTTGGCGTCTTTCAGACCAGGTTCGACAAAAGCTTTTTCAATCACATTCAGGGAATCTTCATTGAAGAACTCCAGGTACTCTTTATCTTCATGACCAGTCGGATCTTCATCTGTGAAGAGGCGGTCATACATCCGGACTTCTGCTTCTACGGCGTGCGGAGCGGAAACCCAATGTAAAGTACCTTTAGCTTTGATACCGGAAGTATCCTGTCCGGAGCGGCTGTCCGGATAATAGGTGCAGTAAACCTCGAGGACCTCTCCGGTTTCGGGATCTTTTTTGAAATCCTCGCAATGGAGGATGTAGGCGCCTTTCAGACGCACGTTCCGCCCGGGCCCCATGCGGAAATACTTTTTAGGTGGATTTTCCATAAAATCTTCGCGCTCTATATACAGTTCGCGGGAAAACGGCATATTTCTCATGCCCTGGCTTTCGTCTTCCGGATTGTTCTCTATCTCCATTTCTTCCACCTGATCTTCAGGATAATTGGTAATGATCAGCTTCAGCGGATCCAGGACACCCATTACGCGGGGAGCCGATTTATTCAAAACCTCTCTGACCGAGAACTCCAGCAGGCTGATCTCGATCACATTATCTCTTCTGGCTACGCCCGCACGTTCACAAAACTTAACGATAGCTTCCGGTGGATAGCCTCGGCGTCGCATTCCTGCGATGGTCGGCATGCGCGGATCATCCCAGCCAGTGACGTATCCTTCCTGGACCAGCTTGAGCAATTTCCGTTTGCTGGTGATCATGTAAGACACGTTCATGCGGGCAAATTCGATCTGCCGGGAAGGAAAGATCTCCAGTTTTTCGATCAGCCAGTTGTATAAAGGCCGGTGATGGATGAACTCCAGTGAACATAACGAATGCGTCACATGCTCAATGGAATCCGATTGTCCATGAGCGAAATCGTACATGGGATAGATGCACCATTCGTCACCGGTTCGGTGATGGTGTTCATGCTTAATCCGGTAAAGAATAGGATCCCGCATATGCATGTTAGGAGAAGCCATATCGATCTTTGCCCTGAGCACCCTAGCTCCGTCGGGGAATTCGCCGTTTTTCATGCCTTCAAAAAGCCTCAGGTTTTCCTCCACCGGACGATCGCGATAGGGACTTTCTTTTCCGGGTGCATTGGGCTGTCCTTTCATCTCTGCGATTTCTTCCGGAGTGGAATCATCCACATAGGCCAGGCCTTTTTCGATCAGCTTGACGGCAAATTCATACAGCTGGCCGAAGTAATCAGAAGCAAAGTATTCCCCATCCCACTCGAATCCCAACCAGTGAACGTCATGCTTGATACTGTTCACATACTCAGTGCTTTCTGTGGTAGGATTGGTGTCGTCAAAACGAAGGTTGCACTTGCCGCCGTACTCCTCTGCAATACCAAAATTAACGGTAATGGCTTTGGCATGGCCGATATGGAGGTAGCCGTTCGGCTCCGGCGGAAAGCGCGTTTGTACCCTTCCGCCGTGCTTGCCGTTGGCGATGTCTTCTTCTATGATCTGTTCGATAAAGTTGAGAGATTTTTCTTCACTCATGGGCCGTTGTTGGTTGTTGGTTGTTGGTTAAGTAAGCAAACCATTTCAAATATAGGTTGTGGGTTGGTAGTCGGGTGGCCGACTACCAACCCACAACCACCTACATTCTTTCCGGCATTCCGATACCCAGAAGTCCCATTCCCGTTTTTAGCGTATGGGAGATGGCTGTGCTTAGTTTTAATCTGAAAGCTTTCGCCGCTTCGGTTTCTGCATTCAGGATGGAATGATCGTGGTAGAAGCGATGATACGTTTTCGCCAGAGTATAGCAGAAGTTTGCTATGGCCGAAGGATCAAACGTATCTGCTGCTTCGCGGATCAGGATGGGGAACTGGAAGAGTTGAGCCAGTAATTCTCTTTCCAGGATTTCCAATTGACCGTACTGTTTAGAGGCCGTGTGATCGATATCCATAGCGTCGGCCTTTCTAAGTACGGAGCGGACTCTGACATAGGCATTTTGCACGTAGGGACCGGTCTGTCCTTGCATATCCACCGATTCCTTGGGGTTAAAGATCATTCTCTTTTTAGGAAACACCTTAATGATGAAAAATTTCAACGCAGCCAGGCCTATTTTCCAGATGATCTCTTCCTGTTCTTCTTTAGCTAGATCGCTTAGCGTACCTCTCTCCTGAGAATTAGCACGCGCCTCCCCCACTACTTCGGCTATCAGATCGTCGGCATCGACCACAGTTCCCTCTCTGGATTTCATCTTACCCGTAGGAAGATCGACCATACCATAGGCCAGGTGATAAAGGCCCTCTGCATAGGGTTCACCAAGGCGCTTCATGATCTGGAACAATACCTGGAAATGATAGTTTTGTTCATCTGCAACGACGTAGACCATTTTGTCCACCCCATAATCCTGATACCGCAACATAGCTGTTCCGATATCCTGGGTGATGTATACGGAAGTTCCATCGCTTCTCAGCACCAGTTTTTGATCCAGTTTGGCATCCTCGAGGTCGATCCAGACGGAGTTGTCGTCTTTTTTGTAAAAAATACCGGATTCCAGGCCCTTTTCAACGACTTTTTTGCCGAGCAGGTAGGTTTCTGATTCGTAGTACAATTTGTCAAAGTGGACGCCCAGTTTTGTATAGGTTTCATTGAATCCCTGATAAACCCAGTTGTTCATTTTTTCCCATAATGCAACCGTTTGGGGATCGCCTTGTTCCCATTGGCGCAGCATTTCTTTGGCGGCTTGTCCTAAGGGGCTATATTCGTTGAAGTACGTATTTTTAAAAGCTTTAAAAAAAGCTTCCCCCGATTGATCTTCATTAGCTTTTTCCTGATAAATGGCTTTGGCTTGTTCCGTTTGCTGCCATTCTTCGTATTCGGCTTTAAACTTTTTTTCAAACAATACATAGTAGTCTCCTACGAAGTGATCACTTTTGATACCCTCGGATTCGGGAGTCTTTCCTTCTCCGAACCATTCCCAGGCCAGCATGCTTTTACAGATGGCGATGCCGCGGTCGTTGTTGACTTTTACTTTTACGACTTCGTATCCTGCTGCTTCCAGGATCTGAGAAGTGGACCATCCCAACAGGATATTGCGAATATGGCCCAGGTGAAGCGGTTTATTGGTGTTTGGAGAAGAGAATTCCACCATCACCTTTTGTCCGTTGGCTGGAAAGCGCCCGTAACCTTCCTTATCGTAGATGTCTTCCAGGAATTGAGCCCAGTAAATATCAGCAACCGTAAGGTTCAGAAACCCTTTGATGACATTATAGTCGCTTAACTGGTCAATGTTATTCAATAGAAAGGCTCCTATTTCTTCAGCTACTTGCTCCGGTTTTTTACGGGCCATTTTGGTATAGGGAAAAACGACCACGGTATAGTCCCCTTCAAATTCCTTGCGGGTGTTATTCATGGTGATCTGCTCAGCAGTGATCTCTGCTCCGTACAGTTGCTGAACAGCCTTGATGACACCTTGCTGAATGATCTCGATGATGTTCATTTTTAGGTATTGGGTTATTGGGTTGTTAAGTTATTGAGGCATTTCGACTAAACAACCTAATAATTCAACAACCGGTTCCAAAGTGAAAGTGGCAAAGTTAAAAAACGACAGGCAAGAATTAAAGACTATCAGGCTTTTGGCCGTTGTTTTCGCAAAAAAATCTTACCGGGCACGCAGGCGCCGAATTCGGAAAACCCCGACCATTCCCCTGCGAGTCGCCAGTGGTCGCCGATGCGTTCGAGTCTCATGAAGCCATGTTTGTAGCACCAATCCATGCCGGCTTCTTTTGCCATATTCAGGATCTGAATTTCTGAGAACTCAAATACGCCGGGCTTGATTAATTGCCCTTTTATTTTCATTTCTGCGAACAATTGGTTGATGCTGACCTGAGACCGCCCGTTGATGAGGCGGCCGTTCTGATGGATTTCGAGAGTGAAGTGATAGTTTTTTTGATATCCTCCTTCCTCTTGTGTGAGGGTCCCTTGCCATTTACCTTCCAGGGAGGGATAGGTTTCAACGGCAAGGGAGGACTTAGTTGCCGTCATAGCAAGAAAGATCAGCAATGACCAGATAACGTTCATTCTTCTTCAATTCGGTGATGAGTAGGAAAAATTGTATAGGTAACCGAATAGCCCCCTTATGTGTTCTGGAATTTGTCCGGAAAAAAGAAGAATTATTTGAAAAAGCTGAAAATGGTTTTGCCATAGGAGCGTTCCTGGAAAAAATGAGGATGATCGGTATAGGAATGGTTAGGATTGTGTTCCATAACGAACCAGCCGTCTTTTTTGAGTAGTTGGTGCTCGAAGATAAGATCCGGGATAGCATCGATGGTGGGTAAGGCATAGGGAGGTCCGGCGAAGATGTAGTCGAATTGTTCGCCGGTAGATTCGATAAACCTGAAGACATCCATTTTAACGATATTGATTTGGTTTTCAATCTGGAGTTGTTCGGCTATTTTTTTCACGAAAGCTACACAGCCGGGGAATTTATCCACATAAGTTACGTCTTTACAGCCGCGGGAGATAAACTCGTAGGAATGATTGCCGGTGCCTCCGAAGAGATCCAAAACTTTCAGTTCTTCAAAATCCAGGTGATTCATCAGGATATTGAATAAGCCCTCTTTAGCGAAGTCTGTTGTCGGGCGGGTCGGCCAGTTCTTAGCGGGCGGATTAAAGCGGCGGCCTTTAAATTGTCCTCCTATGATTCTCATAAAGTGCTCAAGGTTAATTTAGAAGGAGGGCTGAAAAGAGGTCGAAATAAGCGTAATCCGGCAGGCTTTTCGATTTTTCTCCTTTTTGAATAAAAGCGGGCCCTTCAAGAAAGTGAATGTTTTTGATGTAACGAAACAGCAACTTAAAAAGTTCCGAATCTTGATGGATCTGGCCACAAATATGCACTTGTTGGTCAGTGACGGAAAGCCGGAACTGTTCGAAGGTCAATAATGCAAAATAGATGAAATCCTGAGGGGTCTGGTATTGATGCTGGGTAGCAACGAGTAAGTTTTTTCTCTCGAAAAGAAAAGTACGCAGATACTTGCTGTCGGCATGAAAAAAAAGCTGGTGGTCCTGGGCAAGGAGTTGAGTTTTTTTGTAAGCGGCCAACAGGAGTGTGGTATTGAGGTTAAAAACGCGGGCGGAGGAAAAATGGCGTTTAATAAAATCGCTAATGGTAGGCAGCAAGCCGTATACATTTTTACCGTTAAAGGGAGGCAGCTGATCGACTATAACTTCCTGGAAATTATTTTTTGAAGAAAGGTGGCTTAGTATATTGCGTTTGTCTTTTTCTGAATACAATCTGTTGGGTACAATGGAAAAAAGGGGGCTGTGAATGCCCAACCGGACATTGCGGAATCGGGATTGGAGCAGCGCATTCTTCTCCACGTAACGTTCCAGTGGTTTGAGGTTGGGTTGGTAAGGCTTGTAGGGAGAGTTTTGAGCATAAGGAAACTGTGACAGCGCGTGAATTTTTTGCTGTCCGTCGGTAATCATATATACAAGACTGTCCATCCCGAGCAGGATGGACAGTTCGTAGATTGATGTATTTTTTTTTATGAAAGTATCTTCAATAAAATCAAATTGGATCATTCCCAGTTTCCTGACAAGTTAGGTGCATTTAGGTTACCAAATTTAATGACGCTGTTGGGGTTATAAGATCGATCGTAACGCTTAAAACGTGGATCGCTGAATTTACCCATGAAGTTACTTCTTTTGGTGCCTACTTCAACCACGTTAACGGTAGTTGACTGATAGTCTATGGTATCCGCTGCGATATCAAAAATTACCCCATTGCTGTAAGGGACATACCTCAGGGAATCAAGATTTATGCCCAGCGCACGGATGGTATCGATCGCAGGCTGATAGGTTGTATCATAGCTGATGGTACCCGTGTAATCAGGGTCATCAGGGTCACCAATAACGGAAACGATCTGGAATTCGCCGTTTCTAAGAACATAGTTCAGGGTATCAAAATTGGGTGCGAACACGCCGATGATGTCCCGATAAAACTCCTGTGCGGATCGGATATCCATCAGACGGTCGATTACTGCTCTTTCTCTTTTTTCGCGCTCGGCTTTAAAGGCAATAGGCTCACGAATACTACTGATTAGTACCCAAATGAGGCCAACCACAATAGCTGCTAGAATTAGGTTGATTACTAATCTCATTTTCGGTTTGTTTTGATGCAATTATAAGGTTTTTTATCAAAAAACTACCGTTTCCCTCCTGCCTTTTTGTAGAAATTGCACAGATAATTAAACTTACCGAAGAAAAATTGGGCTGTTACCCGCAAGAAAAAAAGTTTTTTTAGCTGCGACAGCCAGGTGAGCACGATGTCTTTATACAATAGCCCGAATTGTGTTTAACAGATTTTTTCTTCGGCTTTTGGCTGCAGAAAAAATCTGTTAGACCATTTGACAAAGTACTAGCCTCCAATTTTGAAGTCTCCATCCATCGTAGCACCTTCATCCACGATTAATTTCTTGGCGGATAAATTGCCGGTTACTCTTGCAGTGGATTCTAACTGAAGCACCCCTGAGATCACCATCTCTCCTTCAACGGCGCCCATAACAAAAGCGTCGGACGCTTTTATTTTACCTTCCACCCGTCCTTTAGGGCCGATTACAACTTTTTTGTCACAAATGACATCTCCTATAAGGATGCCGTCAAGACGAATGCTCTCGGAAGCACGAATATTGCCTTCAATTTTAGTACCTTTTGCAATGACGCAATTAAGCTTGGAATCTTTTACAGGATTTTTTTCCTTGCTGGAAACGACGGGCATTTCTCTTACTGCTGTTGCTGCCATGGGTTATTAATTATTCTGCCGGTTAATAATATATTATTGATTTAACTATTTTTACCCCTTGAATAGTATATGATGACCGAAAGAGTTTGACAACTTAACGGCGAGTTGGGTGTAATGACTACAAAGGACAGCGGGGCTGCCTTCAGAATCGTTTACTGGTCGTCTTTTATTATACTACGGGCTGAAAAGTGAAAAGATTCAGAAAACCTGACTTGATCATAAATATAATTATTTCTTATCTATTTCCCACATTATGAGTATAAATATTTTGGCTATAGAATCTTCCTGTGACGACACTTCCGCCGCCATTATCAGGGATGGCAAGGTTTTGAGCAATTTTGTGGCCAATCAGGAAATCCATAAAAAATATGGCGGCGTGGTGCCTGAGGTCGCCTCCAGGGCGCATCAGGAAAACATTATTCCGGTAGTCGACATTGCTCTGCGGGAAGCCGGCATAGAGCGCAGCAGCCTTTCTGCTATCGCCTTTACCCGCGGCCCCGGTTTGATCGGCTCCCTTATCGTGGGCGTCTCCTTCGCTAAGGCTATGGCCCTGAGCCTTAATATACCCCTTATTGAAGTCAACCATATGCAAGCCCATGTGCTGGCTCATTTCGCAGAACCTCCTTTTCCTACTTTTCCTTTCCTGTGTCTGACCGTGTCAGGGGGACATACCCAAATCTTATTGGCTAAGGACTTTTTTGACATGGAATTATTGGGGGAAACACTGGATGACGCTGCAGGTGAGGCTTTCGATAAAACCGGCAAATTGCTTGGCCTTGATTATCCGGCCGGGCCTCATATTGACCGATTAGCCCAAAAGGGCAGCCCTGTCTTTGACTTTCCTGAACCTCAAGTTGATGGCCTTAATTTTAGTTTTAGCGGCCTTAAAACTTCCATTTTGTATTTCCTGAAAAAAAAGCTCCAGGAAGACTCGCACTTCACAGCGCATAATCTGGCCGATATCGCCGCTTCAGTGCAACAGACCATCGTTCGCATCCTCATTAACAAGCTCATCAAGGCGGCAAAACAAACTGGTGTCCGCCAGATTGCCATGGCCGGCGGCGTTTCGGCCAATTCAGAACTGCGCTCCGTCCTTAAACAAACGGGCAATGAACTGGGATGGACCACCTTCATCCCTAAATTTGAATACTGTACTGATAACGCTGCCATGGTGGGTATTGCAGGATATTATAAGTTTAAAAAAGGAGCGTTCGCTCCACAGAACGTATCTCCCCTGTCAAGATGGAATGTCTGACTTGCCTTATTAGCTGAGCGTATTAATGGAAATCACCTTTGTGTGGGTTTTGAAAAACGGGCATGCTATTCGAAATCACGAAAAACGGTTGCCTTTAGTGATCGTCGCGGTCTTCTGAAAAAAAATAGGGAGAAGGTGGTCAATGACCACCCCCTCCCTAGAGGAGATTATCGAAAATCAACAATATGGATTAGTTGATCTTGATCATTTTCTTAGTAGCAGTGAAGTCACCAGACTCCAGAGTG
>CAZJQS010000056.1:0-22318 GCA_964548175.1 uncultured Saprospiraceae bacterium
GTTTTTCTCTAAAAAACACTCCCTAAATAAAATAATGAAGGGCGGCGAATAAGGACGGAGGAGTTATGAGACGCCCTCTATTTTTTCAAGTAATTTCTGCATGCCAACGGTAGCTGTCTCCTCAATTACCTCCAGCTGATGAGTAGCACTCAGCTCATAATTGATGTTGGGCTGAGGATCGATGTAAAAGACCTTCGCATGCGGCTTTGCGAAACCCACCAGGCCGGCAGCTGGATAGACCTGCATAGAGGTCCCCACTATGACGATAATATCGGCATCATGTACTTCCACCGCTGCTTTAGGCAGCATAGGCACCGATTCGCCAAACCAAACGATATGAGGCCGAAGCTGACTGCCCATTTCACAGACATCGCCCAGTTTGATATTTTCCGTCCATTCATAGATCAAGTCTTCATCTACAGAGCTTCGCGCTTTGAGCAGTTCGCCATGGAGGTGGACGATGTTCTCGCTGCCTCCACGCTCGTGCAGGTCATCTACGTTTTGCGTAACGACGGTGACCTCGTAGGATTCCTGAAGATAGGCCACAGCGCGGTGAGCGGCATTCGGCTCCACTTCTTTAAGTTGTCGGCGGCGTTGATTATAGAATTCCAGCACCAGCTCCGGATTGGCTTCCCAGCCTTGAGGGGAGGCCACGGTCATTACATCGTGGCCTTCCCAGAGGCCTCCGGAGTCACGGAATGTTTTGACACCACTTTCTGCGCTGATGCCGGCGCCAGAGAGGAGAACGAGTTTGGGCATTTGTAGGTTTGGTATTTTTTATTTGATTATTCTTTCTTTCTCATGACGGTGATGCCGTCAGCTACTTCATTACCATCTGAATCTAAATAAAATCCTTTGTCAGTCATTGAATTTTCCTTAATTGTGGAATAACCTCCTCCCATTTGACCCTCCGTGTTTTTGGCCATCGCTTTAAAGTTTTTTTCATCAATTAGTTCAAAAGATGGAGCAATCGAAAAAGGGCCGTCTCCCCAAAAAAGAGTATGGATTTTTTTATCCATACCGTTATAGGCCATGATCATCATTCCTTCCTGGGATATGGGGCTGCCATTCTGATTCGAAACCTTTACAAAAATTTTAGCCTTCACACCAACACCTATCTCCAACAGTTCGTACTCCCAAGAGTGTTCCATGAAATTTTCCATTCCTTCAAAATCACTTGCCTCTTTATCCAGTTCCCATTTCCGACCATATTTTCAAAGAGTTTTTTAGCCGCTTGAAGGGTATCCATTTGAGCTTGAGTAAAAACAGGGGCAAAAAGCAACAATGCAAATACTAATAAACTTGAGGTTTCATTTTAAAAAAATTTAAAAGGGTTAAAAAGTTGTTTTTCATTCTCAAAATACAAAAATCGATAGAAACTGATAATTCTCTAGAGGTATTTTCTTCAGATCCAGGTTCAAAATGTTTTGCCCTTTCAGGGCACAGTGGAAGCCTGTTTTGGATCTCCGGGCGTTGCCCGGAGTTGGTTTGTGCTTGCCTTTCAGGCAATTATTAGGGAACCTAAATTTAGGTCTACTCCTCAAGCGAATGTTATCTGAGCGATAACCCAGGGTCAGGTCAGTTAAATAATCATTCCGTTCGAATCATAGGATTATAGATTGTAATTCCCCCGGAAAAAATAAGATACGGTATCCGAATCCAGCAAAGCTTCCTTCATAACTCAATCTGGCGATTAAACATTTTACTTCGTTCACTATGGATCGTTTCCATGAATTGCTTAAACTCCTCTTCCTCCCAATCCGACCAGGAACCAGCTAAATCCATGATAGCTTTCCGGTTTTTTTCCTTTGAAATTGTTTTCCTCCTCAAATCCTCCAAAAACTGATCAACTTTTTTTAAATATTCGAGAGGAAGTGTACTAAGATGATTTAAAATAGATTGATATGTTTTCTGGTAATTCATTTTGCTTTTTTATACTATTTATTGAATTCATTTATAATTAACAATCTATACATTCAACATAGTTCCATCGATACGCAGAATTTTAACTGCCGACAGTTTCCAGCCACCCCCTCAGTACTCTCGCATTCCCAAAAACGCCCTGCCCAAATAATCCACGATATCGCCTGCAATCAAGGCCTCCTCCCCTATTTCACGGGCGGCCAGATCACCGGCGCGACCGTGCAGGAAAACACCTAATATCGCTGCAGTTTGCGGATCATAGCCCTGAGCAAAAAGGGAAGTGATCACGCCGGTCAACACATCGCCGCTGCCGCCAGTAGCCATACCAGGATTACCGGTGGCATTGAAATAGCAGTTGCCGTCCGGACTGGCGACCATCGTATGGGCGCCCTTGAGTATGATGTAGATCTGATATTTTTCCGCCTGTTGCCTGGCCAGTTCCATGCGCTCAAAACCATCATTGCTGGGGCCGAATAAGCGTTCGAACTCTTTAGGATGAGGCGTTAAAATGCTGTTGGGAGGGATCAATTCGTGCCATTTCTCCTCCGCGATAATATTCAAGGCATCCGCATCGATGACTAAAGGCAAGGTTGTTTTGTCCAGCAGTTGCCGCAGGGCTGTCCGGCTCTCCGACTGCTTGTCCAGGCCGCTGCCCACGCCGATGCCCTTGTAAGGCTTCAGGTCTGGCAGGGAAGAAAAATAGTGCGTCCCGAAATCCACGCTGATCATCGCCTCCGGAATGCTCGTCTGTAAAATGTTATAGGCACATTGAGGAGCGTGAATGCTCAGCAAGCCGACCCCGGAACGCAAGCAGCCTCGGCCCGACAAAACGGCCGCGCCTACCTTGCCGTAACTCCCGCAGATCAGCAAGGCATGGCCGTAATGGCCCTTGTGATCAAATTTGCTCCGATGTTTTAACAGACTTTGCGCCATTGCCTGATCCACATAATAGCTGGTCGACGGCAGTTGCTCCAGAAAATCTTTATTTAACCCAATCGACCGCGCTACCCATCTGCCCACGCGATGGAAATTTTCCGGGAAGAAAAACCCTTGTTTGGGCAACTCGAAGCTGAAGGTATAATCCGCCTGAAAACTAGTGCCTTCTGTGTGCTTATCCGCAAACATACCGGAGGGGATATCCACCGACACCCGGATAACCTCCTTTAGCTGATTAAGCTGTTGCAGACAATCCTCCCAGTACCCCTCCACAGGGCGGTTCAGCCCGGAGCCGAAAATGGCGTCGATGACAATGCTGCCCTCTGGTATCCTGGGAAAATCCGCATCCTTCTCCAGGGTCTGAACAGCAATAGTGTCTCTTTTCGGAAGCCTTTCCAGGTTGATGTTGTAATCCTCAGAGGTGTTATCAGTGATGTGGAAGAGGATTAGCTCAACAATGTATCCTTTGTGATGCAGCAAGCGGGCGATGGCCAGTCCATCACCGCCGTTATTGCCCGGCCCGCAGCAGATGAAGACCGGCATCAGCAAATCCGGAAATTGCTTTTCAAACCATTTGACGAAAGTCTTTGACGCCCGCTCCATCAGTTCTATGGAAGGGATATCATCCTTTTTGATGGTGTAGGCGTCCAGCTCATGGGTTTGTTGGGCGGTGATGATCTTCATATTCGTTTTTTATTTTTTATTTCTGTTTTGAAATGTATGAAAATAGAGGGGAGTTTCCTAGGAAGTCCTCAGGTTAATCAGGTATTGTCTTTTTTTGTTTTAAAAAAAGTAAGAAATTTTTATCTGAGTAAAAGCAATTAAAATGAAGAAACAAAATAGTTTTCTCTAAAAACTTGATTGTTTCATCAAAAAAGCGCTATTTTTGCTATATAAGAGATTATCAGTCAGATATGAAAAAACAAGCTGGACACCGTCAGTACAATTTTCCGGATGCAGATCTATATCTTCAATGCATGGAACGCCTTCGCCACGCCCATCGGGATAGTCAACTTTTTGAACAATACGGCTACGACAAGGAACGCCTGAAAGGCTTCAAGGCCATGTGCGATAAGTTTCGGGCCCTGCCCGACGACGATGAGTTACTCGGCGATCAGATGGTGACGACCGAAAAGAAGTATACGGCTGCGGAAAACCTGAAAACAGCCATACGCAGTCTGATGACCAGGGTAGCCATGAAATACAGCAATCGCAGCGGCCGTTACCGCAAATTCGGTACGGCTAAAATGGGTGATATGACGGACGCCCAGTTGTTGTTTTGCGGACGCCGTGTGGCGCGAGTCGCTCGTCAGCAGATCGACTTCCTGGCGGATGTGGGCGTCAACGAAAATGTGATCAAAAGGGTCACGGATGCCTGCAAAGACTTTGAAACAGCCCTTAACATTCAACAGGATAAAGTCGCCGACCGGGACATTTCTGTAGAACGCCGCGTCGAACAGGGCAACAAGCTCTACCAGGAAATGATCGTTTTATGTAATATCGGAAAAGACATCTGGGCGGAGCGAGATCCGGTGAAATATGAAAATTATACTATTTACGAAAGCAATAATGATCAGAAAATAGCTCGCAAGCAGAAACTAGAAGAAGAAAAGAAATCATAAATAAGTATATGAACTCGCCGCAAAGACGCTAAGAGAGCTGAGACTTTGCGTTCTTAGCGTCTTTGCGGTAAAAATACTCAAAGCTTCTCAAGATCAGGGATGACTTATCTTTATTTTATATCCTGCTCCTTAAACTTCAAGGAAACAGAATTAATGCAATACCTCAATCCTGTCGGCTCCGGACCATCAGGAAAGACGTGCCCCAGATGCCCGTCACAACGTGCACAAACGACTTCCACACAGTTCATTCCGTAGGAGTTATCATTTTTTTCCAGCACATTACCCTCTATGATCGGCTCGTAAAAGCTTGGCCAGCCGGTGCCGGAACGATACTTGGTCTTTGAGCTGAATAAAGGCGCGCCACAGCCGTTACAGAAATAGACGCCCTCTTTCTTGTTGTTCCAGTATTCTCCGGTGAACGCGCGCTCAGTACCGGCCTGACGCAATACTTTGAAGGCTTCGGGCGACAATTCCGCTTTCCACTCTGAGGCCGGTTTGTCCACTTTACTGAGGGTATCGCCATCGAGACTAAGTATCGGCCCTTTGATTTCGCGGGCTTCATAACCAGCTTGCTGCGCCTGATTACAGCTGAGCACCGCCGTCATGGCCAGAAGAAAAGCAAATAGTCTGAAAGTCATGGTATAATTTTTTGGTGATCAATTAAAACGCAAACAATACAATGATCAGCCAGGTTTATTAAGGAAGTTTTAAATCCATGTCTAATTGCCGGATACCGACAGTTTGACTTTTTTAAGGATTTCTTTTTTTACTGCGGATTTTTGGCTGGTTCCACTCTTCTTTTTGTGCAAATTCCACTATCGTCCGCATAAAAGCCATCATTCCCAGGAAAACAAAATAGCCTACGGCTACAACGATGTAAATCCACCAATAGGAACCTGCTTCTGAAAGGGCTTTATTGGAAAACAAATAAGCTAAAAAGCCGGACACGAAGGCCAGGCCAATAAAGCTATAAATAGACATTCCCCAGTATTTGACCATACTCTTCGCGGAAAGGGAAAACACACTATTGAAAAGCGCAAAACACAACAGAAAGGAACAGGCCGTCATCCATGGAAACCGTTCAGATATCTCTATGATTCCGGTCAGCCTGATCAATTTGGCGCCCAGGATGACCAAAATAACTCCACCTAGTGTCAATGTTGCCTGGATCACAGGATTCTGCGCCCTGGCCATAAATTGTTCGTTACTATTCATACTGAGAAAATAAAATAATCCGGACAATGTTCACACTACTTCCCCAAATAAGTCGTATTCCGTAGCATCGGCAATTTTTACGGTAGCAAAGTCCCCTATTCTGACGTATTGTCTTTTGGCATCCACCAGCACCTCATTATCTACTTCCGGGGAGTCCGATTCGGTGCGGCCGACAAAATAGCCGCCTTCCTTACGATCAAATAGCACGCGATAGGTTTGTCCGATCTTAGCCTGATTCTTTTGAAAAGAAATCTCTTGCTGGATTTCCATGATGCGGTTGGCGCGTTCGGTTTTCAGTTCTGCCGGCACATCGTCTTCCAGCTCAAATGCGCGGGTATCTTCTTCATGGGAATATTGAAAAACACCTAAGCGTTCAAATTCCATGGATTTGACGAAATCACAAAGTTCTTCAAACTCTTCGTCGGTTTCTCCGGGAAAACCTACCAGTATGGTGGTTCGGATGGCAATGCCAGGCACCCGCTCCCGGGCTGCCTTGATGAGTTCGACGGTTTCCTCCTGGGTGATCTGGCGCCGCATACGTTCCAGGACCGTATTGCTGGCGTGCTGCAGCGGAATGTCCAGGTAGTTACAGATTTCCTTTCGCTCGGCCATTACGTCGAAAATCTCCAGGGGAAATTTTGAAGGGTAAGCGTAATGCAGCCTTATCCATTCAATGCCCTCGACATCGGCCAGTGCATGTAGTAATTCCGGTAAAGCTCTTTTTTTGTAAAGGTCCAGCCCATAATAGGTCAGCTCCTGAGCGATCAGCATCAACTCCTTCACCCCTCTCCTGGCCAGGCTTTTGGCTTCTTTTACCAGTTCTTCGACCGGCTTGGAGATGTGTTTGCCTCGCATCAGCGGAATAGCGCAAAAAGAACAGGTTCGGTTGCAGCCTTCCGAGATCTTCAAATAAGCATAGTGGGCCGGGGTCATAATGCTACGCTCCCCGATCAACTCGTGCTTGTAGTCCGCATTCAAACGGGATAGCAGTGCGGGCAGCTCCAACGTACCAAAATAGGCGTCTACTTCGGGAATTTCCTTCTCCAGATCGTCCTTATACCGCTGCGACAAACAGCCGGTCACATATAATTTATCTATGCCGCCCTGGTTCTTCACCTCAGCATATTCCAGTATGGTATTCACCGACTCTTCCTTGGCCAGATCGATGAAACCACAGGTGTTCACGATAACGATGTTAGCGTCTTCATCGTTACTGTCGTGCACCACCTCGTAATCATTGCCCCTTAATTGTGTAATGAGGTTCTCGGAATCCACCAGGTTCTTGGAACAACCCAGGGTGATCACATTGACCTTGTCCCGCTTGATCGTTTTCGTCTTCATGTATACGTTTGTTGCCTTTTTTTAGACCCGCAAAAATACGAAAGAAAGTTGATAGTTGTCCGTCATTTATGGTTTGTTTAGGTAACATCTAACGTCTGTCAACTATTAACCCTAAACAACAGACCAGCAACAAAAAACGTTTAAACCCCAAAAAAGTTAATATGCTCAGATCACGCTGTCTAATAACCTTCATTTTTCTCAGCACACAACTATCCGCTCAGTTTGGTTTGAACGGCCGTTATGTCATCAACGACGCCGACAACTGGATCGTAGAACAACCCGATAGCCGGGAAAATCTTCATTTGTTAGAAAATGGCTATGCCGTAGGCATTGATTATTGGTTCCGTTTTAAAGACCTACGCATTGAATTTTTGCCGGAGCTGAACTACAGCAGTTATGAAAGTACGCTGGCGCCCCTGAACATAAGCACGAAAGCCCAGATGTATGGCTTGCTTTTTAACACCAACATTTACTTCCTGGACATGTCGGGCGATTGTTTTTGTCCTACTTTTTATCAGGAAGGCCCCACCTTACAAAAAGGCTTGCACCTTCAAATTTCTCCCGGCCTGCATTATTTTGACGGTACGGTAACTACCGCCAGCGCCGCCGCTACTTCCACTGCACTCACCTACAGCATCGGCGCCGGGCTTGGCTTTGATTTGGGTTTATCCAAAAATTTGACCATCACTCCTATTGCCGGCGTACGTTATTTTCCCAAGCTGAAATGGGAAGCCATCACGGAGGCTTTGGCTCCGGTCAGTTCATTATTTATTGAAGAGGAGAGTTCGATTTGGCAGTATTCGGCGGGGGTCCGGGTTGGATTTAGGTTTGGAGAATAACTTTAAGTGGCCCTGGGATTGCCATGGCAGTTTTTTAAAATTTTGCCGTTTTAAGCATTTGGTTTCACGCACCTACCGGCCGGTAGGTGCGTGCCAAAAAAAAATTCAAATTAGAGCGAAATCAAAAATCAGAAGTTCCCTTGTTTTTTCAATTCTTGAAAACCTGCTACTGCCTGACTATCTGTCTATTCACCATATCCTTACCACTAATCAACTGGAGCTGGTAAACGCCTTTTGGAAGGGCGCTTAGATCCAGGGTATGGATGGCGTTATCGATTACATCATTTTTGAGTACCCGGCCCTGAACATCCATCAGGCGCAGGCGCTCTATCCGGACCGGGGCATCGATGGTTACCTGAGAAGTGGCCGGATTGGGATAGACCACCAGCTCGCCGGCCCAGACCGGTTCGTTGACATCGGAAACAAAATCAAAGCTCAGCTCGGAGCAGGCAATGAGGAAATAGCCTTCATTGAAGGGTTCCTCCTCATCGAGTTGCCCCACAAAGCCGGTGACCGTATAACTGGTAACACCGTTCAAGCTCAAAAACTCATTCAGGAAATCAATATCAATACCGGTAGCCCCTGAAATAATCACCGTAAAAGTATCCTGGGTCGTAGGGAATATAATAAAGTAATCCCCGTCCTCAAGGTCTATCACTTCAATATCATCCTGTACAAAATCGGTAATTTCTAAAGCAACCAGGCGGTTTTCTAGGGACTCATTCAGCTCCGTCGCAGCAATCGGACTGACCAGGCTGATACCCTGAGATACTACGGTAATTTCAGTTGGGTTGATCTCCAGGAGTCCGTCGACCTGATCCAGGATGCCCTCCACTTTGATCTCATCCCCCTCTGTGGCCTCATAATCGCTCACGGTCGTGTCGGAATAAACCAGTATTCCATCGCCATTGGGTTCGAGGATCCAGAAAGTGTAACCGTCTCCGCCAAGGAAATCAATACAATGGACCACTCCCTGCAAGGCCACTTCCTGACCGGCAGAGAAGGCCACTCCGGTAGTATCGTCTACTCCATTGATGTCGCTTATCGGCACTACTTCCAATACTTTTTCGAGTACTTCGATATCATCACTGGCGGAGCCTTCGCAACCAACCTCGTTAGTGTAGGTATATGTGATAGTATGTACTCCTACCCCTGCCGCCGCAGGATCAAAGCTGTAGGTCATACCATTGCCGTCATCCGTAACGCCGGGGCCGGAATAGACGCCACCAACGGGCGTACCGCCGCCGAGGCCGGTCTGGACGCCGGCATCTTCGAAGACGTCGGCTGGGGCAGTGAAGATGACGGAGGGGTTCTGATTGAAGGCGAGATCTACACGAACAAAAGGACGACAAGCAGCATCTGTTGGTGTAGGGGTCAAAAACGCAACAAATAAATTGTTTGATCCATCAGGCTTAAAATCTGACAAAACTGCAGTGGTCCCTCCATTCCCAAGCTGGTCAAAAGATATGGTTCCAATTAATCCAAAATCGGGACTTTCGTAAGGGTCTCCACCTGAAATAAGATTTTGAATCCGAATCCCATAATCCTGATCCCCATTATCGGCCTGGGCCATATTTTCCAGTCCACTCACCGTGATGGTTATCGTGCCGTCAACACAAACCGGATTAGGTTCAATGGTGATGCTGCCTATAGTCGGACAGGTGGCCACAGGCACGCCTCCCGTAACTCTGAGGAACAGATCATCTTTATTGCCCGTAGCACTTTCTTCGTCTTTATATACTAATGCAAAGTTGCCATTGGCCAGGGGTACTATGTCTTCTATTGTTTCCTCCTCGGCATCGTTACCGCTATTGGTTTTGGTGGTGGGGCAATAGGGAGTGCCGTCGTTGTTGATCACCCGGTGGTACACATCTTCCATATTTCCTGCCGGGCCGACATCTCCGGGGCCGCCCTCGGATTGCCAGGCGATGACAAATCCACCGGCCAGGGTTTTCATGATGGGGCCGAAAGAGGATTGATCGCCGGTTCCATCCGGATTGACGTCGCTGTAGGGGGTGGTCACCTCGCTGACGGGAGCTCCTGATGCATTAAAAACGCGGTAGTAAGCACCCGAACCGTCGCCATCGGCGCCGTCCCGGACCGCCCAGCCTACGGCAAAATTGCCGTTATTCAGGGCGATGATACTCGGGCGGTTGGTTTGAGTGGCGCTGAAAAAATTGGTGTGCAGGCCGCCGCTGATCTCTGTACTTCCTCCGACGGCCGCACCGCTGGAAGTAAACGTACGCACAAAATAATCATCGGTATTACCGGTGCTTCTCTCATCGACATGATAAAGGATGGCAAAATTTCCATTGGTCAACGACACCAATCCGGAAAGTACACCCTCTTCTTCACTTTGGTCGCTATCCGCCTGAGTGGTTCCAGATACGGCCATACCATTGGCATCGTATACCCGGAAATAGACATCTTCGCTTAAAATATCGCCATCGCCCCAGGCCATGACCAGGTTACCATTAGTAAGGCCGGTAATTCTTCCTCCAAACAAGGCCTGGTCGCCCGTTCCCTCGGGCTTGACATCAAAATAAGGAGCGATAACGCCTGTAACAGGGCTGCCGTCGGCATTAAAAATGCGGAAGAAGCCGCCGTTACCGTCTCCGTCTACTCCACCCCGGGCTTCCCAGGTCACGGCAAATTTTCCGTCGCTGAGTTCTGCCATGGTCTGGGTGCTCAGCACGTTTTGGAAGTGCCCGTCATGGGCGCCACCGGAGACGTTGACCGGACCGGCCGTGAGGGCTGAGCCCTGGGCATTGTAGGTCTGGATAAATAAGTCATCGGTATTGCCCGATCCATCTTCGGCAATGGCCGTCAGTATGGCGAAGCCGCCGGTGCTGAGGGGAATCATGGCCTTGAGATCGTCCTCTTGTCCGTTGTTATCCAATCGGACCGAGCCAGAAATGGCTGTACCGTTATCATTGTAAACTCTGAAAAAAACATCTTTTTTCTCATCCCCCATACCCTCAGGTCCGGTATCTCCGGAGCCATCTTCTGAGACCCAGGCGATGACGAAGCCCGACTGGAGGGCGATCACCTTGGGGCCGAACGCGCCCTGGGAGCCAGTTCCATTAGGATTCACATCGGAATAGGGAGTAACGACACCGGTAACGGCCGCACCCTCCTGATTAAACACCTGAAAAAAGGCGCCGATGTCAGCTCCGTCCACTCCGTCACGTGACTCCCAGGCCACCACAAAATTTCCATTACTCAGAGCAGCAGTCGCATTGACCGGGTCAACCGACTGAAAGCCAGGATCGTGAGCTGTTCCTCCAAGGTTTATGTTGTCTGATAAGGGACTACATGATTGAGCTTTTAAAAGAGACATTCCAAAAATGGTCAACAAAAGAAAAAGTAGAATTCTGGGTTTCATATGGCTTGATTTAGGTTAAATTAGAATTATTATTTTACCAAACTACTCTTTTAATCTTTATCAAAAGGTTTTCAGTAATTGTTTTTCAGCAGAATTTGATCAATTCACCAGTAAAGGTGACCAAATGAAAGTGATTTTTTCCGTCAATTGTGTAGCCATTACCGTCAAATAAGTTTTTTAGAAAAAATTGGGACCTTTCTGGCCCTATTTTTCCTAATTGATATGGGACGGCAATTTCCCAAACCTCTTCTTGAACATGCGAGAAAAAGACCGGACATCCCCATAGCCAACCTCAGCAGGTTCCTGAGATATGGAATTATAAGTTCGGTTTTCCAATAAACGGCGGGCCTTAATTCAGACGAACTTCCCGCTGACCGTTCCTGTAAAATCTATCCTTTTCGCCGAAAAAACAAGATGGAACACGCTTTGGGAAGCTACAAAACCCATTCAAGACTCGTAACTCTATAACACAAAAACCACTAATAATCAACACTTTATAAATAAAACCTACTCCCCTAAGATTCGTAACTTTAAGTCTTTTTTAGTTTTCATTTCCATGCCAGCCGGCTTACATTTGAATAATCATCAAAAATGATGGGATTATTTTTAATCGGCCCATGTTGATTAATTCAAAAAAATAAGACATAAAAAGAGATGGACAGCCGTCCACCGTTTTTATATGATAACACTGACCTACTAAATAAACTTATGAGCAAGGGACTCAATAAATACAGCCGCCGGTTGACGCAAGACCCAACATTGCCGGCTGCTCAGGCCATGTTATACGGCATCGGACTCACAGAAGAAGACATGAACAAAGCCCAGATCGGCATTGCCAGCACCGGCTGGGAAGGCAATACCTGTAATATGCACCTCAATCAGCTGGCGGAATGGGTCAAACAAGGCGTCAACAGCCAGGAAGACGTTATCGGCCTGATCTTCCACACGATAGGTGTAAGCGACGGGATGTCGATGGGTACTTCAGGCATGCGCTATTCCCTGCCCTCTCGGGACATTATTGCTGACTCCATCGAAACGGTCGTTTCAGCCCAGTGGTACGATGGGGTAGCGACGGTTGTAGGTTGTGATAAAAACATGCCTGGGGCGATGATCGCCCTGGGGCGTTTAAACCGTCCGGCGATTCTTGTTTATGGGGGCACCATCAGTCCGGGCTGTTATGCAGATAAAACGCTGGATATTGTCTCGGCTTTTGAAGCTTTAGGGCAAAAAAATGCGGGAGCGATAGACGAAGATTTTTTCAAAGGAGTGATCAAGAATGCCTGTCCCGGTCCGGGCGCCTGCGGTGGAATGTACACGGCCAACACCATGGCTTCTGCCATTGAAGCCATGGGGATGAGCCTACCTTACAATTCTTCCATCCCGGCCAACACTCCTGAGAAAAAGGCCGAATGCCTGCTTGTAGGAAAAGCACTACGCCATTTGTTGCAGGAAGACATCAAGCCCAAAGACATCATGACCCGGGAAGCATTTGAGAATGCTGTTACAGTAGTCATGGCTTTGGGTGGCTCTACCAATGCCGTTTTACACCTGATCGCCATTGCCAAGTCTTTAGGTATCCAACTGACCATCGACGATTTTCAGGCCATCAGCGATCGTACACCCTTTATAGCGGATCTGAAACCTAGCGGTAAATACGTAATGGAGGATCTTTACAAGGTCGGTGGTGTCCCAGGCGTGATGAAAGTTTTACTGGAAGAAGGATACCTGCACGGTGACTGTATGACCGTTACCGGAAAAACACTGGCGGAAAACCTTGCTGAAGCAACTCCGCTTACCGAAGGCCAGCAGATCATCAAGCCTTTCGAACAACCTATCAAGGATAGCGGCCACATCCAGATCCTTTACGGCAATCTCGCTCCGGAAGGCGCCGTAGCCAAGATCACCGGAAAAGAAGGGACAACTTTCCGTGGGAAGGCACGTGTTTTTGACAGCGAGGATGCCGCCAACCGGGCCATTAGCAATAAAGAAATAAAGACGGGCGAGGTGCTTGTAATCCGGTATTGCGGTCCTAAAGGAGGCCCCGGGATGCCGGAAATGCTCAAGCCCACTTCACTTATTATGGGAGAAGGATTAGGTCCGAAAGTGGCGCTGATTACGGACGGACGCTTCTCAGGAGGCACCCACGGCTTCGTTGTTGGTCACATTACTCCTGAAGCCCAGGTCGGCGGTCCGATCGGACTGGTCAGGGACGGAGATTCCATCCTGATCGACGCGGTGAACAATAAATTAAAATTACAGATCCCAGCAGAAGAAATGGCTGAAAGGAAAGCAAAGTGGACTGCACCTCCGCCAAGTTATCAGAACGGCCTTTTAAAAAAATATGCCCGGACCGTCTCTTCAGCCAGTGAAGGGTGCGTTACGGATGAATTTTAAAAAACCAGCGTTATGACCAGAAAAGTAGCACAGTCGAGTGTAAGCACAGAAACGATCACATCAGAGAAGATAAGCGGGGCCGAGGCCATTCTCCGGTGCCTGCTGGAAGAAGGGGTCAATACGGTTTTTGGATATCCAGGCGGCGCCATTATGCCGGTGTACGATGCTTTATGGTATTATACCGACCGTTTGCAGCATATCTTACCCCGCCATGAACAAGGAGCCATTCATGCCGCTCAGGGCTACGCCCGCACTACACGCAAGACAGGCGTGTGCATGGTCACCTCGGGCCCCGGCGCCACCAACCTGATCACCGGGCTTGGCGACGCCATACTCGATTCCACCCCTCTGGTCTGCATTACCGGGCAGGTCTTTAAGCATTTGCTGGGAACAGACGCCTTCCAGGAAATGGACGTCATCAACTGCACCATGCCGGTAACCAAATGGAATTATCAGATCACCGCTGCAGAAGAAATTCCCGCGGTATTCGCCAAAGCCTTTTTTATCGCCAATTCCGGTCGGCCGGGCCCGGTAGTCATCGATATCACCAAAAATGCCCAGCTCGAAACGCTGGATTTCACCTATAAAAGTCGCCCCACCATTCGTTCTTATCATCCCTTTCCCAAACCGTCGCCTGCCCGCCTGAAAGAGGCAGCTGACCTTATCAATAATGCAGAGCGTCCTATGATTCTCGCCGGCCACGGCATCCAGATCGCTCATGCGCAAGAGGTATTCCGCGAATTTGTAGAAAAAACGGGTATCCCTCTGGGCTGCACCATTCATGGATTGTCCTCTATACCTTCCGACCATCCCTTGCATATGGGTATGCTCGGTATGCACGGCAATTATGCCCCTAATGTCATGCAAAACCGCTGCGATGTGCTCATCGCTATCGGCATGCGCTTTGACGACCGCGTTACTGGAAATCTTCAAAAATATGCCAAACAGGCAAAAGTTATCCACATTGAGATCGATCCTTCGGAGATCAATAAAAACGTTTTTGCCCATGTCCCTATTCTCTCTGACGCCAAGCTGGCCTTGCAAATGCTTCTGCCCTTAGTCCAACAGAAAACGTACCCAAACTGGATAGCAGCATTTAAAGCCCTGGAAAAAGTGGAAGCGGAAAAAGTCTTTGCCAAAGACCTCCATCCGGATGAAAGCAATCAAATCAAAATGGCCATGGCCGTGAGGGAAGTTTCTGACCAAACCCACGGCCAGGCCATCGTTGCAACCGATGTAGGGCAACACCAAATGGTGGCGGCGCGTTATTACCGCTATCTCGACACCAACCAGTGGGTGTCCTCCGGCGGCGCCGGCACCATGGGCTTCGGCCTTCCGGCGGCCTTCGGCGCCAAAAAAGCCAACCCGCATAAAGAGGTAGTAGCTTTCATCGGCGACGGCGGATTCCAGATGACCATACAGGAACTCGGCATGTGCGCCCAGTGGAATATGGGGGTCAAGATCGTCCTCCTCGACAATACCTACCTTGGCATGGTCAGACAATGGCAGCAGCTGTTTTTTGACAACCGCTATTCTTCCGTGTCTCTCCAGAATCCTGATTTCATCAAAATCGCCGAGGGCTTCGGAGTACCCGGAAGAAAGATCAGCCGTCCTGAAGAACTGAAAGACGCAGTCCGCGAAATGTTGAACCATGACGGCCCTTACCTGCTTCATATTATGGTGGAAAAAGAGGAAAATATTTTCCCCATGGTGCCTTCGGGCTATGCTGTGGATGAGATCGTTTTAGAAAAAGAAGGTTAAAAAAGCAAATGCCATGGAAAAAGAATACACCATCACGGTTTTTACAGAAAACCAAACGGGCATTACTTCAAGGGTTGTGTCGGTTTTCACCCGCCGCCATATCAACATTGATAGTCTGACCACCTCGGAGTCTTCTATCAGGGATATTTACCGGTTTACCATAGTCGTTCATGTAACGGAGAATATGGTGCAAAAACTCGTTAGCCAACTGGAAAAGCAGATCGACGTCGTTAAAGCTTTTTATTACGAAAATGATGAGATCGTCTACCAGGAAATAGCCTTGTATAAAGTACCCACCCACGTCTTTACCAACAGCAATCGCGTGGAAGAGCTCATCCGATCACACAATGCTCGTATACTGGCAATCGAACCGGAATATACCGTTATCGAAAAAACTGGCCATAAGGAGGAAACCGAGGCCTTGCTGCATGAACTGAAGGCCATCGGCATCTACGAATTTGTCCGCTCCGGCCGCGTGGCCATCGTCCGGCCAATGGAGCGCCTGAATAAACACCTCAGGGAGATGGAGCGGGTTTGGAGTGAGGAGGAGTGAGTGGTGAGTGTGTGGGCTGGCGCCCGTCATCGACTATCGGGCTGGCGCCCGTCATCGACTAGCAGGCTGCGCGCACGGTTGTTGGGCTGCGCGCACGGTTGTTGGGCTGCGTGCACGGTTGTTGGGCTGCGTGCACGGTTGTTGGGCTGCGTGCACGGCTGTTGGGCTGCGTGCACGGCTGTTGGGCTGGCGCCCAATGTTATTTTATGTCGCCGCTTTGGCGGCTTTGAGGTTCGTGGGCTGGCGCGCAATGTATCTTTTGGCGCCGCTTTGGCGGCTTTGAGGTGGGTTCTACCTTCTATCCTTCAAAAAGGATTTGCTCCGAAAGCTTTGAAATACCCTATTCTTTGTTTAGTTTTAAGGTAAAGTGTTTTGGTAGCTTTAAGCTAAAGTATGCTAAAAGATCGTTTTTTTTCTACCCTACTCACGTTGGTGCTGGCAGGAATCTTTCTGCTGGCTTATCCCGTTTTACATCGTGAAAGTCCTTTTTTACAGCAACATTTTAAGTCTTATTCTACCTTTGGGCTCCTTTTGAACACTGCTGAAGCTCCTCCCCCTACAGCTGTCGACAGCCTTCGCTATTCCGACTCCCTGGCCTATGCCCAGGACTCTTCCGCCCATCCTGTTCGACCGCATCCTATAGTTTCTCAACTGGTCAGTCTTAAGGATTATTCCGGGGACTTCGCTTTAGCTTCTTTTTTTGACGCCCTGCTGAACGGACAAGAACAGATCCGGATCGCTTATTACGGAGATTCCTCAATCGAAGGAGACCTGATCAGCGCCACCCTCAGAGACAGCCTACAGCGCAGATTCGGAGGCGCAGGCATAGGCTTTATGCCGATCACCTCCAAGACCAATACCTTCAGGAGAACCATCCGCCACTTTTTTTCCGACAACTGGCATCACTGTTATATTGGCCGGGCCAATACCCGCAAAAAACAAAGAGGCATCTCCGGCGAATATTTCCTGACTTATTCCGAAATAGATATCGACACCATTAAAGGCGAAAGTTCGATGCAGGATTCCATCGTCATCATTCCGCCGGATCAGTCTTATTGGGTAACCTACCGGCCCAGCAGACTCTACCCCAGAATGAGTCAGATCTCTACCGCCCGGCTGTTTTACGGCGCCCCGGATACCAAGGATAGTTTGTATACCGCAGGGCCTGCAGGTCAGGTCAGGGTGGAAACCGACCAGGGCCGGCAGACTTTTCCTTTGCAAGCCCGCTACATGGTCAACGAGCTTCTGTTGGCCGATACCTTAACGGATGTATTGAGACTTCAATTCGAATCCTCACCCAGCCTTCCCATATTTGGAGTGAGCCTGGAAAGTAGAGAAGGGGTTATCCTGGATAATTTTTCTTCCAGAGGTAATCTTGGACCGGGCCTGAAATACCTATCTCAGCCCATGCTCCAGGAATTTCAACAACGCCTGGATTACGATCTGATCATCCTGCAATTTGGGCTCAACGTAGCGGATCCTTCACTGACTGACCTGAGCTGGTATGAACGCAAGATGATTGAGGTCATTCGCCACTATCAAGAGTCATTCCCAAACACCAGTATTCTCATAATAGGTCCACCTGATAAAGCTGCCAAAATAGGCGGTAAAATGAGTACCGATCCGAGCATCCCGCTTATTAACCTCGCGCTGCAACAAGTCGCGATCGAAACCGAGGTCAGCTTCTTCAGCATGTATATGGCCATGGGTGGTGCAGGATCGATGGTGGAATGGGTGGAAACCAAGCGGCCTCGCCTGGCGAATTTTGATTATACCCATTTTAACTTTAAAGGAGCAGCTGTGGCCGGTAATTACGTGATGCAGTTCTTAATAAAGGGCCTGGCTCAATATGAGTCTTCGTTTATGACTTCGTCTGTGAGCAAAGAGCAGGTTGAGGTTATTCAGTGAGTTCAGGGTTTTGGGTTTTGGGTTCAGGGTTTTGGGTTTTGGGTTTTGAGTTTTGAGTTTTGGGTTAATCGGAGGGTTCGAATAACTGTTAACCCATTGACCAGGGCTTGTGAACATTTTGCTTAATACACTGCCATGCCCAAATAAGGGCTGGCCACTGTACAAACTCTTTTATACTTGACGGCGTAGTTCTTGATCAGATATAAGCTATTCTATTGACTTTCCTTTTTTCTTTTTCATAAGTCAAAGTTGTTTTTTTTTGTTTTTAACTTTGACATACTTTACTGAACACTCTAGGTAAGATGACAAGCTAAAGCTTGCTGACCGGACAGCTTAAAAGCTGTGGTTCTAATAACTAATAACCAACAACTCCTAATCATGCGTCCCTTTCAAGAGCCAACGGTGGAAGAATTAAAAGCCCGGAATGAGGAGTTGGCGCGCCTGGTCGCTGAATTGACCCAGAAATTGGAGGAAGCCGGGGAGGCGGCCAAAGCCGCTAGTGAAGCGAAAGCCACTTTTTTGTCGACGGTCAGCCATGAGTTGCGCACTCCACTTACTTCAATGCTAGGCTTTACCCAACTCAGTAAAAAAAGTCTGGAAGAAAAGATCATCCCTACTTTATCCGACGATCAACCTAAAGCCCAAAGAGCTGCTCAGCGTATTGCCAACAACCTTGAAGTGGTACAAGCCGAAGGTAAACGCCTCACTGCTCTGATCAATAACCTGCTCGATTTGTCTAAGATCGAATCCGGTAAGGCCGAATGGAAAATAGAAGTTGTTCATCCTTTCGAACTATTGGAGCGAGCTGCCATTGCTACGGCTGCCTTGGTTGCTGAAAAACCAGGTTTGAAATTTGTCAAACATATTGAGGATAATTTGCCTAAGGTCAAAGCAGATAAAGAACGTATAATACAAGTACTGGTAAACCTTATCTCAAATGCCGTCAAATTTACGGATGAGGGACAAGTCAAAATCGGAGTGAAAACGCTTCCTTTTCCTATCATTTCAGGGCCGTCGGCGCATCGCAGGCAGCTTATTTTCTACGTGGAGGATACGGGTATTGGCATTCCTAAGGAATATCAGGAAAGGATCTTCGAAAAGTTTCAGCAAGTGGAAACAGCACAAAGTGGCAAGCCTCCCGGTACAGGTCTGGGCTTGCCGATTTGCAGGGAGATCGTAGCGCATCATAAAGGGAAACTTTGGCTGGAGAGTGAGCCTGGAAAAGGCAGTACGTTTGCTTTTACAGTGCCGGTTTAGCAGAGCTTTCTGAGGCCAAAAAACAAGCCATGTTTCCAACCATAAATTTTAACCTATCCATCATGTCCAATCATACTTCAATTATACTCGTTCTCATTTTCCTTTCGGGCTGTATCAATGCCGCCAATGAAACCGGTCTCACCTCAACGAGGCCCCATTCATTTTTTCCCAAAAAAGACAGTCTGCCCGCTCCTACCCTATCCATGGACAGCATTATCTACCCTTTTATTGCCTATGAAAAAAACATCATCCAGGCCGATAGTCACCTGTCCTTCTTTTTTCAGCAGCTTCAAAGACTGGAAAGTGGAGAGCTGCAGCAGGTTCGCATTGCGCACATAGGAGACTCGCACATACAGGCCGATTTTTTTCCGGGAAAAATGAGGTATTTGCTACAGCATCGCTTCGGTAACGCCGGAAGAGGACTCGTTTTCCCTTATCGACAAGCAGGCACGCACAGTCCGGTCGACTTCAAATCCGAAAGCAAGCAGGAATTCGAACAGAAAAGGAGCGTGTTCAAAAAAGAAGGTCCCACGATCGGCATCAGCGGGATGAGCATAAGGAGCCAATCCTCCGATTTTGCTATAAGTTTTTATCAGAAGGAAAGAAACGGCTGGTTGCAAGGCTTTGATCAGGTAAGCATTTTTACGCCTCCGGGTGATTCCTCGCTTTCCTACGAACTCTTTTCCGGAGAAAAAAGAGGAATGATCGTAGCCCCTGATCATCTTTTCCAAAAAAAATTCCGGTTTGACACGATCGTTACCGCCGCCCAACTGAGCGTAGTTCAACAAGCAGAAGCGGCAACGAAGGGCACCATTCACGGACTGCTGCTGGAGAACACCCAAGCCCCCGGAATACTGTACAACATGATGGGGGTCAACGGCACTACCTATTTCCATTTTAACAGATGCGAATATCTGCTTCCCCAGATTCAGTTGATCCGGCCCGACCTGATCGTCATCTCCCTCGGCACCAATGAAGCCCTTACGAGCAACTTTAGGCCGGCGGATTTAGCGCGCGAAGCAGAGAAATTTATCCGCCATTTGAAAGAAAGTTGCCCGCAAAGTAGTATTTTGATCACTACTTTGCCTGATGCCTGGCAGAAGAAACAAGCGCCTGCTCCCCAGGCGCCGGCGGCCAGAGCGGTGCTTCTTGAACTGGCCCGGCGCTATGCATGCGGACTTTGGGACCTAAACGAGATCATGGGCGGAAAGGGAGCGATGCAGCATTGGGTAGAGGCCGAACTGGGTTATGTGGATTACATTCATTTTACCCAGTTGGGCTATGAATTGCAAGCTGATTTGTTGTATACTGCTTTGATGAATGCTTATCGTTAACTGGAACGCCATATTCGATTTTTTCGTTTACGATCCTGACCGACCGCTGTTGTTCAACAGCGCCGCCTTTTTCCTGTTGTTCATCATCTTCTACGCCATTTACATCAGTCTGAGGCATCAAAAGGCCTGGCGAATTCTGTACACCTTTGCTTTTTCCCTTTTTTTCTATTACAAATCCAGCGGCTTTTTCTTTTGGCTGCTCATTTTATCCACTTTATCCGACTACACCCTAGGCCATTTTATATACCGCGCCAAAACCCAAACCCTCAAAAAGCTTTATCTCGTCCTCAGCATCGCTGTTAATTTAGGCATACTCGGCTATTTCAAATACACCAATTTTTTGATCGGTTCCTGGAACTTCACCTTCGGCACGGGTTATGATGCGGTGAAGGGCATCTTTTTGCCTGTGGGTATCTCTTTTTTCACTTTCCAGACGATGAGCTACAGCATCGACGTCTACCGTGGCATTCTCGTACCCATGACCGAAAGGGTCAAAGACTGGAAAACGCTGGGGACCAGCCTGTTGGATTTTGGCTTTTTCGTCAGTTTTTTCCCGCAGCTCGTTGCCGGTCCTATTGTAAGGGCTGCTCATTTTATTCCTCAAATATTGAGAAAATTACGTCTGAGTAAAAGATATGTCGGTCAAGGTTTTGCTTTGATCATAAGCGGCTTATTTAAAAAAGCGGTCATTTCCGATTACATCAGCGTGAATTTTGTGGATCGCGTTTTCGACAATCCGGCGGCTTATAGCGGCGTGGAGAACATGCTGGCCTCGTATGGATACGCGGTGCAGATCTACTGTGATTTTTCGGGTTATTCCGACATGGCTATCGGACTGGCCCTGCTGATGGGTTTTCAACTGCCGGAAAATTTTCGCCTGCCCTATCAGGCCAAGACCTTACAGGAATTCTGGCGGCGCTGGCATATTTCCCTATCCACCTGGCTGCGGGATTACCTGTACATATCGCTGGGCGGCAATCGGAGAGGCAAGTTTCGCACCTATCTTCATTTGATGATCACCATGTTGTTAGGCGGATTGTGGCATGGCGCCGGCTGGGTATTTATTTTGTGGGGAGGACTACATGGCATAGGCCTGGCCATCGACCGCTTCTTAAGCAAAGAAGTGCCGTTGATGAAGACCGCTTCGGCAAGGGCCTTTGTCATTCTGGTGCTGGTTCATCTTGCAGGCGTCGGCTGGGTGCTGGGGTTCACGGAGAACCTGGGCGACAGTCATTTCTACCTTACGAAGGGGATTATTCTTTCGATGCTGGGCTGGATTATGGTCATGGCGCTATCAAGAGCCCTGGATCATATTTTTAACTGGAAGGAAGGCATAACGGCGGGCAGTGCCGGACAATTAAGCAGTATTATCTTCACCTTTCATTTTGTGTTGTTCTGCTGGGTCTTTTTCCGGGCCGGGGCGATCAATAATCCGATGCCGGCTATGGAGACGGCCGGGGCCATGTTCACCCAAATCCTAACCGATTTTAACTGGGCGGAGCTGGGCGGTGCTTTGTCGAAGGCACCGACGGTATTTGGATTGATTTTATTGGCTTTTGTGTTGCATTTCTTACCATTAAACTGGCATGAACAATTGCAGGATCGGTTTTCACGCTCGCCCATACCGGTGAAGGCTTTATCGTTGGCGTTGATGATCTGGATTGTGATACAGACGGCTAGTTCGGATGTGGTGCCGTTTATTTATTTTCAGTTTTAGGGGGTACTTTTGTTGGGAAAGGGATTCTCATTTAAAAAAAGGGGGGAATTATATTTATTGTCATAAGGCCAAGGCTTGAGATCTTTTTTTACCGCGAAGGGCGCAGCTTTTTTTTACCGCAAAGGCGCGAAGG
>CAZJQS010000056.1:22418-40959 GCA_964548175.1 uncultured Saprospiraceae bacterium
AGATCTTTTTTTACCGCGAAGGGCGCAGCTTTTTTTTACCGCAAAGGCGCGAAGGCGCGAAGGGCGCAGCTTTTTTTTACCGCAAAGGCGCGAAGGCGCGAAGGGCGCAGCTTTTTTTTACCGCAAAGGCGCGAAGGGCGCGAAGACTCCTGTTATTCCCAATTGGCCACTTACTTTGCTGCTTGCTCTTCTATCCACCGCTTCAATTTCCTGCTGTTCCAGTTTGCAATGCCATTGTGTAAATACCTGGCTTTGCCCTTATGAAAAATGACCGTCTTCGGAATGCCGCCTTCGTTTAAAGGCGCCGGCAAAGGATAGGGGCTTTGGTTGTAGTAAATGGGAAAGGTATAATCATTTTTTTGGATAAACTCCTCCACCAGTTCGGGATGGCGATCCAGGGAGATGACGTACAGGTCGATGTTGTCTTTTTCTGAATTGTACAGTTTTTGGATGGCGGGAAATTCGGCCAGGCAGGGGCGACAATAGGTGGCCCAGAAATTCACCACAGTGATTTTGTTGGGATCGGGCTGGAAGGAAAGAGTCTGTTTAGAGGGAAAATCGACCAGCTGAAGTTTCAGATCCATTTCCATAGGGGTTTTTAGGGAGCGGGGTGTTGGAAAAACGGCATCGGCGCCGGTCCAGCGGATGAGCCTTGGACCCAGGATAAAATAGGCTAGCAGAAGGAGGATAAGGGCGTTGAGGAAGTAGTTAAATAGTTTGGACATGGTCGGTAAAATTCAGAAGCAATGCCAGCCTTCGCCGGGTTGCGGGAAGTGAATATCGTTGATTTGAACAAGGTAGTCCATGCGAATCTCCTGGCCATTTTCCAAAACGATAAATTCTTCCTTGTTGGACACCTTGGTATCCAGTATTCTGGATTGAATCAGGTGCACCTGATCCACCTCATCGCGATACTGGATATCGACTACGGTTTTGTGCATGGCGAATATCTCGATGTGATCGTAGATATCGCAGGAAATGGGCTGGTAGTTGGTTTTCATAAATGGAAAACAGCGAAAGGAAGCATTAAGTTGAAATGTGAAAGGCGGACTGCTATTTTTGATCGGACTTATTGATTGGTCTCTGTGCTCATTAAACCCTTCAATTTCAATGTAGGATAAAAATACGATTGCAACGCTGATGCAATAGTATTTTTTTATTAATTTGCAACAGCGTTGCACCTATAACACCCTACTACACTCTCAAAAAGGCCAATTAAAATGTCATTGAATGGATACAGCATTGCTTCAATGGCTGGTATTCTAAAATTTTGATAAAGTAAATGAACGCAATGACTCTACCCGATTCTACAAAAAGCAGTATGTTATGGGTTTTTAGCTTTTTCTTCTATCTGTTTTACGGCCCTGTAGGAGCGATCGGTCAACCATCATTGAGTTGGGAAACCCTGGCCGATGTTACCTATAAAGAGCAATACGATGAGGCTTTAGATTGGTACTATCTTATCCCAATTTTTGGAAAATACCCCAGAGCTTATGAGAACAAAACAGTCATTATAGAAGGATATTATATTCCGGTAAATAAGGAAAGCAAATTTCATGTTTTGTCCAGGTATCCATATTCATCTTGTTTCTTTTGCGGAGGAGCAGGGCCAGAATCGGTTGTAGAGCTCCAGTTAGCTGAAAAAATAAGGAAGCATATCAGCATGGATAAACGCGTCCGATTTCAGGGAGAACTGATCCTGAACAGCGAAGACTTTGATCACTGCAATTATATTTTGAAAGCAGCCCGTCCGTTATTTGACAGTAAATAATAATCTTATGAATGCCCGAATTTTTAAGCTAGTATCATGTCTGCTCATGATCATTCTGGGTTGTTCACGCTCTTTTAAATCAGATACCATGTAATTCTTTGGTCACTAGTTTCTTGGTCAGTTCAATTACGGCTTGCCCAGCTTTACCCTAGGAGAAATAATCTTAAATCCAAAAGCCTGCGCCGCCAGATTAATTTTGGGTAGTTCTTCCTCTAATATTTCATCAAGCGAATCCAGCTCTGCCGCCAATTCTTCCGAAACCTCCTCAAAAAATTGGATCGCCTGATCGGTCGGAGGATAATCTCCGCGTTGTTGATCGGCCAATAAAAAGGCCAGGCGGTTATTGATTCGGATACCATAATTGAGCGGATCTTGATAACTCTGATTTTTGGTCATGTGAATATTATTCTCCACTCCTTCCAGGCGGTCCTTTAAACTGCTCATCAGGCTTAGCACATTCTCACTGTTGGGGTTGGCCTCAATCTTTTCCTTTAGATAAGCCATATCTTTTTTCAAACTGCGAATATCGATGATGGCCTGATGGGCTTTGGTTACCTGGTCACGAACCTGAATTAAATAGTCAAACTGTTTTTGGTAGTCCTCTGGCGTATTATCAAGCCTGGGATCCGGGATGATCTCAAAGTTTTGAGTCACGGACTTTCCGTTCATGGTCAGTACTGCTTTGTAAGTACCCGGAGGAGCTTTTGGTCCTCGGTTAGGCGAACTGTATAAAATCATTCCTTCAAAGGTCTTGAAGCCCGGATAACGCATATCCCAGACAAAGCGATTGCCGCCCAAAGCGGCTTTCAATTGCTGATCATCTTTTCCCTTCGTACTAAAGGTTTGTATAAGATCATCGTCCTCTTCCCGGATTTCCAGTTTTACTTCACCTTCCTCGTCCCAGTTGTTGATCATAAAATGAAATAGGACTCCATCAGGATGGTTTTTACCTTCTTTGCGGAAATCCACCCCTCTTCCTGCTCCCTGAGCCATGCGATAAGCATCTTTTGGTTTTAAAAGGAAGAAGTCAGCGCTGAGCACCTCATCATTCAGCTGATGCAATGGAGTAAGGTCATCCAGCATCCAGAAACTTCTTCCGTGTGTAGCCGCAATGAGGTTATTGTCGCGCACATGTAGGTCCCGGATGGAAGTAATAGGCAAATTTAACTGAAATGGCATCCAATTGGCTCCATCATCAAAGGAAACGAACATTCCCCATTCGGTGCCGGCGTACAAGAGCCCATCCCTTGTTTTGTCGGCACGGATCGCTCGGGTGTAATAATTTTCGGGGATACCATCTGTAATCACTTCCCAGCTTTTACCATAATTATTGGTTTTGTATAGATAAGGTGTATAATCCCCAAATTTGTAGGAAGTAGCCGCCACATAAGCCGTACCTTTTTTAGTAGGATGTACATCAATACAATTCATCATATTCAGGCGCGGACCAGGCGGAGTCACATCTGCCCAGGTTTTTCCACCATCTTTAGTTACACTAAGCCTGCCATCGTCGGTGCCGGCCCAAATCAAACCTTCCTCGAGAGGGGATTCCGTCACCGCAAAAATATTGGCATAAAACTCAGCGCCGGTATTATCCTGGGTAATAGGACCGCCCGAAGAGCGAATGGTTTCGGCTTCATTCCTTGACAGATCCGGACTGATCACTTCCCAAGACTGGCCTTCATTGGTGGTCATATGCAAAAAATTAGAGCCTGCATACAACTTATTGGGATCATGGGGACTGAAAAAAATGGGATAGTTCCAGTTGAAGCGGTATTTCATGATCTCCGCACCACTACCTGCGGGGTTATCCGGCCAAACGTTAGTAGATCGAATTTGCCCTGTGCGGTGATCCAAACGCATCATATAGCCTTTGTATGTTCCTCCGTAAACGATGTCAGGATTTTTCGGATCTGGAGCTAAATGAGCAGATTCTCCACCAGCCGAAGATTCCCAGTCTCGTTCGGTAATGGAACCTCCCTTTCCCCGATGGTTAATCCGGATGCTGCTGTTGTCTTGCTGGGCGCCATAAATCCGATACGGAAAATGATTATCTGTGGTTACCCGATAAAATTGCGCAGTAGGTTGATTGTGATAGGTCGTCCAATTGGCTCCCTGATCATAACTGACCTGGGCCCCTCCATCATCTGCAATGACCATGGTCTGATTATTATCCGGATTGATCCAGAGATCGTGATGATCCCCATGTGGGGTGCGGATCTGAGTAAAGTTTCTACCTCCATCTTTGGATACCCAAAATCCGACATTACATACATAAACCAAATCTTCATTTTGGGGATCCGCATATATTCTGGAATAATACCAGGCTCTCTGGCGCAAATTGCGATTGGCGGAGGTTTTTTCCCAGGTTTCTCCCCCATCGTCAGAACGAAAAACGCCACCATCCTGATTTTCTATAATTGCCCACACTCTTTCGGAGTTTTGGGGGGAGACGGTTATGCCGATGATTCCATTGACTCCGGCTGGCAAACCTGGATTTCGGGTAATGTCCTCCCAGGTTTCGCCACTATCTGTACTTTTCCAAAGCTTACTTCCAGGTCCGCCACTATCCATTCGATAACCATTACGTTTCATCTCCCAGGTAGAAGCATAAATTATTCTGGGGTTGTTAGGGTCTAAAATAAGGTCAACTGCTCCCGCTTTATCACTTTCAAACAAAATCCGTTCCCAGTTCTTACCACCATCCTTACTGCGATAAACGCCTCTCATATCATTGGGTTTCCACAGGTTTCCAATCACGGCAGCGTAGACCAAATCAGGATTGTCGGGATGTACTCTGATCCGGCCAAAATGTTCTGAATCCTCCAGGCCGATGAACTTCCAGCTTTTACCGGCATCGGTGCTGCGCCACATACCTTTGCCTGAGGACACATTCCCGCGCAGGGTCTGTTCTCCTTCGCCTACATATAATACATTAGGGTCGCTTTCAGCAACCGTAACCGCCCCGATGGATCCACCAAAGTATCCATCAGAAATACACTGCCAGGTGTTTCCGCCATCCATGGTTTTCCAGACACCACCACCGGCAGTTCCCATATAATAAAGGTTGGGGTTTTCCTTAACGCCTACAACCGTTCCGGCCCTGCCTCCTCGGAAAGGGCCGACCAGGCGCCACTCCAGTATGTCAAGGTGCTTGGAAGTAAGATTTTTTAAAGCTTGTGCCTGCGAGTTTGAAGGTGAATAAAGGAAAAGCAGAGAAAATAGAATAGAAAAAATTTTTACGGAATGGAAAGGGCTTATATTCATTTTGTCTTTTTTTTGGAAATATACGAAATAGGCTGAAAATTTCTGCTCACAAAAAATCTTCTTTTGAAGTTGTCTAAAGATTTCGATGGAGTCTGGAAAGTAGATGTCCCGTAAAAGCGTGCAGCGCGCCTTCATCTTCGAATTGTTCCATAATTCGGTACACGATGGCCATGTTCATTGATTGATGAAACCGTTCTACCAATTCCTACCACAGCAATAGCGTCATCTGGTTTGCCCGAACACCTTGAGCAAATGTCTAGAGCGATTTTGTCTTACTGATAATTTCCATGGCATAAAATTAATACAACTTAGTTGCACTAACAAATGTATTTGATTATACTTGCAACATTGTTGCATTAACCACGAAACTTCATGGCATCTATACAAGACGTTGTGAAAATATTCAAAGGAAAATAAAGAAAGTAACTTTAATTGCTGGCTTTTTAGGGGTTGTTGCTGCAATGGTTGGTTACATGTTGAGCTGTGTCGACCTATTTGTAGTTAATCGGCAAGTTAAGGGTAATCTTCACTTTCGAATGAGTAGCGAATGGATGAATCAGCTGTCAGGTCTGAAAATTAAAGAAGATGAATAATAAGTTAAAAATACTACTGGCTACTATCCTGCTTACTACTCTATTAACCAGGGAAAAAGTCTGCGAGCATCTTGGTTTTGGACAAGCCAAGTCGCAGGGTAATCCCATCGCTGTACGAGAGGAAGTAGAACAGCCCGAAAAACAAGAGATGGGAACCGATAACTATTTCATAGATGACTCCTTGTATTGCTGGGATGAGCAGATGTTAGACTGGATGCCCGTTAAGGATTCGCCGGAGTACCAGGCGCAACTGGTAACCTCTAACATGACGGCGCATCCAACGGCTGAACCGATTGAGGTAGCTTGGGAAGTACTAATGGATATCCGCTACAGACTGCGTTATTTCAGCGAACTGGAAATGGCAATCTATGCGCCTGTATTTCCCAGGGCCATTGAGGCTCTCGATGGTAAGGAGGTTATCATAGAGGGTTTTGTTATCCCTTTTGACGTGGAAGAGGAGCTATTGTCTTTGTCTGCCAATCCTTATGCTTCCTGTTTTTTCTGTGGCAAGGCAAGCCCGGCATCGGTGATAAGCATGTATCTGAAAAATAAACGCAAACACTATAAGATGGATGAATTTAAGAGATATAGAGGAACCTTACACCTGAATCATGATGACCCCAACGAGTTTTATTACATTCTAAGGAATGCTGAGGAAGAGTAAGGTTTTCAAGTTTATACAAACACAAAATTGAATTTCAAAATCTTTAATCATGATACCAACCACTTTTGAACAATGGAAAAACTGTATCACTAACGATTGTAAAATTAAACTAACCAAAGACTTTGTCACCAGTCGCCTGAAAGTTTACGAAGATAAACGCCATCCTGATACAAGAAAATTCATAGAGTTATATGGCGAGCAACATCTAAATAACATTATTTACTGGTTAGAAAAAAGCTCCAAGGAAATAGCACAAAGAAACCTCCCATAATCTTCCTTGATGGATCACTGAGATTATAGGGTTTCAGACACTGCAATAAAGTTAATCTTTAAATCAAATTCGATATAAATTGTAATCTGAAATTATTTTAAAACAACCTCATGACAAAAAATAATTACATCGGAATAACGCTGTCCATTTTACTACTGGCACTCACCTTTTCAGCCTACGGACAGAACGCGACCCTTTTCGGTAAGGTAAGTACTAATGCCGGAGAGCCTTTAGGTGCAGCAACTGTTGCGCTTGAAGGCACCAATTTTGGGGTAACTGCAGATCAGGATGGCAACTATACCATAAAGGACATCCCCGCTGGCACTTATTTGGTCAGGGTGATTTTTTTAGGTTACCTATCGGTATCCGAAACGATATCCCTTGAGGCAGGGCAAACCATAGAGAAAAACTTTTCATTGCGAGAAGATGCTTTAAATCTCGAAGCGGTTGTGATCAGTGGTACGCGCTATGAGCGAGATCGGGTGAACAACCCTGTAGTAGTGAATGTAGTGGATTACAAATTGCTAAATGCCTCCCAATCTATCGCTATTTCAGAGGGTCTAAACTTCCAGCCTGGCGTGCGAGTAGAGACCAATTGCCAAAATTGCGGATTCACACAAGTACGATTGAATGGGCTGGAAGGTGCTTATTCACAAATCCTGATCAACAGCCGTCCGGTTTTCAGTGCCTTGAACAGCGTCTATGGCCTGGATCAAATTCCCACCAGCATCGTCGAACGGGTAGAAGTAGTGCGGAGTGGAGGTTCTGCCCTTTACGGATCTAATGCCATTGCCGGCACGATCAACATCATTACCAAAGAACCTGTAGAGAATGCCTGGGAAGTCCGCTCTAACACCGCTTTGATTGATGGTAACGCCCTGGATCAAACCTTCAATATCAACGGGTCAATTGTAAATGAGAGCTTGACCAGCGGCCTTACTTTTTACGGTATGAGCCGCAACCGCGACAGTTACGACGCTAATGGAGATGGATTTACTGAACTGGTAGAGTTGCAAAACACGGTACTGGGGGTAAAGGCCTTCTTTAAACCGGGGGATCGCAGTAAAATTTCCATTGACTTTAGTGCGCTCAATGAATACCGCAGGGGGGGAGACCGCCTGGATCTGGCTCCACATTTTACAGACATCACAGAGGAGCTCGATCACAACACATTTTTTGGTGGCATCAATTATGAGCAATGGAGCAAGGATAACAAGAATAAATTTTCCGTATATGCCTCTACTCAAAGCACAGAAAGAGGAAGTTATTACGGTGGTTTAGGTGGCGGAAGGACGGCTGAAGACAGCCTGCTGGCCATCAATGCCTACGGGCTAACGGAAGACTTAGCTTTGGTCGCCGGCGTTCAATACAACCGGTACTTAGACAGCAATGACGTGATTACCATAGGGGTGGAAAACCAGTATTATGATACTCGAGATGAAATTCAGGGTTACAATCGATTAGTCGATCAGCAGGTGAATTCGACCGGACTCTTTGCTCAATACGAGTGGAAGCCGAGTCAAAAATTTACTGCTTTATTGGGAGCGAGGTACGATATTTCGAACGTAGATGGAAATTATCAGATCGGTGATATCAACAACACGGTGGATGTAAATGTCGGGGTATTTAGCCCAAGGGCTACCTTGCTGTATAAGATAAATGATAACCTGCGCCTGAGAGGTGGCTATGCCAGAGGCTTCCGAGCGCCACAGGCTTTCAATGAAGATCTGCACATTTCCTCAGTAGGTGGAGAACCTCTTTTTGTCATCCTGTCCGAAAACCTGGATAAAGAAACCTCTGATGCATTCACTGGTTCTTTGAATTACACCAAAAATTTTGGATTGGCACAGGCCAGTTTGTTGATCGAAGGGTTTTACACACAATTGCAAAATCCGTTTACTCAAGTCAGTACAGGTTCAGTTTTACCCAATGGATCTATTATAGAAGAGGTGAGAAATGGCGAAGGAGCTACTGTTTCCGGTATCAACTTCGAAGCAGGTTATTCGCCTTCCAATAAGTTTGCTTTTCAGCTAGGGGGAACTGCGCAGCAGACCAGCTACGAAGAGACTCAGGTGCTCTTTGAACCTGAAGGCGGTGCGGGAGAAGAAATTGTTGCTGTAGATGAATTTGTGAGAAATCCTAACCTGTACGGGTATTTCACTACTTTCTACAACTTTTCTGAAGCATTTAAATTGGATTTGACGGGAACCTATACCGGTTCTATGATCGTACCGAGGGTTGTAAGCGAGACTGGCTTTCTGGATTTGATCGACTCTGACCCATTTTTTGATGTGAATATCAAAGCCAGCTATCATTTTGATGTATCTGAAGACTTCCACCTGGAGCTGAGCGGAGGCGCGCGAAACGTCTTTAACAGCTATCAACCCGAGTTTGACTCCGGGCCGCAGCGCGATTCAGACTTCATCTACGGACCGATGGCACCTCGTTCTTTATTTATTTCGGTGAAAATAGGCAACCTGCAGTAATGGTTCAAAAAGTATACAAAATCATAGGCTATATTATAGCCGTTTCGCTTTTCCTGTGTGCTCCTTTGAGTGCGCAGGAAGTAGAATCGGTACGCTGGCTATCATTCGAAGAACTGGAAGACGCTCTTGCTGCAAAGCCCAAAAAAGTGTTCATTGATTTCTATACTGATTGGTGTACTTACTGCCGTAAAATGGACAAGGTAGTATTTACAAACTCTGATGTGATTGACATCCTGAATGAACAATACTACGCTGTTCGCTTCAATGCCGAAACCGACTCGACCATTACCTTCGGCGGACAGCTATTTTTTAATGATCAAGTGGGCAAGTCACGTACCCCTATTCATCAAATAGCCCAACTGCTGGCTTTGCGGGAAGGGAGGTTTATAGCACCTACCTTAGTGCTTTTAGACGAAGCGTTTAGAGTCACATCCAGGTATTTTGAATACATGGATAGTAAGAAATTGTTAAAGGCATTAGGAGCGGGAATAAAAAAATAAAATTAAAACTAAAATTAATATGAACTGCAATCGTTTTCTTAAGAATTTCCTGGGTTTAGGTCTGTTTGGATTAACCATGTATCAGCCCTAATCATCATTTTAATCAATACTTAAGGCCTTAATGTGTAGTAGGTCCTTTCCACCAGTCCCTGAATAACCTAATAGCCTCTAACTTTCCTTCTTTATTTACGTAGGCTGGGCGTATTGATTGATATTGCTTTAACAATACTGATGCGTTTTGCAAAAGCACAGAATCTTTTGCTAATGGTTTAAAATCTTCTGGCAGGGCGTAGGTGAAGTACCCCTTTTCTTTGGCAAAAACTGGTATATGGAAAAAACTACGCGCTACAAATTCATCTGTTTTTTGCTTATGAATACTGGCATCTACGAAAAAATCAACCGCATGCTCAGGATATCCAAACAAATAACCATAAGCTCGGTAGCGATCATTTCTCTGTTCAAATTCTACCGCAGTTAGAACCACAGCGGGATCGCATCCAGGAACAAAACCCCATTGAGCAAAAAATGCAGCCTGAGCCTCCAATAGCTTATCAAGTAAATCGGTACGGCAAATAAGTATTTGCATATTTCGATTTCCATCCCATACCTGTTTAAAGGGGATTAACAAAAATTGATAATGCTCAAAGGACAAAGCATCTAAAACACGATTCCACCTATTCAATTCTTTCAAGCTTAGTTGGGTGCTTTCATCATGTAAATTCACCACATAACCTTGTCCATCAAATTGTAAACTGTCCTTACCCAAAGGATAAGATAATGCATACCCGATACTACTCATTGGTTTTAAATCGCCCAATAATGAGAAAAGAGCTTCGTGATCGAGGGCGTGCCCAAGAATAGAATCTGCAAGCATTTGCTCTTCCTCCGTAAGTTGTTCATACCCTGGAAATGGAATAGTTTGGTATGAAGCAGAAAAAGGTTTTTGCTTATACGGTATCGAACCACAAGCGCCCAGTGTGAGTGCAAAAGTAAATAATATTATTAAAGAGAAGCCTGAGCTAATGTGGAAAGAAGAATAGTACTTCGTTATCATCATCTAATTATTGTAAAGATTTTGTTGAATTGAGTTCAGCAAAGTTGATGAAGTAGTAAAGCTGGACTATCAACGAGGCCGCGACTGATGATTCTCGCCGACCCAGGCCGGAACTTTGATATAGAGTGTCCGGGAATTCTTGTGTCCACTCCCAATTGGCCGGAGGATTCGTAACATAACTTCACCTGGGCTATTCAGTTGGGAAAGGGCAACGCTTAGGTCATAAGTGTTCTCAATAGTGAGGCTATCCAATTCTATGATTACATCATTGGCCCTGAGCCCGGCAACTTCCGCAATGGACTCTTGGGCAACGCCCGTTACAAAGGCGCCACCGTCATCGGAGTCCTTGGTCCATGCGCCTAAGACGAAAGTTGGAGGGGGGCTGAGCGGCCTAGCCCGGGAGGTCGTGTGGACGAAGGCCATAAGTTCGAAGTGCTCAGATAGCACGATCTCATCGATGAAACGTGGGCCGTTGGGATCGTTCTCGTCGAAGAGACCGCCAATACTCCGATGTGATCGTGGTTGTTTGAACCACTCTGGAATCAACTCAACTGAATCTGTCCTGAGATCTATTAGGAATTGAGACTCACCAACTTCCGAAAAAAGATGATCGATCGATCCTGTAATCACGCTATCAATCCGATAAACACCCAGGACACGCCGAGCCCAATCCTCGCCGGCTTTCGGCCAGTAAAGTGCCTGAAACTCACCCTCGGCAAAGGAGAACCCAATGGGGAGGTAGTTGTCGCCGAAGCGATCCTCGAGCACAGTGCCCATCATTGACCACTTCCGCGGAGGGTCGTCCAAGTTATACTGGTACTTAGTAACGTGACCGTCGTGGGCCCAGAGCATGATTCGGGACTTATCGCCGTGGTGGTCCAGAATCCAGGTAACGACTTCCGCCATTGTCTCGTCCCGAAAGTTCCGGCGAGGGCTTCCCTCCGCCGGACGGCTGGCCATGAGGGCGTACCGACCGGCCTCCGCCGTGAAGTGTATACGGGCGTATCCAAGCTCCGTGTCTTCTAATGCTTCGCGATGTCGGGACAGCCCCTCCTGCAGGTCATCGATCGCACGGATGACGACCTCGTAATCCTCCATCGAGCCGTCGCCTAGGACTCCGGGGTAGCGGTTCGCCGTCGCTGGCTCCAGACTCTGCTCGAGACGCTTTGCCTCATCGGGTTCGAACGTCCGGAGTGCATCTAGAGCCACCTGGAGTGGGGTGGCGGCGTCCTGGGTATCGAAGCCGTAGAAGTACAAGCGATCTTCAGGGGTACTGTGCTGAACGTTGTAGGCGCGCATCCACTCAACTAGTTCGAGAACTTCCTCGGTATCCCATACCCAGAAGCCCTGGCCCTTAATTAATGCCCGAACGTCGCCCTCACCGGTCTGGATATAGTGGTCTATGGGTAAACATCCAGCATAGCTTGCTTCCAAGCCAAACAGCCGAAAGTCATGTTCTTCTACCAAATACTCGAATATGCGGTGTTTGAGTTGGAAGAATTCACGGGTTCCATGTGTGGCTTCCCCCATCGCGACAATCCGGGCAGACCCGATGGACGAGGTCAACTGACGCAAGTCGTCGAAGCCCTGGCCCGGTTCAGTGGTGGCTAGTGGCATCGCTCGATTTCGTGTCCAACCGACAGCCTCGTTCCACGACTTATCACCGGCGGGCGTGCACCCTGTGAGCATGGTAAGCAGCGCGAGGGTTGGACCTTTATGTAAGCCATACATCCCGGCAATCACTTTAAATAGATTGCCAATAAAATGCTTCCATTCGTGTAAGAATATTTTCAGATTTCTCATAAAGCCTGCGGACTTCTTTTTTTTTGGTAAAACGATCCATTTCCTTAAATTGAACTTTGCCTAAATTAAGAGCAAGAATGCCCAAAGGCAAAACAGCTGAATTTATTTCCACTTAGGTAGTGTACCTTCATTTTTATCATCATCTTTTGGCAGGTAAGGGAGTTCTTCCGTCATCCATTTTTTAGCTTCACTACCTTTTAAATGATGATCAAAGTAATCTTTTAATCTTTTTTGAATATCAAGCCGATTGCTCTCTTTTCTCAAACCATGGCCTTCCCCTGGATATGAAAGAAAAACCACAGGCTTTTTTAAATAGCGTAAGATGCTGTAGAAACCAAAGGAATGTTCCCATTGTACAACTTTATCATCAGTTCCATGAAATAATAATAAAGGTGTATTCATAGTATTGGCGTTAAATACGGGAGATTCTGAAAGATACATCTCAATATTTGAAGTAGGGTCTTCGCCAAGCCTTCCTTGCCCGGTCATATAATAATCTTGTTCATTACTACCATCTCTGACAATATCAATATTAAAACCTTGCACCAGATTACTTACTCCCGCTCCGGCAGCAATAGCAGCAAATTTGTTTTCTTGCGTGGAAATATACATTCCACAATGCCCACCAAAACTGAATCCTTCATAACCTATTCGTTGTTCATCTACATATCCTAATGCAATTACTTTTTCGATAGCAGCATCTATACACTCATGCATGTCTGAGTGTGGCGTGCCTAAATTAAAATGAATATCAGGTTGGAGAAATAAATAGCCATCGGACACATACAGCATTTCCGGTATAGATGAGCCAGAAAGATAAGGAGTGGCATGCTGATGCATTCTATATGACAGTTTTTCGTATGAATATACAATCATGGGTAGCTTTTGCCCTTTCTTGTAACCTTCTGGGATGCTTAGAACACCTTGTAGGGGAACACCATCATCATTCGTATAATCAATTAAAATGCGCTTACCCCATTTGAACATTTCCTGTTGTGGATTGGTATTCGTAATTTTTTTGGGATTTGAAAAATCTTGCTTACTTAAAAAAGCTTCAGGATAGTTTTGGTAGTCGCCCATTTTATAGATGACAGCATCGGACTTTTTGGCTTTAATTATTTCGGATCCACGCCTTGGGTTATAAAATGATGCTGGCTTATATGTGAGCTTTGTTAATTGACCGCCTTGTAAGTTATAGAAGCCTGCATATTTGGTTTGCGTATTAAAGGCGTATAAAAAATTAGGAGAAGAAAGGTCGATATAGCGTTCCTCAATTTCTGGTTTATTAGCGAAACTGTAATCTTCAAAACGAAAGCGGATTGAATCTTTGGAAGATCCACTTTCTGTAAGATTTTGTGCTTTTGAGTTATCATCGAGTGGTAGCAACCATAAATCTAATTTGTGGTTTACAATGATTGCATTCTGGTCTTTTACCCAGCCTACAAAACCATAGTTGGGTATGTAACCAAATTTGTCATATTCTTTGTCAATAAAAGATATCTCTAATCCATCGGTAATATTTCGCTTTGAATCTTTAGCAAAATCATAACACCAGTAATCTTTTCCATCCCAAATAATCACTTTTTCACCGTTAGGTGACATCTCCAAACCCGTACTATATCTTGAGCTGTATTTTTTTTCAATGAGCTTTTTGTCTCCCGTTTTAAGGTTGATGCGGTATAAGTCGTTTTTATATACATCCCAATCTGATAAATATTCGCGATTATCCGTCCCAATCGCCCAATTGTCTGTTCCCTTACTAAGGATTAATTTCTGAATTTCTTCACTAGTCAATTGTATAAAGGTGTTTGAATTGCGGAAGAATATGGCATCAAAAACTTCATTCTCTTTTCGTTCATTTTCCATTATTCGTTGAGAAAGCAATTTTTTGTCTTTCCAGTGCCATATCTGAACACTTGATTCTTTTTTGCTGTCAATATCTTTCTTGCCTTTTTTATCGTCTTTTAGATCATACTTTTTGATTTTTAGAAACAGGCGTTCTCCATCATTACTCCAGGTAATTTCATTTGAGTACTTTTCAGTCTTTACAGCCAGCCCCATATTTTCGGGCATGCCTCTTATCTCTTTTACAGGATATTCAATGGACTCACTAGCTTTGGAATCAATTCCGCTAATTACAACAATGTTGATGTTAGGGTAATCAATCTTCTTTTCTATTTTATTATACTTATATGCAGCGAGCACATTTTTGCTGGAATTCCAAGAAAGGTTTGAATAAATAAAATTACCAGTTTGAAGAGCCCTGGTCGTCATTTTGCCCGGGTTGTAAAGGTAAATTCCATTTCCTCGTTTATCTTCCGAAGCTATGGTATAAGCAATGTAATCCGATTTCTTATCTACCAAGAATTCTCCGATATTGCCGATATAATGTTCCCTACGATTATCCAGATCATATATCAAAAGGCTGTTTTTATCGGCAGTTATAAAGTGGTTTTTATCTTCTAAAAACCGATAGGTTGCGCTGGACTCATATTTTACTGTAAAACCAGATTCAAGGTGTTTTAGCTCTATAATAGTTTTATCCTTTTTGTTTTTATCATCTTTATTATTTTCTGATTCAGGCTTTATTTGATAAGCAATCCAATCTGATGCAGCAGAAAACACAGGCTTACTACCATGCGGTACTTGATATTTTATGCCCTCTTTTGAACTACAGATATAGAGTATATCCGTCTGGTTATCTTCTTGGTAATAGCCAATTATTTTTTGTTTAGAAGGATTTTCTTTTAGGGTGTCTTTTTTCGTTTCGGGCTTATCAGATAAGCTGTAGAGCTTAGTATACCATTCACCATTGTCAGATAAAGTAACAGAATGTGTCCTCCACATTCTAATGTCGTCAAAAGAGAGTGATTCTTTTTCAGCTTGTGCATAAAGCTGATTATTCCCTGCTATTGCTAACAAAATAATTACGTAAAATTGGACAAAATTTTTCATGATATTTAATTCATTTTTGCTCAATAGATCCGGACATTGATTATTGATATAATATGACTCTATAACTCTAAGGCTCAGTCTAAAAAGCACGCAGATTTCGCAGATGCTATTTTTTTTAGTGAAATTTTATGACTTGTTAATCTTTAAGAATCGGGATTTTGATGTAACTATCACCATACCATGTAATTTGCAGAGGCTCTAGAGCATCGGCTATGTTTTCATCGCTCACATCCTTTCCCGAACCATAATTTATTTGCCAATAAGGGTTCTTATTTACGCCCAAAGCAATAACTAAGCGACTTCCCTTGCTCAACCACCTAGATGTGATATACGAATTATTTACATTTATACTCTCTTTCTCGCCCGGACGCAATAATTGTCGTTTACTATTATCTTTTGCATAGCTAGCCCTCTGCAAGGAACTAAAACCACTTTCTGTAAACAAGGCAAAATATTGTCCGTTAGGCATTAACTCATAAGCTCTTATTGCAATATCGAAGTCTTTCTTGTTAATGGTGACTTTTAAAGAACTAACCAAAGCTCCACTCATTATAACAGGCTCTTCAAAAGGTTGAGATATAAAACTTACCGAATTGGAAAGGTCTTTATCTATCGAATCTTTGATAACCTCAAATTTAAAGTCGATCGCATCGCTACGGTCTGTCCAATCAACTTCTTGTTCAATATATCCATCACTTAATTTCGCACTTAATGTATAGTGCTGATTGATTTTCTTATTGTCAAAATAGAAAGTCAGCGTATCGTTGCTCATGCCTGCGAGTGAGGATGTATGTCTCCACTCATTGGTATTCATAATTTGGTAGTTCACTTTATCTTTCAGCAATTCAGGTTTTGAATCATCTTTCAAGATAAAATCAAACCAATCAACAGATAAGCTCCTGAAGTTAAAAGATGTCGCTACCGGATCAACTTGGTACCCACCCACTTCTTTTTGTGGATACATCTGTGCCCCACCATGAGTGTAAGGTCCAATAACTAAATAATGATTGGCATTAGGGTTGTAAAAATGATGCTGCTTGTAATAGTACAAAGCTCCCATTTGGTCATCATCAAAATAGCCAGTCGTAGTTAGAATAGGAATATTGATTTTTGAAAAATCTGCTTTGTAGGGAACCATACTTTGCCAAAAGGAATCATAAGAGGGATGGTTCAACCAACGCTGAAAAACAGCACTTGGTCGACCTTCAAGGCTGTCTAAGGAACGGAACGAACTGCCTTGTTCGTACCATTTTTTGTAGAGCGCATTCCATTTACTAGTATTTGAAAAGTCGGCATAATCAGTCGTGCTATTGTTGGTCACGTATCGAATCCAACGTAGCATATAGCTCATAAAAACATTCCCATTCATGGGGTAATCAATACCAGGACCAACCGCTACTTGCGGCATAATGGTTTTCAAGGCAGGATGAAGTTTTTTTACGGCTGCCCATTGCGAAAAGCCTAAATAACTGCCGCCTACCATGCCTATTTTTCCATTGCTCCAACTTTGCTTACTGATCCAATCAATCAGATCATAAGCATCACTAGCGTCATACTCAAATGGCGCTATCTCATGTTCAATAATTCCTTTGCCTCTTGTATTGGCCACCACACAGGCATAGCCAGCGGCCGCATAAAATTTAGCTCTACCGATATCTCGCAGCGAATCGGCATAAATGTTAAATATGAATATGGTAGGTAGGTTCTCCCTTGCACCTTTCCTCCGAACGATGTGCGCCTGAAGCTTGCTGTCATCTTGGATTTCGACTACAGTCGTTTCTATATCGTACGTTTGGGTAGTATACGCTTCAACTACCTTTTGCATGGTTGGGGCGGTTTGGCTGTAAACCTGATACCAGTTATAACTGGAAAGAAGCTGTAAAGCGCTCCTCAGTTGCAGTGTATCACTGGTTTTGATCTGCTCTATTGTTGCTTCCAGGGATCTTTTAAGATTCTGGACGTTTATGCGTGTATTCGCTTCTACTATTTCCTGTGCAGCTGCATTGAGAGATGCGTAGGTCTCGCGGAATTCTGTGCCAAAGAAGGTTGTAAAAGAAGTAGTTGTTGACGGTTGCTCTTTAGCCCTGGCATAAATTTCAAATGGAACAAAGACACCCTGTTTGTAATCATATGTAATAGGTTGTCTCATCGAATCAACATAGGCCCTGGCTGATACATAGGCTCCGGCAACCATTGATACATTCATCATACTACTTGCGGGTAGCTTCCTGTTTGCCACTGCCATAGAGTCCTGAACTTGTTTTGCTAATTCAGGTAAAGCATTGGCTAATATGGAGCTATCCGCATAATGCTCTTGCGGGAAGTAGAATTTTTGTGCACACAATGATGTTGAGATAACAACAATGAATACTAGTAAAGTGATCGTTCTCATTTTGGGCCGTTTTTGTTAACCAGAAATTAGGCGAACAATAAAATATTTTTATTTCGTGCATATAGTCGAATTTTCTCGCTGATCTTCATAATTGTCCATGACTAGTTCTTACGATTATTTTTAAACGATTTGTCGGGATATTCGGGCACTGGAGGTACGGCTCGGGGGTCCTCAGCAATCTTATCCTGCAATAGTTTAATAGCAGCATCCAACTGCGCATCTTTACCCTCAAAAGTTTCATGAGGAAGGTTTTCTACTTCAATATCAGGCACGAACCCATGCCCCTCGACTAGCCATTCACCTTCCGGGCCGTAAACACCGTGCATCGGTGCAGTCATTACCCCTTTGTCGGTCAATTTATTACGCTCATTCAGCCAGATTTGACCACCCCAGGTTCGCTTACCAATGATCGTTCCCAATTCAAGGCGCTTGATGCCAATTAAGAAAGATTCTCCACTAGAGCCTGTTCTTTCATTAGCTAAAACCACGATATGCCCTCTAAAAGAGTTGTCCATCCTCCAACGAGGCTCGCCTGTTCTACTCTTCATATACATGAACGGTTGCCTCAGTAATTTTTCCAAAATAATCGCATCGGTATAGCCACCACCATTGAAGCGTGCATCGATGATCAATCCCTTTTTATCGATAACAGGGAAAAACTCCCGGTAGAAGTGTCCAATATCCCAGTTACCCATTGCATTCATGTGTAGATACCCGATTTGGTCATCGCTTTCTTTTTCCACCTTCAGGCGATTGCTGTATTCCCAATCCATGGTCCTTAACCA
>CAZJQS010000057.1:0-40525 GCA_964548175.1 uncultured Saprospiraceae bacterium
AAAACCCAAAACCCAAAACCCAAAACCCAAAACCCAAAACCCAAAACCCAAAAAACAACAACCATGACCCATCCACTCGTTTCTGTTACCTGGCTCGCTGAGCATTTACACGATGATGATCTCATCATTCTTGACGCCAGCATGGACAATAACCTGTCCAAGGAAGAGCCCGTCAGCACGACAGATCGCATCATCGGCGCCCGCTTTTTTGATCTGAAAAAGGTATTTTCGGATCAGGCCCACCCTTTGCCCAACACCATTCCCCGTCCGGAGGCCTTTGAGGAAGGCTGCCGGCAATTGGGCATTAATAAGGACAGTAAGATTGTCGTCTATGACAATTTGGGCATTTATACCAGTCCGCGGGCCCGCTGGCTATTCCGCCTGATGGGCCATGATGAAGTAGCTGTGTTAGACGGCGGTCTGCCCGCCTGGATGCGGGAAGGACATCCGGTGGAGCCCATTATGGAAGAAACCTACGAGCGCGGAAATTTCGAAGCCCATTTTCGTCCGGAACTGGTTAAAGACGCCCGGTATATTCTGGATCACCTGGAGGATGAGGACATGCTGGTCCTCGATGCGCGCTCGGAAGGCCGCTTTACCGGTCAAGCACCCGAACCCAGAGAAGGCATGAAGAGCGGCCACATACCTAATTCCAGGAACCTGCCTTACACCAAAGTTTTGGAAGACGGCCGTTACCACTCGAAAGAAGAGCTGAAAGTCCTTTTCGACGAGCTGGGCGTAGAAGACGAGCAGCTCACGTTCAGCTGCGGTTCCGGCATCACTGCCTGCGTCATTATGCTCGCCGGTGAGCTGGCCCTGGACAATGACATGGCTGTATACGACGGTTCCTGGTCGGAATGGGGACAGGAAGGGAAAAATTATCCTGTAGAATTAAGTAAAGCCTAATTATTACTATTCTGTTTCTTATAAGTATCTGGTAAATAGCAAAAAGTATCGATTTTTAAAATTATGAGGCCGTCCTGAACCTAAAACAAAAAACATGTCAAAAAAACAATGGTACGAATCCTTGTTCGAAAACTACGCCGAACAATACGATAAAGAAATCTTCACCCAAGGCGCCATCGGTGAATGCGATTTTATCGAAAAAGAATTGAACTTCAATAAGCAGCTAAAGATACTGGATGTAGGCTGCGGCACCGGCAGGCATGCCATCGAACTCGCCAAACGGGGGTACCAGGTCACCGGAATCGACCTGTCCGAAGCCCAGATCGCAAGGGCAAAACAAAAAGCACAACAGGAACATCTCGACATCAACTTCCTAGTGCAGGATGCCCGCCATCTGACCTTTCATCAGGAGTTCGATGTAGCCATCATGCTGTGTGAAGGCGGGTTTCCTCTGATGGAGACCGACGAAATGAATTATGCGATCCTGAAAAGCGTGACCCGGGCTTTGAAAGAAAAAGCCAAATTCATATTTACAACCCTGAACGGCTTATTTCCGTTGTTTCATTCCGTGGAAAAATTCCTGGCTTCAGAAGGCGAAGAAAGAAATGCAACCTATCGAAGCAATACCTTTGACCTGATGACTTTCCGGGATCACAACATCACCGAGTTTACAGATGATGCGGGAATTAAAAAAACGCTCGAATCCAACGAAAGATACTATGTACCCAGCGAAATTTCCTGGTTGCTAAAGTCGCTGGGATATCAAAAGATCGATATATTCGGAGCGAAGTTAGGCGCCTTTTCGAGAAAGGACAAACTGACCACCGAAGATGATGAGATGCTGGTGATCGCAGAAAAATGATGGGGACTGGCTTAAAAAATTATTTTTGTAAAAACATTTAAAGGATTCACCCGATGAATAATTTTTTTCATCTCGTAAAGCTTTTTTTATTTAAAACGACAGCGAGCCTCACGCTCCTGCTTTATACTTTTCCCCTCTCAGCCCAGGTGATGATGGATCAGTATGCGCCTTTCAAATATGAACTGGAAGAAACCTATTCACCAGCAACAGAGGAACAGCTACAAAAAGAAGCGGAATACCTTGCTAGAATACAGCAAACCATCAATGAGGATGAGTACAGGACAATTAAATTCTGGAATGGGGCTTATCCTGCCTACCGCTGGCACCAGATATTGATGAAAGTCGGGCAGGAGCATAAGGGCCATAAGAATGGAGGCAGAGTAGCGATCCTGCACCTGGCGGTATACGATGCCCTGGTGGAAGTGTGGAAGCACAAACAAGCCTATGATCAACCTGCCCCTTATCAGCGTTGGAAGCAGGTTAACAAAATGGGCCGATCAAGAGGATATTCTTCCTTCATTTGTGAGTGGAGCGCTGCTGCCGGGGCGGCTCATCAGGTCATTGGTTATTATTTCCCTTATCGTAAGACCTATCTGGATTCCTTGTTGGAAGAATTTAAAACGGCTCGCTTAAATACGGGATTACAGTATCCGTCGGATATCGAAAAAGGGCTGGAACTGGGAAAACAAATGGCCAAACTTTACATTGAATACGCCAAAACAGACCGTACGGATAAGACATGGAATGGGGAAGTACCCACCTCCGACAGCTTATGGTCGGGTAATCCCGGAAAGTGGGATCCCATGAAACGTCTATGGAGACCCCTTACCCTGAAAAGTGCTGATCAATTCCGTCCGGGCCCTCCACCTACCGATTGGTCGAACGACATGGAAGAACTCAGGCAATTTAATCAAACTCACCGAACGAGCGACATTGCCTGGAAATGGAAAAGCGAACCTGTCTGGGATTTGCTCATCGAAAGAAAGATTTTGGAATACGACTTAAACCCCATAGAGGCCGCTTTCTCTAATGCAGTCTTTCACACGGCCAGATTCGACGGGACCATTGCCGCATGGGATGGAAAATATCATTATTGGGGTATCCGTCCTTTTCAGTATGATCCGGAATTCAAGCCTATACTAGTGGATACCCCTAACTTTCCAGGCTACCCAGCTGGGCACACCACCGTTGCTGGTTCGATTGCCAGGGTGTTATCGTTTCTTTTTCCTAAGGACGAAGAGCTCTTTCTAGACCTGGCTCGGGAATGCTCCGAATCGCGCTTCGAGGGTGGCGTCCATTTCCGAACCGATAACGAAGTTGGACTGGAAGTAGGAGATAAAGTTGGCCGGCAGGTCATTAAGGCATTTACGAAAAAATAGACCCAAATTTTTTCTCATATTACGAAGGTTAATCATTTTCAATACCTTATTTCCTGCTGGTTTGAGCAACAAACACAAAGCCCGTCGCCTCGCCGCCATCATGTTCACCGATATCGTGGGCTACACCGCTTTAATGCAGCAGGATGAACAACAAGCTACCGAAGTTCGCGCCCGCCACCGGTCCGTTTTTTCCCAGCAACACCAAATACACACCGGAGAGATCCTGCAGTATTTTGGCGACGGCACCCTCAGCGTTTTTCAAAGTGGGGTGGAGGCTGTAGAATGCGCCATAGCTATCCAGCGAGCCCTGAATAACAAAGAACCTGTAGTACCCCTTCGAATCGGCCTGCATGTCGGAGACATCGTCTTCGACGGCACGGAGATCTATGGGGACGGCGTCAACCTGGCTTCCCGCATCGAAAGCCTCGGTATTCCGGGAAGCATCCTGCTTTCTGGCCGGCTCAACGATGAACTCAAAAATCAGCCGCATCTTTCCACCTTATCCATGGGGCATTTTCAGTTGAAAAATGTGTCCGAACTGGTGGAGGTATTTTGCGTTACCAACGAAGGCATCAAGGCGCCGGCTCCCTCGGATTTAACCATACCTCCTCAAAAGCCGACCAAATCCATCGCCGTTCTGCCTTTTGTGAACATGAGTTCCAGCCGGGAAAATGAATATTTCAGCGACGGGATGACCGAAGAAATTATTAACGCCCTGACCAAGATTAAGGACCTCAAGGTCACTTCCAGAACGTCTTCTTTCTTTTTTAAAAACAAAAATATCCCTATCCAGGAGATCGGGCGGGAGCTCAATGTGGCCATTATTCTGGAAGGCAGCATCCGTTTGTCGGGCAGCAAACTGCGCATTACCGCCCAGTTGATCGATGTGGCTGATGATGTTCATTTCTGGTCGGAAACCTTTGACCGTTCGATGGAGGATATCTTCGCCCTCCAGGATGAAATCAGCTTGCTGATCGCCGATAAATTAAGAGAGCAGATCGGTCATCTCGAAATTGAAGATCATCTGGTGGAAGCCCCTGATGTTTCCGTGGATGCCTATAAGCGCTATTTGAAGGCTCGTTATCATCTGCTGAAAATGACCAAGGCTGACATTGATAAGGGCATGTCCATGCTCCAAGAAATTATTGCAGAACAACCGCAATACGCAATGGCTCATTTGGGCATACACATGGGCTACACCTTAATCGGGACCATTGGTCTGAGTCCGGCTGTTGAGGCTTTTGAAAAAGGACAGGTTCACCTGGATAAAGCCATAGAACTGGCCCCTGAGCTTCCGGAATGTCAACTTAACCTGGCCTGGAATAGTTTTTTACAGGATTGGAATGCTGAGGCGGCTTATGAGCACCTGAAAAAGGCTATGCAGGTGCGTCCCGTAGTCGATTTCTATCAAACTATGGCCTCGATTTTAGTTGCGGAACGAAAATTCGCCGCCGCTTTGCAATACATCGATATCGCCACCCAACTCGATCCTTTTTCGGCGGTCAATTATCACCTCAAAGGATTTATCCATTACGGGCAGGAATTATTCGAGCAAGCCATCGATTGTTTCAGGCAGAGCCTGAAGCTCAAGCCTGACTTCCCGGTGCCGACTCTATACTGGGGGCTGACTTTAATCGCTATGGATCAACCGGAGAAAGGATTGGCTTTTTTCGAACAATTGCCGCCGGATCAACACGATGTTTTAAAACTGGGCGGCATCACCGTTTCTCATGCGGCTTTAGGACATGCCGGGCTGGCTGACAGAGGTAAACAACAATTAGAAGCGGCGCTTCAGACCGATCTCATGGAACGAGCCTTGAATTTATTGATCTACGTAGAAGTTGCTTCTGGAAAAAAAGAAGCGGCTATGGATTGGATCGACAAGGGAATACAATACCGCCTTCCGATGATGGTCTATTTATACATCGATCCCTTGCTGAAGCCGTTGCATGCTTATCCTCGCTTTCAGAAACAAATGCAGCAAATCCTGGGGGAAGAAACTTCCTTCGATTTTTCGCAAAGGAAATACAAAAAGACGCTTTTTACCGAAGCAGAACTCCACGAACAAAAAAGCCGGCTGGAAGCCTTCATGATTGCAGAAAAGCCTTTCCTCGATCCCAACCTTACACTACGCTCCCTGGCCGGGATGCTGGACCTCCAACCCAATTATCTCTCCCAATTGCTCAATGAAGGATTCGACAAAAACTTCGCCGAATACGTCAACACCTTCCGACTGGAAACTTTTAAGAAAAAAGTGGCCGATCCGGCTAACCGGCAACTTACTATCCTGGGACTTGCCTACGACAGTGGTTTCAATTCCAAAACCGTATTCAATACCTTCTTTAAAAAGATGATGGGTAAAACACCCAGCGCCTATTGGAAAGAAGTTGTACGCTAACAGGTACGGATTTCAAAACCCGAACGATCCGCACGCCCTTAGCTCCTACCTTTGGAGTGTAAAAATGATTAAAAAAATGAAAACATCAAAAATGAAAGCCATTGTTTGCACCCGTTACGGATCTCCTGCTTATTTACAGTTACAGGAAGTTGACCACCCAACTGCGCAGGATCAGGAGATTCTGGTTAAAGTATCTTCATCCACCGTCACCGCTGCGGACACCATGATGCGTAGAGCCATTCCTTTTGTCAGCCGTTTTTTCCTGGGTTTGTTCAGGCCCAAAAAATCAATCATAGGCACGGGCTTTGCCGGAACCGTGGTGGCGATTGGAAAAAAAGTCACTCGTTTCCAGGTAGGGGACGAAGTATTCGGCGAAACGGGCGTCAATTTCGGCGCCAATGCAGAATATGTAGCCTTACCTGAAGATGGCGTAGTTGCTTTAAAACCTTCCGGCATAAGTTTTGACGAAGCAGCTCCGATAAGCGACGGTCCCCTGACGTCGATCAATTTTCTTAAAAACCTGGGCAAAATAAAGCCCGGCCATAAGGTGCTGATCAACGGGGCTTCCGGCAGCCTGGGCATCGCCGCCGTTCAACTGGCTAAGCATTTCGGGGCCGAAGTGACCGGCGTATGCAGCAGCCGCAACGCAGAACTGGTCAGGTCACTGGGCGCCGATAAAGTCATCGATTATAAGAAGACCGATTTTACGAATACTGGCGAAACTTACGATATCATCTTTGATACCGTTGGAAAAAGTGCTTTCCAGAAAAGTAAAAAAGCATTGAAACAAGAGGGGGTGTATCTTTCCCCGGTCTTGTCTCTGCCGCTGCTCCTCCAAATGATGTGGACGTCCAGGATGAGCAGCAAAAAGGCCATTTTTTCCGCTACCGGTTTGCTTCCCCACGAAGAGCTGAATGCTCTACTTGCAGAACTGATCGGTTTAATTGAGGAAGGTCAGCTCAAAGCGGTGATCGATCAAACTTATCCTCTGGCAAAAACAGCGGAGGCGCATTGGTACGTAGATAAAGGGCATAAAAGAGGCAATGTGGTTATCGCTGTGGGCTAACGATAGGTGCTCCTGTTTATGCTGTTTTTTTCAGGCACGCTTTCAAACTCTCCCGCCAATGCGGGATATCCATATTAAAGGTTTGCTTAATTTTTGCTTTATTTAAGACACTGAAAGGCGGTCGTTCGGCAGGTGTGGGATAGGAAGCCGTTTCGATGGGATGGATCTTGCAGCTGAGATATGCCAGTTCCATGACGGCCACCGCCAGGTCGTACCAGCTGCAAACGCCCTCATTGCTGTAGTGAAAAATGCCTTTCATTTGTTTTTTAACTTGCGGCTCTTTCTCGGCCTTTGAAATAATATCGAGGGTGGTGCGAGCCAGGTCCCGGGCATAGGTGGGCGTACCGATCTGATCGAAAACGACCTTGAGTTCGTTGCGTTCCTGTCCCAGCCGAAGCATGGTTTTGACGAAGTTTTTCCCAAAAGAAGAGTACACCCAGGAAGTGCGGAGGATCATGGCCTGGTCATTTTCCTCCAGCACGGCCCGGTCGCCGTCCAGCTTGGTTTGTGCATAAACGCCTTTGGGGGCGGTAAAGTCATCTTCGACATAGGGGCGATGGTGTTCGGTGTGATAAACGTAATCGGAGGAATAGTGAATAAGGGTTATGTCTCTTTTTCGGCATGCTCTGGCCAGCAGCCGGGGCCCTTCTGTATTGACCTGGCGGGCCTGCTCCGGTTCTGTTTCGGCTTTATCCACGGCTGTGTAGGCGGCTCCATTGATGAGATACCGGAACGGATGACGATCCAGGAAAGTGTTAACGGCCTGCTCATCGGTAATATCCAGTTGAGACAGGTCGGCAAAGTACAGATCAAAGTCAGGATATTCCTTATGCAGAGCAAAAATTTCGGAGCCCAGTTGTCCGTTGGCGCCGGTGATGAGTAGATGTGCCATAGATTATTGCTTTCGTGTATAAAGTGCTTACCTATATAACGGGAACCCTATGATTGCCAAGCGTAGGAAAATGACGATCCCGCTCCGCAATGATGATATCCTCCTGGGGTAATCTCCAGTCAATATTCAGTTGGGGATCGTTATATAGCAAGCCCCCCTCATCTTTTTTCGAATAAAAATTATCACACTTATAGAAAAATTCGGCTGTCGGGCTTAACACGAGGTAGCCATGAGCAAAGCCACGCGGTACGAACAACTGCTTCTTGTTTTCAGCACTCAATACAATGCTTAGGGATCGCCCGTATGTAGGCGAATCTGCTCTCAGGTCGACGATCACGTCCAGTACTTCGCCTTCGAGCACCCGCACCAGCTTGGCCTGTGCAAATGGAGGAACCTGGTAATGCAGGCCCCGCAGTACGCCATAGGTCGAACGCGCCTGATTATCTTGCACGAAGATTGCCCGGATCCCCCCTTCTGCAAAGGTGTTTTGATTGAAAGCTTCAAAAAAATACCCCCGATCGTCGTGAAAAATACGGGGTTCAAAGATCTTCACTCCGGGAAGTTCGGTCTCGGTAAAAGGCATAAAGAACTAAGATTTTGTGACAGGATGCCGCAAAAATAAAATCAAAAACCGGCTATGCGCTATTTTTTCCTAAAGAAAATGCCGAGGGGTACTCCGGTAAAATCAAAATGCTTACGCAGTTGATTTTCCAGGAAATTTTTATAGCTGGTTTTGATGTGCTTAGGATGATTGCAAAAAAAAGCAAAAGCCGGGTAATAGGTTGGAAGCTGGGTGATGTATTTGATCTTGATCAGTTTGCCGCGATAGGCCGGAGGAGGATATTTTTCGATGGCTTCCAGCATGATCTCGTTTAACTGAGCTGTTTTGATCTTTCTGCTGCGGTTTTCATAAACCTGCAGTGCCACTTCGATGGCTTTAAAGATGCGTTGCTTTTCCAGCGCAGAAATAAAGACAATGGGAAGGTCGGAAAAAGGAGCAAAACGTTCTTTGATCAGGTTTTCGTAGTCGCGGGCCGTATTGGTTTCTTTTTCGACGAGGTCCCATTTGTTGACCAGGATGACGATGCCCTTGTTGCGGCGCTGTGCCAGTCGGAAAATGCTTAAGTCCTGCGATTCTACCCCTACAGTGGCGTCGATCATTAACATGCAGACATCCGATTCCTCGATCGCTTTAATGGCGCGCATGACGGAATAGAATTCCAGGTTTTCATGCACTTTACTCTTTTTCCGGATACCAGCCGTGTCGATGAGGTAAAACTCCTTGTCAAATTTCGTGTATTTGGTATGAACGGAGTCCCGGGTGGTGCCGGCCACTTCTGTGACAATGTTCCGCTCTTCACCAAGTAAGGCATTGGTCAGGGAAGATTTTCCGACATTGGGCTGGCCTACGATACAAAATTTTGGAATGTTATCCTCTATTTCTTCTTTTTCATCGATGTGCTCGGTTATGGCGTCCAGCAATTCGCCGGTTCCGCTGCCGGTAAGGGAAGACACAAAGAAAGTTTCTTCAAACCCAAGGCTCCAGAATTCATTAGCATCCATCAAACGCTGGTGATTGTCGGCTTTGTTGACCGCCAGCATCACTTGTTTATTGGATTTGCGCAGTAGCTGAGCCAGTTCTTCATCCAGATCCGTTATGCCGGTAGTGGTGTCTACCATAAAGATCAGTACAGAAGCTTCCTCAATAGCAATTTTTACCTGAGAACGTATAGCCGAATCAAAGACGTCCTCTGAATGTTGAATGAATCCGCCGGTATCAACTACAGTGAAGGTTTTTCCATTCCAAAAGCTGGTTCCGTACTGCCGGTCGCGCGTTACTCCGCTGACATCATCTACAATGGACTGACGCTCGCCGATCAGCCGGTTGAAAAGGGTTGATTTTCCTACATTAGGACGCCCAACTATGGCTACGATATTGCCCATGTATTTGTTTTGGTATAAAATAGAAGGTATAAAGTAGAAGGACGGTTAATGAGGTCTTGCTACATTACCTAAAATGATCAAACATATTTCAAATATGCAAACTTACAAAGGAATAAGTCACAGCGCAATTTTTTAAGAAAACTATTTGACGGACCCCCGCCTCAGTAAATGGCCGTCGATGCCTTGATGAAACTACTACCTTTTCTGGGTATTCAGCTTCAATCGTTCAAGAAAGCCATATTCTATGGCCTTTAGTCCCAGGAGCTTGGTGTCATCAAGGCTCATCTCCATATAATAGGCCTCATAATTGATCGGCCCGGCGCTGATGGGCCTGAAGTTGATCCGGCTGGCGGCGGTGAACAGTTGCAGTCTTTTCAGACTTGCATTAGGGCCTGCTTTGTACAGTTCGTCGTCAAACTGGAAGTAAGCAGGTTCTGTATTTGCTCCCAGTCCTATAGCCGACTCCCAGATGTGAGAGTAAAAGAAAGGGCCTTCATCAAGGAAAACCTCTTTATTCTGCAAAAGCAGCCGGTAATCATCCATAAGATGGGTTCTTTCAAATGGATTCAGGTATATAATGGAGTCCTGGCTTTGTTGAGCGTTCAGACTTAATGGAATAGAAAGGAAAATGAATATGGCGGTTATGCTATTTTTCATATTGAAGATTCGCTTTTTCTTTAAAACGCGAGCTGCGCAGGAGGTGTTCGCCGACCGGAGCAGAGATATTGGTACTTGTCATTCCGCCCGCTCCGAAAAAACAATAACTTACCTGTAAAAAAACATGAAAAACATCCTGCACACTCGTTCTTTATTCCTGCTGCTGTTCTTTCTTTTTAGCCTGATTTTTCTATCCGGCTGTGCTGAAAAAGAAGTCGTTTACGCCTGTCTGGAGGGGCGGCAATATGGCTTCTGGTACGGCTTGCTGCACGGTTTTATCGCACCGGTCGGTTGCATCGGCATGCTGGTGCAGGATGATGTAGTGATGTATGCTCAAAACAACAACGGCGCCTGGTACGCTTTCGGGTTTCTTCTGGGAAGTGGCGGCTGGGGATTTTTAGGAGGAAAAACCCTGGGAGGGAAGAAAGACTAATGGGTGGTCTTAATACGCTCATTTACTTCATCCAGCCAGGTAGCTATCCGACGGCGATCTTCCATATAAGGCAAAAACATCTGAAAGCCAGTGATTTCCTTTCTGCCATTTTTGTAGTGCAGCGTTAGCTTTCGGTTGCCCATGGATTTTTCGGATATGCCTATCTTTTCCAGCTTTTTAAGGGCTACTTCCTTGCGGTAAGCAATGCCACTTACCATCTTTAAGGTATATTGATCTGCTTTTAATCGCCTAATGCCGGGCCCCAGGCCCAGTAATTTCGGCACCAAAATGGCAAGGACGATTATTTCTGCAACTATTTCTATGAGGTCCACCGTAGAATAGGGGGGATGGGCCAAATTGACAATTAGGGCAATAAAGTCGACGGTCGCCACTAAGAAAATAAAAAATAGATAAAACCGCTTTTTCCTGCTTTTGGCCTTACTCCAGGAGCATTCCGGTGCACCGAATTCATCAAAACCAATTACAAGCGCTTTTTCTTTCATGACTGTAAAATTAATAAGGCGTTCGCTAAATTTGCTGTTTTTTTCGATTATTGAAAAAAATAAATCGATTTCTTGTAGCTTTTCCAAGATTCATTTCCTACACTGCTCAAGTTTACCAAATATGTAATATCTTATCCCTCTAAATCGATCCATTTACGTAATCCCATGACAAGCAGAGCCGATATTCATTTCCTGTTTTTTGTATGCTGTTTTTTTTATGTTGTCTTTTCTTTCGGTCAAAAGAACCCTCGTCTGGACAGCCTGGAGAAAGTGCTCTCTGTCGCCTCGCCGGATACTCAAAAGGTAAGAACCTATTTTCAATTATATGCCGAAACGGCCTTCAACGATCCCGATCAGGCAAAACAGTACATAGAAGAAGCGCTTCAACTGGCCCAATCGCTTGATGACGAAAGAGGCATCATTTTATGCTATGACAAATTAGGTGGCGTCGCAATGAATAACTCTGATTATAAAACGGCGACTTATTACTACCAACTGGCGGACAGCCTGCTGCAATATCAGTCCTGGCCCAGAGAAAAAGCCGTCATCTATGGTAATTTTGCTGCCATCTACAAAGATCAGGGGCTGTACGACAGCAGTCTGGTCTGGATAGAAAAATTCATGGGTATTGCTGAATCCATAGAGAATGAAGGCTTTCAGGCTTTCGGAAGAACCCTGCAGGGCGATATTTTTCACGTGCGCGGACAAAATCAGCTGGCGATTCAAAATTACCTGAAGGCCGTGCGCATTTACGAAAAGCTGGGCAACCAATCGCGCCTGGCCGATGCCTTCCGCCTTTTGGGCGCCGCTCAGACTACAGCCAGCCGACACGAGGACGCAGAAGCTAATCTTGAAAAAGCCATCTATCTCTATCAGGAATTAAATGACCTTTATTACTTAGGTCAGGCCTACCGGGATTTCGGTTACCTATATCGTTTGAAGGAGGACTACGAAAAAGCAGAAGGTTTTTACGATAAAGCGCTCCATATTTCCCAGCAGCTGGAAGACCGCTTTGGCCGCGCCCAGGCCTGGTCCAACCTTGGAGAACTGGCTATGTTAAGAGAACAATATGAGCTGGCGCTAGAATACAAAAGAAAGGCATTAGTGCTTTTCCAGGAAATCGGCGATAATTTTAGCGAAGGAGTGACCATCCAGGAAGTAGCCAACATCTTCCTGCGTATGTCACAATACAATGCAGCACTTGCCAATTTTCAGGTAGCCGAAGAAAAGTTGAACGAAGTGGGCTCTTCCGCTTCTATGCGCTTCGTTTATAAGGGCTATTACGAACTCTTCGAGGCTCAGGGGGATCCCCAAAAAGCACTGGAGGCCTACAAAGCTTACGTTACCATCAGCGATAGTGTTTATTCGGTGGAAAAAATCCGCCAGCTGGAGGAATTACAGCTGATTTATAAGGTAGAAAAGAAAGACCAGGAGATTGCCCTGTTGTCTAAAGATCTGCAACTGGGACGACTTCGCAGACGTTCCCTTTTTCTGGGACTTATCGGCCTGGCCCTGATCGCCGGCCTGATCATCTATTCCCAGCTTGTGCGTCGAAATAAAGAACGCAAACTGGCCTCAGAGCGCCATCTGCGCCAACAGGCAGAATTGGAAAAAAGTAAGATGGCTAAATCACAGGTCGAACGAGAATTAGCCGGACAAGTCCTTCAACTGTGCCGAAAAAATGAATTGCTGGCCTCCCTGCAGCAGGAAATCGCCTCCCTTTCCAAAGAAGCAGCCGGCAACCGAAAAAACTTCCACCGACTTTCCCGTTCCATCGAAAAGGATCTTCAATCCGATGAAGACTGGAATCAATTCCTGGCTACTTTCGAACAGGTACATCCTAATTTCCTTAACCAACTTCGCCTCCAGGCTGACCGGCTTACGCCTGCCGAACAACGCCTGGCTTGCCTGTTCAAAATGAACCTTTCCAGCAAAGAGATCGCCACCGTCCTCAACATCAGTAATGAAGGTGTCAAAAAAGCACGCTACCGCCTGCGCAAAAAACTGGATGTGCCCAGCGATGTCAACCTCCAGGACTACCTGATCAATTTCCCTGATTTGAGAGTGTTCAGAGTTCCGGGTTCTGAGTTCTGAGGCACCTTGAATATCAATGAATTAGAAATTTATTGACACATTTATTTGAACTATCCCTGGTTGCCCTTCTACTTTCTACCTCCTACTTTCTATCCCCTACCCCCACCTGTCCCCCTTTTGTCCCCCCTTATTGCTTGGTTTCAGCTGTATAATGCTGCACCTTGAGCAAAAGATATAAAGCCAGTTTTTTCCCAATTGATTTAAAAAATGTGTTATGAAAACAGCAATGAACACCCCATTGAACCTATTCTTTCTATTAACTGGATGGTTAATTTTTAGTAATCCGCTCAACGCCCAGGAGTGGACTTACACCATCAGCGCCGGAGGAAGCGATTACAGCATTACCGCTACTTATGATAGCGACGGCCCCTGCCAGTGTAATGATAAATATTCTTTTTCCGTTTTTAGAAATAATTATTTGCCCAGTAATTTTATGGGGTCCAAATCCGGGGCTAGCAGCACCGGTTCGGTTACTTTTGCAGTTGGGCCCGGTACAAATAATAATTATCTCCTTTCCATGAACGTAGAAGGGCGTAATCAGTTTGTCTTCAACTGCGCCATTGATTGCGAGGCCAGCGGTAGCGCCAGCCGAAAAGTGTCGACACGCGCCATCAAGTCTCCTCGTAATGTGCAGGCTACTAGATCGGAAGATTACATTGAGCTCAGCTGGACGAAAGGGACCGATATTCCCGATCGTTTGGTCAGATATAGGATTGCCAAAGGCCGTCAGGACAACATCATCGCCACCATCAGCGGATCGAGCCGTTTTTTTAGAGACAGTGATGTAGGACCTGGAGAATCCCACGAATACTATGTTTTTACCTACACCAGCGAATGGGGAGGGCATACCTCTTCTCCAATTAGAGTAACCGGCGCGACCAGGGATCGCGAGCTGAATGCCAGTACAGGGTTGCCCAAAAAAGTGGATTTATCCTGGGACGACTTGTCGGGGATCACCGATGAGGTGACCATACGCAGGAACGGCAATCAGATCGTCAAACTGGACGTGGACAGCCCCTCGGATACTGCTTATACCGATAGCGACATAAGTCTCATCCCTGGTTTTGCTTATAATTATTCGGTCAGTTGGGTCAAGAGCGGGCAGGAATACAGCCTGTTCGCCCAGGGTAGCTCACAGGCCAATGGCAGAATTCGGGGATCGGTGACGACTCCACTCTCTCAACTGCCTATCGAAAATGTGGAGGTATGTGCTATCCTGGAGAAAGACATTGAACAGGATACGGCCGGAACAAAATATTGTGATGTTACTGACCCCAACGGCCAGTTTGATATCCGGAACATCTATTATCATACCGAAGCTACTTTTAAAGTGGTCGCCACTAAAGAAAACCATGCTTTTGACCCCGCTTTTTATGAAGGACAATTACTTGACCTGGATATTCCCAACCTCAGCCTCAATTTCAATGATACGACTTCCCATCTCGTTAGCGGATATGTAGTGCAAACCCTCAATGGGGTGTCCTGCGGCATTGGAGGTATTGAAATCTGGATGGATGATGCTTACACCAATGTCAAAACCGACGAAAACGGCTATTATCAGATACTCGTTGAAGAGACCGGGAGCTATACCATCGAACCCCGTCTGGATGGCCATAGCTTTATGCCGGCCCGGCGGGAGTTGCTGGTGGAAAAAGAAACAGCCGGAGTTGATTTTGAGAATACCCGCACCAACTTTCTTCAAGGGGAGATTAAAGGGGGCTGCGATATCTTCATTGGTATGGGGGTGGTCCGGGTGCTGAGCCTGGACGGAGAAGGCTGCATAGACACCATGTTCGTAACCCGCGCCAATGGTCATTACTCAGCTGACTTGCCCGCCAGGAAGTACCTGGTGGAAGTGGTGGATTTCCTACCCAAAGATGGTCTGGACCTGGACCCGGATGCCGTATTATCTTATTTCGAAACCCGGGAAGTAGATCTTACCTTCGAGGGCCAAACGGAGGATTTCGTATATCGCCGTCCACCTGAGATCATCGTCCGGGGATTACCGCAAAATAACTGCAGTGAACTGGGGGCCGCCATCGTCGCCCAAAATGAACCTTACCTGCTGGAAATAGAAGTCCGGGAATCATTCGGCAATGCCAATTGCCCGGTCGAAGCCGGGTATGTGCTGGTCTATGATGAAGCCGGCGACAGAGCCAATACACCGGATACACTCGAACTGGAGGAGGGTAAGGCCCTTTACGAACTGGTTCCCGGCCTGCCCAATCTGGTGGCCCCGCACCAGAAACTTTTCGAATTGGTCGCAGTAGTAGATAAAGAAACCGCTACCTGGGCAGAACAACTGGCGGTGACAGGAATACGACCCCGCGAACAAACCTTTACTACCGTCCTGCCGGAAATGCCCTTGCTGGTCCTGCATGATCCGCCGGGTGACGCCAGCTTTTCTTTCTTTGAAGAAGGTAATACCTTCGAACTGGGCATGCGTGTCTTCGGGCAAAGTGAAGGCAGCCTGACCATCAAAAAAGAAGTAAAGTTGGGCACCCGTTTTGAGACCGGCCCCGATTTCTACTCCATAAAAGTAGAAAAGTGGGGGACCATCGGGGGCGCCCTTAGTGTCGGGGCACGCGTTTCAGGAAATTCAGAATGGATCATGTCGACCACTACCGAAGAGCGTTTTTCCACCTCCAACAACCAAAACATTACGGGCGCCGAGGGCGACGTCTTCGTGGGCGCCGCTATGAACCTGATCTATGCCCAAGCCGATATCCTTTCTTATGACCCGATGAGCTGTTCCTTGAAAAAGGAAATAGACTTGGTGATGGGCAACAATGGTTTTGCCACTACCTTCATGTATACGGAAGATCACGTTCGGAACAGTTTGATTCCGCAACTTACTGGAATCAGGGACTTCTACCTGTCTGAAGAATCAGATTCGGCCGCCATTTACAATAATCAGATATCCGTGTGGAAGCAAGTACTTGAGAATAATGAAAAAAATAAAAAGAATGCCGCCTTTATCGAAAACCGTTCTTTCAGCGCGGGCGCCACTTATGCTTCTTCGACCACTCAAACGGCGAGCCAATCCATTTCCCTGGAAGTGGCTGCTTTTATGGAAGAAAGCATCATTGTGGGTGCAGGTTATGACATTTCCGGCTCCGGAGTGTCCGGCTCTGTAGAAGCCAAGCTCCGGGTGGAAGTAGGTTCTTCGGTGAGTGGCGCTGCCTTAAAATCGACAACGACTGGTTTCGAGCTCAAAGATGACGATCCCGGGGATTTCTTCAGCGTCAATATCAAGAAAGATCCGGTTTACGGAACACCGGTTTTTGACCTGGTCAGCGGAAGAAGCAGCTGTCCGTGGGAGCCGGGGACGCAGCCCCGGGAATCGCTTCAATTGTTATCGGATAGCTATATTCAAAATAACATCCCGGAAGATGGAGAAGCCGTATTCCAACTTAGTCTGGGCAATATCAGTCAGAGTGATGAGGGAAGGACTTATATTTTAAAATTCCTTCAGGCCAGTAATCCGGATGGGGCCGTCGTTAGGATAGGAGGTAGCGAAGCTCAGGCCCCGATCCCTTATACGATTGCTCCGGGTACACAGCGAAATGCGACGATAACCATCAGACGGGGCCCGAGGGCTTTCAGCTACGAAGGATTACAGTTTGTGCTGGCTTCCGGCTGTGAAGATGGCGCCATAGCAGATACAGTGGCCTTATCGGCCCATTTCCAATCTGCTTATCCGGAACTTTCTATGGCCAGGCCCTTAGATAACTGGCTGGTCAACCAGGAAAACGAAGAAAAGCTGCTGGTGCGATTTCTTGGGTACGATAAGGATCGCCTGAAAAAAGTTCAGTTGCAGTATGCTCCAAAAGGCACTTTTGCCTGGACGATAGGAGAAGAATGGCAGCCGGCAGCGCTGTCGGACGCCACAGATGGTACGGTTCTGAACTGGAATGTAGCCGGCTTTCCGGACGGCGCTTATGATATTCGTCTGCGTGCTGACTATGGCGAGGGTGATGTGTTTTCATCCGTCAGCAGGGGTTTGATCGACCGACGGCCGCCTGCGGTATTCGGCCTTCCGGAGCCTGCCGACGGAGAACTGCTTTCTTCAGAAGTCATTTCCATTACTTTTGATGAAGCCCTGGCTTGTTTTGACCAATCACCTCAACAGGTGCTCTTCAGAAGCTTAACTACCGGGATCGTCTATCCGGTCGAATTGGGCTGTGCTGAGCGCACCCTCATCATTCGTCCGCTGTGGAATCATAATGCTCATCAGGGGGAAAACGTAGAAGTTCAGCTGATCAGCGCTTCTGATCTGAACCGGAACAAGATTAAAGACACCATCAGCTGGCGATTTACCATCGGAGCTGAAAATGATCCACCCTTGCTGGATACCGACGAGGACGGGATCCCCGATGATGCCGACAACTGCCCTTTGGCCGCCAATCCTGATCAGCGGGACCTGGACGGAGATGGGCTGGGGGATGTCTGTGACGATGATATCGACGAGGACGGACTACCAAATAACGAGGACAACTGCCCGTTTTTTGCTAATCCTGACCAGTTTGACGAAGACGGCAATGGCATAGGCGATATCTGCGAGCCTACCGCTGACGGTGATGGCGACGGCATCCCTAATGCAGAAGATAATTGTCTTTTTACGCCCAATTCCGATCAGGCGGACTTTGACGGCGACGGTATAGGTGATGTTTGTGATGATGATATCGATGGCGACGGCATCACTAATGACAAGGACAATTGCCCGGATTTCCCCAATCCTGCTCAGCTGGATAGTAATGGAGACCAAAAAGGAGATGCCTGCGAAAATCTGGCCACCAGTACAGAGGAAGAGAAGCAGGGATTGTCTTATTTGAATATTTATCCTAATCCCGCATATGACCATATTTGGGTAGAATGGGATCAAGAAGACGCAGATCGCTGGCAAATTGCTTTGGTCGATCTAAGTGGTAATAGCATCGCGGAAGTGATCAATGTTGAAGCTGCCGGCGGATTGAACCGCATCAGAGTAGCAGTAGGTGATCTGCCTGGAGGTATGTATCTGATCAGGATGTGGTCTGGAAGGAAAGTGTTAAGCAGGAAAGTAGTTTTAATAAAATAAAAAAAATGAGGCTATCTGAAAAGGTCTCGGCCTTTTCAGATAGCCTCATTTTTTTTACACATCCAGGTAGTACCAATCAAACCGGTTAAACTCTGAGCGACTAAGCGTCTGACTATCGTCAAAGTCCCAGTTATCAAATACAAAGTAAGCTAACTCATATTCACTGATGTGCCCATTGGAATCGACGTCGATGTCAGAAAAATAAGGAGTGTCGTATAAGGCATCGTAGTATTCCTCATAGCTGACCATGCCATCTTCGTTGGTATCGACAAAACCCAGCTCGTCGTAAATGACATAATCGTCGATAAAGTAATTGTAACCGAGCAGCCATTCTTCATCCGACAGGTAATTATCGTTATCGGTGTCCAGGGCGGCATAACTTCCTTCATAATATTCTTTTTCTATGATGCCCTGCTCGTTGGCCGGTTCCCAGTTGGGATAATATTCTTCAATAAATTTTGTCGTAAATTCATGTCGTTCTATTAACTGATCGTTATCCAGGTCCCAATCGGAGAACATCGTGTTTTGGCTCAATAACAGGAGTGGAGTGCTGATGGCGAAAATAAATAATAGCAACGTTCTCATAATTTTCTATTTGGTTTTATTTTCGTAACGGTTTGGTAAATAGTGTGTTCGATAGGATTCAATGAAAAACGACATCTGTGAAGGTCAAAACTTCTGTTGTTTTTATATTGGTAGCCACCATCTTTTTTTGAAAAAAGGAAATAAAAAACATTCACCTATTATGAGAAAAGCAGTAATAATAACATTGGTACTAACGGCATGTTTCGCTTGTCAGAGCGAGATCGAAAGATTAGGTCATCACTATCAACAGCATCAGGATTATGAAAGCCTGGCTAAGGTGGTCGATCTTGTCGAGCCGGGGGTGGACACTTCCTATGTCCGCACTATTCTGGGGACGCCTATCGATATGGGGTTCGATCTCCGCTATACGGTTGATTCTACCGGCCCTAACGGATGTACAATTGGGGCGGTATTTCATTATGATCAGCAAGGAAAGGTAGATGACAGATGGATCGGTGAAATTTGCGAGTGAATTTTTGTTATGTGATCCAGATCATTGAACGCGGATCTTTATTGGAGTAAATATGCGGAGCTTGTCTTTTTAGACAGCCTCTTTCATAAGCATTAACTAATCCAGCATTCAATGACAAAAGAAAAAGAAAACCTCATTACCCGCGACTGGCTGGCGATCGAACGTACGCGTCTGGCCAATGAACGAACCTTTTTGGCTTATTTTCGCACTTTTATTGTTTTTATGGGCGGCGGCATCAGTTTGATCGAAATGGAAGTTTTTGCGGAAATCCGGTATCTGGGATTCGTCTTGTTGATCATGGCGCCGATCATTTTGTTGGTGGGGACGTTCAGATTGATAAAAGTCAGGAGAACAATAAGAAAATATTACAGTTAAATTACCTTCAAATATTTTGTATAAGCACTTAATGTTTAATGATGATATCCGAAGCCCTTTAAAGCTCTCTCGTCATCCCGCCACTTATCTCTCACTTTGACATGAAGCTCCAGGAAAACCTTAGATTCCAGAAACGCTTCAATTGCCTTTCTAGCCTCCGTGCCCAGCTTTTTAATAGCTGCTCCCTCTTTTCCGATGATGATCCCCTTTTGCGTTTTGCGCATCACATATATAAGAGCAGAGATTCGAATGAGCGGTTCTCCATTTTTGGTGGTGGCTTCTTTAAAAGACTCTACTTCAACCTCGCAGGAATAAGGGATTTCCTGTTCATACAATTCCAGGATCTTCTCCCGGATAATCTCGCTGATGAAGAAGCGCTCCGGCCGGTCGGTCAGCTGGTCTTTCGGGTAATAAGCAGGGCCTTCGGGAAGGTTATCCAGAATGAGGGTCAATAGTTTATCTGTATTGGCCTTGTGAAGGGCGGAAATGGGAATGGTTTCTTTAAAATCCACCCATTCATTCCACTGCCGGATCAATTCAAGAATACGCTCGGGTTTGGCCAGGTCGGTTTTGTTGAGCACTAAAAATTTCGGGATCTCTTTCAGCTGTTTCAGCTTTTGCACGATGGGATCGTCCTCCTGATATTGTTCATTGACGTCGGTAACAAAAAGCATCAGGTCGGCATCTTCAAAAGTAGATTGCACGAAACGATTCATCGCTTCCTGCATTTTATAGGCTGGATCTTCAATATAGCCCGGGGTGTCCGAAAAAACGATCTGAAAATCTTCACCGCTCAGCAAGCCGATAATCCGGTGCCGGGTTGTCTGAGGCTTATTGGTAATAATAGACATCCGTTCGCCCACCAGCGCATTCATTAAGGTAGACTTTCCCACATTGGGCTTTCCGATAATGTTTACAAATCCAGATCTATGCATATGATTATCCCATTGGCAGCAATCGCTTCAACTCGCCATTGACCAATGCTTCGATGGCTTTAAAGATCATTTTAGGCTTATGCGGGCGCCAGTTGATGTCATTAAATTCAGCGCCGAAATTAACCTGATGCTGTAGTTGCGTATGTTTCATTTCCTCAGCTACATGGTCCAGGGTATTGATCAGTACGATCCAACCTCCTTCTCCCTGAACATCATCCCGCCACTCTTCATAGTAACAGTCATCAGAGCCGTGGAAATTCAATACATTTTCACAAATAAGGATGAACTTGGAAATGCCCTGATCAAAAAGCTGATCGGCCACTTCCCGCTTCAGGTACATAATGTCATTGGACAAACAGTCATTCCATTCTCCGATCAGTTCAATAATGGCATACCCTTCGTCGTAATCAGCATAAAGGATCTTCAAATACAGCGTGGCTGAGCCAAATTCATCCCACTGGGGATGTATGTAGTAGTTGTATATTTTTTTTGTAAAATAAAACTCATCATACTCCCGTCCGTAGAAGGGAGAACGCTCATCCTCCGATGCAACATAATGATCCCGCCATTGGTAATGTGGTTCGATATCGTGCATAAGTGATTTTTATGTTTTGAACAAATATAATTGTTCTCCCTTTAGAAAGCCAACAAAAAAAAACTCCTGCAGGGTGTTTGACAGATCGCTATTTTTGCAATCCCCCAATTAACGAAATGACATCTGATATTGTTTGTTATAAGAACATGAAAAAGATCATCATTACCGGACCGGAATCTTCAGGGAAGTCTTCCCTGGCCCGGAGCCTTTCCGGATTTTTCCGGACGCGTTTCGTGCCCGAGTATTCCCGTATTTACCTGACCCGGCTTTTGCGGCCTTATGAGGAATCGGATCTTCTCCAGATCGCGAAGGGGCAATTTTTTCTGGAAAGGGATTATGCAAAAAGGCTGAACGGGCTGATGATCTGTGATACGTCCATGCTGGTGCTTAAAGTCTGGTCAGATTTCAGGTTCGGAAAAACACATCCCTGGATTTTGGAACAACTCCATGGGACCCCTCGCCATCATTATTTACTGTGTAAGCCGGACATACCCTGGCAACCTGATCCGTTCCGGGAAAATCCGCAGGACCGGGATGTGCTCTTCGATATCTATCTGCGTGAACTGGAGCAGCTTGGATTGTCTTACAGCATCATTTCCGGGGAGCGCCCTGAAGAGCGTCTGGGCTTAGCCGTGCGAGCGGTAAAAAGCGCGCCGTTTGATTTTTCCAAAGGCAGTTGATATATTTGCGCCAATCATTTGGGGTGCCGTGTTGGTTAATAGTTGTCGGTTGCCTGTTATCGCTTGATGCAGGACTAGGAAAAAAACTCCCATCAATCATCAACTAGCAACCAACACGGCTGAGATCATACCCATGGAACCTGCCCGGGTAATGCCGGGTAGGGAAATGAACACTTCTTACGTGTTGAAAGGTATGCGGATAGAAAACGCCTTCCGAACCCCAAGGCAAGGTGGATTTTATCAGATGTCAAATTCTTTTTCATGTTTTACAAATGGTTATTTTCAGCAGTAATGCTGCTTTTTACGCACGTTGCCTGGTCGCAGGCTGTGTTGCGCGGAACAATTACCGACACGGGCGGACAGGCTTTGTCTGGCGCCAATGTTTGGATACCGGAAGTGCGTAAAGGCGACGCCTCGGATGCCTCCGGAAAGTACCGGATCGAAGATCTTCCGGCAGGAACCTACACTCTTCGGATCACTTATGTGGGCTACAAACCGATAAGTCAATCTCTGGTGATCCAACCCGGGGACAGCCAAAAAGTGGTGGATCTGCAACTGACCGAGCGTTCCACTACCCTGGACGAGCTGGTCGTCAAAGCTACCCGTGCGGATGAGCGCACTCCCATTACCTTCGAAAACCTGGATAAAGCAGATATCCAGAAAGCCAATCTGGGACAGGATGTGCCCTTTTTGCTGAGATGGACGCCTTCGGCAGTCGTTACCTCCGACGCGGGCACCGGCATCGGGTATACCGGTATTCGAATCCGAGGCTCTGACCCCACCCGTATCAATGTCACGATCAACGGCATTCCGTTAAACGATTCGGAATCACAAGGGGTCTTCTGGGTAAACCTGCCCGACTTTTTAACGTCCACCAGTAGCATCCAGATCCAAAGAGGCGTGGGCACCTCTACCAACGGCGCCGGCGCCTTCGGCGCTTCCATCAATCTTAGCACCGTGGAAACAAGAGAAGAACCTTACGCCATCATCGGTGGGTCTTTGGGCAGCTTCGACACCTGGAAGAGCAACGTTCAGGTGGGAACAGGCCTTCTGAACGAACGCTTTCTGCTGACGGGGCGCTTGTCGACCATCCAGTCTAACGGCTACATCGATCGTGCTTCCGCGGATTTAAATTCCTATGCCCTTACCGCCAAATACCTGGGTAACTCCAGCACCTTGCAGTTTAACCTGTTCTCCGGCCATGAAATTACCTATCAAGCCTGGTACGGCGTACCCGCCGATCTGCTGGACAACCCGCAGACCCGCACATTCAACCCGGCCGGAACGGAAAAAGAGGGTGAACCTCATGACGATGAAGTGGATAATTATCGCCAAACACACTACCAATTATTATACAGTAATCAGCTGAGCTCCAACTGGTACCTCAATCTCAACGGGCATTATACCAAGGGCAGGGGCTATTTTGAGCAGTATAAGGCGGATCAAATTCTCCAGGATTACAACATTGAGCCGGTTTTATCGAATGGCCCGGATCAAACAGATCTTATCCGCCGCCTTTGGCTGGATAACGACTTCTACGGTACGGTTTATTCCTTGAATTATCAACCTGATGATGAGCGACTGGACCTGACCATCGGCGGTGGATTTAATGTATACGAGGGACTGCATTTCGGAGAGGTCATCTGGGCCCGCTTTGCAGGCGATAGCGAGAACGAGGACCGCTATTACGAAAATGACGCCAGGAAAACAGACTTCAATATTTACACCAAACTTAACCTGGCGCTGAACCATCGCCTGAACGCTTATCTGGACCTCCAGTACAGAAGGGTAGGATACCGCTTTCTTGGACCCACGCAAAACTTTGATTTTGTCGACCAGGATGTTAACCTGGACTTTTTCAACCCCAAGGCCGGTCTGACCTACTCTTTGAATGAACAGACGAACCTGTACGCCTCCTTTGCCGTCGGACAGCGTGAGCCCAACCGGAATGATTACGTCAATTCAACGCCCCAGAACCGCCCGGAAGCAGAAAAACTGTATGACACCGAGCTCGGACTTCGTTTTTCCGGCAAACAACTGGGCTTCGAGGCCAACCTGTACTACATGGCCTATGAAGATCAATTAGCGCTCAACGGACAGTTAAATCAGGTAGGGGAAGCCATTCGCGTCAATATCGATCAAAGCTACCGCCTTGGGTTGGAACTGGCCGGCGGCTGGGCCCTCAGCGACCACTGGCAACTCGAAGGGAACGCTACCTTTAGCAGAAATAAAGTCGATCGCTTCGTCGAATTCGTGGATCGTTATGACCAGGATTTTAATTATCTCGGACAGGAACAGGTGGTGCATGAGGACACCGACCTGTCTTTTTCACCTGACCTCATTGCCGGTGGAGGCATAACTTACCAGGCATTCACCAACACCGATGAACAGGAACTGGAAATTGCCCTGCTGACCAAATACGTCGGACAGCAGTACATCGATAATACCTCGGATCCCAATAATGTGCTGGAGGCTTATTCCTTTACAGACTTGCGTTTTCGGTATGTCTGGAAGCCCAAATGGGTTAAGCAGGTTGATCTGACCTTTTTAGCCAGAAATATTTTCGACCAGCAATTCGAGGCCAACGCCTGGTCGTATCGCTATTTGTTTGACGGAACCGAAGTAGTGGATCAGGGATTTTTCCCTCAGGCCGGCATAAATTTTTTAGTGGGAATGAATATTCATCTCTAAGTTCTCGCTTTTGATACAAAAAGACGCAGGTTCTGCTGATTCCTACAGTTTCCGGCAGTGATGATCAGCTTTATCTGCGTCTTTCTGCGTCAAAAAAAATAGAGCGGTGTATTTTAAAAGTTATAAGTAAAACCCACTCGCAGTTCAATAGGATTTTCGATCCCAAACGCCACATCCCGCTGGTTCAGATTGTACAACGCCAGGATTTCGTAAGCGAAAGGAAAGCCTGCGGAATAGCCGCCGCCGATATAAAAATTACCCACTTCCCGCCGGAAAGTTTCCAGTTCGTTACCGACGAACTGAACGAATGCTTCGTTTTCCAGTTCCACTTCCAGGTGCGCGAAAATACTGGCTCGGTTGATAGGGATCTTGTATCGGGAAAAAAGGCCTACTGCCCAGGAGAGTGGGGAGGCGTTTTCATTTTCGCCGTTGTTAAAACCACGGATGGTATAATTGGTATACAAAAGTGAGACTCTGGGGCCTACGGAAAACTGGTCGAACAAGCGATAGCCTACCATAGGAGAGAGGCCGAAGCTAAAGATCGTCTGGTTATTTCCGCCGGAGAATCCCAGGTTGAAGCCGCCGCCGAACCACCAGGGGCTTAGTTCTTCCGTGTCGGCAGGGGTCTGCTGAGCCTGTAACCTACCAACGGCAAAGACCATAAAAGCACTTAGCAAACAAATCTGAATTATTCTTTTCATGTTTGATCATTTTTCAGGTGATGGAACGTAAAAATAACAGATTTTTATGCTAATGATCTCTTAAAAAATGAAAAGGTCACTGTTAAGGAGGGATTAATTGAAAGCTGCCTGACAATATGCCCCCATTAAAAGAGAAAAAGCTTCCGCCCTTTTAGCCAATTGCCTTAATTTTAAAGGAAAATTTCAGATGTTTTTTTGGTGGAGACCGTCTCCAAAACATTAACTTTTCCGGCGCTTATGTAAATTTGTGCCCATATTTGTATGATAGCTCGATTTTCAACGTTCCTATTAGGAACCAACTCCCTTGAACCGAAGAACATATCCATGAAAAGAATTTTATACTCGCTTTTGTTTCTCCCCTTTTTTGGTTACTCCCAGTTTTGTGGGTTAGAGAATGAAGTTGTTATTGAAAACTTTCGCAGAGATACTATTGAATTAGATATTGCTTCTTTCGTAAATAATGATCTTTCTGATCCTGGCCAGGGGCTGTGTGAGGTAAGGCTTAATTTCAGGCATACCGATGTCAGGACGATGGATTTATGGGTGGTGTCTCCAAATGGGGATGTAGTGCAATTGATAGGACCTATGCAGCCGGGCTCCTTTGATTTTAATCCTAATAACTTTGATATTGGGTTTGTTGATTGTTCGGCGATGGCTGAGCCGGATTTGTTCCAAACAGATACCTGGAGCAACATCAATCTGTTCAGCGCACCTGAATATAACGGCAGGTACTTCCCGTCGGGTGGTTGTTTTAGCGATTTTAATGCCGGACCGGTCAATGGGACCTGGTTGATTATTTTTGAAGTTAATGATATTGGCTTTGGCGCCGGGCCCTATCCGACGCCCGTTCCTTCACTAGTCTCCCAATTCTATGACGTCGAACTCATTTTCTGCGATGACGAAGGCAATCCTTGCTGCGACGCCAATGCCGGTACTTTCAACGACCTTCCACTTGTCGTTTGTGAAGGGGATCCGGCGCTGGAAGTAAGTCCGGTGCCGTTTTATACAGCTACAGTTCCGGATACCCTGGAGTATGGTTTCACCTACCTGGTTTTTAAAAACGGAATTCTAGACAACCTTACCGATGCACCGGATCTGACCACCGCCGGCGCCGGAGATTATGAAATCTGCGGATTGTCTTATCGCCTTAGCGACAGTCTAAATCTGCCTGATCCGGCAGACAACTTGCTTTTAACGGATCTCCGATCGGACCTGGCGTCCAATTCATCAGCTATCTGCGCCGACTTGTCCACCAACTGCCTTGAAGTGACCATTGTGGGGCCTTCAGAGACCATTTTAAATGAATCGATCTGCCAGGGAGCTTCTTTTACCGTCGGCACAAGTACTTACACGACAGCCGGTAATTTTACTGATGTCCTTCAAAATGTGATCGGCTGTGATAGCATCATTCGGTTGAACCTGACGGTGCTGGATGAATTGAGAGACACTATCTACGCTACTATTTGCTCCGGCGATGCTTATGATTTTGGAGGCTTGCCCAGAACGACAGCCGGATTCTATGAAGATACCCTTTTATCTGTAGAGGGATGTGACAGCATAGTGACCTTAAACTTAAGCGTAGCCAGTGTGCTGGTCATGGACAGCATCGCCACCATTTGTCAGGGCGATTTGTTTGTGGTGGGGGACAGCACCTTCTCCTCTGCAGGTATTTATCAGGTGCCCTCTACTACCGTTTCGGGATGTGACAGCATACTTAGGGTAGATCTTCGAGTGATCGCTCCTGATGTGGTTTTCGCCGAACCTGACACCATAAGCTGCAATAATACAGTTGTCACGTTGGATGGATCCGCGTCCATGCCTGCCGGCGGAGTAGGGTTTACCTGGCTGGATGATAACGACCAGGTAATTGGAAATACCGCAACTCTTGACGTCAACCGGGGAGGCTTATATTCCCTTATCGTTACTCAAAATCAAGGGACAGCTTTTTGCACGAACAGAGACACCATCATTGTCGAGGCTGATACCATCCGCCCAGTTGCTGACGCAGGCCCTCCGGATACTTTAACCTGCGCTCAGCCTCAGGCCGTTATCGGAACCTTTAACAGTTCCCAGGAAGCCGATGTACTTTACGAATGGGCGAGCCCGGATGGGAATATCGTATCCGGAGCCGATCAGATTCAAGCCCTGGTGAATGCGCCCGGCACGTATACCTTAACCGTTAGGAAAACGACTAACGGTTGCACCGACATCAGTGTGGTGACAATAGCTGAAGACGGCTCCAGCCCGACAGCCATTATTGCGGATCCTGCAGTATTGAATTGTTTTAACGACAGCATTCAGCTGGACGCCTCCGGCTCTTCTTCGGGGCCGAATATCATATATCTTTGGACGGCCACGGGAGGAAGCCTGATCACCGATCCGGATTCATTGAGACCGTTTGTTTTTTCTCCCGATACTTATCAGTTGGAAGTAACAGATACCATCACGGGTTGTGCCGGAATCGCCTCGGTTTCTGTAATGTCCGATCAAACAAGTCCCGCCGTCCAAATTGCTCCGGTATCGGATACGTTAACCTGCCAGATGAACACTTTGGTTATGGATGGCACAGGATCGGACAGCGGTCCTGGTTATTCTTTCCGCTGGAGAGCACTGAACGGCGGTCAGATCTTATCCGGGGGCAGTACATTGACACCGACCATTGGGGCGGGAGGAACTTACCGGCTTATCGTTCAGGATCTGATCAACGGATGTACAGATTCTGCAGAAGTAGTAGTGGAAGAAGACCTGATGAGCGTTATGGCTGTTATTGCCAAGTCCAATGACCTGACCTGTGCGCTGAATACGGCCACGCTCGACGCCAAAGGCTCATTTCCGCTGGTGGGAGGTACTTATCGCTGGTCTACCGTCAATGGGAATATCACAAGTAATGAAGATGAAGATTTTATCACTGTTAATCAGCCAGGCGTTTATCAGGTTGTAGTGCAGGACCTGGCTACCGGTTGCGAAGATTCGACGGCGGTAGAGGTATTGCTCATAGATGACCTTCCGGTCGTCGAGGCAGGCGGCGGCTTTACGCTTACCTGTACCACTCCGGAAGCCCCTTTGAACAGTGCAGGCTCATCTTCCGGACCGGAATTCGACTATGCCTGGACCGGACCTTGTATCGTGAGTGGGGAAAATACGGCAGCACCGATAGTCAATTGTGGTGGAACTTATATTTTAACCATCACCAATCTCAATACAGGTTGTTCCAATCAGGATAGTGTCGTCATCCTTGATGATTCGGCGCCTCCAGTTGCAGATGCCGGCCCCGATACCGTATTGAATTGTCTGACGCCCATCATACGACTGGATGGGACGAATGCGGCCTCTGGCCCAGGGATTGATTATCAGTGGTCTGGCCCTGGCTTTTTGGATGGGGAAAATACAAATCAACCTCTGATCGATCAGCCGGGTATTTATGTGCTGGATCTCATCAATACCATCACGGGTTGTACGAATAGCGATACGGTAACGGTCGCTTTAGATACGCTCTCGCCTATGGCAGATGCGGGAAGCCCGCAACTGGTGGACTGCAATACTCCTGTGGTCCTGTTAGGAGGTGCAGGGAGCAGTACAGGCCCTGATCTGGTCTACGAGTGGAGTTCTCCGGACGGTAATTTTACCGGACCGGTCGATTCCATTTTTTCCCAAACGGATTCCGCCGGAATTTTTCAGCTGAAGATTACCAATACGAGAAATGGATGTGCTGACTCTTCTTCGGTCAGTATAAGTTATAATCAGAATTTTCCCGTAGCTGATGCAGGAGCAGACCAGGCTTTAAATTGTCTGGTGGAGTCCGTTACCCTTGGTAATGAAATTGGCGCTACGGATGTTACTTATAATTGGACGGGCAGCGCCTGTTTTTTAACGGATACCAATCTTTCTTCAGTACAAGTTGATTGTGGGGGAACTTACATTCTGGAGGTTCAAGATCTAAATTCCGGTTGCATCTCCTCCGATACGGTGGTTGTCACGCAGGATACGGTAGTTCCCAGTGCAGTTCTGCCTCCGGCCGTTTCGATCGACTGCGGGAATGGCCTGGCCCTGCTGGACGGTTCCGCTTCCGGCGGGGGGCAGCTCAGTTGGTTTTTCGACAACAATATCATTGCCCGGGATACGGATCAGGTTGCAGTTTCCGAAGCCGGCATTTACCAGCTCATTGTTCAGGATACGATCCTGGGGTGTTCGGATACCGCTGCTGTAGAGGTGCTTTTTGACTGTACGGTGGAAGCGCTTATTGCGACCCCGGGATCGCTGACCTGCGACCGGCAGATCGTGTTGCTGGACGCCGGGAGTTCTATGGCGGGCAGTGATGCGGTCGGTTATTTCTGGCGAGGACCTGAGGACAACTGCATACTGGAAGGCAGGGACAGCAGCATTGCAGAAGTAGCTTGCGCAGGCACTTATACGGTCGTAGTAACTAACCTGGCGATCGGCTTGTCGGATTCAGCTTCGGTGCAGGTTACCATTGACACCTTACCGCCTGTGGCGAACGCCGGCTTTCCGGATACCCTGACTTGCGATCAACTGACGGCGACCCTGGATGCGAGCGGTTCTGTTACCAGTCCATTCACCAGCTATATCTGGTATACTTTTGAAGGAGACACCCTGAGTACGGAGCTGACCACCACTGTAGACAGCGCCGGCATTTATCTATTTGAGATCACGGATAACAACAACGGTTGTACGGCAACGGATGGGGTAGAGATCCGGCGCAATATCTTTGTGCCTGACGTTTCTTTTGAAAATCTAGTTTTTCCCTGTGATCCGGACACTTTACAATTACAAGGAGTGCTAAGCTCCATGGAAGGAGCTCTTGTATTCAACTGGTCCGGCCCATCAATTCTAGGTAATGCCGACAGCCTCGATTTGATCGTCGGGGCGGGGGGAGCTTATACGCTACTGGTAGCGAATACCGATAACGGTTGTGTACGGCAGCTGGATATAGAGGTGATCGAGGAGGACTGTCCTCCCTGTGTGAGCGCCGGTAGTCCGGATACCATTACCTGTACGTCACCTGAGGTAAGGTTAGCCGCAACTCTTTGTGAAGCCTGTAATAATTGCAGTTTTTCCTGGCAAACGACCAATGGCAATATTGTGTCCGGTTCCAATACTTTAACTCCTTTGGTGGATGATCCGGGGATATACACTTTAGTGGTAAGCGATAACGATAATGGGCTGTCTACAACGATCCGGATAGAAGTATTTGGCGACACGATTCCGCCGCTGGTCAATGCGGGCGGTGATCAGGATATTACCTGTTCGAATCCTCTCCCGCTCATGACAGGCGTCTTTTCCGGCGCCGGTGCGAATCCAGGTTTTCGCTGGTTTGAGCAAGGGAATAGCAGCGTTAGCCTTTCTAATACAAGCGAACTTCAGGTGAGCCGGGAAGGAGTCTACCTTTTTGAAGTCACCAACACACAGAATGGCTGTGTGGGTATAGATGCGGTTGTTATCGGTCTGGACACTTTAACGCCCAATGCTGTTGCGGGGCCTGCGCAAACGATCACCTGCGATAATACTTTCGCCAGGCTGGAGGGAGAAAATTCTTCCAGTGGCGCCGACATTACTTATCAATGGACGGCGGGCCCGGGTGGTAACATTCAAACAGGCGGCAACTCTGTTAATCCGATCGTAAATCAGCCCGGTGTTTATTTTCTTAGGGTGAGCAATATTGTAAATGGATGTTCAGAGCTGGATAGCATGGTTGTTTTAGAAAATACAGACCCGCCTCTCCTTCAGCCGCTGGGGGACGAAGTGCTGAATTGTAGCCGGCCCACAGCCTTGTTGCAAGGGAGCTTGCCTGCTAATGGAAGTTTTTCTTTTCAGTGGTGTTTATTGGATGCGCAGGGCGACACCCTTTCCTGTCAGAATACCCTTGATTTATCAGTAGATGAACCCGGCGTTTATGCTTTCACCGTGCGGGATCAGAATACGGGCTGTTCCAGCGAGGAAGTTGTCAGGGTTACGGCGGATACGGTAAGCCCGGTTGTGGATGCTACGGTAGACGGCCAATTCAATTGCCGTACTGTTGCCCTCAACTTGGAAGGAGTGGTTATTTCCGGAGAAACCAATATTGATATTGAATGGAGCAATCCGGATAATGCCCCCATTTCAGGGGCTGCTTCATTACAGCCGGCCATTAGTGAGCCCGGGCGGTATTTCCTTAGGGTGGAGAATCGCAGCAATGGTTGTGTGGGGATAGACAGTGTGACGGTTACGCTGGATGACCGCTTTCCGATCATTACGGTGAATCCTCAGGAGACGATCACCTGCTCGGAGCGGCAGGTTCGGCTAACGGCCTCTGCTGATGCTGCTAATGGCCAATTATCAGCGGTTTGGGCTACATCCGACGGGCAGATCGTGGGTTCTTTTGATGTGCTTAATCCCAGGGTGCGCAGCGCCGGGACTTATTATCTTGTAGTGACGGACCTGGTGAACAACTGTATTGCAGTGGACTCGGTAATTGTGGAAGAGGATTTTCGCGCTCCCGAGCTGTCCGTAGACACGCTGGCTGGAACGGTGATCACCTGCTTCAATCCTGAGATCGAGGCAGACTTGTCTTCTTCTACCTCTGCTACCGGTTTGGCTTTAACTTTTGAATACCGGCAGAATGGGGCTCTGTTACCTGATAATGGGTCGGCTTTAAGGGTGACTACGCCCGGCAATTTTGTGGTGATTGGGACGGATCCGGGTAACGGTTGCCGGGATACCGTTCGTTTCAGAATCAGTGAAAATACCAGGGCTCCGGAAGTTTCCATCATTGATCCTGAAGCCTTAAACTGTTTGCGAAACACTTCAATAATAGATGCAACCAACTCGGCTCAGGGCCCTCAATACCGCTATACCTGGTCCGGCCCCGGCCGGATACTGGCAAGCGGAAGCATGCTGGAGGTGCAGGTAGATGCCGGCGGTGTTTATGAACTGACCATTGCGGATACGATCAACGGATGTTCGAATACCGCCGAAGTAGCGCTGCCGGTCGATACCTTAAGTCCGAGGGTCAATATAGCCGATCCGTTGCTGCTGGATTGTCAGGATATTCTTATCGAACTGGATGGACGATTGCCGGGAGCCAATGGGTTGTTTACCTATGCCTGGTCCTCAGCAGCGGGAGGTCAGATCGTTTCGGGGAGTAACGGACCGGTCGCGCAGGTGGATAGCTCGGGGGTATATGTACTGGAGATAACCAATACCCGTAACGGATGTACAGGCAGGGGATCGATTACTGTAGAAGGAGATCTGCAGCCGATTGAGGATGTCGACTTTACCATTTCTCCTCCGGATTGCCTGGGGGATGGGACCGGCTCGATAACCGTAAACCAGGTCAGCGGAGGAGTAGGACCTTTTGCTTATGCAGTGAATAGTGAAGTTTTTCTAACCCGCAACTTCTTCGATAATCTGGCTCCGGAAACGATGCATGTGCTTCGGGTGATGGACGCCAGAGGGTGTGTGGTGGAATATGATTTTAGTTTCCCGGAAATCACTCCGCTGGAAGTCGCATTAGGGCCTGATCAAAATATCGACCTGGGTGACAGCATTCGCATTGAGGCTTTAGTGAATCGCTCCTACGATTCCTTGCGATGGACGCCGGCAGGGCAGTCCGGGAATCCTTCTGAACCAATGCAGGTGCTTAAGCCTTTGGAGACGACTGTGTACAAGGTATTTGTAACAGACTCTCTCAATTGCACGGCGGTAGGGTCGGTGGTCATTACCGTCAATACGCCGGAGAGCTTATTCTTTCCCACGGCCTTTTCTCCTGACGGGAACGGCAATAATGATGTGTATTATATTTTTGCGGACGACGACGTCCGCCAGATACGCTCGTTCTTCATTTTTGATCGCTGGGGAACCCGTGTTTTTGAGCAGACTAATTTTCAACCTAATGATCCGAATTTCGGTTGGGACGGCAGTTTCCGTGGAAAGAAAATGAAACCGGCCGTTTTCGTCTTTACTGCAGAAGTGGAATACATCGACGGGAGGGTGGAATTGCTGAAAGGTGACTTTGTATTGCTGAACAGATAAAAAAAGAGGGTGATCAAATGACCACCCTCAAAAAAACACCTAAAACCCATATTCATATCATGAAAACCTTCAATTTTCAATAGTATAACACCTCAAAACCGCTATATCGTTCCTCTTTTTCCGTTAATTGCAAAAAATTAACAAAACAATTACGAACTTGTTAAAAAAAGGGGAGAGTGAAGCTCCCCTTGTAAAAAAAAACCTAAAATCTATTTTATGCCAAGTTCGAATAAGTCTTAAAAATCAAGCAAAGTCATTTCTATGCTTCTTTGTTTTTGTGTTTACTGTTGGGTTGAAAAAGGAGGAAAGCACGAGGCCTTCCTCCTGAAAACACCTAAAACCCATATTCATATCTTCGATGCTTCTGTAACGAGCAATTGTTTTAATGAACATTCCTTTTTGAGACGGGCGTCTAAACGATCAGTCACTTTTTAGGTGAAAATTTTAATTTTTTTTAGGCCGGAGGAGCAACTGGCTTTTTACACAACCCCAGGTTAAGTTGGCACATGATGCCGCCTGGCAGGCGGCATCATGTGCCAACTCAAATCCGTTCAACCACTTATATGCGGATCAACATGTATTAATATTCGCTCTTTAACTCCAGTCTAATCTGAACTAATTGATATGAAGGCTGTTAAAAAGGCCTCAAAAAGAAGCACGATGGAACGTTTTGAAAATCTGGATCGATTCGAGATACAGGCCTGGGACTTACTCATCAGGGCCGCTCACGGGCGCAGTGACTCGATGCGTACGCCCATGATGGCGACTTACGATGGGCGGCAATGTCAGTTGAGGACGATAGTTCTCAGGGCGGTGGACAAGCAGAGGCGGCAGTTGCTATTCTTTACGGACGCCCGGTCAAGTAAAGTTGAACACCTAAGGCAACATCCTCAAACAGCCTTGACGTTCTGGCATCCTAAGAAAAAGGTGCAGCTCCGGGTGAGTGGAGAAGCCGAACTGATCAGTGGCGACGATCAGGCCCGTAAGTACTGGGACCATTTGTCGAAAGAAGGCCGGAGCAGCTACGCTACAGTAGAAGCACCGGGGACTTTTTCGGAAAAAGATACAGACGGCCTGCCCGGCTTTTGGTCACAAGAGCTGGATAAGAGTCAAACCGATTTCGCCTTCGACCATTTCATGCTGATCCGGGTGACTGTTCATTCGATCGACGCTTTGCACCTTCATCCGGAAGGACATCAGCGAGCTGCCTTTTGGTGGGAAAAGGACAAGAGAAAACAAACCTGGTTAGTGCCATAAGGAAAGCAGGTTTATAGTTGAGGTCAACTTCAGCCGACATCAACTATAAACCTGCAAAACTTAAGGGAGGAGACCTTTACAACTCTTATGGCTATGGTCATTGATCAGAAGCACCCAGTACAATCGGCACTTCCATTTTTCTATCTTCTCTAATGATGGTCAGGGTAACCTGATCACCCGGATCATACTTTTCGAGGGTAAGGAATAAGTCGTTATAATCATTCACTTTTTCATCGTTGATGGCGACGATCACATCGCCCACTCGTTCAAATTGGCGGCTCCTGTAGTTGTAGGTGGGGCGGAGGCCGGCTTTTTCGGCGGGTCCGCCAGGAGTTGTGGTGATGATCAGGATGCCGTTCTCAATTTGTAGCCGGCGAGCGATATCGGGACGCAAAGCGATGCCCAGTGAAGGCCTGATGACTTTGCCGTTTTTGATGATTTCAGGTACGATCCATTTGACGGCATCGACGGGGATGGAAAATCCAATTCCGGCAGAAGCTCCGGAGGGGCTGTAAATAGCAGTGTTAACGCCGATCAGTTCGCCGGAAGAATTGAGCAAGGGGCCACCGGAGTTTCCGGGGTTAATGGCTGCATCGGTTTGGATGGCGTCGCGGATGGGGACGCCTGCGATCGATTCGATTTCCCGGCCTAAAGCACTGACAATGCCGGTCGTCAGAGTCTGATCCAGCCCGAAAGGGTTGCCTATGGCATAAACCGATTGCCCTACTTTTAAGTTGTCGGAAGTTCCTACCGGGATGGGACGCAATTTGGAGCGAGGGGCATCGATCTTTAAAACCGCCAGGTCTTTTTCGCGGTACACTCCTACGGCTTTAGCCGGATAAGTGGAGCCGTCGTATAGGGTTACAGTAGCTCGGTCCGCTCCTTGTATTACGTGATAATTGGTGATGATGTGTCCGTCATTACTCCAAATGAAGCCGGAGCCGCTTCCCCGGGGCACTTCGGTAACATTGCGGCGATAAAAATCGTTGCGAAGATTGGAGGTAGTGATGTAGCAGACGGAAGGGGCGGCATTTTGAAATAAGTTGATGGTGGCTTTTTCCGAAGGGTTAAGGGAGGACTCGCCAGGGGGAGGAGTATTGTCGGAAACGGCCTCACCGGTATTTTCTTTTTCAGAAGAAGTGACAATAGCTTTGGGTTGTTCCTCCTGTTTACTTTCGCTTTGATCGAAGCGGCTGGTCCAAAGCATACCGGCCAGAAATCCTATGGCCAGCAAAAATAGTCCGAACAGAATACGTGTAACGCTAAATGATCGTTTGGTCATTTTGAGAATTTGTTTTTGTTAAGTGCTTATGTTTTTCTTTTCTTTTTCTTGGCGGCAGGGAAAAGGATATTGTTCAGGATCAGCCGGTACCCCGGAGAGTTGGGGTGCAGATTAAGGTCTGTTTCGGGATCGTACACGAAATGCCGGTAATCTTCCGGATCGTGACCGCCGTAAAAGGTCCAAAATCCTTTTCCTTCTGTGCCGTGGATATAGCGGGCCTCATCGGCCGGCTTGTTATCGCCCATGATCAGCACATCAGATTTGATGTATTGTTTGCGAAAAGCAGTAGTTTGCCCCATGAAGCCCTTCACGGTACGGGTATGGCACTGTGTGAGCATAGTAGGCACCGGATCCCATTTGGCGGAGAAATCGAACAGAGTGAAGTAGTCCTGTTCTGCAATTACGTTCCTGCCGCGGTTATTATCGATAGAGGAATGTTCGTATTCCAGGGAATTTCGGGTCAGTTCGAAATCTTTGAAGGCGAAGGTTTTGGAAAAATCAAGCATGGCTTGTGCATCGGGATCCATACCGTCACCGTCGTACATTTTGTCGCAAATATCGATGCCCTCTGCTGCAAGGGCAATGTCATAGGTGTCTGTAGCAGAGCACATAGCAAACATAAATCCGCCTCCTACGACATACTCTTTGATCTTTTTAACGACCGCCAGTTTGAGATGAGACACTTTGTCGAACCCCAGTTCCTGGGCCAGTTCTTCCATTCGACGAACGTTTTCCCGGTACCAGGGGCGGTTGCTGTAGGAGCGGTAAAAACGACCATACTGACCGGTGAAATCTTCGTGGTGAAGATGCAGCCAGTCGAATTCCACTAATCTGTCGTTTATTACATCGGTATCGTAAACCGTTTCGTAGGGGATTTCGGCATAGGTCAATACCATAGTGACAGCATCGTCCCAGGGTTGTACTTTTTCGCCGCGGGCATTAAAGTCAGGCGTATAGACCGCAATTTTAGGCGCTTTTTCCAGCTTCATCACTTCCATGTTGACTTCAGGGTCGGCAATTTCCTGTTGGATACGGGCAAACTCTGCGTCGGGGATGATCTCATAGCTGACCCCACGAGTGAGGCATTCTTTTTCAAAAATGCGGTTGTTTTGAAAAACAAAACTGCCTCCCCTGTAATTTAACAACCAATAGGCCTCCTGCCCGCTGCTCAGGACCCAGTAAGCGATGCCGTAGGCTTTGAGGTGATTTTTCTGACTCTCGTGGTCCATAGGGATCAATATATAAGAAGCCTGAAGATGAGCGGCCATCATGAATATTCCCAGAAGTAATAATACAAGTTTTTTGATCTTCATAATCCTCTTTTTTTCAAACCTTGTTTAAATTGTTTTTTCAAAAACAATTGCTTTGATGTTAATGTACAATTGCTTCCTTTTATGCAATTGAAAAATAGAAAAATTGTGTCGCCCATGTAGGCATTTAACAAAACTGTAACAGGAATCCAAAGTTTATAAGTTATAAAAAGAGTATAATTGCCCATTATGAATGAACTGAGTTTTCCCTATCCCAGCTGGTACATCATCTTATGTATTCTGCTTGGTCTACTATATGCCGCCGGTCTTTATTACAACGACCGTACCTTTAGAGAACAATCCGATCGGCTGAATTGGTTGCTGGGCAGCCTGCGTTTTTTATTGGCTACTTTTCTCAGCATTTTACTTTTGTCTCCTTTCCTGAAATCTTTCACCTCACAAACCCAACGGCCTGTCGTTTTGCTGGCTCAGGATGCTTCGGAGTCCATTACAGCTACTACTTCGGAAGAAGAACTTGCCGAGTTTGAAAGGGCATTTACTGTGCTGGCGGAGGCACTGAAAAAAGATTATGACGTACAGCCATTGTCTTTCGGCGAACGCGTGCGCGACACCTTTGACTTTTCCTATCAGGATAAGATCAGCAACACCTCCGATGTTTTCAATTACATTAATGATTTGTACAGCAACGAAAACCTGGGAGCCGTGATACTCGCCACTGACGGCATCTACAATGAGGGGAGCAATCCTCTTTACCTGAATACCAATATCTCTGCTCCTGTTTTTACCATTGCTCAGGGCGACACCACCATTAAGAGGGACGTTTACATCAAACGCACCTTTCTCAACCGGATCGCTTACCTGAACGACCAGTTTGTTGTCCAGGTGGACATTGCTGCCGCTAATGCCGCCGGCGCCAACACCGTACTCAGCGTATTCAAGATAGAAGGCTCCGGCGCCCAGCAGCTTCAGCAAAGGACTGTCAGCATCGGTTCCGACGATTTTTTTAAGACCGAAGAGGTAATTCTGGATGCAGATAAAGCCGGAGGGCAACGCTACCGGCTGGTGCTCAGCAGCATTCCTAATGAAGCAACCACTGCTAACAATACGAGGGATATCTTTATTGATGTGTTGGATGCCCGTCAAAAAATCCTGCTCCTGGCGAATGCCCCACATCCTGACCTGACTGCTCTGAAACAGAGCATCATGGAAAATAAAAATTATCAGGTAGAGGTAGCATTAGCCGGCAATTTCAGAGGAGGGCTGCAGCAGTACGATTTTGTAATCCTCCACCAATTGCCCAGCAGAACACAGAGCATCTCCGCTATCCTGAATACCCTGAAAACTGAAAAGATCCCTCATTTCTTTATTGTGGGCGGACAGACCGACCTGGTGCGCTTCAATACTGCACAGGGCCTGATCGCCATCAGAGGGGACGGCCGTAATTTCGACGATGTAGTAGGGAAAGTGAACCCGCTATTTTCTTTATTCACCATTGATGAGAAGATCAGCCGGGAATTGTTGAATTTCAGCCCTCTCTCAGCTCCTTTCGGGGAATATCAGGTTGATGAAGGGGCGGAAGTGTTCCTTTATCAGCGTATCGGTAAGATCGATCTCAATGATCGCCCTCTGTTGCTTTTTGGGGAGGAAAACGGAACCAAAACCGGCGTATTGACCGCAGAGGGCATCTGGAAATGGCGCCTTTTCGATTTTCTCCAAAATCAAAATCACGAGATCGTGAATGAGATCCTGGGCAAAACGGTGCAGTATGTTAGCGTAAAAGAAGATAAAAGGCGATTCCGCGTAAACCCTGAGAAAAATATTTTCAATGAAAATGAAAATATCCTTTTCGATGCTGAGCTCTACAACAATAGTTACGAGCTGATCAACGAACCGGATGTCAATATGACCATCATCGATAGCGAAGGCAAAGAGTACGAGTTTGTATTCGATAAAACCGACAGAGCTTACACGCTGGACGCCAACAAACTTCCTGAAGGCAACTACCGCTTTGAGGCTAATGTTAACGTAGGCGGAGAACCATTATCCTACAACGGCCAGTTCAGCATTCAGCCTATTCAACTGGAATTGTTCCAAACTACGGCCGATCATCGACTGCTTCGCCTGGTCAGCGAAAAATACGGCGGTCAGTTTCTGAGGCCGGATCAGGTCAGCAGCGTACCTCAGTTGCTTGAAGACCTGGGTACGGTCAAGCCCATCATTTATCAGACGGCGCAGACTCGGTCAGTGATCAATTTGAGGTGGATCTTCTTCTTGCTGTTGTTATTATTGGCATTGGAATGGGGCCTGCGAAGATATTTTGGGGGGTATTGAGGGAAGTTTTAGGTAATCATGACGTGCTTCCTATTAGACCCATGTGATCAAAGATGACAGTACTTGTTGAATTGTTTGGATGTGTATGCAAATCGATGAGTGGAAAAGTTCTTTTGTAAAATCAATTATGAAAAAAGCAAAGCTGTTCTTCTACATACTAAAACTTTTTCTCCTTTTTAGCTTGCTGACCATCCTGACACAGGTGGGCGGTCTATTGTATTTGTTGTACCAACCTTTTAGCCGCGGTATTAAGAAAAAGGTCAGGCAGCCGGTTAAAAGTTTTTTCATAAGAGCTGCTTTTTTTTCCGGCATTTTGGTGCTGTTCAGCCTGTTGATCGTTCCAATGCTTGCCAGGCCGTTCGGAAGAGTTCCCCTTCCCCTTTTTTCCCAACAAGATCGCCCCCTGAAACCGGCTAACTTACTGACGGTCTTTGCTAACAGGCACTATGTCGAGCCCGAGCTCAAAGAGGCGATTATTCAAGTCAGCAGTTCTTTTGCAAAAAAAGAGCCGGGAACGACTATCCTTTATCTGGATGCCAATTTCCCTTTTTTTAATGGCTTTCCCCTGATACCTCATCTAAGTCATGATGATGGTGAAAAACTTGATATCGGGTTTGTATACAAAAACAAAAGGACCGGAGACAGACTGAAACGATCACCTACCTTATTCGGTTATGGCCTTACCGAAAACCCGTCTCAGGGAGAGTTTAATCAGCCTGCTGCCTGCGAAAAAAAGGGCTACTGGCAATATAGTCTACTCACCATGATTACATTACCCAAGCCGAATGTGGCTTTTGACGCTTCCGCAAATAAGCGACTTCTTCAGCTTCTCGCGGCAGACTCCCGTATCGGCAAGATTTTTATCGAACCTCACCTGAAAAACCGCCTGGAATTAAGTCATCTGGGTAAGATCCGCTATCATGGCTGCCACGCGGTTCGGCATGATGATCATATTCATATTCAACAGTAAACACTATATTTTTCTCAATAACCTTCCATGCCCCTCTTCCTTTTTTTCTCCACTCTCCATCACTACCGCTCCATTCACTAAAACGTATTGAAACCCCTCGGCCAACCTATGCGGCGAGGTGAAATCTGCTTTCGCCTT
>CAZJQS010000058.1:0-38860 GCA_964548175.1 uncultured Saprospiraceae bacterium
TGCGAGTGCAAATGTAAAAGCTTTTTATTTCCTGTGCAACCCCTTTTTAAAAAAAGTCCTTTTTTATTTTTTCTTTCGCTTCTGCTGACTCCTTACTTTAATCTTCTCCCATTTATTGTACTTTTTCTTTTCATCGATGAGTTTTTCGATGAGGTCCTCCCTGCCGATGCTCTTCAGCTTGTCACGGATCGCATGGTGATTCTCTCTCTTATGCCAGAAAAAGAACATATGCTGTTGGCGCTTTTCTTTTTTACTCTTGGCGGTGTATACGGGCCTTAACGTGTAGGGATGTACGCCCGCATACCAAATGACAGTGGCCACGGTCATAGGGGTGGGTGTAAAATCCTGAACCTGCTCTAGTTTGAAGCCCATGTCCTTTGTTTCAGCAGCCAGGTTGGCCATATCTTCGGCCTGAGAACCGGGATGGCTGGAAATGAAATAAGGGATCAGAGGTTGATTGAGCCCATGCTTTTTATTGAAATAGTCGTATTTTTTCTTGAATTCATGAAAGTGCTTAAAGGAGGGCTTACGCATGACTTTCAGGGTGGCGTCAGAAGTATGCTCGGGAGCAACTTTTAACCAGCCGCAGACATGGCGGGTGACGACCTGTTCCATATATTCATCGAGGCTGCCGTCGTTGTTTTTATTGTAACTGTCCACCAAAAGGTCATAGCGAATGCCACTGCCAACAAAAGCCTTTTTTACCTCCGGATGGGCATCTACTTTACGGTAAATTTCCGTCAACGGCTTATGACTGGTATCCAGATTGCTGCAGACCACCGGATGGATACAGGAAGGCGCCACACAACGATCACAGATCGACTGGTCTTTTCCTTTCATTCGGTACATATTGGCTGAAGGCCCACCCAAATCGCTGATGTAGCCCTTGAAATCGGGCATTTTGGTGACTGCATCCACCTCTTTCAAAATAGATTCCTCCGAACGGCTGGCAATAAATTTTCCCTGGTGGGCGGAGATCGTACAAAAACTGCATCCCCCAAAACATCCGCGGTGCATATTGACCGAAAAGCGGATCATTTCATAGGCGGGGATGGCGCCGCGCTTATTGTACTTGGGATGCGGCATTCTCGTGTAAGGCAGATCGAAAGAAGCGTCGATCTGCTCTTCGGTCATCGGCGGATAAGGCGGGTTGATGATCAGATTGTCCCGGCCCACCTTTTGCAGTATCCGGCGGGCATTTACTTTATTAGATTCCTGCTCTACGACCTTGAAATTAGCCGCATAAGCAATTTTATCTTTCAGGCATTTTTCGTGTGAATTCAGCTGCACATCCTCCCAGTTTTTATTTTTGGGAATACCTTCAGACTGCCCACGAAGCAGGGCCGTTTGCGGAACGGTATCAATGGATTCAAAAGGGACACCTTTGCGAAGTAGCCTAAGTATTTCTCTCAGCGGCATTTCTCCCATCCCGTATACCAGCATATCGGCGCCACTATCGGTAAGAATATTGGGAAAAAGCCTATCTGCCCAATAGTCGTAATGTGTAACTCTTCTAAGAGAGGCTTCAATCCCACCTAGCAGAACGGGGACATCCGAAAAAATGGTCTTGAGTATTTTCGTATAAACTCTGGCGGCATAATCGGGCCGGAAGCCTGCCTGCCCCCCGGGGGTATAGGCATCTGTAGAGCGCTTGCGGCGGGCAGCAGTATAGTGATTCACCATAGCATCCATACACCCGGAGGTCACCCCAAAAAAATAGCGTGGCTTACCCATTTTCTTAAAATCCCGCCAGTCATCCTGCCAGTTGGGTTGGGGAACGATCGCCACCCTGAATCCCTCACTTTCAATGATGCGGCCGACCACGGCGGCGCCGAAAGCCGGATGATCTACATAGGCATCGCCTGAGATAAGGATTACATCCAATTCTTCCCATCCTCTCATTTCCACTTCTTTCTTGGTGATCGGAAGCCAGTCCGTCACCGGTCTTTCGCTATGCATTGCTTTTAAATTGAGTGAAGTAAACAAAACTAAGCATTTCCGGGAGAGTTATCAACAAGGATTTTTTGATCAAATTAAAAAACAGGCAGAAGAAACTTTTGTTCTTATTATTTTTGAATCTAACTCTATTCTTCAACCAATTTTTTTCAAAATGAAACAATCTATTTTTCACCTCATCCTTTTCAGCATTTTTTTAACCATAGGAACTCCAGTTTTCACTCAATCCGATGGAGAAGGAGCTGGCCCCGTCGTTACTTCATCAGAAGGTAAGGCCAAGCTGATCATCTATCGCGACAAGCAATTTGCCGGTTCCACCCTGAATTTCGCCCTCTATATCAATGATGTTAAACTTTGTAAACTAAGCAATAACCGCTACATCGAATGGGAAGTCGATCCGGGCGAGGTCGTCATCAATGCCAAAAGGGGAGGTATAGAAGCATTTAAAAAGACAACGGAAATCAAGCTGAATGCTCAGGCTGGCGGCATCTACTACATCCGCTGTGATCTACAGTCCAGCCTGATGCGCACCCGAATGGAAATGTCAGAAGTAACTGAAAACACCGCAACCCGGGACATGGCCGAGATGCAAAAAGACGATTGTCAGGAAAATATGGAAGATAACCTTGAAAAAAGAAGAAAGAATTAAAGAAAAAGGCGCCTTGGAGGCGCCTTTTTCTTTAATTCTTTCTTCTTTTTTCAAATAGCGTCACTACCATCAACAGCAACAAGAAAGCATAAACGGAGTCATCTACCGGCACTGAGGTGATCCGCACACCGAAATACTCTTCCGGATTGTAGATCACAACAGGCTGCTTAGTATAGCCTCCTGTCAGCACGCCATTGACGATCAAAAAAGGTATCCAACTGACGAGGTAGGCCAGATAAAAGCGGCTGCGATACGACCTGTCTTCAAAAAGCTTATGATAAAGTAAAAAACCCCCTGACAAGATAAAAGTCGTTGCGGTATACATGTGCCAAAACTTCCAGATGCCGATGGCAAAAAAGACGACAATCAAAAAATTGGTCAAAAAAGGAGCGATAGGCTGTAACAGGTCTTTTTTTATGTAAAAGTTCAGGCACTCGTATATGAATACACAGGCAAAGGGCACGGTGAAAAAGAACAGCCATTCTTCTACCGGTAAATTCAACAGGTAGATCCCGGACAAATAGTCATGATTAAAACCCCAAACGCCTTTTTCGGTAAAAAAAACGTCCCAGGCAATAAAAAACGCTGCTACCGGAATGATCGCCGGAAGCAGGAATTTCCACTTTTTATAGAAATGCACATTTTTATCGAAAGACAGTAAAAAGACAGGAACAAAGGTGAAAATGTGGAGATAGAGATAGGTGTAAGGACCTTCCAGCCATGGCAGCAATTTTACCTGAGGTACATCCATCAAAAGATGATCAGATTTCACCTCATCGGCCGACCAGTGCACTGCCAGAAATACCACGCCTAAAACAGGCAACAAAAAACGAAGCCATTTTTTTCCCTTCATTAAAGCAGGTTGAGGCTGTTGCGCACTGCCGAGCTAAACAGCAGATACATCTTTTTCCCATCCGGTACGCGGATACGCTCGCTGGTCACGCGATCCGCCGGAGCTTGCTTGATCTTTTGGAATAGGTTAGTGTAATACACATAAGCCAAGTAGACGCCAAAGCGAACGCCCTTCGGCAGTTGGATGATGCCTTGATAAGCATCGTCGAAGTCCTTTTTGATGTCTGCTTCGATCTGGATCTTATCCTCGGCAGTAAAATTGGTAAAATCCACGCCTGGGAAGTAGACCCGACCCCGATCGTCAAAATCACTGGCCATATCCCGGAGGAAGTTGATCTTCTGGAAAGCCGAGCCCAGGCTGCGGGCAGGCGCCTTCAGGCGCTGATACATGGCGTCATCCCCTTCGCAAAAGACACGCAAACACATCAGGCCTACGACCTCGGCCGAGCCGTAAATGTATTCTTCATACAGATTGGGATCATAAGAGTTAAAGTGAAGATCCATTTCCATGCTTTTCAGGAAAGCGTCGATCAACTCCCTTTCGATATTATATTCATGAACTGTTTCTTGAAAAGCATTCAGTACCGGATTCAAACTGATGCCATCGTTGATAGCCTGGTAAGTGTCATCCCAGAATCGCTTCAACAAGCTGGCTTTAGGATAATCGTGAAAGGTGTCAACGATTTCATCGGCGAAACGAACAAAGCCATAAATGGCATAGATGGGGCCGCGAAATCGCTTATCAAAAACGCGTATTCCCAGCGAAAAGGAAGTGCTGTAGCGGTTCGTGATCAGCTTACTGCACTCCTGGCAGGTTTTGTTGTATAGCTCAAGCATTTTGAGGTGATTTTAAGGTCAACTTACAATTCAGGATCTCATTGCTTTTAAAACCTCCCCGGCCACTACTTGTCCGGAGATCAATGAAGGAGGAACTCCTGGACCAGGAGTCGTTAATTGTCCTGTATAATAAAGGTTCTTAACTTTTTTGCTTTTCAACCTGGGCTTCAAAAAGGCCGTCTGAAGTAAGGTATTCGCCAATCCATATGCATTGCCCTTAAAGGCATTATAATCACTCACAAAATCACTTTGGGCATAAGCCCTCTTATATATGATGTGCTCGCGGATCCGCTGTCCGGTCAGATCCTCCAGGCGATCCATTACTATCTCAAAATAGCGATTTTTAATCGATTCGTCATCTTCAAGCCCGGGAGCAGTAGGAATTAAAATAAATACGTTCTCTTGCCCTGCCGGGGCTACGGTTTCGTCCGTATACGAAGGCATACAAACGTAAAACAAAGGATCGCTGGGCCACTGAGGGTTCTCGTAGATCTCAACGGCGTGTTTCCCAAAGTCGCGATCAAAGAACAAGTTGTGGTGATGGAGGTTATCCAGTTTTTTGTTGATGCCCAGATAATACAATAATGAAGAGGGCGCCATGGTTCTCTTTTCCCAATACCGGGAAGAGTAGTCCCGGGCATTCGCCGGAAGCAGATGTTGTTCAATGTGATGATAGTCTGCCCCGCCGACAACCACGTCTGCGGCATATTCCCCATCATTAGTAACGACCCTGGTCGCCTTTCCTTTTTCTACAATAATTTCTCTAACAGGTTCGCTCATGCGAAAACTGACTCCTTTTTCCATGGCCAGGCTGACCATGCCGTTGATGATCTGATGCATGCCACCTTTTGGATACCATGTGCCCAGGCTCATGTCCGCATAGTTCATCAGGCTGTATAAGGCGGGGGTCTTTTCAGGGGTAGCTCCCAGAAAAAGAACCGGAAATTCCAGTAGCTGGATCAGTTTTTCGTTAGAAAAAAGGCTGCGGATGTGTTTGGAAATGCTGGTGAACATTTGTAGACGGAACAAACTCTTGAGCACACGGATATCGGCAAACTCCATAATGGAATGACCGGGTTTATGCACAAATTCAGTCATCCCCACCTCATATTTATAGGCTGCCTCTGAAAGAAAACGACGAAGATTCTTACTGCTGCCTGGTTCGTATTGCTCAAACATTTCCTCCAGCTCGCTCATCTTAGCCGGCACCTGCATCACTTCATCCTTTCCGAAAAACACCGTGTAGGAGGGATCTAAACGCAACAGGTCGTAATAGTCGGACGTCGTTTTGCCAAAACGAGCGAAATACTGCTCAAAAACATCCGGCATCCAGTACCAGCTCGGACCCATGTCAAACATAAAACCTTCGGCTTCGAATTTCCTGGCCCGCCCTCCCGGCATAGTATTCTTTTCTAAGAGCGTGACCTCACAACCCTCAGCGGCCAGATTGGTTGCTGCAGATAAACCTGCAAAACCTGCTCCAATGACGATGACTTTCTTTCCCAAATTTTATTCGTTTCTGATGAAATGACTGGGATCAGAACATCAATAGGCCGCTTTTGTTTATTTTTTTATTCTAATTTTCCTTCGACCAATTCAAATATCCTCCTTTCAGATCGTATAGGTCTACAAAACCAATCGCCTTGAGTTTTGTGGCCGCATCCGCACTTCGTCGGCCGGAACGACAAAAAAGATAAACCGGCCTGCTGGGATCCACTTTTTTCAGCATCTGTTTCTCGAAATCGGGATCGAAAAAATTGATATTGATCGCATCGCCAATGGTACCCCCGTTGAACTCCTTTGGCGTACGCACGTCGATAAGCTGAATATCCGACCCCATTGCTAAGACCTCTTTAAGTTCATCCACGTCAATCAACGTTACTTTTGCTCCGGTCACTTCTTCCTGGGAGCCATTGGACTCCGGTTGCTGGCAGTTTGCCGCCAACAAAGCCAGCATCATCATGGGAAACAATAAAACTCTTTTCATTTTATTTTATTTAATAGTCAGTAAGCAGCCCACTCAGGGATCTATGAAATAGAAATCATCCCTGATTTGAGTAGGCCGTAAGTCCATAATTATTGATTATCGATCAAATACATGAGTAAGTGGGCAAATGAATTTTACCGTGCTGTCCCTGCGATTACCACCAGGGTATAAATTTTAAATAAATTACCAAAACGATACAATATTCAAATTTTATTTTTGCAGGCGTGAAAAATTTAGACCGATTACTTCATTTATACGAAACAGATCAACGGATCCAAAAGATTAAAGGTTCGCTCGATCAACATTCCAGCACCAGGATTCTCCTCGAAGGCATGACAGGCGCCGTCGACGCCTTCGTCATGGCAAGCCTGTATCGCCTGTGCGAAAAGCCACAACTCATCATAGCCAACGACAAGGAACAAGCCGCCTATTTACAGAACACCTTATCCAACCTTTTAGAGAAAAAGCCGGTACATTTTTTTCCAGACTCTTTCAAAAGGCCTACTAACTTTGAAAAACTGAACAGCTCTAACGTTCTGGAACGAACTCGCACCATCAGCCGCATCGCCGCCTCTAAAAGTAAGGGGGAACTGGTCGTCACCTACCCCGAAGCCATCTTCGAAAAAGTAGTTGACCCAAAACTATTGAACGAGAACCGAATAGACATCATCAAAGGAGAAAGCCTGGACGTAAATTCGATCATAGAACTCATGACCAGCTATGGGTTTAAAAGAGGGGATTTCGTGTACGAGCCCGGTCAGTTCTCTATCCGCGGCGGCATCATCGATATTTTTTCTTACGGCAACGAGTATCCGTACCGCATTGAACTGTTCGATGACGAAGTGGAAAGCATAAGGGTTTTCAACCCGATTACACAATTGTCGATCCAAAATATCCAATCGGTTTCCATTATCCCAAATATCAATACGGAATTCACATCGGCTGATAAGGTCTCTCTCCTGGAAGTCATGCCCCAGCATACCATCGTTTGGATACAAAGTATAACCTATCTGATCGATCGCCTCCAGAATTGTTTTGAAAAAGCGGAAGATTTTGCCAAAACGCTCTCCGTGCTGGACCAAAGCGAACTGGCTGAGTTATTCCGGGATCGCTCTTTTATCTATCCCAAGGACATCGTCAGGGCTATCGAACCTTTTCCTATGATCTGCCTGTCCCGTTCAGATCATGATCCCGAATTCCATGATAAAGTCCGCTTCAACGTTAAGCCTCAGCCGAGTTTCAACAAGAACTTTGAACTGCTGATTCGCGATCTATCGGAAAACAGGCAAAAAAAGATTGAAAATTACCTTTTTACCGATAATACTCGCCAGATCGAACGCTTTTATTCCATTTTTGAAGATCTGAATGCAGATGTACACCTGCACCCGATCGCAAAATCTATTTACCAGGGATTTATTGATGCAGATCTCAAGGTGGCCTGCTATACCGACCACCAAATATTCGAGCGCTTCCATCGCTATAAGCTCAAACAGGGTTTCAACAAAAATCAGGCCCTCAACGTCCGCCTGCTCCGCGAACTCCAGCCGGGCGATTATGTCACCCATATCGATCACGGCATTGGAAAATACTCCGGCCTGGAAAAAATAGAGATCAACGGCCACATCCAGGAGTCGGTCCGTTTAAAATATCGAAATAACGACATCCTTTATGTCAGCATCAATTCCCTGCATAAGATCTCAAAATTCGTGGGTAAAGATTCCGGCAAAGAACCCAAGCTCAGCAAGCTAGGCTCCGACACCTGGAAAACCCTCAAGAACAAGACTAAGAAAAAGGTCAAGGACATGGCCGGGGAGCTGATCAAACTGTACGCTAAAAGACGGGCTTCTGAAGGCATTCCTTTTCCTCAGGACGGCTACCTCCAGAACGAACTGGAAGCTTCTTTCATCTATGAAGACACCCCCGACCAGCTCAAGGCCACCAATGATGTCAAGGACGACATGATGAAGCCTTATCCTATGGATCGCCTGATCTGCGGCGATGTGGGCTTTGGTAAAACGGAAGTGGCCGTAAGAGCCGTTTTCAAATGTGTGGTCGGAGGAAAACAAGCAGCTATCCTCGTGCCTACAACCATTCTGGCCCTACAGCATTACAATACCTTCAGGGAAAGGCTGCAAGACTTCGGCGTCACCGTGGATTTTGTCAACCGCTTCCGCACTACCAAAGAGAAAAAGGAAGTGTATGAAAAATTGAAAGCCGGCGAAATCGACGTGATCATCGGCACCCATAGCCTGCTCAACAAAAATGTGGATTTTAAGGACCTTGGCCTTCTGGTAATCGATGAGGAGCAAAAGTTCGGAGTGGCCGCAAAGGAGAAGCTGCGCAACATAAAGGTCAATGTGGATACCCTCACCCTTACTGCAACACCCATTCCCAGAACCCTGCAGTTCTCGCTCATGGCTGCCCGAGACCTCTCCATCATCCGCACGCCTCCTCCAAACCGTCAACCTATCCATACCGAGGTGCGTACTTTTAACGATGAATTGGTAAAGGAGGCCATTTACTTTGAGGTTAACCGCGGCGGACAGGTTTTCTTCGTACACAACCGCGTCAAGAACCTGATCGACATTGCGGCCATGATCACCCGGCTTTGCCCGGATGTGGATATTGCCGTAGCTCATGGCCAAATGGACCCGAAAAAGCTCGAGAAAACCTTGCTTGACTTCATCGAGAAAAAACACGACGTCCTCATTTCCACCAACATCATCGAAACAGGGCTGGATATTCCTAACGCCAATACGATGATCATCAACAATGCGCACCAGTTTGGTATGAGTGATCTGCACCAACTGCGTGGCAGGGTAGGACGGTCCAATAAAAAGGCCTATTGCTATCTTTTTAGTCCACCCCCCACCGTTTTGACTGCTGAGGCAAGAAAACGCCTTCAAACGCTGGAAGAGTTTTCCGATCTGGGCAGTGGTTTTGATATCGCTATGCGCGATCTGGACATTCGTGGCGCCGGCAACCTATTGGGCGGGGAGCAAAGCGGATTCATAGCTGATATCGGTTATGAAACCTATCAGAAGATACTTGAAGAAGCTGTCCAGGAATTAAAGGAAAATGAATTTAAAGATCTCTTTAAAGAGGATCTGGAGAAAAACCGGCAGTTTGTCCGGGAAGTCCAGATCGATACCGACGAAGAAATGCTTATTCCGGATGAATATGTCAGCAGCATCCAGGAGCGCCTTAACCTTTACACTCAGCTGGATAAGCTGGAAAGCGAAGAAGAGATTGAAAAATTCAAGATCGAACTGCACGATCGCTTCGGGAAAATCCCCCCACAAGTCATGGACCTTTTCGAAGGCTTAAGGCTGCGCTGGCGTTGTAAAGCCCTGGGCTTTGAACGCCTGATCCTGAAAAACCATAAGCTCCGGTGTTATTTTGTGGAAAATCCGCAGTCTCCCTATTTCGAAAGTGAGTTGTTTCAAAAGATCGTGCAATTTGTGGCCACAGAAGGGGAAGCCCAAGGCTTATCATTCAAAAAGTCCCACCGGTATTTTATAATGATCAAACAGGGAGTGCGCAGCCTGAAGGCAGCCAATAAGGTACTTGAAGTATTGCAGGGAGAAGTAGAAGCCGAGATGAGCGAGTAATTTCTACCTCCTCCTGCTGGTAAACTAAAATTTAATGGATATTTTGTCCTGATGCTTATCCATTAAATTTTACACCCAATGATTGAAAGAACGGAACTTCAACCCGGCTATTCCATTTCCCGGATCATCAAAGGCGGGTGGCACCTGGCCGGCGGCCACGGAAGAGTCGATGAACAACTCGCTATCGAGGACATGCGCGCCTTCGTCGAGGCTGGCATCACCACCTTCGATTGCGCCGACATTTACACGGGCGTAGAAACCCTTATCGGCAAATTTCTCAAAACTTATCAGGACGCTTTCGCTTCCGGGAACCTGCCCTCTGTCCAGATCCACACCAAATACGTGCCCGACTATAACGCCCTGGCTACCCTCTCCCGGGAAGATACCACCCGCATCATCGATCGCTCTTTGAAAAGACTAGGCGTTGAAAGGTTAGATATGGTACAGTTTTCCTGGTGGACCTATGACATACCAGGCTATGTGGAAACAGCCCTGCATCTAAGCGAGCTGCAAAAAGTCGGCAAAATTCGCTATGTCGGTATCACCAACTTCGACGGCGCCGCTATTCAGAAAATGATCGATGCGGGCGTGTTGATTACGGGCAATCAGGTGCAATATTCCATACTCGATCATCGCCCTGAGCAAATACAACAAGATCTAGCAGGGCAATATGGCTTCCGGTTCCTCTGCTATGGGGTCATCGCAGGAGGCTTTCTCAGCGACCGCTACCTGGGTGTGCCGGATCCCGCACAGCCTTTAGAAAACCGTTCCCTTACAAAATACCGTTTGATCATTGACGAGTTTGGTGGTTGGCCATTTTTTCAGGAAGCTCTCCGGGTACTGAAGTATATTGCCGACAAACATGAAGTTGGCATAGCAGAAGTTGCTTCTCGCTATGTCTTGCAAAAGCCCAATGTGGGCGGCATCATTATCGGGGCCCGAAATCAAAAACACCTAGATAAGCTCAGGTATCTGAGCCGGTTCCGCCTGGACGCAGAAGACCTCAAAGATATCAGCGCCGTGGTCGGCCGGGCAAAAGGCCCCAAAGGTCCTGTATTCGGGCTGGAACGGGATAAGAGCGGCAAACACGGCGCCATTATGAAATACAATCTCAACGAACAGGCATAAATGGACGACTCAACAAAAGAGGAAGAAAAGGAAGTCCGAATATCTTTCTACGGCGGCATGATCGGCGCATTATTGCCCTTTTTCGTTTTTGTCACCGGCGTCATCGCCATCGCCTTATCAGGCGCCCCTGACGAGCGTGGCTTCTGGCCGATCCTTATCCTGGCGCTGGGCTTGGGCTTACTGCTGGCTAAAGACAAAAATGCGTTCAGTAAAACTGTGGTGGAAGGGATGTCCCAGGAAATCGTCATGATCATGATCACGGCCTGGATGCTGGCCTCCATTATAGGCGTTTTGATGACCATCACCGGTTTTGTAGAAGCCCTGAGCTGGGTGGCCAGTCAGCTAAACCTGAGCGGTGCGGGCTTTGTCGCCTCCGCCTTTGTCATCTGCTGTATTGTTTCCTTATCCACCGGTTCGAGCTTTGCCACCATTCTGATCTGCAGTCCTATTTTGTATCCTGCGGGCGGTTTATTGGGAGCGCATCTTCCTGCCCTTGCCGGCGCCATCATTGGCGGAGCTACATTCGGCGATTTTTCCGCACCTATCTCGGATACCACCATTGCCAGCGCGCTCAGTCAAAAAGCGCCGATCGGCCCAACGGTTCGCTCGCGGATTAAGTACATCCTACCGGTAGGTCTGGTTGCTTTGCTTGCTTTTTATATCAGCGCTCAGTCTGGCGGGAAAGAAGCGATAGAAGAAGCGAAAGTGCTCGGAAATCCCGCCGGATTGCCAATGTTATTGGTTCCGGCGCTGATCATTTATCTTTTTTTGAAAGGCAAGCATCTGTTGTACGGCTTACTGATCGGGCTCATGTTCGGAGTAGTGCTCGGCTTGTCTTTGGGCCTGTTGCCGGTTGAACAACTGCTTTATCTGGATCTGGAGCATTTTACAGCTAAAAGTTTTGTCATTGACGGCATTAATAGAGCGGTCGGCATCAGTTTTTTTACTATTTTACTGATGGGGCTGGTAGCCACGCTGAAAGCCGGCGGATTGATTGACATGCTGGTCACTTATGCTTCCGGTAAAGCCCGGACGGCTCAGCATGGTGAGACCTGGATCGCGGGCACAGCAGGTGCTGCGGTGATGCTGACGACCCATAGTGTGGTGGCCATTTTAATGATTGCAGAGTTTGCCAACAAGACCGGGGAGCGCACCGGGCTTTCTCCGATCCGCAGGGCGAATATACTGAGTCTGGTGGTGTGCGTTTTTCCTTTTTTATTGCCCTACTTTATTCCGGTCATTTTAATGGCCAATACAACTTTATCGGGAGAGGAATTTGGAATTCCTCCGGTGACGCCGCTGGAAGCAGGTTTGTATAATTTTGTGGCGTGGGGATTGTTGATCATGATTGTGTTAGTTGTTGTTATAGGAATCGGAAGGAAACAAGACTGACTTGATCAGTAAAAAATTTAAGTTTTTATGAAAAAAAAAGAAGCTTTACGCGAAGACCAATTCGAATTATACGATCTTAAGATAGTAGTGGAAAAAATCGATGGGCATTGCACTTGTGACATGAAAGTGGGTGATTGTTTTTATTTGAAGGGCGGAAAGCTGTCAATGCCGGACGGGGCTAACTTTTGTTTGTACGCCTTGCAATCGGCTGTTCCTTTACTACCGGCCAAGCAGCGCAGGAATCATCCCGCGGATTGGATGGAGACGGATTCCAGGGTCATCTGCCCGGACCCGGCCTGTAAGCTGGTTATGCGGATCGACCGGGAAGCTTCCAGGGTGCTGGATCATGACGATGTAAGCCCCGTCAGCTGGGAGTCGATTGAAAAAGGCGATAATTACCACTCATCACAAAAAGGGAGCAATGCTTAGCATCATCAACCGATCCAATATTGAAGAGATCATTCAGAAAGCGAAGGTCCACGAGCTTGTCGATTGTATGGAGCAAGCTTTTACGGCTTATTCCTCAGGCACTTCAGTCGTGCCGCCAGTAGGAACAATGACCTTTCAGTCTCCTCCGGGTGACGTACACATCAAATACGGCTACATCAAAGACGATCCTTACTATGTGATTAAGATCGCCTCCGGATTTTATGACAATCCTTCAGTCGGCCTTTCTTCCAGCAACGGCTTGAACTTGGTCTTTGATCAGAAAACGGGGCTTCTCGAGACCATCCTCCTCGATGAAGGCTATCTCACGGATGTACGTACGGGCTTAGCCGGGGCCGTAGTGGCCAGGCATCTGGCGCCGGAAAAAGTAGACGCCATCGGAATTGTAGGCTGCGGCACCCAGGCACGCATGCAGCTCCATTTCTTAAAACCGATCGTAAAATGTAAAAAAGTATTGGTCTGGGGCCGGTCTGAGGATAAGCTCAAAGCCTACCAAAACGACATGGCCAAAGAGGAACTGGACATCGAAACGACAACCGACCCGAAGCAGATCAGCCGTCAGTGCCAGCTAATCGTAACCACTACCCCGGCTACTGAGCCGCTCCTTTTCGCCGATGACCTCCAGCCGAACGTGCTCATCACGGCCGTCGGGGCGGATACCAAGGGAAAGCAGGAATTAGATCCCGCCATTTTACAGAAAGCCGACCTGATCGTCATGGACAGTCGCTCCCAATGTCAGGAACATGGAGAAATCCACAAAGCCTTTCAGGCTCATTTGCTGGACCATCAAAAGAATATGATAGAGTTGGGAGAGATGATTGCGTCAAAACGGACTGTCCATAGCAAAAATGGAATTACCGTGGCCGACCTCACCGGCATTGCGACCCAGGATATTCAGATATCAAAGTTTGTACTGGAGGAGAAAAGAAGGAATATGGCGTATCGCCGATAAACCAATAACCAATGTTTAAATCCCGTATTCGCTGGAAAACAGACCGTATGTTAGGCCTTTCCGCTGTTCTTATGCTTTTTCCCAACCACCCCCACCAGGCGTTTTTATGATAATCCGCTCGCCTTTCTCCACCGTACGGCTATCCACGCCTTGCAGCTTTTCTTTTCGTCCATCTTTTTTCACCAAAAACTGGTCTCCCGGCAGGCCATTTCCCCCCCCTCTCATTCCAAAGGGCGCTACTATCCTGTGCTGGCTAAGTATAGTCAGTTCGAGCTGATCCAGAAATTCAATCTCCCGAATGATCCCTTCTCCGCCCCGCCATTTTCCTTCCCCACCGGAACCTGTTCTCAAGGCAAAGCGATGCAGGCGCACCGGGAAACGACGCTCCATCTCCTCGGGATCGGTGATTCGGGTATTGGTCATATGCTGATGTACGCCGGAACGCCCGTGAAAGCCTGGCCCGGCGCCTACACCTCCGCAAATGGTCTCATAATAGCCAAATCGATCGTTGCCAAATAAAAGGTTATTCATTGTGCCCTGGCTGCAAGCCGCCAGGCCTAGCGCTTTAATCAAAGTATCAACCAGGCGCTGACTGACTTCGGTATTACCGCCGACTACGGCGGGGCATTCCCGGGGATCATCGGCGAAAGCGGGGTGCAGGAAGCTGTTGGGTAATTTGATATCCACTTTTTCCATTAATCCCTCATTTAACGGAATATTTTCTCCACACCAAAGCCGGAGAATATAGATAACAGCGCTGTACACGATCGAAATATTGGCATTCAAGTTAAAAGGGTGCGGCGCAGAAGTTCCCTCGAAGTCGAACTGAATTTTCCCTTCTTGGATATCGATGCTCACTTTGATGATGTGCCCGTCGTCTAGTGATTCTTCTGCGGAAAAGGAAGCCCCTTCCTGTTGTTCCAAAATTCTCTGAATAGCGGTCGCGGAAACATCCTTGATGGCCTGCATATAGTGATGAACCTTTCGGAGTCCGTGCTGCCTGACCAATTGTTGTAAAGCCCTTTCTCCGGAGCGAAGCGAAGCTAAAGCAGCATTGATATCGGCCAGGTTGGCTTCTACGGCTCTGCTGGGATAGGCTGCCTGGCGGAGTTGTCGTTCCAGGATTTCCCATTCTGTTTTTCCTTCACGCACTGCATACATAGGCAAAAAAGCTACTCCTTCTTCGGCCAGTGTGCGGGCATCCGGCGGCATGGAGCCTGGCCTTTTTCCGCCGATCTCCGCATGATGCGCCCGATTGGCCACATAGCCGATCAGCTCGCCGCCATCTTCTGTGAACACTGCGCTGAGCAGTGTAATATCCGGCAGATGAGAGCCGCCGAATTTGGGATGATTCGTGATGATGACATCCCCCAGGCGGAAAGGCAGTCGCTCTCTGACCAACCGGGTGCAGATGCCCAGGCTCCCCAGATGCACCGGTATATGCGGCGCATTGACGAGCAGCTCCGCTTGAGGGTCTAGTAGCGCACAGGAAAAATCCAAACGTTCTTTTACATTAACCGAAAAGGCCGTTCGTTGAAGCTGTGCGCCCATCTCCTCGGCTATGCCCATAAAGCGATTAGTGAACAACTCAATTTCGACCGCTTCCTTAAAAGATCCGGCTTCATCTTTTAGTTTTGGATGTAAGGACAGGCGGAGATCCATATTTTCACATACTATCGCCGCCCATTCTTTTTCCAAATAAACCGTAGAATGATCGTTGAGCAATACTGCCGGTCCTTCGACCTGCATTCCCGGCTGTAGTTTTGTCCATTCAAAAGCCGGTATTCTGGCCTGCTTCCCCGCCATAGGCAGCAGGAAACGAACAGGCCCTGCTGCGGGCCTGGCTGCGGGCAGGTCGTATTGCCGGACGGGAGCTTGCCTGGTGCCCGCCGTCACCTTAATGCTTTCGACTTCTATAGCGGCTTTTTCGGGAAAATAACCGAAGAGTTGCTGATATTTTTGTTGGAATGCTTCTTCTACCGGCGTTTCATCAAACAGATCGATTTCCAGAGTACTTTCCTGGCCCTGAAGCCTGAGGTAAGCCAGCTGACTGACTATTTCCACCTGCAGGACTGAATACCCCGCGGCCATCAATTCCTCAATGCTTTGGCTGGTTAATTGCCGGATCAGTTCCGGCATTTTTTCGGAAAAAACTTTCAGTGGCTGGAGCACCTGTTTTTCGGCAAGTCTTTCCACCCGTGCATGTCCGATACCATAAGCACTCAGCAACCCCCCATCAAAGGGCACGATAACTCTATTTATGCGCAGCAGTTCGGCAATTTTACAGCAATGCTGCCCTCCCGCTCCACCGAAAGCAACCAGAGTATAATCAGAGGGGTCAAAACCTTTGCTCACGGAAATTTTCCGGATGGCTTCCGCCATTTTTTCATTAGCGATGCGCTCCAGGCCAATAGTCAGGTCTTCCAATCGATACTGTTCACCCGTTTCCGACTCAATCTGCTCGATCAGTTCAAGAGCTGCCCTTTTTGCTGCTTCCGGATCGATGGGAATACCCAGGCTATCCGGGTCCATTTTCCCAAGCAGCAGATTGATGTCGGTAATCGTCAATGGCCCTCCGGCGCCGTAGCAGGCCGGTCCGGGGAAAGCACCGGCGCTTTCGGGACCTACTTGTAGTTTACCGTGTTTGAACTGACAGATAGACCCGCCGCCGGCCGCCACCGTTTCGATCGACAAGGTGGGGCTAAGCATCTCGATGCGGTCGATCTCGGTAAAATATTCGTAGTCGTACTGACCGTCAAAGCGAGCCGTATCGGTGCTGGTGCCCCCCATGTCCAGGGTCAGTATTTTAGCAATCCGATGCTGACGGGCGACCAAAGAGGCGCCTACCACACCGCCGGCGGGTCCGCTCAGCAGACTGTCCTTGGCGTTGAAGTGTTCAGCGCCAACTAATCCGCCGGCGCTGGTCATGATCAGGACGGACTGTTCATTTTTTGCCGGCAAGTGCCGGATGATGTTCTGGAGATACTGCTCGATGATCGGGGTTAGATAAGCATTAACCACAGCGGTTTGTGTGCGGGGCAAAAATTTGATCGATGGAGACAACTCATGGGAAAGGCTGATAAAAGAGTACCCTGCTTTTTCCAGGCGGTCTTTGATCAAAAGCTCATGCTGTGGGTTTTTATAGGCGTGCATGAAAGATACTGCTACTGCCTCTATTTTTTCTTTTTTTAATTCGCTCAATAAGCGGTCCATTTCTTTTTCTGCTACTGCGGTGAGGACATTTCCTTCGGCATCCATCCGTTCGTTGACCTCAAGGATGCAGGAAGGCAGCACGGGTGCTTCAGGAATGTTCAGTTGAAAGAGATGAGGCCGTTGCTGATTGCCGATGTACAGAAGATCCCTGAATCCTTGTGTGATGAGCAAAGCAATACGGGCGCCTTTGCGTTCCAGAAGGGCATTTGTTCCTTTGGTAGAGCCCAGTCGAAGTTCCAGCGAGGGGAGGGAGTCATTCAGTGCCGTTTGGGTGATGATTCTGGCGCCCAGAATGGGGGCTTCCTCATGAGCGGTTATTTCAAAATCCAGCGGTTGGTTAAAGGGGAGGTCCTGATCTAACCAAATCAATTGCCTGTTGAGGTCGGTTTTAACTACTTTGGCCGATAAGTTCGCTCTTTGTAATATGCTCAAGCTATATCCCTCAAAAATATCCCGATCCACCTGCCAGGATTGCCGAATGACAAAACAAGCGGGTGATAATCTTTCCATGATCGTTCCGCGGAGATGGCCGGAGCTAAGCACTTTAGCTCTTTTGATTTGTTGGTCCGGGCTGAAAGCGATGCAGTCGGTAAAGGTGCCGCCGGTATCGATCCAGATACGCCATTTTTCAGTCATGTTGATAAAAGTAAGTAGAAAATGTATATTTGCTTTTAAAGTATCGGCAAATCCCTGATGACTCGAAAAACTATTTTTTGGTTCGAAAAAAATAATTTTCAATGTATATCCCCTCCTCTGAGCATAAGGAATTGTACAAAAAAGCACTGGAGTACGACAGGGCGGGGGATATTTATAACGCCGTGAAGTTATATAAAAAAGTGGCGAAATCCTGTCCTCAATGGTTTCGACCTTTTGAAAGACTTGGGCTTTTGTATAAGAGCCGGCAGGATTGGAAGGCAGCCCTTTACTACAACAAGAAAACGGTATCCCTAAATCCAGGCAACCAATCGGCCTGGTGGAATCTGGGCATTGCCGCCACTGCCATGAAAAGGTGGCGTATTGCAAAAAATGTTTGGACGAAGTTTGGCCTGCCTCAGCCTCAGCCGTCGAATAAAGGAAGGGCTTCTGTTCGCCTTGCTATTGGCCGGCAGTTTGAGATCGTGGAGGTCCGGCTTATTGATCCGGCAAGAGCCATGATCACGAGTATTCCGTTTCCCGGAGCAGACCGCCGGTATCGGGATATTATTCTATACGACAGGGATATTGCCGGGTTTTATCGAAATGAAGAGACGAAGCTTCCCGTATATGAAGAGCTCGGTCTATTGAAGCGCTCAGTCTATCAAACGGCTTCCTGCTGGCTGTATGGGGCAAGTGAAGCAGATCTTAAAAAGCTGGAAGACCTGTGCCGTCAATACAAGATGGGCTTCGAAATATGGAGTAACGCCCAATTGAGCAGTTCGCGATCCGGCGCCGGCATGCCTGAATACCATCACCTGGAACAGCTTAACCCTTCAGGGGAGGAGGCCGTCTGGGTAGCCATGGCCGCCAAATCAATTCCCCGACTGAGGTCTGTATTAGATTCCTGGGAGGTGATTTGTTTGAAGTCTTATTCTGATCTGAAATTACACAACTAAAAAAGAGACCGGTTATTCTATCGCCTCCTCTTCCTTTTGTAATTTGATGATCCTCACCGTTTCGATCTTTGTGTCGCTAACCAATTCAAGGATGAATTTGTAGTCGTTGAGTTCGATCTCGGCGCCTTGTTCCGGGATGGTTTCGGTAGTCATGACCAGGTAGCCTGAAAGGGTATGGTAATCTCCGTCGGGCAGGTTTATGGTCTCATATTTTTCGTTGAGGTAATCAATTTCCAGTCGGCCGGAAAAGACAAATTCGTTTTCGGACAGTTGCAGTTCAATATGCTCCTCTTCATCGTGTTCATCTTCTATTTCCCCAAAGATTTCTTCCAGGATATCCTCCAAGGTGATCAGGCCGGAAACGCTGCCGAATTCATCCACCACGCAAGCAATGCTGAGGCTTTCTTTAATCAGTCTGTTCATCAGGTCACTCACCCGCATTACTTCGGGCACAAAGGGGATATCCATAATCAATGACCGGATCGATTTGGGACGGCTGAGTAGCTGCTGATGATGAACATAGCCTATTACATTATCTACATCCCCATCGGTAATAATGATCCTGGAAAGCTTTGTTTCGATGAAGAGCGCTTCCAGTTCTTCAACGCCGGCATTGATGTCTATGCTCTCGATCTCTGTACGAGGTACCATGCTGTCCCTAACTCTTGTTTCCTTGAGGTTAAGTGCTTTTCCGAAGAGTTCTTTGTCGATTTGATTTTCGCTATCGGTTTGGGAATCGTTGACGAAGTTTTCCAGATCGATCCGGGTGAAAGAAGCCTCATCGGTCTGAGTTGGTGGCTTGAATATGAGTTTTAGGATAAAGTTAGATAAACGGCTCATCATCCAGGAAGGGATGGAGAGTACAAACTGAAGCCCTTTCAAAGGGTAAGCCAGGAAATACAAAATCTCGTCGGCATAAAGGCGAAAGAGTGTTTTTGGGAGAAACTCTCCAAAAATGAGCACAACAATGGTGTTAACCAGGGTATTAATTAATAAAAGGAGAAAACTGTTGGTGATGTAATTTTGGTAATAGACATTGAGCAGGTTAGTCATCATGATGGTGAACACCACCAAAGCAATATTATTTCCCACCAGCATAGCGCCGAGGAAAGAAGAAGGGTCATCATAAAATTTGGCAAGGATATTTCCTCTTGTCGACCCCTTTTTCTTTTTAAGCTCAATCTTCAGTTTATTCGCCGATATAAAAGCAATTTCTGAGCCCGAAAACAGAGCGGAAAGCAAAAGAAAAAACAGAATGATGGCTACGGACATGAACAAACGTATGATTTACTGCTGATGCTAAAGTTTTTTGGTAAAATTTCCAAATTTACTCCGATTCTTTAGATAAACTTTGTATGCCTTTACTACCACTGTTAGACCTGAATTTGATGTTCTTGAATCCCTGATCCGCCTCAAAATAGCGGGTAAAGATCGTATCCTCAGGGGTAATGATGGCGGCAAAGCGATTGGTGAACACCTTCTGGGTACGTTCATTCCAGGTCAGCTCCTCCGTTTCCAGTCGCTGGTTGTCCACACTTTCCCATACCACGCTGTCGCGAACGATCACCTGGGATTGGTTGTCATACCGAACGCCGTATTTTGCTGAGAGGGTACTCGTCAATTCAAGCCCTTCCCCATAAAAAAATACCCTGAGGCCGTTAGGAAATTCCTGCCGCGGCTCCCTCCGGTCGTTATAATTCATCATAGTCGGCCCGGTCACCTTGACCTTTATTTCTGCAGAATCACTATACAAGATCTCTACGTCCTCTGCTTTTTCCACGCCCAGTTCCATAAACTCCTCGACAGGTCTCGCTTCCTCCTTCTTTGTACAGGCTCCCGCCGCAAAAATCATGACCGTTATCCACATCCAATCCAATACCCGCTTTTTCTTCATAGACCAATAGGCTCATTTTTCCGCAAAGTTAACGAATCAAGGTGATATCTCCTTTATATTGTAAAACTGTTCCATTTATAAATTGCACCTCGATCAGATACACATAGGTTCCTGACTGGACTTTTTGGTTCATATAGCGACCATTCCAACCTGCCGACTCGTTGCCAAATTCAATATTCGATCGATCAAAGATCAAATTTCCCCAACGGTCAAAGACCTTCATGTTTCTGATAAAATCCGCCGCCGGACCGCCGTAGGCGGTGAAAAAATCATTACTCCCGTCCCCGTCAGGCGAAAAGATGTTGGGAATATAGACCGGCCGGGCTTCATCAACAAAGATCGTGATGGAATCGGTCGCCGAGCAGGCATCCTGATTTGAAATGGTGACAAAATATCGCGTATCTTCAACTGGTCGCACCCTCGGATCGGGGCAATCGAGGCAGCTGAGAGAATCCGCCGGAGCACTTTGCCAGCTAAAGGTGACGCCTCCATCCGTGGTAATGGCCCTTATCGTGGTGAATTCTCCCAACTTAATGATCCGATCTTCTCCCAATTCCACTATCAAGGCCGGCGGCTGGGCCAATTGTACATCAATAGAGTCCAGGCAACCTCCTGCATCCAGTACAAAAGCCTGATAGGTTCCCGCCGGTAGCCCCGTGATCTGCTGTTGTGGCTGGAAAAAAATACCGTTCGGACTGTATTCATACGGTGGGGTTCCTCCTATACCATTCAGCGTCATGCTTCCCGTAGAATCCCCGAAACAAATGATATCCACTGTATTCGTAACTTCCAAATCCAGAAGAGGCGGTTCTGTGATGTCGATCTGCCCTTGCACTTCGCAATTGTTACCATCCAATACAGTAACAAAATATGTCCCGGCCGGCAGGTTGCGGATCACAGAATCCTGACGGCCATCTCCCCACCGGTAGGCAAAATTGCCCACGCCTCCGGCAGCCAGAGCAGTGACAACCCCGTCTGTAAAACCATTGCAACTGGCGTCGCGCTTGTCAAAATCCAATGTAACAGGCGGGTGATCGTTCATTTCAAATTCAAAAAAACCGCGGCACAAATTGGCGTCTCTTACTTCCACCGTATAAAGGCCGGCCGAGATTTGCCTGAGCGAATTATCATCGACGAAGCCCCGCCCGTCATTCCAGTTGTATTCGTACCCCGGCTGTCCGTTGCCGATAATGACCTCTATGGCACCATCCGAAAAACCATTGCACCGGGGTTGTTCAACTGGATTGACGCTGGGGTCCAGGATAAGTTCCAGCTCCATCACCGGTATTTCCAGATCGACCTCACAGTTGTTATCGTCTCTCATGGTGATGTTATACACATTAGCGTTTAAATTTTCAAAGCGGTTGTTGTCAGTAAATCCCTGGTTTTCGAAATTATACCGGTAAGGACCGGTGCCCCCCTGAGTACGGATTTCGAGTACCCCATCCGTCCCGCCGTTACAGGTCGGCATGGTGATAAGGGTATCGAATTCAAATTCCTCCGGGCCAAAGACGTCGAAATTCAACACGGTATCGCAGGTAGCGCCATCGGTTATGGTCACTTCATAGGTTCCGACCATAACGCCGTTCAGGTCCTCTGTCTGGCTCCCGTCCGACCACTCGTAAGTAAATGGCGGAAAATCATTACTGACGTCCAGATTAACGATGCCCGTGGCGCCGGATGGGCAAAGCACATCCGAAACGTCCGCATTAACTTCAAACTGATCCGGGCAGCAGCTCACATTGATCGTTTGTATGGTAGTCACCTGGCAACCTTCTCCCGAGGTGACGGTCAATACGATGGATTTCAAACCTGGTGTGCTGTAAGACACGGTATGATTCCCTCTTCCGGAAGCGGTGGCGGGCATTGCGCTGGGACCGAAGTTCCACTCCCAGTCAATGATGGACCCGAGGGCATAGGTCGAAGCGTCTTCAAAGATGACCGACTGGCCGGTGCAGGTTTCGGCTACGTCGGTAGTAAAATTGGCTTCCGGACCTACAAATTCGCCGCTGCCGCCGAAGGAGATCTCAAAGCCGTTCCCGGTAGAAGTAAAGTTATTGATCATCAGCGCATAGGTTCGTCCTTCGATCATATCGAGTGGGGCTAAAAAGTTATTTTGCGTGATGTTTTGACAGCCGGCGGGCTCTGAAATATCCGTATTGGCATTATTCAGGCCGGTAGGGCCCATGCATCGGCTCGGGAAGTTAAAGTCACCAGAGGCCATACACCTGAGAATGATTTTTTCGCTGCAATCATCCGGTCCGTTGCGCAGTTCATAAACGATGAAATCAAGATCATCAACGGCGTTATTCGGTGTCAGAGTGAAAGTCAGATCCCCATCATTAGCTGCGGTCCAGACAAACCAGGTGGAGTTGGACTCCACATTAGCGCCGGAAGAAATGCCGAAACAAGGGGCGCCGTTGGATTCTGTGGGGTCGTTACCTGCTCCGGTCACACTTTGTACAACAAAAGACTCTTTATTACACAACACCGAGGCAGTGGCGCAATCAGAGCCGGGAACCACGGGGGGGTTGAAGTTATTAATACATATCTGGAAAGATCCCGTTTCTCCGCCTGGTGCTTGCACCCTGATCAGGTACGGGACACCTACGGCCAGGCCGCCTTTATACAATTCTAAGATATTGCTTCCGTTCTGATCTATGGAGCATTCCTGTTCGTTGATCGAACTGGAACAATCGCCAAGGTATAAAGCCACTTCTGGTCTTCTCAAGGTCCCGCCCGGGGCTCCCCCACGGGTCGCCCCTACAATGGTGATGGTCACATCGGTAGCCAGCGGGGTGAAGGTAAACCAGACGTCATTCTGGCTGCCTGAAAAGCAGGAAGCGCCGCTGAATCCGGAGGGCGTCGCGCCCGCACTGGTGTAGGCTTCCACCTCAGAACAGCCGTTGATCATCTCAATTAAAGTGGCGTTCTCGCAATCGTCGTTAACCGGTTGAGACCAAAGGGGATGGCCGGATGCCAGCAAAAGGAAAATAATGATCGTAGATGCTAATCTCATAGTTGTTTGCTTTTCAAAATAAAGGCGCTTGGAAAAAATTGCGTTTATTGGGGTTGCGAAAAAGAATTTAATCAGCTGCACCACCTGTCTGCAAGCAGGCGGAAGCGGGGCTTTTTGTACAACTGCGGTAACAATATTAACGCTTTAAAGATGACTTTTGTGTTAGAAAAACGTTTATCTAAGTCAGGTAGCGACCAAAATGAAGAAGATTATCAACAACATACCCAACATTCTTAGCTTATTCAACCTCTGGGGTGGTTGTCTGGCGGCGGTAGCGCTTTGGGAAGGCCAGCATACATGGATGTTTATCTGGATGGGGCTTTCCCTGGGGGCTGACCTGTTGGACGGCGCCGCGGCCCGGCTGCTGGATGCGCGTTCGGAGATTGGTAAACAGCTGGATTCTTTGGCGGACATGGTTTCTTTCGGCTTTTTTCCGGGGCTGGCTTTATTTCTATTACTGAAAGAAGTTACGGCAGAGACCATACTGCCCTATCTCGGATTCATGATCCCGGTCTTTTCAGCTATCCGGCTGGCGCGCTTTAACCTGGACGATCAGCAGGAATATGCCTTTACGGGGCTTCCTACTCCCGCCAATGCCATCTGGGTGCTGGGGTTGCTTTGGTATGTATTTTTTGAAGAAAACCTATTAAGCCAATGGATGACCACTCCACTTTTTCTGGTCGGGGTCATTTTCCTTTCCTGTTTCTTGCTGGTGGCCAACATACCGATGTTTAGTTTAAAATTCAGACATTTTAGGTGGTCGGGAAATGAGATAAAATTTATTTTTGTACTTTCAAGTCTGGTCTTATTTGCTCTATTTAGAGGAGAAAGCATATACTGGATCATCTGGGTATATGTTTGTCTTTCTCTGTTAAATTATTTTTTAAAGCTAATCGATCTATGAAGTTTTTTGCCGAAATCCGCATCACCCCTCATAAGGAATTATCCGACCCGCAAGGCAGGGCCATCGTTACAGGATTGCATCACTTAAATCTTAAGGGAATAGAGGAAGTGCGTGTCGGCAAGCTAATTGAGATGACCTTCGAGGCGAGCTCGGAAGAAGAAGCGGACGAAATCGTCAAAACGGCCTGTGAAAGGTTACTTGCCAGTAGCCTGACAGAGACTTTTTCTTTTTCTATTGAGATGGTAGTGGAAGAAAATGCCGACTAAAATGTTATATGTTGTTCCTACTCCCATCGGCAACCTTGAAGACATTACATTAAGAGCACTCCGTGTACTCAAAGAGGTATCGGTGATCCTGGCCGAAGATACCCGGACATCCAAAAAGTTGTTAGCCCATTACGAAATCGACACTCCGTTAAAAGCCTTTCACGCTCACAATGAGCATGCTGTAACGGCTGCTATCGTTCAGCAATTGAATCAGAATATCGATATGGCGCTCATTTCTGACGCCGGCACTCCCGGCATTTCAGATCCGGGCTTTTTATTGATCCGGGCTTGTCATGAAGCCCAAATACCTGTAGTCAGCCTTCCGGGCCCTTCCGCCTCTTTGACCGCATTAATTGCCTCTGGCTTGCCAAGTGATAAATTCTATTTTGAAGGTTTTCTTCCCCATAAGAAAGGCCGGCAGACCCGCCTTGCTTTTTTAGCGGAACTGCCTTTTACCTTCATCTTGTTCGAATCTCCTCACCGCCTGCTGAAATGCCTGCAACAACTGGCCGAGCATTGCGGCCCCGACCGGCAGGCCTCCGTCTGCCGTGAACTGACCAAGATACACGAAGAGGTGCGCCGGGATACGCTGCAAAACCTGTATGATTACTTCAACGGACCTGGAACAGTGAAAGGGGAAATTGTGATCGTGGTAAGTGGAAAATAGGAAATCGCCCCTTTCCGGTATAGCTTGCTCCGCGGAGCAAGCTATACCGGAAAGGGGCGGTTTCCTATTTTATTATCAGAACTCTCTGATGCCTTAAACCTTTGTTCGTCTGGACTTTAAGGACGTACCATCCCGGGCGAAAATCCTGTAATTGAATATAAACCTGCGTTCCTCCGATTTTTTGTGTTTTCAATACCTGTCCGTTCATATTGAAAACCGTGTAAGAGGACAATTGAACCTCGCCTTGCGTTTGTAGCAGGAAGCTGCCGTTATTCGGATTTGGCGCCACCTGAAGCCTGTAGTCGTCTAGCTGAGCCGGCTGATTGGTGGATACGATGTTGTCAATAAAGTTAATACAAGCGGTATCTCTTGAGAGGTCATAGGCAATGGTATCACCTTTGGAATTGATCAGCAGCAAGCCCTCGATCGTTACCTTGAACGGGGTAGCTGGAGAGGAGATCAACTCAATAATGTCGGCGCTGATGATGCGGAAGGAAGCTGCTTTTCCAAAACCAGTTGTGCCGGCCGTATTTTTTTTTGTTACCGCAAAATCAAAAAAGTCTTCTTTTTCAGATATGGAAACTCTTTTTTCCACGGTAAGAACATCGTCTGAGAAAAAGTCGGAAGGCTCCATCTCGGCACGCACCTGCTGGAAGCGGAAGGGCTGTTCGGGGAAAGTCAGCCGGAGCGCCAGCCCGTGGAGGTCCTCAATGGGCAATACACCCGCGCCCAGGGAAATATCGAGCGTAATGTTTACTAGGGTGGAGGAGTCTCCATAGTGTTCGATCCGGGATTTTAGCTCCAGCCCTACCGGGGGTGCACCGGGCCTCACTTCATTAGTTAGTTTTTGTTCGGGAGTATAATTTCTTTCAATAGCTAGTATGTCTTGCTCATCTACGATCCCATTCCCGTCACAATCAAAGTGTTTGTAATTTACCGGCCCCAGCGCATGCTGCCAGTCGTCAGAAAAAGAAGGAGCCCAATAGATGGGATCATGAGGGACAGGATGGATGGTGCGAGCAGGGCCGGTGGCGCCAAAACCTAACCCGATATTAAGCAGATCGTACTGGTTGGCCTTCCGATCGCCGTTGGCGTCGCCGGGCCAGACGCAATCCGTCAGTGAGCATAAGTCTTCCTGGTGACCGTAAAAAATTTGCCGGCAGCGTTCTTGTTGGCAACTATCCGGTATGACTCCCTCCAGGCAAACACTCAGGCCATCTGCTTCCTGAACGACAAAAATGGATCGATCAAACTCGCTGATGATCGTTCCCCCCTCCACTGTCCAGCTGTATTCATCGAAGCCGGTGGTGGTATTGAGCAGCAATACGGTATCTTCAGAAAGATAACTGAAGGTGAAGCTGATGTTCTGATCTTCACATTGCCCATTAGCCTGAATAGCCTGAACCATCAACGAGAAGAGCAGAAAAAAAGCCTTCAACAAATTTTTCGGGCTTAAACAACGCATAAGATGATCGTTTTTTGAGGATCGTTCGTACGATTTCTTCACTCACAATTTATGACTTTACAAAAATGTAGTAAAAAAACGGTCATAAAAAGGACAAATATTTGATTTTGTGTACCCTAGAAAGCTTTTTTAATTTATATTAAAGCCTGTATTAGAGCTTATTAAAAGCTTTTTTTCTTTAAAATGTACAATTAGGCAATTAATAAATTTACGGACTTTGGGCGCAAAACTAACGGCACTGCTTGAACAATTCTCCGCACATGACCTCAACAGGTTCCAGCGCTTTCTGGAATCTTCATACATAAATGAAAATCAAGATATTGTGCGCTTATTCGAGTGGACCGTGCAAGGGTTAAAAAACGATAGTAAGGAGGAAATACTGTATGATAAACAGTTAAACAAAAAAGATGTTTGGAAAAAGCTATATCCTGCCAGGCCATATAACGATCTCCAATTGAGACGATTGAGCTCGGATTTGACGCAACTGGCTTTCCAGTTCCTTTTTTTCGAAAACATTAAAGAAGACCGCCCCGCTTATTACCTTCGCATGATGGATCTGCTGAACCAACGCAAGCTGGATAAGCACTTCAAGGGCATTTTCAGACAAATGGAAAAAGATATGGAGGCGGCTCCTTACCGGAACGCTGGATTCCATCATCAACAGTTTCGTAAAGAAGCCCTCCGGCAGCAATTTATTGAGCGCCCCGGTATTCCATTCGAAGACCTTTCCAGCTTAGAAAATGCCGACCACCATCTGGACTGCTACTACATCAGCCGGAAGCTCAAACACTATTGTGATTCGCTTGGCTACGAGAGTTTTCTTTCGATCAAGGCTCAGCTTCATATTTCGGAGGGTTTTCTCAACTCCGTTAGTCAGGGTCCCTATGCTGAAGTCCCGGCCGTTAAAGCTTATTTATTAGTAGCTGACCTATTGACCAGGCCGGAAAAGGAAGGCCATTTTTTTCAATTGCAATCGTTCTTAAGCCAACATGCCGCACTGTTTCCCCCCAGAGAGTGTAAGACCTTGTATACTCATCTCAATAATTATTGCATTATAAAGCGCATCAACGCTGGCAGGAGCGAGTTTTTCCATCATCTTTTTGACAATTACAAATTGATGCTTTCCCAGAAGTTGATGCTGGATGAGGGGCAGATCGCGCCCCAGGATTATAAAAACGTGATAACCGTAGGACTCCAGGTCGAAGCATACGACTGGGTGGAGCAATTCATCCAGGAATACACGCCAAAATTACCTGAATCGAACCAGGAAAATGCATTGACCTATAATCTGGCCAAAGTTTATTTTCACCAAAAGAAGTATGGAAAGGTCATCGAACAGTTGCGAGAGGTGGCGCACAGCACACATATGTATGCATTGGGCGGCAAGCAGATCCTGATCAAAACCTACTATGAAATGGATGAGTTCTTACCCCTGGATTCTCTGCTGCAAAGCTTCAGGGCTTACCTGCGGCGCAACAAAGTGATCTCGAAGGACGTCAGAGAACAATACCTGAATTTCCTTCGCTTTCTGAAGCGATTATCCTACATGGATCCATATCATAAAGAAAAGCTGGAAAAACTGAAAAAAGACATTCAGCAATGCTCTTCTGTGGCCCAGAAGAAATGGCTGATCGAAAAAGTAGAAGAACTTAAATAAAGAGGCGGTCCATAGACTCGGACATAAAAACTAACACAAAACAACAAGAACTCACCACGGAGGCGCTTCGTTGTTGCGCTCTTCACGTTTTAGCGGCAAAAAGTTCAAGTGCAATATTAAGTTCAATGTACTCGCCCGGCGACTGCCTCTTTATTTTTAGATGTGCAAAGGTCTGTTGTCCGTGGCGGCCAGGGCTGCTTCTTTAAATGCTTCCGTATAGGTCGGATGGGCATGGCTCATCCGGGAGGCATCCTCTGCGGAAGCTCTGAACTCCATGAGTGCTACGGCCTCAGCTATTATGTCAGCGGTGCGGGGACCAACCATGTGTACGCCCAGGATTTCGTCGGTTACTTCATGAGAAATGACTTTGATCAACCCCTCTATATCCGTGCTGGCCCGGGCGCGGCCCAATGCCTTGAAGGGGAACTTACCGACTTTAAAAGGAATACCTTCCTCAGACAGTTGTTCTTCGGTTTTTCCTACTCCGGCTACTTCCGGCCAGGTATAGACGACATTGGGGATGAGGTTGTAATCGATGTGCGGACGTTGTCCGGCCAGGTATTCCGCCACGTAAATACCTTCTTCCTCAGCTTTATGCGCCAGCATGGCTCCCCGGATCACATCGCCGATGGCGTAAACGTTCTCTATATTGGTTCGAAGTTGGTCATTCACCAGGATACGCCCCTTTTCATCCACTTTGACGCCGATGTTTTCCAGTCCGAGCTTATCCGTATACGGCTTTCTGCCGATAGAAACCAGGCAATAATCGGCATCGAGTTGTATCTCTTCCTCTCCGTCGCGTTTTTTATAAAAAACTTTCACTTTTGTTTTAAGCGGCTCAACTTTAGTCACCATATGTTTCAGATGAAAATTGACCCCCATCTTTTTCATGGACTTCATCAGTTCTTTACCACAGTCTTTGTCCATTCCCGGGATTATGCGATCCATATACTCGATGACATCCACCTGCGTACCCAGGCGGGCAAAGACGGAACCCAGTTCCAGGCCGATCACTCCTCCTCCGATAACCACCATAGCCTTCGGCACTTCTGTGATATCGAGTGCTTCGGTGGAAGTGATGACCCTTTTCCCATCATAATTAAAGGCTTCCGGGGTAATGGGTTCGGATCCGGTCGCGATGATGACTTTGTCCGTCTCCACCTCTTCCTTAGAGCCATCTTCCTTTTCCACCTGTATCTTATTGGCGTTTACAAAGGAGCCAATGCCTTTATACACGTCGATTTTGTTTTTTTTCATCAGAAATTCGATGCCACCGACAGTCTGTTCCACCACTTCATTTTTACGTTTGATCATTTGTGGCATGTTGACTTTCAGGTCCTTAAGTTCGATCCCATGCAGTTGGAACTTCTTTTGCGCGTTATGAAAGTGTTCGGAAGAGTCGAGTAGCGCTTTAGAAGGTATACACCCTACATTTAAGCAAGTGCCGCCCAGGCTTTCCTTTTCGATGATGGCCGTTTTAAAGCCCAGCTGAGCTGCCCGGATAGCGGCCACATATCCTCCGGGGCCGGAGCCAATGATGGTGACATCGTACTTCATTGAGTTTAAATTTTGGTCTTTATGTTTTGTTTACTTCTTTTTCCTTCGAAATCTTTGGTTGCGTTTTTTATTGCCCTTTTGATCCGGCTTATCATCACTATCGTCTTTCGCTTTTGGCGGCTGTTGTGATTTCCCTTTTGGTTGTTTTTCTTCGGGGCCGGAGTGGCTGGTTTTTTTCTGTTGTTTTTCCGGGGCGCTGGCCTGATTTTTTCTGCCTGGCTTTTTCTTTTTACGTTTCTTTTTGCGCTTCTCCATCGGCAATTCGATATCGCCGGTTCCATCTTCAAAATCCATTTCTTCAGGGGCGGCTGTATCAGAAAAGAGCACTGCTCCCTCTAGGGTATCCGGTTTTTCCCCACGGCCATTTAACTCGATGATCTGTTTTACGCGATCAAGCGTAAGGGTATAGATTTTGTTTCTGCCGTTTTCCTGAGAAAGAGCGTAGTAAAAGACTTTTTTGAAGATGTCTGTTTTGATCAGGACAGCTTTCCCGAATTGTGTTTCCAGCTTATCCGCATTATCCGGAAAGCTTTCCAGAGCATCCATATAAGTGTCGAGTTCATAATTCAGACAACACTTCAGGCGGCCGCATTGTCCGGAAAGTTTGGACTGGTTAATGGCCAGGTTCTGGTATCGGGCGGCGGCTGTTGACACCGATTTAAAGTCGGTCAGCCAGGTTGAGCAGCACAATTCGCGCCCGCAGGACCCGATGCCGCCGATGCGCGCGGATTCCTGCCGGGCGCCGATCTGTCGCATTTCGATCTTTACCCGGAATTCTTTGGCGTAGTGACGGATCAACTCCCTGAAGTCTACCCGGCCGTCAGCGGTATAATAAAAGGTAGCCTTCCTCTTATCGCCCTGATATTCCACATCACCGATCTTCATTTCCAGGTCTAAGGTCCGTGCAATGGCGCGGGCTCTGATCATGGTCGCCATTTCCATGGAACGAGCCTCGTGGAGGCGCTCCAGGTCTCGTTCGTTGGCTTTGCGCACCACCTCATGGGCAACGTCCTGGTCCTCGACTCCTTTCTTTTTCATCTGGAGGCGTACGAGCTCTCCTGACAAGCAGATGGCTCCGACATCCATCCCGTTGCCGGATTCCACGACCACCATATCTCCGGTAACCGTAGCGAGATGATCCCGAAGGCGGTAAAAGCCTTTTCGGGCGCCGTTTTTAAAGCTCACTTCCACGACGTTATAGGGTTCGGCGTCCGCGATATCCATAGCGGACAGCCAATCATATGTATTGAGCCTGTTACACCCCCCGGTAGAACAATTGCCTTTGCTTCCGCATCCCTTGGGGATTCCGTTGCTGGTACTTACCGTACATCCTGTACATCCCATGTTTGGTATATGTTTATGCTACTGTAAAGCTACACTGATAACTTCTGCATATAGGTTAGCTTATTTTTAAGCACTTTATGAAGCTTTACCGAACAATCTAAAAACAATATTTTTGGATTGGCATTGCGTTCGACGGCGTAGATGGCATCGTCGAGCAGTGCCGCAATTGAAGAAACCTGCTCAAATTCCAGCACTTTTGTCAGATTCTGAGCAGTCTTTAGTTCGTCAACATCCATCCGGATGTTGGTATTTCCTGTCATTTTTAGCACCAGATATTCCCTTAGGAAATGAAGTGCATACCGCAGGAAATGCTTTTGATTTTCACGGCCAAGGCCGGCGAAAGCTTCCGTCCATTTGACGAGTTCCACCGGGTAGCCTTTATAACATTTGCGCATCCAATCGAGAAAACGAATGGAATGATCGTTTATTTTGGCGTTCATCAGGCTGATGGCTTCATTGAAGTTACCGTTAGCCAAACGGGCGATGAAGTCCGCCTGGTCCGCGTGCTCGGCAAAATTTTCCCTGATAGCAGCTTCCACCTCCTCGTCGGCCAGGGGATTAATCCTCACCATCTGGCATCTGGACAGAATGGTGTTGAGGATGAGTTCGGCATTTTCGGCCACCAAAATAAAGTGAGTGCCTTCCGGCGGTTCTTCAATGATCTTTAATAAGCGGTTGCCCTCCTTAGCAAGGTATTCCGGCAGCCAGATGATCATGATCTTGTTGTTGCCCTCATAAGTCTTAAGGCTGAGCTTACGAATGATGCGCAGGCACTCTTCCTTGTTGATGTTGCCTTGCTTATTCTCTGCCCCGATCAGCTGAAGCCATTGATTGACATTGAGGTAAGGATTATCGGTTAAGGCGGAGCGCCATTGGGTTAGAAACTGATCACTCGTCACATTGGTCCCAATTACAGGAAAAGCAAAATGAAGGTCGGGGTGAATGAGTTTCTCCGTTTTATGACAGCTGCTGCACTGCCCGCAGGCCTGGCCTTTTTGCAGTTGTTCACAAAGCAGGTACTGTCCCAGCGCAAGTGCGATAGCTAGTTTTCCTGAACCCTCAGGTCCCAGCAGCAATAACGCATGAGGAAGACGGCCCTGAGCAGCCAGGGAAAAAAGATGCGTGAGGATATCCTTCTGTCCTACTATTTTGTGAACAAACATTACTTGATTTTCTTTGAAAACAGTTCCAAAGAACGAAATGCAAAAAAGGAGTGATGGAGCGTTTAAGAAAGAATCCAGTCCATGATCCGTTCGTCAAAAGGACTTACAGCAGAAGGATAATGACCGGCAAGTTGACCCTTTTCGTCTATGAGATATTTTTCAAAGTTCCATTGTACTTTGCTGTCTTCGACGCCATTGAATTGTTTCTGCGTTAACCATTGGTACAATGGGGAAGGTTCTTTTCCTTTTATGCTGACTTTAGCCGTTAGCGGGAAGCTAACCTTATATCTCGTTGTACAGAATTCTCGGATCTCCTCATTGGTGCCAGGCTCCTGCCCCCCGAAATCATTACAGGGAACACCAACAACGACAAGCCGGTCTTTGAATGTTTCATAGAGTTCCTGAAGTTGTTGATATTGCGGGGTATAACCGCATTCAGAAGCCACATTTACAATCATCACCTTCTTCCCTTTGAACTGGGCAAAATTTATATGATTATTATCTAAACCCTTAATCTTAAACTCAAAAATAGCACTCACTTGTGTTCGCTATTTCATTCTAAAAAAAGAAGCTACTAAACAATAACTTCGTTTCGTGAACAAAGATAGGCAATTTTAAATTCACTATCTAGAGGTTTTCTATTTATTATCCACTCTTAAGTCTCCGTTACACCTATCCGCCTATTTGACGCTGGCCCTGAATGGCCTTTACCAAACATGTTCGACCGGTCTTTTCCTTTTTCACCTTCATTCTTTCGAAGATCATAAACCTATGGCTGCCTTTTTTGTTTCGTTGATAAAAATACTTAAAATGAGAATCGCTGTATATCGAAGGGCTCATTTCAATGCCGCTCACCGCCTCCACAACCCTTCATGGACGGACGAGCAAAACCGCCAGGTGTTCGGAAAGTGCAACAGTCCCAATTATCATGGACATAATTACGAACTGGAAGTCAAAATCGTCGGAGCCGTCGATCCTGAAACGGGATACCTGATCGACCTGGGAGTGCTGAAAAAGATCATCAAAGAACAAGTAGAAGACCGTTTTGACCATAAAAACCTCAACCTCGATACAGAGGAGTTTAAAAACTTAAACCCTACCGCCGAACATATCTGCTACGTGATCTGGAATATCCTACGGGAAAACCTCGATGATAAATACGAGATCGGCGTGCGTTTGTATGAAACGCCGAGAAATTTTGTGGAGTATCCTGCCTAGCCAGGAGCGAATGCCCATCACTGGTACTCATTACCCAATACCAATTCAAGGCCTGAACCGATACTTGCTCATTCGCATAGTCTTAAGAATGCGATCGGAGCGGTCGATCAAGGTCACCAAATAAACGCCCTGGGGAAGATCAAAGATGTTATAGCTCGCTCCACCATAAGCCTGGAAAGTCCGCACCTCACGGCCCAGCATGTTCCTAACGACAACCTGTTCCACATCTGCATCGTTGGAAATCCTGAAATAATTAGTAGCCGGATTGGGGAACAGGTAGATGTCTTCGATCTCGCGCCGGCTTAGGGTGTTGGTAACCAGATTACTGACCTCAGCTTTAAAGTCGATCGTTGTCAGAATAGAATCCGGGTTGTCAACCAGAGAAAACCCAATCTGGAAATGTCCGTTCCCCTCCTGCCCGTTGGGCAACAGGTACAGAATGTAAGTGTGGGTGCTATCAGGAGGCAAAACATAAGGTTCTGTAATTCCTGCATCGACATCATAATTCGTGCTGACAAAAGGAAGATAACACCGCTGGTTGTCACAACTCTGTGTTTCCCAATTTTGCGGTGAGGTGACCACCCATCGCTCCCACCTGAGCTCCAGAGTATCCTCCGTAAAGTTACTCACATCCACCTTCAACTCTAACCGCTGATCCAAGTCGCTGAGGTCAACCTGAAACTGTTCATTGACTTCTGTAGCGGATACCGTAAGCAAACTTTCCTGGGCCTTAACAAGTAAAGGAAGGCCTAAAAAAAGGAAAAAAAAGAGTAAATTTTCTTTCATATTCTTTGAATTATTCATGGGCTTGTCTGTTCCTGTACTGCATTCACGCCATCGATGAAATGGGTTAAGTGCTTACACAAAAATATTTAAAGATAGGTTTTGTTGGCGCCTTAGGCGCCAACAAAACCTATCTTTAAAATGGTTTGTTTACTTATTAGTCTTTAATTCAGACAAATATTAAGAAGGAACGGGAAGTCATCTAGCTATAAACGCTTATTTTTAAAAAGCCTTGATCACTTGATACGGTATTCAAACCTACCTTCCATATTGCAAATAAGCTAATATTTTAATCAGTCGCAAGCCAAATGCCTGCTTTAATGGATAATTAACAACAAATACGATATTTTGTCGATCGGCTGTCTTTGTGAAGACATTAAGGCTCTAAGAATGACCTTACTTTTCCTGTCGTTTTCAAGCCATTGGAGAAAAACCAAAAAAAAGCATTTATGCACATCGCCATCATCGGTAACGGGATCAGCGGAATTACAGCCGCCCGTTTTATCCGAAAACTCAGTGACCATCAGATCACGGTCATCTCTGCAGAATCCAAATACTTCTTTTCGCGCACGGCGCTCATGTACATTTATATGGGACATATGCGCGAAGTCGATACACAGCCTTACGAGCCTTGGTTCTGGGAAAAAAACGGCATCGACCTGCTATTTGATTATGTTGAAAAAGTAGATACTGATGCTAAAACGCTCCATTTCAGGGATAGCCAACCGCTTCAGTACGACAAGCTGATCATCGCCTGCGGTTCCAAACCCAATAAGTTCGGCTGGCCGGGGCAGGAACTCGACCATGTTGGCGGGATGTATAGCTTACAGGATCTGGAGGCTATGGAAAAAGGCAGTGACGGCCTGGAAAGAGCGGTCATCGTCGGGGGAGGACTGATCGGGATCGAAATGGCGGAAATGTTCCACTCCCGTCATATTCCCGTTACTTTCCTCGTCCGGGAAAGCAGTTACTGGAATAATGTTCTACCGGCGGAGGAGTCCGAAATGGTGAACAGGCATATTCTGGAGCACGGCATCGATCTGCGACTCTCCGCCGAACTAAAGGAGATCATAGGCAACGGGGCCGGAAAAGCCTGCGCAGTGATCACCAAAGAGGGCAAACGCATCGATTGCGGTTATGTAGGACTTACGGCCGGCGTTAGCCCTAATGTCGATTTTCTCAAAGAAACGCCTATCGAACTACAAAAAGGAATCCTGGTTAATGAACTTCTGGAGACGAATGTTCCTGATGTTTATGCGATAGGAGATTGCGCTCAGCTGAGAACTCCCAAACCGGGGCGACGCCCCATAGAAGCCGTTTGGTATACCGGAAGGATGATGGGAGAAACGGTGGCTTACACCGTCTGCGGCCATCCCGTGGAATACGATCCGGGCATTTGGTTCAACTCCGCTAAGTTTATGGACATTGAATATATGGTATATGGCGACGTACAGCCGCAGGCGCCGGACCATCACGCCTCTGTTTACTGGGAACACCACTCCGGGCGCAAGAGCGTGCGCATCGTCTACGACAAAAATGAAGGCCACGTATTAGGGTTCAACCTGATGGGTATACGCTACCGGCATGAAGTCTGCGACCGGTGGATCGCTCAAAAAACACCTATAGAAGAGGTACTGACCAACCTGGGGATAGCCAATTTCGACCCCGAGTTTTATGACGAATATGAAAAAGACATCATCGCTGTTTACAACCAGCAAACGGGTAAACAACTGCGGCTTAAAAAACGCAGAGGACTGAGCCGTACGCTGGCTTTCCTGAAGAAAGCAGGAGCAAATTAACAGACTCCCGTCCGGGATAAATATGCTGCCGCACGGCAGCATATTTATCCCAGACGGGAATGCAAAATCAATCAATTTTAATCAAAAAAATACTGGTCATGAATGTGATCCAAAAAATAGGCCTGGGACTATTTATTATTGCTTTACTTCTTTTCACTGCTTCCCTGGGTCTTGACAATTATCAATTATCAGAAAAAACCCTGGCGGTTAGTAATGATCATCATGCATCCGCCATTTTATCGGCAGCAGAATCGGAAGGTATGCTGGATAAAACCTATGGTTCCAGCTTCGATTTTTCTGAAGACCTCAAGTCTGTAATTAAAAAAGCACAGCAATCACAAAACGCAAAAGCCAAAGAGGAGGGGATTCCGGAAGGCGTCAATGAATGGGATTACAAGATTGGTGACTGGGTCATCAAGGAATACGTACTGTATACCGTCAAACACTCCGCCACCGGTCCCGTTTCTAATCATCCCATGCTGTTTTTGCTCTTAACCATTGGATTAGGCGTGCTGGGCGGATTGGTTTACATACTGCCTAAATTCAACCTCATCCCCGGCATTAAGAACGACCATATTTACCACAGCCCGATGACCAAAGGCATGCAATTCAGCGTACGCACGTTTGTATTGGCCGCCACCACGCTGGGTATTCTTTTGTATGGGGTTTATTACATGAATAAAGACTATTTCTGGCCGGCATTAACCGCAGTGGTGGGATTGTTGGTCACCGGGCTGGTCTTTTTTCTGGAAAATCAGAAGGGGAAGCAACCACCCCGATCTGCTTCGGTGGGTTTTTCCGGCTGGTTAGGGATTATTACAGGGGCTTATCTGATCGGGTTTTACGTGCTATTGTATTGGAGTGCAGAGTTCATTACGCCCTGGATGATCATCGCAGATCCACTGAGCAGGGCGTTGAATGGAGGAGAGGCCAGCCAGTGGTTTTTGTACGGAACCTTATACACGCTGGTTATTCTGGTCATGGGCGTGAGAATGTTTGCCAGATACATGCACAATCGCTACCAACTCATCCGTACAGGTTCGGTTATGTTCTTCCAGCTGGCTTTCGCCTTTTTGATCCCCGAGATCCTGGTCAGGTTGAATTATCCTTACTATGACTTTAAGAACATTTGGCCACTAAATTATACCTTCTTTTTTGACTGGAACATCAATCAGATGATCAGTGCCGGAACGCTAGGCATTTTTATGCTGGGCTGGGGCATTGCCCTGATCGTCATAGCCGTGCCGGTCATTAGCTATTTTTATGGAAAAAGGTGGTATTGCTCCTGGGTATGCGGTTGCGGAGGATTAGCGGAAACTATGGGAGATCCCTATCGCCAGCTATCGGACAAGAGCTTGAATGCCTGGAAAATGGAGCGGTGGATCATTCACGGCGTGCTGGTTTTTGCGGTGGTCATGACGATGGGGGTGCTGTACAGCTATCTGCCTGCCTCCGGCGCCTGGTTCAACCAGCAGACCTTTCTGGGTGTGGTGATCGTCCTGCTTCTGGGCGCTATGGGTTTCATCCACTATCAATGGACCAGAAAAAAAGTAGAAGCTTCCGCCTTAGGAATTCAGACGGGTTGGATCGTTACGCTTTTTTTGGTGGGCGTATCCGGCTACCATCTGTTTACCGGCGATGGGCAGTTTTTATTCATGAGTTCCGGAAAAACACGTCAATGGTATGGGTTTCTGATCGGCGCCGGTTTTGCGGGTGTTGTCGGGACGGGTTTCTACCCCTTCATGGGCAACCGGGTGTGGTGTCGCTTCGGCTGTCCGTTGGCTGCCTATCTCGGGATGGTGCAACGCTTTAAATCAAGATTCCGGATCACGACCAATGGAGGACAGTGCATTTCCTGTGGTAATTGTTCGACTTATTGCGAAATGGGCATAGATGTACGCTGGTACGCCCAGCGTGGTCAGGACATCATCCGGTCCTCTTGTGTCGGATGCGGCATTTGCTCCGCCGTATGCCCGAGAGGCGTGCTGCGTTTAGAAAACAGCTCTGTGGACATCAATACGAGAGGTCAGGAACTGCGGGCGCTGCACATCACAGCGGATAAAATAGAACTGATGAAATAGAAATATGGCGGCCGGAAGGCCGCCATATTTATCACTTCTTTCTACGTGTAGTTTCAAAGTATGCGCTCGCTCCAGGTTTCTGTAGTAATTCGTACAGCATTTCCTTAGCGCGGAAAAGCTGCGCTTTGACCGTTCCCAGAGGGATGTCCAGCTCGGTAGCAATATCGTCGTAACTCAAGCCTTCAAAATAACGCAGTTCGATCATCAGGCGGTACTTTTCGCTGAGTTGATTGACGACCTCCCTGGTGATTTTTTTCCTTTGTTCATGGATGATCTGCTCTTCCGGATTTCTGTCATCGCACCTTAAATAGTCGGCATAGTGAGTGTCCCCATCCGGCTCAAAAGTGTCGTCGATAGACAGTGTGCTTAATTTCTTTTTTCGGATATGATCAATACAGTTATTGATGGCAATCCGGAAAAGCCATGT
>CAZJQS010000059.1:0-2199 GCA_964548175.1 uncultured Saprospiraceae bacterium
TTGCCGCGATGCGGCTTTTGTGTTGCGGCGTTGCATCCTGGTCGTCATGGGGCTTGCGCCCCGATGGTATTATGTGTCGCCGCGATGCGGCTTTCGGGTCGTGTTCATGGGGCTTGTGCCCCGATGGTATTGTGTGTTGCCGCGATGCGGCTTTTGTGTTATCTTGGTTGCGGTTCTTTTTTTATGGTGTCTTCCACCCAGCCACAGCTCATCATCAGATCGCCGAAATAAGGATTCCTGATCTCTTCCTGATCGCTGATCCAGTCGGCGCCGGTATAGTCAAAAGCCATAGGGCAGTGCTGTACATAGAAGGTGTCTTGTGGCGTTCCGAATACTTTTAGGGTTTTGATCAGGGCTTGCGACAGGAAATCGAATTGCGCTCTTTGCTTTTCTACATCCTCTAGTTCGGTAATTTGCTGGCTGTAGGCTTGGAGGGCATCAAGTTGTGTCATCCAAAATGAATGGGCATCACCTTCCACCAGCGAATGGTTGACCTGGGAAAGCTCATTGACCATTAGGGTCGCTTTTTCCCTGGCTTGATCGGGGCTGGTAGCTACGAAGGCGTCTTTCAGGGCAAGATAGCTTTGGGTGACTTTAACGAGTTGCTCCTTAAAGGTTATTGGGGCATTTTCTGTGTAGTCAGGTAAATCTTCTGAAACCTCTTCTCCCTGTAGCAACACATTTCTGTTCATCATACTGGCCTGATTGTTCAATTGGGCGGCTGCGTCGATGGCGAAATTCCCATAGGTGACCACCTCTTCTCCGGGCTCTAAGCCGCTTTTTAAGAGGTAGTTTTCTCCTACGCGTGCTCCCAGCATTATTTCCCGGTACTGAAAGGAAGGGATGTCGGTATCAGGTACTTTGACGTACACTACTGATCGCGGGCCGGTCCATAGAACGGCTGACTTCGGCACCAGTAATTGCGCATCAGCATCGAGCTGAGCCTTTAAAGTACCTCGAACGAACATTTCCGGCTTCAGTAAGTTGCCGGGATTGCGGAGTTCGCCGCGTAAAGAGGCTACTCTGGTTTTGGGATCTATGACCGGATCAATGAAGCTGATCCGGGTAGAGAATGTTCGCTCCGGAACGGCAGGGGTGGTAAACTCGATACGGTCCCCTACTTCAATGGAGGCCAGGTCGTCTTCATAGGCGTCAAAGAGCACCCAGATCCTGTCCAGGCTGATGATGTCAAAGAGCACTTCTCCTTGTTGAACGTAATCTCCTACAGCTATTCTGCGATTGGAGACAATGCCGGAAGCATCCGCGAAAATGGTAAAGGTCTCCTGTATCTGCCCGCTTTCTTCGATGGACCGGATCTGTTCGGCAGGTATTTTCCAGAATTCCAGTTTTTTTCGGGCTGCCTTGATCAGATCTGGGTTTACCTCTTTCATTTTTAAGGCTTCCAGCAGTTCCTGTTGTGCAGTGATCAACTGGGGAGCGTAGAGCGTGGCCAGTTCTTGACCTTGCCGCACCTGTTCGCCGGTAAAAGTGACGAATAGTTTTTCTATTCTGCCCGGAATGTGGGCGACCTGACTGGCCGTTAGTCGTTCATCTGTGGCAATTTTTCCCGAGAGGGAAAAGCTTTTCTCTGCTTTCCCAGTGTTGCCGATTATGGACGTCTCCACATTGGCTAATTTAACGGCCTCTTTTGTCATTTCCAGGATCAGGGGATCATCAGAGGTCGATTCGCTTAAAGGGATGAGGTCCATTCCACAGATGGGGCAATCGCCGGGCTCATTCTGCCTGATCTGTGGATGCATGGAGCAGGTGAAGGTTTGATCTTCTTCCACCACAGATATGATTTCCGGTGAGTGCTCGTGTTCAGCGGGAGTGGAGGTTTTGTTTTTTTGGCTTCCAAAGATCAGATAGCCTGCGCCCAGGCCTGCGGCCAGGGCTATTGATGCGATGAGGATGATGTTGTTGTTTTTCATGGTGTTTGTGTATCATGGGGCTTTCGCCCCGATGGTATTGTGTGTCGCCGCGGTGCGGCTTGTTGTTTTGTGTGTTATGGGGCTTTCGCCCTTTTGTTGTCATGGGGCTTTCGCCCTTTTGTTGTCATGGGGCTTTCGCCCCGATGGTATTGTGTGTCGCCGCGGTGCGGCTTGTTGTTTTGTGTGTTATGGGGCTTTCGCCCTTTTGTTGTCATGGGGCTTTCGCCCTTTTGTTGTCATGGGGCTTTCGCCCCGATGGTATTGTGTG
>CAZJQS010000059.1:2299-32374 GCA_964548175.1 uncultured Saprospiraceae bacterium
TGTTATGGGGCTTTCGCCCTTTTGTTGTCATGGGGCTTTCGCCCCGATGGTATTGTGTGTCGCCGCGGTGCGGCTTGTTAATTTTTACCATGGATTAGAGGGTAATATATTTTTCGATGGTTGCTTTGGCGATGTGGCTTTCCACGATTGCTTTCAGGATTTTGAGGTCATAATCTATCAGATCCCTTTCCAGGCGGAGTAGTTCGTCGAATTTGCTGCCTGTAGCGCTGTATTCCGATTGCAGGATACGCAGTGCTGATCGGATTGTTTCCATTTGCTGTGTGTATAGTTCCTGGCGTAAGCGGGCAGTTTCATAGTCTGAGAATGCTTTTTTGATGGCAGACAAAAAGCGGGTTTCCAGGTCGGACTTACGGTTTTCGATGGCGGCGATCTTTAGATTTTCTTCCCTTTCTTTGGCTTTGAATTTTTCTCGCCAAAGAGGGATGCTGACTTTAGCATTGAGTTGGACGATGTCTCTGCCGTTGTTCAATAAGTCGGCGTCGGTTCTGGGGTTGACCATAATGTAATCCAAGCCTAGCCCGAAGGAGGGCCGCCCTTCCAGTTCGTTGAGTGCGATGGCCGTTCTGGAGGCTTCCTGTTGTAGAGCAAATGCCCGGATAGAAGGGTGCCTGTTGCGAATATTTTCCAGTAAGGTGTCTTTGTTAAAAGGCATTGATGCAAAGCCAAGGTCATTCTGGATTTCTACCGATGTTTCCAGCGGCCGGTTGAGTACCTGGTTGAGATCTGTTCTGGGCTTTTCTATTCGCTTGTCCAGTATAAGAAGTTCCTGTTCCAGTTCCTGTATTTTCAGGTCAACCTGCAATACGTCAGCCGTAGTGCTTTGGCCGCTTTCCACTTTAGCAAGGGTCAGCTGACGGAGGGAATTCCATATACGAATACTTTGCCGGATAATGTTTTGAGTAGCCTGGATTTCATAGAGCTGAAAGTAGGCGGTTTTTATCTGGTAGGCCAACTCTAGTTCTGTGGCAGCTACTTTTTTATAAAGTGCCTGGGCATTAGCGATGGTTACCTCTTCTCTTGCTTCCAGAGTCCCGAACCAGGGGAACATTTGCGAAGCGCTGAGCCTGGCTTGCTGGGGCCCCAGCCTCGTCTCTACGGGAAAGGCAAATGCGCCTATTCCAATTTCAGGGTCGGGTAGTTGACTGACCTGGGGGCCTTTTTCCAACCCGGCCAGATACTCCTGGTTTAGAGCCTTTAATTCCAGGTTGTTGTCACGGCCCATTTTCAATAGCTCTGCCAGGGACTGCCCGCTACCCAACAGGGGCGCCAATAGCAGTAGCAGGCAAAATTTTATGATGATCTGATTTTGCATGGGTTTAGTTTTGATTTTGAAAACGTTTTTTCCACCGGAGCTTCCATTCCTGCCAAAGCGAATACAAGACCGGTACGGTGAACATGGTTATGGTTTGGATCAGCATTCCGCCAAAAGAAGGGATGGCCATGGGCACCATGACGTCCGCTCCTCTGCCCGTTGAGGTCAAAACCGGTAGTAGCGCCAGGATAGTGGTGGCTGTTGTCATGACAGCAGGACGCACCCTTCGTAGTCCACCCTCTACCACGGCATCGCGGATGGCGGGGATGGAGTCGGGTTGGTTCGCTTTGAAGCTGTCTCTTAAGAATGTGGCGACCAGCACTCCGTCATCGGTAGCAATACCGAATAAAGCCAGAAAGCCCACCCAAACAGCTACACTAAGATTGATGGTCTGGATCTGGAACAGATCGCGCATGTTCGTTCCGAAAACTTCAAAATCGAGGAACCAGGGCTGGTCATACAGTCCGATCAGGATGAATCCGCCGGAAAAAGCGATGAACACGCCGGTAAATACCATCGTGGAGATGGTAACCGAGCTGAACTGGAAATACAGGATCAGAAAAATAATGGCTAAAGCGATGGGGACTACAATAGCCAGGCGATTACTAGCCCTTACCTGCTGTTCGTAATTTCCCGCAAAACGATAGCTGATCCCGGCAGGGACAGAGAGTCGGTTGTTTTGAATTTGTTCATTTAGGTATTTCTGGGCATTATTCACCACCTCTACTTCGGCATAGTCTTTTTCCCGGTCAAAAAGGACATAGCCGATCAGGAAGCCGTCTTCGCTTTTGATCGACTGAGGCCCTTGTTCGTATTCGATGTTGACCAATTCTCCGAGCGGGATCTGTCCGCCGTCATCGGAGGGGAGAAAAATGCGCTTCAGCATTTCAGGGTCATCTCTCATTTCCCGGGGATAGCGGACTCTGATGGCATATCGCTCTCGCCCTTCGACGGTGGTTGTCATGGTCATCCCGCCTATGGCTGCCTGAATGTGTTGCTGGACTTCCTGTATGGTTAAGCCGTGTCGGCTGATGGCGTTCCGGTCGATGTCGAGCAGTAGATAAGGTTTTCCTACGATGCGGTCGGCAAAAACGGCGGCGTCCTTTACTCCTTGTACTTCTTTAAGGTGCTTTTCCAGTTCGACGCCGAATGCCTCGATCTCCTTCAGGTCGGATCCGCGAACTTTGATTCCCATGGGCGCTCGCATGCCTGTTTGCAGCATGACGAGACGCGTCTCGATGGGTTGCAGTTTGGGTGCCGAAGTAACACCGGGCAATTTGGTGACTTTTACAATTTCGTTCCAGATATCATCCGGGCTTTGGATATGATCGCGCCATTGCCTGAAATACCTGCCGTTCTTATCCTGGACCAGTTCGCCGTTTTCATCTCTGAGGTAATCGCCTTTTTCATCGACCTTGAAGCGGATGCGGTGTCCCTGCTCATCGGTTTTGTATTCCGGTTTGTATAGAATGATATTCTCGTACATGGACATAGGGGCGGGGTCCAGGGCGCTTTCCACCCGTCCGGCTTTTCCAACCACTGTTTCCACTTCGGGTATCGCGGTCACGGCCATGTCCAGCAGGCGAAGGTTTTTGATGTTCTCCTGCATGCCGGAATGCGGCATGGAAGTAGGCATCAGCAGAAAGGATCCCTCATCCAGGGCAGGCATAAACTCCTCGCCGGTTTGCTGAAAAACCACAAATCCCTGGTAGACCAGGAAGGTCACTGCAGCAATGAAGAGCAGTTTAAACCTGAGTAAAAAGCGAAGGATAGGCTCGTAAAACCGGATAACCAGGTAGAAAAAGCCGATCAGCAAACCTATAATAGCTCCTATGAAAATGAAATTACTGGTAACCGTTTGGTTGACGCCGAGCGGCATCCAAACGCGGGCCAGCAAAAAGGTGACGATGGCAGCGTAAATGATGTTTTTCAACCAATCGAATCCCTTGGTGTATTGAGGGAATGTATGTTGGATGTAGGCACCCAGCAGGCCGAACAATCCGACCAGCAGCAGAATGATCCCCGGGGTAGGCTGGATCAGGTAAACCGTAATGACCCCGGCGATGACCAGCAGGCCGTTCCCCAGGTATCGCAGGCTGTTTTTGTTGGTGCGAATGGAAAACAGCGAATGGGCCAGGGCAGGGATAATGGTGATCGCAATGATAATGGAAGCAATGAGGGCAAAGGTTTTGGTGAACGCCAGCGGTCTGAAAAGCTTGCCTTCGGCGGCTTCCATAGTAAATACAGGAAGAAAACTGATCACCGTAGTGGCTACTGCCGTAATGACGGCGGAGGCTACTTCCATGGTCGCTTCATAGATGGTGGTAAGCAGGTTTTCCTTCGGAGGCGCCGATTCCATGCGGTTGACCATACTCTCTGCCAGGACAATGCCCATGTCGACCATCGTTCCTATGGCGATGGCGATTCCTGATAGGGCCACAATATTGGCGTCCACTCCGAAATAGCGCATGGCAATGAAGCACATCAGCACGGCTACCGGCAAAGAAGCGGAGACCAGGAGGGAGGATTTGAGATTCAGCAGCATCAGGATCACCACGATAATGGTGATCAGGATTTCCAGTGTCAGTGCTTCCTGCAGGGTGCCGATGGTTTCGTTGATGAGCTGAGTACGATCATAAAAAGGAATGATCTTTACCTGTGAGATCGTACCGTCTGAAAGGGTTTTGGTCGGGAGTCCGGGTTCGATTTCACTGATCTTTTCCTTAACGTTCCGGATGACGGCCAGGGGATTGGCGCCGTATCGGGCCACAACGACTCCTCCGACGGCCTCAGCGCCGGATTTATCCAGTACGCCTCTTCGCGTAGCCGGGCCAAGATTGACCCGTGCGATATCGCCGATGCGGATGGGAACATTGTTTTCGACCCGGACCACTCCTTTTTCGATGTCTTCGATCTTTTCTACATAACCCAGGCCTCTGACGAAATATTCCGCCATATTGATCTCGATGGTTTGGGCGCCTACGTCGAGGTTAGTCCCGCGGATAGCTTCCATCACCTGCTCCAGGGTGATGCCGTAAGTTTTCATCGCTTCGGGATCGACGTCCACCTGGTATTCTTTTACAAACCCACCAATGGACGCTACTTCGGCGACGCCCTCGGCGGAAGACAGTCCATACCGAACGTAAAAATCCTGGATGCTGCGCAGTTCGTGCAGGTTCCAGCCTCCTGTCGGATTGCCGTCGGGGTCCCTGCCTTCGAGGGTATACCAAAAGATCTGGCCCAGTGCAGTGGCGTCCGGGCCTAGGGTCGGCTGTATGCCCTCCGGCAGGGTGTTGGCCGGCAGAGAATTGAGTTTTTCCAGGCTCCGGCTCCGGCTCCAGTAGAAATCCACTTCGTCATTAAAAATAACATAGATACTGGAGAAGCCGAACATGGAATTGCTTCGGATGCTTTTTACTCCCGGAATGCCCAGCAGAGTTGTCGTCAGGGGATAGGTGATCTGATCCTCTACATCCTGCGGGGAACGGCCCATCCATTTGGTGAAAACGATCTGCTGGTTTTCTCCAATATCCGGAATGGCATCCACTGCGACAGGATCGCGAGGCAGGCCGTCCAGGCCAAAGTCAAACGGGGCGGTGGCTATTCCCCAGCCGATGAAGACAAGGAGTAGTAGCCAGGCGACCAGTTTATTCTCCAGGAAGAATTTAATGTATTTTGCTAGCATAAGGTTATTTTCAGCTTGATATTAAGGTGCAACCTAAAATGAGTTTTGAGGAGGCACATAAGCATAAACTATCACTGCAATGTTCTTAACATTGAGTGACAACAACTGAAAATGGGTCGCTAGCAAAGGAAAGTCTGCAACCTCACCGGAAGATCACAGACAAGGGAAGGTGGTTTGTAGTTGAGATAACTAAGAGATTGGGCGTCTGAAGACGGCAGTTCAATTTGGAGCGCAACGAATAAAACGCTCAGAAGAACAGGATTGAGTTTGATATCGGCTACTGAGGCGGAAATATGCTGATCGGCTTCAGATTTCACATAGACCGTTTCGTTTTCACAACAATTTTTTGATTCGGGTTCATTGTCATGTGAATTCGCACTATGCATAGGACAAGACCTGGGCTGTTTTTTCTGATGACAGGGTTCTGCCTTCATGAAAAGAGCTATACTCTTCAGCTCGTCCTTGCAATAGTGCTTATTCAGCACGTAACCGGTTGAGCTGATAAAGAGGAGTAATGCAAGGGTTATATGTCCTATTTTGCTTATCAAATCAATGATGACATTTTTACGAAAATACAAAAAATGAGGGAAGAAAGTTCTATGTCTTTGTGGTGGTGGAATAAAAAATTTTTAGTCAGCATGCGCGTTGGTTTTTAAAACCGCTTTATCTTTAGGGTATGAGCAACGGATTAAAAAGATTTACGCTCGCCTTACTTGTCATATTGGTCATATTTTTTGCGCCAAGAGTCGGCAATTATTTTGCAGACTTGCTGTTGCCTTATTTTTCGTTTATTGATCCGGAGGGCATTTTTTTCTGGGGCATCATACACCATATTGTTCAGGCTTTAATTCCGCTGGTGATCATATTTTTTTGGAAAGGGCAGTCATGGAGCGCATGGGGATTTCAAGTAGGAGATTGGTCCAAAGGGATAAAATGGATAGGCTGGTTTACGCTGCTTTGGGGTTCACTTTATGTGATCATCACTTTGGTCAACCTTTATGCTGAAAATGCTCCCACAGTCTATTACGATGTAGAAAACAGCAGGAATATGGCCGGAGAGCTTATATTCAGAGGGTTTATTGTTGGTCCATCAGAAGAAATTTTATTCAGGGCCTTTCCAATAACGCTACTGCTAATGGCTGGTTTCACAAGGACCACCGACATATTTGGTTTTGAGATTAGCCGGGCCGGAGTAATATCGGCTGTTTTATTTGCCATCGCCCATATTGGGTTCAATATTGCTCCTTTTGAGGTATATCATTTCAGTCCATTGCAAATAGTTACTTCCCTCGGTTTTGGTTTACTGTATGCGATCATTTTCAGGCACACGAAAAGTATTTATTTTCCGATGGTCGTTCATTCCATATCGGATGTCATACCTTTGATTAGTTTATTTTTGATTCACTGGATAAAATAGAGGGTTAATTGTGGTTATTGACCAGATGGACGTTGATGCGGACGGCGTCCTGCCTGTTTCTAAAGCTTCCGGTGATCAGGTAGTCTGCATTCAGGGCCTCTATTTTGGCTCGATCGGAAACACTTTTGATGTGCACTGTAGAATAATAAGAAATGACAGAGATGCCGATGAAGCGAGAAAAATTAATAACCAGGTCTTCCGTGAATCCCAGAATTAAAGGGCTCACGTCATCATCACCCATCATATTCTTGAAAGGAAGGATGGCCAATCTGATCTGGTCGGTTGCCTCTGTTGTTGATGCCAATTCAATCCTGTTTTGGTTATAAAACGTTTACTTTCTGACAAACGTTCCAGTGAACCTGATGTGTTGATACTTGAAAGAGAGTTCAATATCCAAAAAAATATCACTTTTTGCAATGGTGCTCAGTGTAGAGACACTTTTCTATAAAGAGAATTGTTTAAGAAGTTGTTTAAAGTTTATTTTGCTCTTTTAATCGTAAAAAACCAGGGCCGTGAAAAATAACGACTGGATCATTTATGTGGCGTGGAAAACCATTGAAAACTGGAAAAAATACGCCCGGGAGGCAGCCGATGCGTGGGTAGCGGAAAAGGCAGCAGCAGGGAGCGTGAAATCCGATCCCGGTTATTATCCTTTTCAGTACGGAAGTGATCAGGAGCGGTTTATGGAGATGCAGATCGGAGACCGGCTTTGGGTGGTTTCTTTGCCTCAGTTTGAGGGGTTTTGCCAGCCCCCATCAAGCATAGCACGTCTTGAACTGGAGGGAGTCTACCCGAATGAAGCTTGTCCGGTCCCGGTATTTTATTTTTCGGACAGAAAATACGTGGCTGTCGGCAAGCATGGCCGGGTAATCGATACCTACCCGCCGCTTTACAATATTTTTGATGTGCTTATCGACGCCGAGTTTGAAGGTGGTGTAAAAGACCTCAGTAAGTATAAAGCGTGGCTTGAAAAAGCTGATTTTGGGGCTAAAGGGCCCTACTACCGATTAGCCCAGCACTTCAGGACGCTCCGTAAACTTACCCCCGAATCCGGAAAAAGACTTAATCAGAAACACCGTATAGCTGTAGATGGCCGCCGCATCTTTCTTAGCTACAAGGCTTCTGATTTCGAAAGCCCCGACAAACAAAAATGGTTGCATCAACTGGTGGATGTGTTAGAAAAAAAGAAAATACTGAGTTGGTGGGATGATCATCAGATGCTTGGGCGTGAGGAGGCCTGGGGTAAGCAAGCTAATCTCATTAAAGCGCTGCTTGACGACGGCGTTCAGCAAGCGACCTGGTTCGTTGCATTGGGTACAGCTGAATACGGGGCTCCTGGCCGGACCGGCAGGCGCTGGACCCTGGAAGAGTGGTCCTCTGCAGAAGTGGAGGTGAACAACCCAAGAAGGAGAAGCCAGCTTCGTCGTCTGCTTATCGATTTTGGAGAGGGAGAACTGTCGGAACGACTTCCAGGACGAGCAGACGTCGCTAAAAAGGTGTCTTCCTGTGCTTCAGCTGAAGAAGTAGCGGCTATGATAGCAGAGGTCATCAATCAGCACAATTGACCTATTGCTTCTCCAAAACCAACAAATTGTCCCAGTATCGATCCGCCTGCGCCTGCACCTCACTAAGTAATTCCTCATTACCCTCTTTAAACAAATGGCGGAAGCGACCTTGATGCTTCATGCATTCCTTCACGGAAACCTTCTCCTCCGGCTTGTAATTGATCGTGTAACGCTGATGTTCTACTTCGAAGAGCGGGAACAGCCTGCTCTCCACGGCCAGTCGGCCAATCTGGATCGACTGGGCGGGGTCGGTCTTGTGTCCGGGAGGACAAGGGCCATCCACCATGATAAACCGGAAGCCTTGAATGTCTTTTGCCTTTTTGACTTTCGCTCTAAGGTCCTCCATAAAAGCCAGGGAAGCCGTTGCTGCGTAGGGCAGGTTATGAGCGGCAATGATGCCCATTAGGTCTTTGGGCCAGGTCCGTTTGTACCCCTGGCCGGGATTGGTAGTCGTCACCGCGCCGTAGGGAGTGGCCGTGCTGGTTTGTATGCCGGTATTCATGTAGGCGCCGTTGTTGTTGCAAATGTAAAGTATGTTCTCGCCGCGAGCAGCGGCTCCGGACATCGACTGGAAGCCGATATCGAAAGTGCCTCCGTCGCCGGCCAGCACCACGACTGTGGTGTCCTGTTTGCCCCGGCGATCGAGAGCGGCCCGAACTCCGGTAGCTGTGGCGGATGCTGCTGCAAAAACCGTATGCACGACATTAGCTTTCAGGTCATTGAGCGGATAGGGTCCGGTGATGATGGAAAAGCAGGAAGCCGGCACTACATAAACCGTGTCTTCGCCAAGGATACTGGCGAGGTGCCTGGCCAACAGGGACCATCCGCATCCCCTGCAACTCATGGCTCCGGAATATACTTGTTCCTCTTTTATTAAAAAATCTAATGCAGGTTTCATATCGATAGCCTATTTTTAATCCACATCCACCCAATTGACTTCTTCAGGATGGTGGAGTGCTTTATAGATGATTTTTTCTATGGTCGTCGGAGAAACGTCTTTGCCGCCTACTCCGGCATAAAAATCAAAGAGTTGGTACGCGATCGGATACAGTGCCCTCTTCATTTCCTGCAGGATGGCGCCCTCGCGATCGCCAAGGAAGTTGCGTTCCACACAGGCGATAATGGCGTTTTGTGGAATCCTGGCAAGTGCTTCGCGTACAGATGCTTTCGGAAACGGCCGGAACAAACGGAGTTTGAGGAGCCCAACTTCGGGGAATTGTTTGATAATGCCCCTTACCGTACTTGTGATAGTGGATATGGTGACCAAAACCATCTTAGTCTGGGGACCAATGTTGACGGCTTCGACATTACCATACCGGCGTCCGAATTTTTCACCAAAGGTGTTGGCTACTGTTTCAGAAAGCTTTTCGACCTTTTGGATATCTTTCCAGTAAGCGTAATTCAACTTATTGTAATGTTCTGGCGCCACCAGTCCTCCAAAAGCTTTAGGATTTTCAAGGTCCACTTCCATTGGATTGTGCTGGAAGGGCGGTAAGAACTCATCCACCAGTTCCTGATCTGGTATCCAGACGTTTTCGCTGGTATGGCTTTGATAGAAGGCATCCAGTACGACCATCACGGGGATGTGTATTTTTTCTGTGATCATATACGCCTGGATAATGGTGTCGAGTACTTCCTGGGAGCTTTCGCCATAAAATTGAATCCATCCCGTATCCCGCTGGGAGAGCGAGTCGGACTGATCGGACCAGATATTCCATGGAATGGACGGCCGGCCCACATTGCACACCACCATGGGAAGCCGGAAACGAGCGATGGCCTGCAATACTTCATGCGCATAAAACAGGCCTTGTCCTGCGGTGGCTGTAAAAACGCGTTCTCCTGCAACGGCGGCGCCCATAGCGGCGGCAAATACGGAATGTTCGCTATCCATGTTGATATAAGTGGCGTCGAGTTCTCCTTCCGCCACCATTTGAGCGAGGCGTTCTACAATGGTGGTTTGGGGTGTGATCGGATAAGCTGGAATGAATCCGGCTCTGCAAAGCCGTGCACCCTCTGCTGCGGCGAAATTCCCTTTTATGATTTTTTCCCGGTGCCCGGGATATTTGACTTTGCCGTTGGGAATGTAATTTATGCTATCTAAGGTTTCCATTTTCATGATACTGCAGCTTCTGTTAAGTTAAAATCAATGGCTGAACAAGGGCATTCCCGGACGCAGATGCCGCATCCTTTACAGTAGTCATAATCGATGCGCAGGCGGCCCTGTTCATCTAAGTGGATGGCGGCGTCCGGACAGAAATTGAAGCAGTTTCCGCAGCTGAAGCACTCGCCACAGTGGAGGCAGCGGGCCGTTTCGGCGATGATCTGCTCTTCCGTCATTGCTTTAGCCACCTCGGTAAAATCGTTATGAAAATCCGGTGGGTGATGGATCTGGGCCTGCTGCCTTGGCAGAGGCAGAAAATACTCAAAGTTGATGTCCTCCGGTAAAACAACTTCCGGCAGGGTTTCCTTAGGATCGTATTGTTCGCTTCTCAGGAAGGCGTCAACCTCCGCAGCTACTTTATTGCCGGAACCGATCGCTTCGGTAACCGTGCCGCCCCAGGCCATATCACCGGCGCAAAAAACAGGTACATCTGCTATCTGGTGAATTCTTCCCTGTTTCGGGCTGAACTTAATCCCGCCAAATGCAAAGGGATCGGATTTCTGGCCGATCGCTGTGATGACGTGATCAAAGGCCAGAGTGAATTTTGATCCCTGAATAGGTTCCGGTCGGCGTCGGCCGGAATCGTCGGGTGTTCCCAGTTGCATGCGGATGAGATCGAGGAGTAATTTGTCCTTGGGTTTAGCAACGCTTGTTGGAGCGATCAAAAACTGGAAACGTACACCTTCTGCCTGTGCTTCGCGTACTTCCTGAGGTATTGCCGGCATTTCACGGATGGTGCGGCGGTAGAAGATCGTAGGCGTGGCGGCAAGGCGAAGGACGGTTCGGGATACGTCAATGGCCGTGTTCCCACCACCTATGATGGCCACCTGGTCTCCAGGCCGGATGCCGGCCTTGTTTTTGTTTAATTTGAAATCACGCAGGAAGGAGAGGCCATCGGTCAACAGCGCGCTGTTGGGTAGTCCCGGATCAGAGCCGATGTGGGAGCCTACAGCAGTAATGACGGCGTCAAAATCATCAGCAAGTTCCTTGACGGTTACTTTGCGATTGAGGATGATGTCCACGCCTTTGCGTCTGATGAGGTCGATCTCGCGGTCGAGGACTTCATCCGGCAGCCGGAATTTAGGTATGCCGCTTCGCATCATTCCACCTGGGAGCGGCAGTGCTTCGAATACGGTAACGGGGTAGCCTTTTTCGCGGAGACGCAGGGCTGCTGTAAGCCCTGCCGGACCACTGCCTATGACGGCGATGCGTTCCTGATGGAGAAGGGGCATGGGGTGGACGGTATCGGAAAAGGCCTTATCTCCGACGAAGCGTTCGATCGCTCCGATATTCACGCCTTCGTCGAATTCATTGCGGTTGCAATTTTGTTCGCAGAAGTTGGGACAAACCCTGCCGCAGATGGCTGGGAAAGGATTATAGAGATAGATGGTATGGTATGCTTCCTGGAATTTTTTTTCAGCGACCAGCTTCACGAAAGCGCGAACGTCGGTTCCTGCAGGGCAGTTGGCGGTACAAGGCGGTGTGCGATCGACGTAAGCGGGGGTCATGAGCCGCCAGTTCCCTGTTTTGTTTTTTGACATGGGCGCCGACCAGAAGGGGGCCTGCAGGCCTTCCGGGGCTGGTGTTTCTTCGAAGAATAGTTCTTCCAGGCTGCGCTGTTTTTCCGCAGGTGGGGCATGGAGTTGATCGATGAGCGGTTTATTGCGATCTTCTGCTCCGGCTACCAGCTTAAAGGCTTCGGCTAAAGAGCGGGCATTAGCATCCGGTTTGGTGGGAACGCTGGCTTTAACGATGGCCTGCCCGATAGAAAGATCTGCATCAAAGATGCGGAGGATAGCTCCGATCATAGCTGCATTGATGATTGGCAGAGATTTGCTGCCCAGTCCGTAGCCCAGAGAAATGGCCGTTGCAGGAACGGTATAGATCCTTTTAGCAAACCCCTTAAAATGATCAAGGGGCCGTTCGGTATTAATCAGAACTGCCCCTTCCGGTTGTAATCCTTCGAAAACAGGTATTTGATCTATTAGGCTTTCATCAAAAATGACGATCAGGTGAGGATGGTAAATGTTGCTGCGGTTGAGGATCTCTTTTTTGGCGACCCTAAGAAAGGCCTGTATGGGCGCTCCTGTACGTTCAACGCCGAATGCCGGGAAGGCCTGTACCTGAAAATTTCCCAGCTTACTAAACACCTTTGCCAGGATTTCGAATGCGGTCACCATCCCCTGACCGCCTCTGGCGTGTCCGCGTATTTCTAACATGGTAAAAGGTTTATTTGGTTAGTCTGGTCCCTGTGGACTTTATAATTTTAAGCTCTTTTTCCGAAAAAAAAGGTGATGAAGGTCGCGGATGTTCCTGACTTTTGTCAACTCGTTGCCTGTGAAGCGTTGAAATGCAGTACGAAGAATAAGCAAAAAATCATGCAAGATTAACCGAAATAATGATAGAGCTGATACACAAATAGAAAGATCCCTGCTATCATCAGATAATAATTGACAGACTTATAAAAAGCCTGATAACTTTTCAGCGACTTCCAACGGGTGATGATGAAAACAATAGGGATGAGCGCCAGTATCTGCCCTAGCTCTACACCGACGTTGAAGCTGATGATCTTAGCCAGGAATTGCTCAGCGCCCAGCTCGAAGGATTGTAGCCGGGTGGATAAGCCGAACCCATGGATCAGTCCAAAGATGAAGACCATCATCAGCAAATTCGGAGAGGATACTTTGAAGAGCTTTTCAAATCCTCCTAAATTTTCAAATCCTTTATATAAAACGGAAAGGGCAATAACGGCATCGATGAGGTGTTCGTCTGCTTTGATGCCCCAGTAAGTGGCGAAAATGAGCGTGATGCTGTGCCCAATGGTAAAAGCCGTGATAAAACGTACGATATCTCTGAATCCGCTCAGGTAGAAGATCACGCCGGTCAGGAAAAGCAGGTGGTCATAACCTGTGACCATGTGTTTGGCGCCTACGAAGATGTAAGCCGGTAGTCCGCCATCGCTAAGTATCTCCTGATCAGCCTCGCTTACTCCGTGCGCCAGGAGGGCGAACGGAGTAAGAAGGTAGACGAAAAAAATAATTAATCCGGCTGTTCTTTTCATGTACGTTTTCGATTAAAGAAGAAAAACAATACTCCTACCAGCAGCAAGCTTCCGATCCAGTAAACATAAGAAGGGAGGCCGAAGCTATCTTCTTCGCTGTGGCTGTGTTCGCTTTCGTCATGACTATGACTGTGGCCTTCACCGATCTCAAAGGTAAGAGTAGCCCAGTTGGATTCATGGGTAAGTCCGTCTTCTTCTGACTGTACGAGATATATGGTGCGGAGGTACCATATCCCCTGGTGGGTGATGTTCAGGGTGATGTTTCCCTGGGCATCGGTGCGCAGCTGGGTAAGGTCTTGGTGGTGGTGCTCAGCTTCGGCCTCTTCGCCGGGGTGGTCGTGCGGGTGGTCGTGTGCTGTTTCATCGTCATGTACGTGGTCGCTTTCGTGGTTGTGCACTGTTTCTTTGGAGCCTGCATAAACCAGTTGGTTCACCAGCGGTTTGCCATTCAGGAGGAGTTTTACTTGCATGGAATGCCCCGGATGCAAATCGTAGGGATTGCTCAAGGGGATGAATTCGATGGGATAGCCCAGTTCCGTTTGCCAGTCGTTGGTTAACTGATCGCCGACCTGGAAGATGGTTTTGACATGTTTGGAATATTTTTCGACGGCGTCCTGGTCGAGGGCATTGTTGTTCTTGCGCCAATCCAGCATGTCGAGCACCCCGTCGTGTTCGAGGTAATTGTTAAAATCGGCTGCGGCCAGTTCTATGTTTCGCGGGCGGGTGGAAACGCCGGCGACCCAGGTGGCTGCTTTTCCTGTTGTGAAATTTAGGAAGGTAATGCCATCTTTTTCTGACCACTGGGTGGTATCCACGCTTATCCGGCGGCCATTGCCCACCAGGCTTACATCAACCATCCGGTCGCGGGCGATCGTATTGTCGCTTTTGTCGAAAGTGCCGTTAAATAACTGAATGCTTGCCGGGGAATCGGGTGAAAGAAAATAGGTATCCAGTTTAAGATACATATCATGGCTGCTGAATAAGACCAGAGCCAACAGCAGGAAGAACGTTTTTTTCATGACAGCAGATAATTTTTTTGGAAGCTCGAATAGTTTTTTTAACATGGCGTAAAGATAAGGATAGTTTTGCAAAATACATCGGACTGGCGCCCGATGAAAGATGTGTCGCTGCGTTGCAGCTTTGTGTGGGCTGGCGCCCTATGGTGATGTTTTTTGGTGAGAAAAAATCGTCGATTTTTTTGGCAAAGAAATTGAAAAAGAATTTTATTAGCTGTGCTATGGAAACAGCGGTTTTTGCGGAAGCAAGCTTGAAAAAAAGGAAGTGTAAATGGGGATTTTTATAGACGTTGTTGTTATTGTCATTAGTATTCTGGCCATTTCCCAGGGGGCTACCTGGCTGGTGGATTCATCGATCAGGATAGCGAGGAAGATCGGCGTTTCGGAATTGGTTATTGGTTTAACGATCGTGGCGGCGGGTACGTCGGCTCCGGAGTTTGGGGTGACGATTCTGGCCGCCTACCGGGGGATGAGTGATATTTCCGTAGGAAACATTGTCGGGTCTAATATTTTCAATTTGGGCTTCATACTTGGAGGTACGGCCATTATCAGGAGCCTCACCACCAGTAATAAAGTAGTTGTCAGGGACGGTGGATTTTTATTGATAGGAACCATTATGCTGACCTTCTTTTTGTGGGATTTGAAGCTGAATCTGGTGGAGGGGAGCGTGTTATTGATCATGCTGCTGGCTTATCTTGGGCATTTATTTTGGAATAAAGAACCCATACAGCAGGAGGAAGATCAAGACGTTGACTATAAGTGGTATGATCCTCTGCTGTTGGTTTTTGGCCTGATCCTGGTGGTGGGCAGTTCTCATTTTTTAGTGGAGTCGGCATCTGATCTTGCGGAGCTGGCAGGGATATCCCAATGGGTTATTGGAGCGACGATAGTGGCTACGGGTACCTCGGCGCCGGAATTAGCCACTTCCATCGTAGCTGCGCTGAGAGGGAATCATGGCATATCCGTCGGCAATCTTCTGGGCAGCGATATTTTCAATATGTACGGTGTTTTGGCTGTAGCTTCGATGCTGCGGGAACTGCCGGTGGATGCGGAAGCACGGTCCAATATGTTGGCGCTCATTTTCATGGTCGTGCTGGTGATTATCTTTATGCGGACGAAATGGCGCATTTCCCGTTGGGAGGGGATTGTTCTGGTGTTAATCGCTATGGGGCGGTGGTTGTATAGTTTTCTCTGATTCTCTCCTTGCTAGCCTTCGGTAAAAGGGCATTCACGCAAAAGGAGACTTTTGGAACTAACTACGTCTGCTTTTTGTTATATAGTTGGATAATAAGTGCTTATACAAATTATCCTTGAATGCAGGTTTTGTTGGCGCCCAGGCGCCAACAAAACCTGTATTTGAAATGGCTTTTTTACTTAAAATATACCAACTATGAGAAAAAGAATAGCGATGATTTTGGCAGTCGTGATGTTGTCGATAAGTTCTATGATCGGCAAAGGAGGATGGGGCGCTTCAGTGCTGCACGAGAGAGATAGTTTAGCTTACGAGCCGCTGCAGCCGCTGAGTTCAGCAGCCAGCGATCAATTCAAACCGATCACCCCTTTGTCCCAGCGAAATACTTTGCATCCTTTCGGAGACATTATCGACCATCAGGATATGACGCCTACTTTTCAAAATGTTTTTGACATGATCCAGGGCCGGGTGCCCGGCGTCCAGGTGTCAGGTGGTTATATGAGCTACCGGATTCGGGTAAGGGGATCGTTATGGCCGCCTCTGGTCGTACTGGACGGCATGCCTTTGTACAGCTATGATGATCGAAGCCTGAATGACCTGCTGCTTTCAATAGCGCCTGCTGATGTGGATTATATCGAAGTGGTTAAGAATATTGCACAGATCAACCTTTATGGGCCGGGCGCAGGCAATGGCGTGATCATGGTGTATACCAAGCGGGGAGAAATGATAGAAGAAGTGGAGTAGAAAGTTTGGAGATGTGGTGAAGATAAAAGACCTTATTCCTCATTTCTGATGATCGCCGAGTCATTGCAGGTGCTTGTCACCCGGCTTCTCTAAGATCGAAAAGGGAAACTGGAACCGGTTGTGGAGGATTCATGCGTTCGTTTTCAAATTTAGCATGATCGCTCTCCGGATCGAGTTTCCCGATTATTCACATAAAAAAAATAGGCTTTCTTTTATCTTTGCCAAGGAACTTCAATTACTCACCTTAAGCGAGGTTACTTCATTTCAGTTTTTTTTTTACAAATGTCAGCCTTAAAGCTCCTTGAGGTGTTAAAGGATAAAAACAACACCCATTCTCAAATCCAATTGGAATGAATATCCTTACTGACCTTATCATTATTTTATCCGTTTCGGCAGTTGTACTGTTTGTCAGCACCAGGTTGAACCTGCCTTCTATTGTAGGTTTTCTGATCGCCGGCATACTGTTGGGACCGTTTGGGGTAGAATTGATCTCCGCTAATGAGGAAGTACACGAGATGGCCGAAATAGGCATCCTTCTTTTACTCTTTTCCATTGGGATAGAGTTTTCGCTGGAAAAACTGCTGGCCGCAAAAAAGTTTGTCCTGGTAGGAGGAACGCTCCAGGTGGTGCTCAGTTTGATTGTATTTTTCCTGGCCGCCTGGCAGCTAGGATTGGAGCTCAACCAGGCCGTTTTTGTCGGCATGCTGTTTGCGATGAGCAGCACCGCTATCGTGTTGCAGTTGTTCCAGGATAAGGGCTGGATGAGTACTTTATTCGGAAAAACTTCTGTTTCGATATTGATTTTTCAGGACATTATCATTATTCCCATGATGTTGCTTGCGCCTTACCTGGCGTCCGAAGGAGCAATGGCGTCCGGCTCGTTTGGAAAAGTTCTTCTGGGCGTTGCCCTGGTCGTTGTGGTCGTTTTTGCCGCCCGCAGGTTGGTTCCCCCATTGATCCGGAGCATTGTTCATACCCACAACCAGGAATTGTTTCTGATCTCTATCATCGTGATCTGTTTTGCTACTGCTTTCATCACCCAACAGTTAGGGTTGAAGTTGGCCTTGGGCGCTTTTCTGGCCGGACTGGTCATTTCCGAATCGGAGTACAGTTATGAAGCCCTGAAAAACATAATGCCCTTCAAGAAGATTTTCACGGCCATCTTTTTCGTTTCGGTAGGCATGCTGTTGAACCTGGATTTTGTCGCTACTCACATCCTGATGCTGACAGGCATAACCCTTGCGGTAATGCTGGTTAAATTTTTAATCATCGTTCCGATCGCCTTTTATTTAAACATCGGCATCCGGAATGCCTTGATCAGTGGCCTGGCCCTCTGTCAGGTAGGCGAATTTGCTTTCATCCTGTCGGAAGTAGGCTTGGAAGCCGGACTGCTATCGGAGTTCAACTACCAGCTGTTTTTAACCGTATCCATATTATCCATGATCATTTCTGCCATCATGATCGGATTCAGCCCGGGAATAGCCGGAAAGATCATCAATTTTACTTTTTGGAAAAACTGGATCAGTAAGTACGACACCACAGGCTGTTTGCCTGAGGTATGTACCCTGGTGGACCACACCATCATCATCGGCTTTGGTCCGGGGGGAAGAAGGGTGGCCAACTATCTGTCCAAACGAAAGGCTCCTCTGGCTATAGTGGAAAAAAATGAACGCAACATCACTCAAGACGACTACAGCTATGCCGATATTTTTATCGGCGACGGGAAAGACGAGGAGGTCTTGAAAAGAGCCGCCATTGAATCCGCCAGGCAGATCATCATAACGGTTCCGCAGGCCACCGTAGCTGAAGACCTGACCATAAAAGTCCGAAAGCTCAATCACAACGCCCGGATCGTGGTCCGGACGAAATACGAGGAGGAAGCCGTTCATCTTCGGAAATTGGGAGCAGATCATGTGGTTCCGGACGAGATTTCGGTAGCGGATACGATCATGGCGGGGATGGGGTGATTCCTGATGAACCCCTTCGATACGGCCAATTTTATAGGGCGTTTGGCGGGAGCCCAACTGATTTGCGGAAATAAACAACATCAAGCAGTCTCCCGATTGCTAAAGGGAAAAATAAGAAGACACAAAACCTGCTTTCCAATAGAAGTAGATCAACCGGTCAGAGACCGGTATGAAACCTGGTTGGGCGGTCAGAGACCGCCACCAACGGGTTGGGCGGGGCCAGTTGAGGCTTTTTTTGAGCTTCATAGCAGCGCTATGGAGGGAGAAACCATGCCTGCCGGCAGGCAGGAAAACGAAAAATGGGCATAAAAGACGTTTTTGCAGCCCAGTGAGGAAACTTAAAACAACTTCTATTTTAGTTTGCGAAAATCCTGTATGCCGATCGGGTATTTTTTTATACTGATCACCATTAACCAGTAACTGCTAACCGATAAATAAGTGAACAAAAATATTTAAAGCTATTTTGCCGACCATCAGGTCCAAACATTGAAAATAATAGAAAACAATGTGAACTCACCGCAAAGACGCTAAGGACGCTAAGTCTTCGTGCTCTTAGCGTCCTGGCGATGATAATACTAAACTTTAACGTTTTCATCTAGAGGGCCGTAAATGGCCTTCAATTAAGCCAAATTTATCGGGGATACATGGAATTTATCGTTTTAATATCTATTTCGCTCAGCTGATCGCGTTGTCCCATTTTACCCAATTCGATCCAGAATTTGAAAGGAATCCACCATTCTACTTTTGGTAATAAAGTGTAGCTAGATCCATCGGCGGCAAACCAGTTAGCACCATAATGCATAATAGATCCATAGTCATATTCAAGAACATCTTCCGCATCTGTACATTTCTTATCGAAATTAGGTCTCATATCCGATTGAACATTGTTTTCAAAATAATAAACATAATCATCTCTATCACAGCGGGTATGCTCATGCCACATTCCGGCAGTGTGCAGGATCTCGTGCATAACGTTCCCCATGGAGGCACCCTCCGTGATGTTAATATTTTGCTTTTCTCCTTGCTTACCTACGTGTGCGTTTAATTGTGTGGTAATCGGGAAATAAGCATAGTCTACCTCATTAGTTCGTGGAACAAGCGTCAGGTTAGTTTGGACATTTACATTTATAATGGCTGTGATAATATCCATCAGTTCAGGATGTCCAGGCTGAATTTCGTAAGGAATGACCCCATTCGGCCAGCGTTGGCTCGTAATAGTAGTTACCACACCGCGTCTGTTAGCTCTACTTTGCTGTCTTCTGTATTCTTCTTCACTGGCGATCAGGATATCTCCTTCCACGATTAAATTTCCATCTATAACTTGTGCTACGAACTCTTTTTCTTCTCCTGAGACTGGATCGGCGATTTTGACTAGTTCCTCTCCTGTAATAATGGCATCAGGGCCCGGCATTTCATTCAGGTAATCCGTATGCAGGTTTACGGTTCTGGCCTGCTCCTGTAGAAAATCCAAAGTGTCTTGCAGGGAAGTAAAGTATTTCATCTTTTCAAAACCTTGTGCGGATTCTTCCTGCGTCTGAGGGATCAACTCGTTTTCATCTGTGTTACAACTAGTAGTTAAAACAAGTGCCAAAACAACGAATAGAGAGAAAAAATTAAAAGGAACGGTGTTTTTTGCCCTGGCAAAAATCGGGTTGTTCTGTAATTGAATGAAATTAATAGTTTCCATGACTGATTGATTTTTTTAATGTTTTAAATAGAATTCGATCATATATACCGCACATGGGAAATGGTTATCAGTTTGGTGAAAAATTTTTTTATTTTTTTTCTTAGGTGGCTTTCAGATGAGTGATTTGAGAACCCTAAAGTCAAAAAAACGTGTAAAAGTGATTCCAGTGTCGTTACATACACAAGAATTATCTGAAAACTAATTCTTGTCCGCTCGAAATCTTAGGGCAGCCTCGATCAGCTAGGATTAAAAAGCTATAGACTATTCTTTTTAAAAAATAAAGGGCTGCCTCCTACCTGGAGACAGCCCTTTATTTTTAGAAACTTAACTTCAGAATACCCTTTTATTCAAAAGAAAAGGCCGTTTCTTTTCCAACGATATCTTTGTAATTCAGGTAAATAGTCTTCATTTTAGTATGCACACCAAGCGTTTTAGCCTTCCAAATTTCTACTTTTACGCTTCTACCAAATGCAGACCTATCGAAATTCCGGCTAGAAACAGGGCCGCGCCTATTCCCTTCCGTTTCAAGTAGGCATATCACATTGCCTTGTCTATCAAATACTTTTACTCCTTTCCACCAATTTTCTTTACCCTCGTTTTTTAAAGAAAAAGTAGCAGCTGTTTGAGGAAGGCCTATCTTATTGACATGCCGGGTGACAAAATCTTCCTGATCAACTTTTATAGCACTTGGCAAATATGCAGGTTCAATTGCCCAATGAGAAGTCCAATAGCCCTCAGGCACATTACTCGACACCAGAGGACCTTTTTCCATATTTAATACCTGCTCCTTTCTGAAACGATTTTCAATGCGGTAAAACCCTCCACCCACTGCAACGCGCTTCCAATGGGAAGTCCAGTAACCGGCTGGAACATTAGAGCAATCAAGAGGACCTTTTTCTGTATTTAAATATAGATTGGTTCCTGCTTTTTTAATTCTAAAAAACTGTTGATCTACAAATTCAATCTCCCAGTTCGCACTTTCAAGAGTAAGCGTATTAATCTCTTTCCCTGCAGTTTTACCTTCTCCAAAGGTGATATAGTTCCCTTTTCTAAATCTGTTTTTAAACATGACGGTAGTGGATTCCCAAGCTTGCGCTGTGGAAAATGGTAAGGCGAAAACCATAGCTAAAGAAAATAATGCTACAGCTTTAAAATACTGCTTTCTCGTTTCCATAAGAAGAGGTTTTTTAGTTTGAAAATTAAAAATCACCGAAGATGTACTTGCGATAAAATGCGAGATGTGATTTTTCATGACTGATCTTTTAATTTTTTTTAAATAAAGATTCACCCATGTATACCGCAATTGGGAAATGGTTATCAGTTGGGAGAAAATAAATTTTAAAAAAGTCATTTTTTTTAAAAAATTGACTTTTTAATCCACCTCCAATGAAATCTATATGGAAGTTCGAATCATTCTACAAGAACAAATCCCGCCCAAATAAATGGATCGGGATAGCGCCGGCGCATTGCTTGTTGTGTGAGACGAAAAGCTTCAGGAATGGATTGTTTATCCCTTAGCCATTTTAGGTAGAAAGTGGTCATGAATTCCATCGTTTCGCGGTCCGGAATCTGCCAAAGGGACATGATGAGGTAGTGGGCGCCGGCAATCTTAAAGGCTCGTTGCAGGCCGTAGACCCCTTCATTGCCCTGAATATCCCCGAGGCCTGTTTCGCAAGCAGATAATACGACCAATTCTGTGTCAGACAAGTCCATCTGACTAATTTCGTAGGCCGTTAAAATACCGTCGCTGCCTCCAACAGAAGGAGACTTGCCTGACCAGGTATCATTACCGCCGGCAATGACCAGGCCGGAACGGATCATGGGATGAAGACTTTGTTGAAAAATGGGAGCAGAGGTGTTGAGACTGTCACCAGCACTACTGCCCTCTTTGGGATCAGAAAAGAAAAAACCATGTGTGGCCAGGTGTAGGATAGTGGGAGATGGAGAGCGAAAAGCCATCTGCCGGAAAGCCTCTTCGGAGGCATCAGAGCCTTTAAGCAAAGTGGATTGGATATTGTTTTGATTTAGCAGAGAATCAATAATCGTCACCTCCTGATCCGTCCAATAGAGGTACTGCCAGCTGTTATTGCGCAGGTTACGATCGGCGATTTGAAAGCCCATTCCATTTCCGGCGGCCAGCAGAGAAGGAGTAGCTTCATTCTCTTCCTGATCGGGATCAATGGAAGGATCGCCATCGTATTGGATGCCCCCCATCAGGAAGGCCGTCGCATTGTTTTGACTTTTACGGTCAGCAAAAGCCAATTGACGAGTCGAATTCAATTGGATGAGGCGGTAGCGGTCGGCCAAAATCTCTTTATCGTTAATCGGAACCGCTGCGAAGTTAATGCGATGTAACCATCCGGAAGGAGCATAGTAAATGGTGTGAATACCTTTCAGTTCAGCAAACAGAGGTTGCCAGTCTAAGGCTTTTAAGCCGGTTAGAGTGCGTTTTTTGGGTTTGACGCCCCGACTGGCCTGGCCGTACAAGCGGTTCACATTACCGGCCTGATCCCCCTGTTGATTGTCCACAAGTGTAGACAAATCCCGGGATTCAAATAAGGGCACAAAGGCCGGAGAGTCTTCTCCGTGCTTCAGGATCAGGGCGGCGTACATCACGCTGTCGGTCACTTCGGGATGTACGAAGTTGTAATGCACAAATTCAACGGCTGCTTCGCCCGGGTTTAGTTGCTCCAGAATATCCACCGCACTTGTTTGGCGGAGAGCCTGATCAACCCCAGCCACTTGACGAGCCAGCACCCTCTCCAGGCTATCGCACTCTCCTTCTAGTTTTGAGATATTAACCTGCCATTCCAGAGGGTAGCTGTACTGTTCTGCCAGTCGTCGCCGTTGTTTTTGCAACTGGGCAAACAATTCCATAGAGGTAGAATCTGATTCGGAAAGCTTACGCAGCTGACTAGCCGCATTAAGCAAGAAGCCCTTATGGAACAGGGCGCTTTCATAGGAGGCCATTTTGCCCTCCGGAGATAAGCTGGGATAGGTCTGTGCCAGGGAATAAATACGGTTGAGGTTGCCTTTTAACCGTTGTATGTAGGCTTCTAATTCATTTTCGGAAGTAAATCGGCTGGCATTGATCAAAAAAGAGCGCTCCAGGGGTACGGAAATGCTCAATAAGGAATCTGTTTTACCAAAATCTTCTATACTCCAGTAAAAATCAGCCATCTCATTGAGTCCGGCAGTGTAGGCTGGATGGTTTTTCCCAAGAACATTCGTTCGAATCGCTTGGGCCTTCAAAAAGTATTCTTCTGCCTCCTCATATGCCCCCAGGCGCTGTTTGATAGAGCCCAATCCGCTGAGAGCAACAGCATAGTCAGGGTGGTTGGTGCCCAGAACTTCGCGTCGGATGTCTTCAGCCTCATGAAAATAGGCTTCGGCTTCCGACAATTTACCTTGTTTTTCATATAGCGATGCAATATTCCAGAGGTTAGAAGCTACGTCCGGATGTCGTTTTCCAAGGATTTTTTCCCGGATCTCCTTGGCTTCCATATAAAGCGCTTCTGCTTTTTCTAATTGCCTTACTCTAACGTACATGGCCGCGAGATTATTCAGGCTTTGGGCATACTCCGGAGTTTCCCGGCCCTTCAATTTTTTCTCCACCTCAGCCGCCGCTTCATAAAGCTCGATGGCCTCTTGATAGTTATTTAAGTCAACATAAAGTACAGCCAGGTTTTGTTGGGCAATGGCTACATTTAAGCTTTCCGGTCCTTTTAGCCGGCGATTGAGGTCCAATACTTGCCGGTAAAGTAGTTCTGCTTCCTCGTAAAGCCCCTGATCGGCATACAGGTTCGCCAGGTCCGTCAGTATATTGGCATAATCGATATTGTCCGCCCCCTGGACGCGGTATTGGATGTCTTTGGCTTCCAGCAGGTAAGGTTCCGCCTTTTCATAATCGCCGGAATAATAAAACAGGCTGCCCAGGTTGGATGTAGTTCGGGCATAGGGTGCCGATTCTTTTCCAAGTATTTTTTCCTGTAGCTCTCTTACTTCTGTGTAAAAAGCTTCGGCTTTGGCATAGTCGCCCAGATAATAGTCGTAGAGATTAGCTAAATTACTGGCACTTTGAATGTAAGACTGGTGTTCTTTTCCATGGGCTTCCTCACGCAGCCGCAGGGCTTCGAGAAGAAATTGCTCCGACTTTTCCAGTTGCCCTGTAAACTTATACAATTGCCCCAGGTTGTTAAGGCTGCTGGTGTAGTCCGGATGCTTTTCTCCGACCAGCCTTGATCGGATGTCCTTTGCTTCTAAGTGCAAAACTACTGCTTCTTCATATCTGCGGGTGGAGATGTAAACATTAGCCAGGTTATTGATCGCATTGGTGTATTCCTGGTTTTCAGTTCCCAAAAGTATCTTTCGGATGGCAATGACCTCCTTATAAAGTTGCTCTGCCTTGTCAAAGTCGCCTTTTAACTGAAAGCTGAGGGCCTGATAAAAAACAGCATTTGCAAAGGAAGTATCTTGCTTTCCAAAAGCCGCTTCCGCTTTTTCCCTTGCCGATTCTATCACTTCAAACCCCTGCTCATACTGCTGCTTGCTCACCAATTGCCGGTTGACCTTAATCAGACTATCGATCTCGCCTCGCACATCATAAGGTGAGGAGCTCACCTGACTTTGGAGAAAAAACGGGAACAATACAAAAAATAAAAGGACACTGTACAGTTTCATAACCTTAGCGTTTTGTGATCTGGAATACAATGGTATGAATGTGAGCAGAAAAAGGGGGGATACTAGACGTAGCCGCGCGTTGTCCATAGTCTTTGAAGGTGGATTGAAAAAGCTGAACAAAGGGATTATTGTCGGCTTCACTTTGGCTTTGACCACGCAGTTCAATCATTTTTTGCAGATCGATCGGCTGCTCGGTCGCAATCAGTTTCAACATTTCATTTCCGTAAGGGGGGAATACCTGAATGATGCAGTCCTCCAGTAGCTGAGTTTCACTAGGACGGATGAAATAATCTCCAGCTTTAGAGGGACATTCGGCATTGGGGATCAGGCCGTAAATCTGATTATCTGCCCAAATGTCAAGGACGTTGTAATAGGCTGGTTTGGCGCCTTTATTCGTAATCTCAAGAATGAAAGCATCGCCTTCCGCCAGGCGCAGACTGGAGTTGGGGCCAAGCTTCTCTTCGATCGGAATTTTTCGCTCGACTTTCGGCTGCCCATTTTCGGCGCCACTTACAACCGGGACCAGCTTCATTTCTACCTTTAGATAAGGATTTTCAATCTCAAGTTTTCTGAGAAATGTGGCCTGCACATAACTGGACATCCGACGAATGGCCTTGCGGATAAGTGCTTCCTCCTCGCCTGGAAGAAGCGGTTCTTCCAGCAGCGGATAGTCGTCGCTCGATCGCAGCATCAGTACATTATCCGCTTCCAGACTTAACACCACATCAGGATTGTTCTGCTGAGATACAAGGAACGGGTAATTTTGAATCAAAGCCAGAAAGCTTTCCCGAAGCGAACCCTCAGGCAGTTTACAATGAACCCGGAGGCTTATTTTCCCATAATTCCGATCTGAGATAAAAGCCTTTGCGCCTATGACCTCTTTTCTGTCTATCGATCGGTCTAAAGTCAATTCTGAGAGGAGTGGCATCACATGGGTTACTGTGCCGCTGGCTAAGGCATCTTGTCCTTTAGGGGCTACAGTATTTGATGGGAAGAGGTCTATTTTAGTACCAGGGTGGATGCCCGCCAGGCTGCCCTGGTCCAATAGGACCGTTTGAGGGCCGTAAGTCCTTACCACAGACAAATACCCTCTATCCTGACGGATGGCATTGCCGAAGAGCATGCGATCCGTTTCTCCTTCAATCTGTGGGTTTTGTCGGGGGGCAATGGCCACCATTTCCATTTTGATACGGTCGAAAAGTTCGCGGTAGGAAGTAAAGGGTCGCACATCCTGCAGGCTTTTGCTGAAAGCATAGCTTAGTGAGCCATAGTATCGACCACTCGCATCGCGGTATTCGTAGTTGAGTTGCTGGGCGCTGGAAGCTGAAATAGCGATTATTGGAGCCAGATTTGTTTCCTGAACAGTTTCCGTAAAATGGTCAACGGTATTGCTGTTGCCTCCACCGATCACCTTTCGTTCAGGGGCTGCCATGATCGTTTCGCTTCCCCTGGAAGGAGCATATCCCCGTGTGGCCGTTCCCGAATGACAAGCATCCAGTACGACGAGCACCTGGCCTTTATTTCCAAGTTTTTGCCGCAATTGGAGCAACCACTGATTGAGCTCATCGTCCCGGATCAATCGTTCTCCTTCGTAAATACCCGATTGAAATTGTTGTGGAGAGTCATAAGGGACCAGTGCTTCGTCGAAACCATCCTGTTCGTCACCGTTTTGGTCGACGATCTGCTGGCCATGTCCTGAAAAATGAAAAAAAGCAATATCTCCCGGCCTGGCCCGATCAATGAGGTGTTCCTTGAAACGGCGAGTGATGGTTTCTTTTCTGGCCTGTGCATCTTGCAGGACTAAAACATCCTCTTTGGGAAAGCCCTGCGATTGCAGGCCGGCAGTAATCAGTTCCACGTCATTGGCTGAATGCAGCGATTTCCAGCCGGTATTCGGAGCATACTCGCCAACTGCAATGATCAAAGCCCTCTTTTGAGGTTCCTGGGCCGGCAGTCCGATCGACCCTAATAAATAGATTAGAATGATAAGCAGTGGTTTTATCATTCAGTCGCATTTAGGTCTTTCAGTAGCAATGCTGCCTCGCCTGCATGTGAGCCGGACGCTCTGGCGATCTGCTCCAGAAGTTGGATCGCCTTGTCCTGTCCATCTTGCATTTGCAGCCAGGACAAGGCCTGGAACCATCGCGCATCTTCACTATACTCACTTTGGCCATCAGCCTCAATTGGAGCTAAAACCAAGATGGCTTGTTCGTAGGATTCCGTTTGCATTAAGCTCAAGCCCAGGAAGTAAGTAGCCGCTTCATCCTCTGGATAGGTATTTAAATGTTCTCTGAGTGCTGCAACAGCCTCCTCATACTGCCCGGCTTGAACCAATTCAAGTCCCGATTTGAGCTGGTCGCGTCGTTCGCGATTCCCAATCCCCATTCCGAGCAATGAAAGTTCTTCCAATTCATTTTCCAGTGCCGACCCATCCATTTGAAAATAATTGGCATACAGACGGCCAGGCGTATCAGTTGGCCGGATCAGAAAATAGCCGGCGACGATCAGAATCAGAAAAGAGGCGGCGATAGCCATATTTCTGACACTGAACAGCTTAATAATCCGGGGCATTGACTGCTCACGCAAGGCCTCCTTCTTAGTCATATTGTGTTCTGCCTGTTGAATGCTTTCTCGCAATTGTTGGTCTCCAAACCATTCGATGCCTTTCAAAAGATCGGTTTGTAAGGCGACAGCATCCGCAAGCCCCTGGTCTGCTTTCAGTTGTTGTTCAAAATCCTGCAGTTCTTCGGACGACATTTTACCCTCCAGATAACGGTCTATTTGATCGTAGTCAAAGTCATTCATAGGCTTGCTTTAAAGATTAACAATTTGTCCTACTTCAGCTTGTGGGGTTCATTTTATTTCAACGCCCGGACTCCAGGCAGATCGTGCACCATTTTTCGTAAACTTTCCATACAGCGATGGAGCTTTACCCTTACAAACTTAACTGCATATCCAAACTTTTCGGCAATTTCAGCTTGGGGCAGTTTCTCGTAATAAGAAGCCAGGATGATCTGGCGGCATTCCGCTTTAAGCTTAGCCATCGTTTGAGCGATCAATTCGTGTTTTTGTTCCATTTCCTGTTTGACCACTAAATCGCTATCATTTAAGGGGATGGTTTCAAGTTGTTGGTTCTGTTCTACCAATTGATAACGTCCCCTTTGACGTAATCGTTTTAGCCAAAGATGCCGAACGATGGAAAATATATAGGTACTAAGTTTTGCCGTCAGTTGAAAGTCCGGCTGCCGCAGCTTTTTGACCAATACGAACAAAGTTTCCTGAAAAACATCTTTGGTATCCTCACCGTTCCCGCCATTATTTTGAACGAAGGAGGCGGCCATTTTAAAATAGCGAGCATACAATTCATCGAATGCCTGCACCTTTCCCTGTTTAAGTTCCAGGAGTAATTTCTTATCTGCTTCTAATGGTACTTCGCCCATATATGTCCAAATTTACGATTGGTTATCAGTTTTTCGGAGGGTTTAAATCAATCCAGGTATTTTGCCCATTCCTCTATTTTACCGTTTGGGCCAATGAGAAGGATCATTCGGCAATCAAGGAAGTGCAGAAAATGTTTTTCTCCTGCCCCTGTAGTAGTATAGCTAAGGTCTTGATTGTCGGCAAGAAATTCATTGACATCCTGACCAATCTTGAAACTTTTGAAAGCTGGCCATCCGGGTTTAACTATCCGTTGCAATGGGAAAGCGCTGCCCCGGTAGCGAATGACCTGAGCGATTGAATGCGGCCGTTCTTCCCAAGAGAATTCCGTTTGTTTTTCGCTATCGATGAAATCCCCACGTTTACCCAGCAAGGAAAACAGAGACAGGCCATCAACACTACCACCGCCTGCAAGGTCTGGCGGACAAGTCCCTAATTGAGGAGGTGCAGGTTTTTCGCCATGGAGGGTGCTTTGGTTGGCAAGGGCTAAGCTACGGATTTGCTTGTTCGCATCCAGAGTAAGTGGATTAAAAATGGATGCTGCAGTATTGGCCTGACCGGAAAGTGCATAGGCAATACCGGCAAGCAAATTGAGGTCAGCGGCTGCATAACGACTGGAGCCGGAAAAGTCAAATCCAGCAACCAGGGTTCTGGACTCATAGGCATCGATCACCTTTTGAAAGCGCCCGAGTTGAATGTTTACGCACAAGGCGTTGATTTTGGCTGACGAATACCCTGGATCCAGGCCGAGCGCTTTATTGAAGTAGGCCATTGCCGCTAATAGGTAACGCTTCCGAATTCGTTTTTCTTCAGGAGTAAGCTCCTCGGCCCGGGCTTTACTGAGTCGGCTTTCGGTTTCGATCTCAAAGGGGAAAATGAAGGGATCGCTATTTTTCCCGCTGAATTGTATAGCAAGTTTGGCGTATTGCAGCCCAAGGTTGTTATAGATCTCTTTACCGATATAATGTTGAATGATGTGTTCATAGGCGGAAATAGCCATTTGGTGTTGCCCCACGACATCCAGGTAATTGGCCGTTTGGTAGAGGTGCCACAGGTCATTTGCTTTTTTAGTTACCTCATCTGCGGTGGCCTGCCGATCTTCCAGGGAGGGATAGCCTGCCGTTCCCCTGTCTGTCAGTCCATAGGCTTCATACAGTCGATCCAGAAGAGCAGGAACGATGGGGCGTATATCAAAGCCTGCTAAAATAGCCCCCATGGCCCCCTGCAGATCTGCTGATTTCTCTAAGTGGATAGAGGAACGTTCTTGATAATCATAGGAAATAAAATTAGTGGCCCAACCCACTTGTTGAAAGGCATGGCTCAATTCATGGCCAAGTACAAAAGCCATCGCCTTGTCGGAATCCTGGCCAAAAGAGCGGCAAACCTGGAGTGCGGTTTCTTCCAGGTAAATGATGTTCTGCCCCGGCGAATAGGCCGCCATAAATTCCCGGGAATTCCGGATCTGAATCTCAGGCAGCTCGATGCTGAAGTTACCGGTTTGGATATAGATTTTCTTTAGGATATAAGTAGCGCGTTCGAAATCATTTGAAGCAGTCAGTGTTGAGAGACAAGCAACGAATAAGCAAATTATTGTTGGATACTGTTTCAAAGACATGGAAAGAGTTTCTGGTTCATCTATGTTGGGTTATATACAACTTTCAGCCGTTTTGGCCAGCCTGAATTATCTTCCTGATAAAATTACTAAAATTTTTCTTTTTTTGAAATCCTTCCAGAGGCGAGTAGAGGGAGTTGGATGGTGATCCAGGTGAAGTCTGTATAAATAAGCCTTGATTTATCTAATTCAGTTACACAAGTCATGTCTTCCACGTTCATTCTTGCTCTACTAGGACGAGAGGCAGCATTGACCGTTGGTGGCGGTCTCCGACCGCCTAAACTTATTTAGCGAGCAGTCTCCCTACTGCTAAAGGGAAAAATAAGAAGACACAAAACCTGCTTTCCAATGGAAGTAGATCAACCGGTCAGAGACCGGTATGAAACTTGGTTGGGCGGTCAGAGACCGCCACCAACGGAGGACAGTGGTGGATTGGTTGGTGCTCGCCTTCAGTTGCTGAACTAGATCAACCGGTCAGAGACCGGTATGAAACTTGGTTGGGCGGTCAGAGACCGCC
>CAZJQS010000059.1:32474-36468 GCA_964548175.1 uncultured Saprospiraceae bacterium
ACCAACGGGAAAAATAAGCCGGATGCTCAAATTTAGATGGGGTTGCTTTTGGAGAATAGGACACACTTAGTGTAAATTTAGAGCATCGTATTTTTTATGATGCTTGAAATTAAATTCTACTGTCATTAATAAAGCTGTTCAATTTATGAAAAAGACAACATTCCTTTTTATATCTCTTGCCATGCTGATCTTACCTTCAGCTTGCAATAATGAAGATACAGATACTTCTAGTCTGCTTACCGAGGAAAATATTTTAGCCATCTTTAACGCACTTCCTCCGGCAGGATACAGTACTACCTTAGCTTCTGATAATTTGCCAGGCAGTTACACTGGAGTCTATTCTAACGATGCAACGAACCAAAACATAACTGTCAGTGCCGTAGAAAATCTCACCGGTGAGGTCATTAATGTCACCCAGAGCGTGATAGAAAGCAGCTTTCTCAATCCGGTGAACATACAAGAGTCGGACATTAATGGGATCAAGGTGTACCAATCCATGGAGGGCAACAGCTATCGGTCCATTATTTTTAGAGGCCAGTATGTTTTTGATATTTCAGTGTTAAATGATCCCGATCCTATGGTGGCGGAAGATGAAGCGATGAAGTTTCTTCAAATAATGACCAATGTAATGCTCAATTTTTAGAAAAAACAAGGCCAGTCATCCAGCGCCTCCTGCCCTTAGATTTTATCGAAGTCCGAAATGCATTTCAGCAACAGGACCACACCATCATCACCGGCTGTTGGCCCGAAGCAGATTTCGGTGCCGGATACGATCATGGCGGGTCCGGGCGTTGATTTGTGCAACAGCTGGTTAGTATCCTGACGCAGTACCATCCTTTCTGGACTCTGTAGCGCCGAAGTATACCCCCTTTTCGGCATCGTACAGGATAGCCTGATATCCTCCAAAGCCGCGGAAAGACCGCTCTATGCGGTGTCCTTTGCGCAACAACTCATAGATTACTTCACCATCGAAGCCATTTTCCAGGCTTACCCTGCCGCCGTCGGTCATCTGATAGCCTGTGGGAGAAGAGGAACCGGTGTGTCTCATTCTCGGAGCATCACCAGCCTCCTGCAGGTTCATTTTAAAATCGATTAAATTCACTACAATTTGTGCGTGTCCCTGAGGTTGCATAGCTCCGCCCATTAGACCAAAGCTGATGTACGGCCGGCCATCTTTTGTAATAAAGGCTGGAATAATGGTATGGAATGGGCGCTTGCCCGGTTCGAGAGCATTTGGATGATTTTCATCAACCACATTAAAAGAGTTGCCACGGTTTTGAAGGCTGAAGCCCAATCCTGGAGGACAAATGCCCGACCCCATTCCCGAGAAGTTGCTTTGAATAAGGGATACCATGTTGCCTTCCTTGTCGGCGACGGTCAAATAAATGGTATTGCCATGTTCTAATTCACCTGCGTCGTACCGGCGGGCTGATCGGTTGGGGTCTATCAGTGCTTTTCTTTCTTTAGCGTATGCTTTCGAGATTAATTTGTCTACAGGAACTTTAGAAAAAGACATATCTGCATAGTGGCGGGCCCGGTCTTCATAGGCTAGTTTTTTAGCCTCAATGAAAGTGTGTACATATTCTGAGCTTCCAAACCCCATTCCGGCAATATCGTATTGTTCCAGTATATTCAGGATCTGCAGAGCAGCAATGCCCTGTCCGCTAGGAGGCAATTCCCATACATCATAGCCCCGGTAATTGGTAGAAACCGGATTGACCCATTCTGAAGAATGATTGGCCAGATCTTCATAATCAAGGAATCCGCCTTCTTTTTTTACAAATTCAGCTATTGCCCGGGCAATGTCCCCTTTGTAGAAAGCATCCCTGCCTTCCTGGGCAATTTTTTCAAGCGTATTCGCCAATCCGGGATTTTTAAATACTTCTCCTTTTTCCGGTGTTTTTCCATTCGGCATATACAATTGGCGATAGCCGTCATATTTTTGAAGTGACCGAGCATACCCGGACCATAGTACGGCAATGACTTCTGTAACCGGGAACCCTTCTCTGGCATAATCAATAGCAGGCTGCAAGAGGTCCTTCATGTCAAGAGATCCAAATTTTTCATGAAGCGCATACCACCCGTCCACGCATCCTGGTACGGAAACGGATAAGGCGCCGTAATTGGGTATGGTTGTCATGTTGTTTTGTTTAAAGAAATCGATCGTCAGGCTCCTTGGGGAGCGGCCGGAAGCATTCAGTCCATATAATTGTTGGGTTTTGGCGTCCCATACTATGGCGAATAGGTCCCCTCCGATCCCATTTCCTGTAGGCTCTACTAAGCCAAGGAGAGCATTGGCGGCAATAGCTGCATCGACAGCATTCCCTCCGGCTTTCAATATATCAATAGCGGCCTGGGTGGCTAAAGGTTGGCTGGTAGCCGCCATTCCGTTTTTAGCGATCGCCTCCGAACGATAAGCAAAAGGACTTCCGGAGTATCTAACCTGTCCAAAAATAAAAGTAGCATTCAGCATTAATAAGAGCGGAAAGACAATGAGGTGTTTCATAATATAGAATTTTGAGTACTAATTAACCTCAGTTGCGATGCAACTTAGGTGTAGATGGCAAATGGTAGAACGTAGAAAGATTTCTGCCTGAAATGGACAAATAGATATCTTTTTAGGTTGTATTTCTTTCTACCTAATACCTTCTACCTTCTACTAAAGTTGCTTTGCAACTTGAATGAATTAAGGAAAAGATAGAAGGTGCAGAGGCCCTTTTTCCCTCATCAAGCCTTCCATGCAGGCGCCTTTACAAGGGGGAAACGCGCTAAGACCAGCGTTTTGTGGATGCCGCCTCAGCATTACCTCGGCCGATAAAGGTATTTCGGCATATTTAATTTAATATGAAGAGCGGATTAAATCCGTGAAAATTTATTGTCCTTTTATGCGACGGCTTCGATCCATTTTTAATGTAAATTTAATAATTGCGATTCATTGAATTTACCTCCTTAAAATAGCTTTACAATGTGTTAGGAAATTGCCCTTTAGCCCGGCTGACAGGCAACCTTCCATTTCAGTCTTACACCAAATTAAATTTTCCGCCCTATTATTTTTTTTGACTTGAAGTGCGTCTTCTTTGAGTTATCGCTCTTGCTATGTCTGTAATCATTAATAAAGTAAATTGATAAATCATGCAAAAAGGACTTCGACTAAAAGCTGAGGTAGTTTGGATAAGCTTATTTTTTATGCTTTCCGCGCTATCTGGTTTTGCACAAAACACGCGGAGTATTTCCGGCAAAGTAACCGGTGAAGGTGGTAACCCGCTGATTGGCGCCACACTATTGGTAAAGGGTTCCTCGAACGGAACAACAACAAATAGTGAGGGTAACTTTAACCTGGATATTTCACCAGAAGATAAAATATTGGAGGTGACTTATGTAGGCTATTCGTCGCAAGAAGTAGGGATTACTTCTTCTGATTACTATTCAATCGAATTAAGCACAGCTTCTTTTCAGCTGGACGAACTGGTAGTGACCGCACTGGGGATCACGCGTGAGAAGAAAGCATTGGGATATGCAGTACAAGAAGTGGATGGTGACCAACTGACCCAAGCCAGAGAAACTAACCTGGTAAGCGCTCTTGCAGGCCGGGTAGCCGGTGTAAATGTCACAGGCGGATCCAATAGTATTGGAGGCTCCTCACGAGTAGTCATCAGAGGAGAGACTTCTCTGGCAGGTAACAACCAACCGCTGTTTGTAGTGGATGGTATGCCTATCAACAACCAGGTAAGCGCCGTCGCTCAATCCGGTCAGACGATCGATTATGGCAATGCCGCTGCAGAGATCAACCCTGATGACATTGAATCTATTTCAGTATTGAAAGGCCCTAATGCTGCTGCTTTGTACGGATCACGGGCAGCGAACGGCGTCATTTTGATCACTACAAAAAGCGGAAAAGGTACTAAAGGCATAGGCGTTACGGTCAACTCTGTAACTTCGTTTGAATCGCCACTTAGGTTGCCGGATTTTCAGAATGAATACGGCCAGGGCCGCG
>CAZJQS010000060.1:0-33791 GCA_964548175.1 uncultured Saprospiraceae bacterium
GAACCCTGAACCCTGAACTCAGAACCCTGAACCCAGAACCCCGAACCCCGAACCCTGAACCCTGAACCCTGAACTCAGAACCCTGAACCCCGAACCCCGAACCCCGAACCCAGAACCCTAAACCCTAAACCCAGTGCTCTTCTTCCCAGGCTGCCGCTCAGGGCCCCCAGGCTGGCGGTGATGCCGCCGATGAAGGCGGAAAGCAGCGGCACGAGGCTGCCGGGTACGCCCCCGAGCATCTGGCCGATGCGGGAAGCGAGCAGTCCGTCATTAGCGGTATATTGGAGGAAAGCTGCAATGCCCCACAGCAGGAAACCACCGAGAAAGCCGGCTGTCCAGGCTCTTGAGGGCGATAAGTTGAAAACCAGCACCCCAACAAAGGCGATCAGCGCAATGGACCACCAGGGGGTGAGAGGTTGCAGGAAAAAGCCTGCAAAAGCGATCAAGAGGAGGGTGAAGAAAAATTTAAGCATGATGTTTTAGTGATTTATTGGCCAATATAAGCATTCTGCCGGATTGAAGTTTTAGATCGTTTTGATTAAATTACCCGACAAGATCAAAAGCAGCTATCATGTCAGATATTACAACACCTGTAGAAATTGCTCCTTTCCGGCCGGAGGCGTTTGGCTTTTTCCTTCGAAGAGATTGGAACATCAATGACATTCAGTTTTTTGAGAAGGAGCATAGCAGCATTGATAAAAGCGTGCAAGGCGACTGGTTAAGGATCAACCTTTTTTTGTCCAGGTCCGGAGATTTTATTTGTATCTGGTATGGAGTAATTGACCCTGCAATGGCAGATTTCGCTTATGAAGAAAGGCATGGATTTACCTGGAGCGAAGGCAATATGGACGAATCATTATTCAGAGGGTACATTAAGAATAAGGAAGAAGCCGAAATAATTTTGAGGGCGATCAGAATAGAAGTGTATGGTCCTCAGTATTTGGGAAAATGAAAATGATGTCAGTTAAGTACAACTTTATCGCCATTCCAAATCCAAACCAACTCATCATTAGTTAAATTTCGAAGCAATCTTATTATGCGAGCTCTGAATTGGTCATTATTATCACCTCCTCTCGGAACTATAATATCCTTGCCATCTAGGTCAATAAACATTAATGGATTATTAACTACATAATTGTAAGGGTTGTAGCTAAAGTACTTTTCCGCCAGCGGATCCACTCCGGTAAATCTACCCAAAGCGGAATCGTAATACCTCGCTCCGTATGCGTACCAGTTTAAGCCAAACTCGCTTTCTAACTCCTTGTTATTATACCTATACTTAGTCCCTCTCCAAAGACATCACTCTCAATACCCCTTCCGCTTCGTCAGGGGAATCATATAAACGCAACTCATAATATTGTCCCTCCGCCCAGTGATCAAGCCCATTGTCGTAGAAGGGACTGCCGGGGTTACCGGAAGGACCGCCGGGGTATACGCCGTAAGCCTTCACCCGATCGCCTAATTCCACCACCATACGCCAGGAAGGGCCGTTAGAGCGCTTGACCGAGTTCAGGGCGTCGTCGAAACCGCCGTTGTAGATCGTAGCAGAGCCCATGCCGGGAATGCCGCCCAAATGGGGAATAAAAGTGGCTTTGCGCTGCGCCCACTGCCGCTCCTTAGGTGTGCGCCCGTGATATTCTTCACTGACTGCCTGAAAAGTAGTCAGCGCCAGAGCCTGGGCAGTTTCTATTTCCTCCGTCTCCTGCAAGTCAAAAACGAGATGATCGGAATAGCCGCCCATGAGTTCGATAAAACGCCAGTCCTCCGGATAGTCTACCGCTGTCTGTTCCTCCTGGGCGGACAGCTCGTCGAAGGTCTGACCGTACATCCGGTAATACCACGACAAAAAAGCATCCGGGGCTTCTTTTTCGGGATCAAAACGATAATCCCAGTCTTCCAGCAAGGCCTTCACCTCAGCCTGCTGCTCAGTCAATTCGGCGCCTTCGATCAATTGTAACAATACCGGCAGAGCGTCTTCAGGTAAAATGCTGTAATTGTCATTCTGCATGGCCATCATGTCTTCCACCGTAATGTTCTCCAGTTCGGCCAGGCGGCGATTGACATATCGGCCCCGGTAATCGTCAAAGTTGCCCAGATAGTAATAAGGATAAGAAGCGGCCGTGGAACGTTGATTCGCAGAAGAAATAAACCCGCGTTCCGGATTTTTCACGGCCGGGACCTGATTCCTGGGAATAAAGGCCTGCCAGGAATTGACCGACCGGCTGCCGTCCTGAATGAAACGCCCCTGCTGCACCTGCCTGACGGGCAACTTACCGTTTACCGTAATCGCAATATCTCCCTCACGGGAAGCAAAAGCAAAATTCTGGGTAGGCGCGTCAAAACCCGCCAGTGCCTGACGGTATTCGTCGTAATTACGAGCACGCATGAGTCGTAAAAAGGTACCCATTTCATAAAAGGGCTTTTCTTCGGGCATATCGTGGGCGACCCAGCGCATGGCCATGCCGTCGTATTCGCTCTCAGGATCCTCGTAAGCTACTGGTCCCCAAATTGTATATTTAACCGTATCAAAAACAGGCGCTTTCTGCCCTTTAACCTTTATTTCTTCCACCCGGTATTCTACTTCTTTGGGCCGACCGTCCAGTATATAAGTAGATCGCTTATCATTTGCCCATTGAATGGTGTACCAGTCGACCACGTCCCAGCCGGCATTGGTTTCGCCCCAGGCGATGCTTTCGTTAAAACCGATCAAAATGCCGGGAATGCCCGGGGCGCTTACGCCATAAGCATTCATATCAGGTGTATGGAGTTGAATTTCATACCAAATAGAAGGCAGGGTCAGGTCTAAATGAGGATCATTACATAAAATAGGATTCCCTGAGGCCGTTTTTTTGCCGGAAACCGCCCAATTGTTGCTACCTATAAACTTCGGAGGTTGGGGCATCGACTCATAGGGCAACATGCCGATCAAAGCTTCCTCTGGTTCTTCTGTAACCGCCACCGGCTCGAAATTCCAGGGGGTGCCGACAGGAATGATGGGCGATTGACTGGGGTTGTACTCCGGATAAAGGAACGCGAAAAGAGAGTCGCCCAGGAAAGCGCGGGTATTGGTCGACTCCAGGTCGTCATGTCCAAAGCAGAGCGTATTGGCGAAGGATTTAAAAAATTGTCCGCACTTCAAAGGCGTCCACGGCTCCGGAGCGATTCCGAGGATCTTGTACTCTAAGGGATATTGCTCCGGTGAAAGACCGGCTACATAAGCATTCACCCCCTTGGTGTAAGCTTCCACTGCAGATCGGTCTTCATCTGATCGATTAAAGGCTTTGATCGCATTTTCAGCCGCCCAACCCAATCCTTTTCGACGCTGGCGCTTGTCGTATTCAATGGCGCGAGGCCCCAGGATCTCGGAGATCCGACCGGAAGCAGAGCGGGTAGAAATGTCCATCTGGAACAGGCGATCGCGGGCGTGCAAATAGCCCTGGATGAAAAAGGCGTCCTGGTCAGACTGGGCGAAAATATGGGGGATCATGCGTTCATCGAAGACGACCTTGGCGGGCCCGCTCAACTCTTCAAAGGTCAGAATCTCATCCTTATAATCGTCTACAGGCTCGGCATTTTTCCAAAACCCATGGAAAGGACTGAAAAAGCGGCCCAGCGCAGGCAGCTGAGAGCCAAAAGGACCGGTCGTATTCGCCAGGTATATAAATATGACGGTAAATAGAAAAACGACTGCAAACTTAAGTATGCGCATGTTGTTGATAGTGTATTTTTCAAATAAATGGTAATAGGGGTGGTTGTTTAAAAATCAACTGCTTCTCCCGCCTGACGGCTGGCAGGTTTGCTCGGCTTGAATGATTCTATTTTTTGAGTGTTTTTGCCGAAGAAAATCTGTGATTTTCTTCGGCAAAAACACTCAAAAAAGAATTTTATCAGCTGCGCAAACCTGCCGGCCGTCAGGCGGGAAGAGTACGAAGATTTGAACAACCCATATTAGCATTTAATAATTTTTTAAACTTATGAATTTTCGCTTTCTTTTCCTATTGGTCCTTTTGTTTTTTTGGTCCTGCGGGGAATCGCCTCCTCCAGGAGAGGCTAAAAAGGATATTATTTTTTCCACTACTGATCCCTCCTATTTGTTTTTTAAGAACATGCGCAGCAGTTATTACGAGCAAAGTCAGCAGCCCAACACCCGGGTGGACCTCTACCGGCTCCGCAAAATGACAGCCCCATCTGATCAGCCGCTGATCTTTCCGGTGATTGCGGATAATTGGATGCAGGATGAGGCTTATTTACTGATCCAGACCAAGGATTATCCGGGTGGTTATACCGATCCTTTAAGGGTGTTCTGGAAAAATGGAGCGGAAGAAGGTATGATCGAAATGCAATCTCCCCCTCATTTTGAGCATCACTATGATTTTGCCTTGGCGCTGAATGAGGCGTTGAAAAAAGACTATACAGTGGAGATGGAAAACCAGCAGGGAGAGCGAATACCGGTTTTTGAAAGATACGATCAGAAGAGTGGTTTTATGACGACAGTTAGAGATTTTAAAAAATTAGTGGAGTTGGATTAAAAACATGAGTTATCCCTTAAATCGGATAAAAAGGTTGAAGTTGTTATTTCCCCTAAACGGATGCTGCCCTGTCTGCCCTTTAGTTTTGTAATTAACCAAAAGAGGTTAATATAAACGAAAAAGAGATGCTACTTCCTAGGCCATAGGCAAACTCAGGATGCTGACGATTTATATTGTAAAAATGAAAAAAGGATTCCTATTTATCTGGTAAACACCCATTCTTCATCGCCGGACAAGTCCGGATTGTAGAAGTAGTCCTCCAGATCAAAAGTTTTGATCTCCTCCACATCCGTGATGCGATTTTGGATAATAAAACGGCTCATCAGGCCTCTCGCTTTTTTGGCATTAAAAGCAATTACTTTATACTTATCGTCGCGGTATTCTTTAAAGGTAATGGTCAGCAGCTTGCCTTCCAGGTCTTTGGGTTGGATGGATTTGAAATACTCCTTGGAGGCGAGGTTAACCAGTATGCTGTTTTTCTGGGCTTTGAGGTCTTCGTTAAGCAAATGGGTGATTTTGTTGCCCCAGAATTCGTAGAGATTATTCCCTTTATCCGTTTTCAACCTGGTTCCCATTTCCAGTCGATAAGGCTGGATGAGGTCCAGTGGGCGGAGCAAGCCATAGAGTCCTGACAGGATGCGGAGGTGCTCTTGGGCGAATCTCAGATCATCAGGTGTTAATCCGTCGGTATCTAAGCCGCTGTAGACATCTCCTTTGAAGGCCAGGACCGACTGCTTGGCATTGTTCAGTGAGAAGGGCTGTTCAAAACGCTCATACCGCTGAGCGTTCAGGGTAGCCAGCTGATCGCTGATGCTCATGAGCGCTTTCAGTTCTTTTACTTCCTTCTTTTTTAGAAGGTCTATGAGTTGCCGGCTTTCCTGGGGAAAGCGAGGGGAAGAATGTTCTCTTATTTTCGGACTTGAAAAATCTAATGTTTTTGAAGGAGATAGAACGATTAGCATAGTGTAGGATAAAACTTATTTAAAATTATTGATTTTTTCAGGGAACCATAATTTTGAAAAAATGTTTATCATTTCACATTTAAATAATCCCCAAATAATTGTCCTTTTGCCGAAAAGGTATTATACTTGTATCAATTCTTAAAAGTAGTTTTTGTGTTTATTTGTTTGGGTTAGATGCCCTTGCTTTCTCAAAGCAAGGGTTTTTTTATGCAAAAAGCCTCGGATCATGCGATCCGAGGCTTTTTGAGAGAGAGCTGCCGGAGATTCGGCAGACTAAAAAAAAACTGAATATCAATTAGTTATTACCATTATTAAAAGGATTGGCTTCCTTGGCGGGCAGTGCTTCAGGCTCAGCAGGCTTTTGCTTAACTTCCCCTTTAATGGTCAGTACTACTTTTTCCTCACCTGCATTGGTTGTCAGGGTAACTGTTTTGATGAATTTACCCAAACGCTTAGTGTCATAGCGCACCTTGATCTCTCCTTTTTCGCCTGGGGCGATAGGATCTTTAGAATACTGAGGCACTGTACATCCACAGCTACCCTTTGCATTAGTGATCACAAGAGGCTCGTTACCGGTGTTGGTAAAAGAGAAAGTGCGGTAAGGGTCGGACTCCTGCTCGATGACGCCGTAGTCCAGCGTTTTGTTTTCAAAAGTGATCTGAGGGCCCTGAACCTGTTCTTTTACCTCGTTGTCTTTTGCAGCAGCTTTCTGTTCCTGAGCGAAGGAGACGACTACAAAAGCCATGCACAATACTAATACAGAGAATATTTTTTTCATTTTGGATAAAATTTAGTGATTTTAATCTTGTCTGCTACAAAAGTAGCCGAAATTGAAGCAAAAAAAAAGTTTTACCTGAGCGAAATCGTTAATACAACGTTAATCCAAATCCCTTTGTTTAAATCTATTTATTTGTAAAATTTATATTAACTTAAAGTTAAATATAAAAAAATATCCTTTGCTGCTCCTGAAAGACGCCCCCGCTTGAATTAGCAAATGCTCAAACAATACGCCGCCAATCTTGTAATTATTGTAAAAGAGATTCTCTTTTTTTTTGTATTTTTGCAACAACCATTCGTTTTCCCCCAGGGATATGACCGATTAAACAAGTTCTTTCAAATCATCCTTTCCAGACTTTAACCAAATTAACCTGCAAGACTTATGCTAGATAATTCAACCGTAAATGATACAACAGATGCAATGGAATTTACATCAATGAGGATTAACAAAACGGAAGTTTTAAAAGATTTTGAAATTTGTTGTATTAGTAGGGAAGCCAGCTACCTGGCCCGAAAAGAAGTACTGACAGGCAAAGCTAAATTTGGGATCATCGGTGACGGCAAGGAGGTGCCGCAAGTAGCGATGGCCAAATTTTTCAAAAAAGGAGATTTCCGTTCCGGCTATTACCGTGACCAAACCTGGATGTTCGCCCTCGACCTGTCCACCATAGAAGAATTTTTCTCCCAATTGTATGCCGATGCTGAAAACGACCCCTTCTCCAGCGGACGCCAAATGAACAACCACTTTGCTACACCCCTGATCCAACCTGACGGTAACTGGACCCCCCACAAAGACCTGCTCAACGTCTCTTCTGATATCTCTCCTACGGGAGGGCAAATGGCGCGCGCACTCGGACTGGCCTTCGCCTCCAAGAAATATCGCGAAAGCAACGCCTTAAAAGACAATACGCCTCTTTCCGATAACGGCAATGAAGTCTGCTTCTGCACCATCGGTGACGCCAGCACCTCTGAAGGGGTCTTTTGGGAAACCGTCAACGCCGCAGGTGTGCTGCAGGTCCCACTGGCCATTTCCGTCTGGGATGATGGCTACGGCATTTCCGTCCCGGTCAAATACCAGACCACCAAAGGAAGCATTTCCAAAGTACTCCAGGGCTTCGAAGCCAATGAAGAAGAAAAGGGCATAAAAATTTTTGTCGAGAAATGCTGGGATTATCCGGCTTTGATCGAGACCTACAGAGAAGCCATTGCCCTGACCAGAAAGCATCACGTGCCCGTCCTTATACATGTCACAGAAGTGACTCAGCCACAAGGGCACTCCACCTCCGGCTCGCATGAGCGCTACAAGAGCAAGGAAAGACTAAAGTGGGAAAGAGAACATGACTGTATCCTGAAAATGGAAGAATGGATCATTGCGGAAGATATTGCTACTGCAGAAGAATTGAAAGACATCCGCAAAAAAGCCAAAGCTTTTGTAAAAGAAGCTAAAGAGAAAGCCTGGAAAGCTTATAATGATCCTACCTTGAAAAAACTCAAAGAACTCAAAGGCATTTATAACCGTCTTCCTGCCGATCCGTCCCTCAATACGCTTAAAAAGGAACTGGATCGCCTCATGAACCCGCTGATCTCCGAGGTAGTGAAAAATGCCCGCAAAATGTACTACCAACTGGCGGGAACCGATCATCCCGCAAAAGAAGAACTGAGCCATTGGATCGACGGGGAAGAACAGGTAGCCCACAACCGCTATCATACCAACCTTTACAGCCATAGTCCTAAAAACGCCTTAAGTGTGCCCGTAGTCTGGCCGGAATATGACTACCCCAATGGAAAAGTAGAAAAGAAAAACGGTTACGAGATCCTCAACGCTTATTTCGATGCCATCCTGGAAAAAGACCCTACCGTATTTGCTTTTGGTGAGGATGTAGGGAAAATCGGCGACGTGAACCAGGGGTTTGCAGGCCTGCAGAAAAAATACGGAAAGGAAAGGGTTTTCGACACCGGCATCCGGGAATGGACCATCATGGGACAGGCGCTTGGCATGGCCATGCGCGGCCTCCGTCCAATCGCCGAAATCCAATACCTCGATTATCTCATCTATGGGCTAACGCCGCTTACCGATGATGTGGCGACCCTGCGCTACCGCACCAATGGCCTGCAGGCGGCGCCGGTCATTATACGCACCCGCGGACACCGCCTGGAAGGCATCTGGCACGCCGGTTCGCCTATGGGAATGATCATTCACGCCCTGAGAGGAATGTACGTGCTCACTCCAAGAAACATGACCCAGGCAGCAGGCTTCTACAATACCATGATACAATCCGATGACCCGGCCCTCATCGTGGAGTGCCTCAACGGCTATCGACTCAAAGAGGATGTGCCGACAAATATCGGTGAATATACCGTCCCTCTGGGAATGCCCGAAATATTGAAAAAAGGAACCGATGTCACTCTGGTCACCTACGGCTCCTGCGTGCGGGTAGCCCAGGAAGGGATCGAACTGCTGGAAAATGCCGGCATCTCAGTGGAATTGGTCGACGTGCAAACACTCTTGCCCTTCGACCTCGAGCATCAGATCGTCGAATCGCTTAAAAAGACCAACCGTATCGTCTTCATGGATGAGGATGTACCCGGTGGAGCTACCGCGTACATGATGAGGGAAGTCCTGGAAATACAAGGCGGATATCAATACCTCGACTCTCCGCCCATGACCATCACCGCAAAAGCACATCGTCCTCCTTACGGTTCTGACGGGGATTATTTCTCCAAACCGAATCCGGAGAATGTGTTCGAAACGATCTATAAAATGGTGTATGAAGCGACGCCCTGGAAGTTTAAAGGGGCTTTGTAAATAAAGAAAACAATATTGATTTACTAAACAAGATCGTTCACCGCTAAGAACGCAAAGAGACGCAAAGATAATTCTCATGACCTGGCGCTCCTGGCGTCTTAGCGGTGATGATTAGCCTGTTGGTAAGATTATTATGCCAAATGTAATGCGCAACATCAGTTATTTAGTAATGATTACTCTCCTGCTGACCAACTTCCATTGCCCTTTTTCCAAATAATTCACCCGCACCTGAACTAAACCCTCCGGTAAATAAGGCGGCAGATCGAAGAACAATACTTCTCCTGCCATTCCTGCTTCCTTTTTCCACAACTCCCTGCCCCAGCTGTCGATCAAACTAACAGTTACTTCTGAGATACTTCCTTCTTTTTTCCTGATGAAAATCCGATCTTTTGCCGGATTGGGGAAAATGTCAAAATCGGCTTCTTGCTGCTGTTCCACCGCACTGGTACTGGGCAACTGCAGCTCTACCGGGCTGTCGCTCAGATCAAAGAACAAAGCCTCATGCCCCTTCACTTTTATCCAGGCCGGCCCTTGCGGTAAATCCAAAGGCAACTGAACCAGCGCCTCTCCCGTATTGGCCACCGGCCCCGCCAGATGGATCAATTCCTTTCCCAGATTATCCAGCATCAAGTAAATATCTACCTCTCTGATATCGACCGGCGCCTGATCCGTCCCGGCTACTTCCCACATCACCCATTGATCCGAACCGGCCGTCCATAATTCCTGCGACTCAGCGGTAATCACCCGAAAAGGACCCGCCTGATCCGTCACCTGCAATTGCATCTTTTCCCAACTCACAGCTCCTCCACGAAAGTGCTGATCCCTGACCGTCAGGCGAAAATCAAGCTGACCGGAAAAATCGGGTAGCTGCTCCTCAGGAAGCACCTTACCTTCCAGTAAGGAAGATATGCCCGGGAAAATGCGACGACCCTCTCCTGTGGGCGGCGCCGAACGAAATAAAGGACTCCCCCGCCCTATCTCTCCCAGCGGATATTGCGTATCCCCGTTCATCTGCTCCCAGCAGTAGCTCAAGGTATCGCCTTCCTGATCAGTGGCCGAAGCAGTGAGCTCGAATGGGGTCAAATGGGGAATGATGAGCTTCGATTCGCTTAATTCTATTTTAGGCCCGGTATTAGGAAAATTGATTGTCGTAGGACAAGCAGCGCCTGCTCCAAACCTCGTAAATTGATGGATCTCTTCTATGCTGGCCGAGTGGAAATAGTCGCTGGAATGTTCCACAAAATTGTCGCCTTCACATAGAGACAGGCCTCCGTAAGCCATTATCGTCGAGCCGCTGCCGGGTTCAAAGGGCAAAAGCCCGGAATTGCTGCCGCCGCAATGACTGAAGGTGTGATTACCGCCCAACTGATGGCCCAGCTCATGCGTCAAAAAGTCAACGATCAAATTATAATCCGAGGGATCTGATAAAACGGTATAACCACTGCCTTTTTTTCCCGAAACACAAGCGCTGCCGACGCTGCCGAAACCGGTAGAAATATCATCAACGAGCAGGACATGACCAATGTCGTACTCGTCCTCCCCAATGTTGCGATCCAGAAATTGCTGGTTCTGCACGTTTTGATTGCCGTTCAGCTCAAATGGATCATCATCGGGATCGGTAAAAATCAGAAACTTCTGGTCATCGATCAGTTGTAGCCGTATGGCCAGGTCGCGCTCCAGGATGGCATTGACGCGGTTAACTGTACTGATCATCGCTTCAATGGCCAGAGCGCGGCCGCCCCAGAAAGCGGTATACTCCCCGCTAGCTGTCAAAGCCAGTCGGTAAGTCAGCAGTTCTCCGGCAAAAAGGGTCTTGTTTTTGGCCGATGAGCGTACCGGTCGATTTTCCCGGGTAAAACACGTTTTGTCCGCCCGGCTGATTTTTTTCTCCGACACCTTGAACTGGACTCTGTCGGCCAATGAAGCTACCGGGTCAATAAACCAGGCGCGCCCATTTTTCAACACCATACCTCCTATTTTTCCGGGCAAAACTTCTAATTTCAGTCGCAACGAACGATCCTCAGCGCCCAGTCCGGAATAAGTCTTGTAAACAGCAAATGGTTCTTCCGGTATTTCTTCGAAAATAGGTGTCTCATATATTTGAAAAGGGATCAGTTCGCCTTCTGTGTTTGGAAAAAAAAGAAGGAGGGCGTCGGCTATGCTGTTGAGTTCTTTTTCCTCAGGGGCTTTGGAAATATAGGTGCGAAAAGCAGATTCGTCAAGTAGGTAATGATCTTTATCCGGCGTTTTTTCCCAAAAAACAACTTCAGACTGACAAATACTTGTCAATGGAAAGAACAGACTAATGAATAATATAAGTTTGTTGCGTTTATTCATGGGAAACGGGTTAATTTGAAGGTCGAAAAACGCTACTTTCTACTTTCAACTTTCTACCTTCTAATTTTTACCAAAATAACCATTGCTTGCTTACATTTGCAAGCCTAATTTTTGAAATATAGATTACATTGGAGCACTTAAAAGTCAACACAATGAATCCCAAGCATTTACAACTGATCGTCAACCAACTCAACATCTCGGAAAAGAATGTCCGGGCGACCCTCCAACTTTTGGAAGAAGGCGCCACCATACCCTTTATCGCCCGATATCGGAAAGAAGCCACCGGCTCGCTGGACGAAGTGCAGATTGCCGACATCCAAAAAGAATGGAAAAAACTCCAGGACCTGGAAAAACGCAGGGAAAGCATCCTCCAATCCATAGAGGAGCAGGGTAAGCTGACCGACGAGCTGAAAAACCGCATTGAAGCCACGTTCAATATGACGGAGTTGGAGGACATTTACCTGCCTTACAAACGCAAACGAGCCACCCGGGCCTCTAAAGCCAAAGAAAAAGGACTGGAGCCGCTTGCTATCCGCATTTTCAAACAAAACGACAACGATAATGTCGAACAACTGGCTTCCGCTTATCTCAATGACGATGTGCCGACTATAGAAGAAGCACTGCAAGGAGCCCGGGACATCATCGCCGAGCAGATCAATGAAGATGAAAACGCCCGAAACCTGGTCAGAAGCGCCTTTAAAAGAGGCGCCACCATCAAGTCTAAAGTAGCTCGTGGGAAAGAACAAGAAGGCGCTAAGTACAAAGATTACTTCGATTTTGAGGAATCGCTGAATAAATGCCCTTCGCACCGTCTGCTGGCCATCCGCAGGGGAGAAGACGAAGGCTTTTTGAGGGTGATCATCAGTCCGGATGATGAAGATACCATCTACCGGCTGGAGCAGAAATTCGTCAAAGGTTTCGGAGAGGCCGGAAAACAGGTCGAAATGGCTATTGAAGACGGTTATAAGAGGCTGCTGGCCCCTTCGATCGAAACCGAATTCCGCAATTTGTCTAAAGAAAAAGCCGACGAGGAAGCCATAGCTGTTTTTACGACTAACCTTCGGCAGCTTTTGCTCTCCCCTCCTCTGGGACAAAGGCGGGTCATCGGACTAGACCCCGGCTACCGGACCGGCTGCAAGGTGGTCGTGCTGGATGAAAGCGGCAATTTGTGGGAAAATACCACCATCTATCCCCATCCACCACAATCGCGGACTGCAGAATCGGAGAAGACCATGCAGCATTTGGTTTCCAAATACCATGCAGAAGCTATCGCCGCAGGCAACGGAACGGCCAGCCGGGAAACGATGGATTTTTGCCGGAAAATATCCTTTTCACGCCCGGTAGAGCTATTCCTGGTCAATGAAAGCGGCGCATCCATCTATTCTGCCTCGGAAATCGCCAGGGAAGAATTCCCGGATCAGGATGTGACGGTAAGGGGAGCCGTCTCCATAGCCCGAAGACTAATGGACCCGCTCGCCGAATTGGTAAAGATCGATCCAAAGTCCATCGGGGTCGGACAATACCAGCATGATGTCAATCAAACGAAGCTCAAGGAAAGTCTGGATCAGGTAGTGGAGAGTTGTGTGAATTCGGTGGGCATCAATCTGAACACCGCCAGTAAACATTTGCTGACTTATGTATCTGGTTTGGGGCCCAGTCTGGCCCAGAATATCGTTAATTATCGGGCGGAAAAGGGTCAGTTCAGATCCCGAAAAGAGCTGATGAAAGTTTCCCGCATGGGCGAAAAAGCCTTCGAACAATGTGCCGGTTTCCTGCGCATACGAGACGCTAAACACCCGCTGGACAATACCGCCGTTCACCCGGAATCTTACCACATCGTCGAGCAGATGGCCCAAAACCTGAACTGCAGCATCGAAGACCTGATCGCCGATGCGAAGTTACGCAAAAAGGTCAACCTCCAAAAATACGTCACCAATAAAGTAGGACTGCCCACCCTGAACGACATCATGAAAGAGCTGGCCAAACCTGGACTGGATCCCCGCGGAGAAGCCAAAGCCGTGGAATTTGACGAAAGCATCACCTCCATTGAAGATCTGCACGAGGGTATGGTCCTTACTGGTATTGTCAACAACATCACCAATTTTGGTGCTTTTGTAGATATAGGAATTAAAGAAAGCGGTCTGGTACACATTTCCCAGATTGCGAACCGGTTTATAAAAAACCCTGCCGAAGTGGTCAGTTTGAATCAAGAAGTGACGGTAAGGGTAATGAGTGTGGATTTAGAGCGAAAGAGGGTGCAGTTGTCAATGAAGGAAGTGTAATGGTAAGCGAATGGCCGCCAGGGCCATTCGCTTACAAAACTGCTATTACTCCCGCACCATCAAACTCACTGCAAAGCCGCCGCCCGGCGCCAGTTGGAAAGTTTGCTTAGTGCTGCTGCTGATGTTGGCAGGTTGAATATCGATGCTTAAAGGATTATCATTCCAATGAGCGGCAGGGCCATCCTGGTAAATGATCACCTCGTAGGATTTGGAAGGATCGAGGAAGCTGAAGTCCACTGTGATCTCCCTGGCGTTCTCATCCGTGATGCCGCCGACGAACCAGTTGCCCGTTTCTCTTTCTTCACGGGCGATGGTAACGAAATCGCCCACCTCGCCGTTCAGCACGATGGTCTGCTCCCAGTCCACGCCAACGTCGCGAATGAACTGAAGAGCGGGCTGATTCTCATAATTTTCCGGCAGATCACAAGCCATCTGTATCGGGCTATAGACTACAACGTACAACGCCAATTGCTGTGCCAGGGTGGTATTGACCTGGTTATTAGGTTTGCCGGCGATCTTGATGTCAAATACGCCCGGGGTGAAATCGATCGGCCCGGAGAGCATGCGGGTAAAGGCCACAATAGGCAGGTGCTCGGGAGGATTACCACCGTCGCTGGCCCAGGCGTTGAACTCTTGTCCACGCAGGCCCTCACGGGCGATGGCGTTGGGATAGGTCCGGCGAATGCCTGTAGCCTTTATGGGTTCGTGGGCATTGATGGCGATCTGTTTATCAGCGGCGGTGGTCAGCACCTTGCGATAATGATTAACCATCCATTGGCCGTGATGGTATTCTCCTTTAGGGATGATGGGACCAACATAACCTGTTTTTACGGAGTGAATACCCAGACGATTCATTAGCGCATAGGCCGTATCGAGTTGCTGTTCATAAGTACGGGGAGCAGCTGAAGTTTCGTGATGCATAATGATCTCCACTCCTTTACTTTTAGCGTAGCGCACTACCTCCTCCAGGTCATAATCCGGATAGGGCGTAATGAAGTCGAAAACGCCCTCGCGATCTTCAAAGCCGATCCAGCGTTCCCAGCCGGTATTCCAGCCTTCGACGAGAACGCCACCGAAGCCGTTCGCTGCAGCGAAGTCGATGTAGCGTTTGGCATTTTCAGTAGTTGCTCCATGGCGGCCGTGCGGGCGGCCGTCGCCAGTCCAGGTGCCCATGTCCTGGGTCTGGGCATAATCCCAGGTCGACTTACCGACGTGCATTTCCCACCAGATGCCGACGTATTTCATTGGCTTGAACCAGCTGACGTCACCCAGCCGGTTAGGTTCATTAAGATTGACGATCAGCTTGGAGGCGATCAGGTCTTTGGCGGCTTCGGCGATCTGTATGCTGCGCCAGGGCGTATGAAAGGGCAAACCGCGTTTAACCTTGTAGCCCATGCGGTCTGAGCCTACCAGTTCGCTGCTCATAGACAGGTTCTCAGCGTCCACTTTTAGGGTCATTCCCGCATAATCGGTGAGGTCGGCTTCGTGGAAGCTTAGGTGAAGGCCGTCCTCGGTGCGCATAGTCACAGGGGTGTTCACAGCATTTTCCGGAATATAACTGGACGCAAGATCCGGATGGTTGCGGTAAGTCAGGGCATTGATCTCAGAGAAGCGGGTCGTACTGTAAAGATGTTCGTAGATGTCCCAGTCACCGGGAATCCACCAGCAGTTGTGATCGCCGGTAAGTTGGAACTGTGTATTTTCATCCGTGATGATCAGGCTGTCCAGGCCCGGCTGTTCAGGAAATTCATAGCGGAAACCGATACCATCGTCATAAGCGCGGAAAATGATGTGGAGGCTTCGGTTAGGCGCCGTTGCTTCCTCCAGTTTAATCACCATTTCATTGTAATGGTTGCGTACGCTGCGTTGTTCTCCCCAGGGCATTTCCCAGGATTCATCGACCATCCGGTTTTCCATTTCGGTAATTTTCATTCCATTCTGCAGAGCAGGCTGATCTAGAAAATCAAAGCCCATAGCGGAGCTGTCGATAACGACCGCCTGATTATGTCGGACCAGATAATGCGGCTGGCCCTCTCCTGAAAGAAAGAACTCGACGGTAATATTGCCCGAAGGGGAGTTGACGGTGCTGACTGGTGGCATGTCTGTTTTTTGACATCCGGTTGATAAGTAAAAGACCGGTAAGAGCAAATAGAGGTACTTGAATAGTTTCATACTTAAATATTTTACTGAACGTTGGTTTTCCTGATTTTTGGTTTTTTGGTGATATTCCTGGCAAGAAAAAAAGCACAAGCAAGAGTGCGGCATTGGTCAAAGATAGCACAAAGAAAGGAAAGCAGGAATTCATGTGTCTACAACAAAAAAATCGTAATTTTTCACTCCATTAAGATACATCTTTTAAAAAACGGTTCATGAAAAATCTGGCTTGCTACCTGTTCTTACTTTTTCTGGCTCCTGGTCCTCTTCTTTTTTCCCAGAAAAAATTATCTAAAGAACAAATCCAGCAGATCGATGCCTTGTTTGAAGCCTGGAATAATGAAAACAATCCTGGCGGGGCGATCGGTATAGTCAAAAATGGAGAAATGATCTTTAGTAAGGGGTATGGAATGGCCAATTTGCAGCATAAAATCCCCTTCTCCCCTGCCAGCGTAGCCGATATCGGTTCGGTGGCCAAGCAGATCACTTCTTTTTCCATCGCCTTACTGGCTGATGAAGGAAAACTTTCACTCGATGATGAGATCCACGACTTTTTTCCCGACCTCCCCCGATACCCCCACCCTATCACGGTTCGGCATCTGGTTCACCACACTAGCGGATTAAGGGAGATTTACGGCGCCTTGCAACTAACCGGATGGACAGGCGGGGACGGCATCCGCCAGGAAGACGTTCTGGAGCTGCTTCGGCTGCAAAAGGAACTCAATTTTAAACCCGGTGAGCGTTATTCGTATTGCAATACAGCCTATGGATTACTAGGTGAGATCATCCAGAAAGCTAGCGGGCAATCTTTTGAAGATTTCCTTCAGGCCCGCATCTTCAAACCACTGGGTATGAACCATACTTATGTCATGGATCGGCAGGGAGAAATATTTCCCAACGAAGCCGACTCTTACCAGCCAACGAGTGAAGGGTTCCTGGAAGTTTATGATAACAGCACCATGGTCGGCCAGGGCGGCATTTATTCCAACGTGGAAGATATGGCAAAATGGGTAGCCAACTTTCAGCAGCCCCGGGTAGGAAATAAGGCGGTGATGCGGCAGATACTGGAAAAAGCCGTGCTCAATAACGGCGACACGCTCAACTATGCCTTCGGACTGAATAATCTGGTCTATCGTGGAACGCAGTTGGTCACTCATTCCGGCTCCAGCGCCGGCTTTCGCAGCTGGATGGCCTGGTTTCCCAATCATGATCTGGGTATTGTCATCCAAACCAATCGTTCGGACGCAGAAAGGGCCGAGCTGATGCCAAAGGTAACGGAAATCCTGATGAAAGATCAATTGGCGGAAGAAGAAAAAGAAGAGGACAGCAAGGATAACAACCCGGTAAAACCCGAGAAAAAGGAATACAGTCTGGAGAAATTAACTAAGTATGCGGGCCAGTATTATTCTCCTGAACTGGAAAAAGTCTACCATTTTTATGTAGATGAAGCAGAGAAAAAGTTAATGGTGAGGTCTTTTAGGACTTCTCCCTTCCAGTTAAAGCCGCAACCTGAAAGGCATGCTTTCTCTGGGCCAAATTTCAAAATGGAGTTTCAGGAAGATGATGCGGGGCGGATAACAGGTTTTCGAATATCGAACGGCAGGGTTTTAGGGTTGAAATTCTTTAAGACAAGTTTGCCATCCTTTTAGGGAACAAATGGTAGGCGTTTTAGATGTTCTCTTAGAACAAATCGTCTATCTTCTTTTTCTGCACCGCCTGCCAGGCAGTCGTACATAATAATGCAGCTGCCTGGTTCAGGTGCGCAAAGCGCTCATCTTTTGTCAGTCCTTTTTGATACCGGTAATAGATCTGCTGCGCGATCACGGCTATTTTAAACAAGCCATACACATAATAAAAAACCAGATGCCCGACCGGCCGACCGGTCTTTTTTTCATAAGCCTCCACCAATTCCGTTCGGGTGGGATTCCCCTCGAAGATGGTAGGCGACGGCAATCCGCCTTTCATGATCTCGGAATCATCAGGCGTCACCCAATACCCCAGCGAAGTGCCCAGGTCCATTAAAGGATCGCCTATGGTGCACATTTCCCAGTCGAGGACAGCCCTGACTTGTTGCCAGCTGTCGTCGGCAAAAACAATATTATCGTACTTGTAATCATTGTGGATAAGGCTGAATGCGTACTGTTGCGGCTGGTTTTCCATCATCCATTTCATGACCTTATCCACTGCCGGCACTTCATCGGTAGCGGCTTTGAGGTATTGTTCGCTCCAGATGCGCACCTGCCGCTCCACATACCCCTGTGGCCGCCCCAGCTCTTCCAGTCCGACCGAGCGGTAATCTACCTGATGGAGTTCGACAAATGTATTCAGCCAGCTTTGGGCTATGACCGGAAATTCATGAGCAGGAATATTCCTTTTTTTCGCCTCTTTCACTCGCAATATGATGCCTTCTACTTTATCCATCAAATAAAAAGGGGCGCCAATGACGGCAGGATCGTCAGAAAAAAGATGGGCGCGGGGAGCTTTTGGAAAAACCTCATAAAGCCGGGAAAGCACTTTGTACTCCCTTCCCATATCGTGGCCACGCCTGAGCTCGGTTCCGACGGGCGGGCGGCGAAGCACGTATTCTTTGTTCTCTACGCTCAGCCAGTAGGTAAGATTAGAATATCCGCCGGGATATTGTCGAACGGTTGGTTCACTGTCTTTATCATTGATTAGACCGTTATCGGCTAAAAAGGCCATTAATCCGGCGATGGGAAGCTCTTCCCCTTCCCTGACCGGCCGGCCGGGTAATTCGTTGGTCATCAGGCTATTTTTTGGGTAAATATTTTTTTAACACCATTTTGGCGACTCTTGACTTATGCACTTCATCTGCTCCGTCGTAGATGCGAGCCCCCCTCTCATGGCGGTACCAGAAGGCCAGCATCAGGTCGTCTGTAATACCCAGGGCGCCGTGCACCTGGATGGCGCGATCGAGCACTTTAAGCAATACATCCGCACAATAGTATTTGATCATAGAAATCTCTTCGCGTACTTCGTAACTGCCCTTTTCGTCGATCTTCCGGGCGGCATCCAGCACCATAAGCCGGGCAGCGTGCATTTCGGTCCTGCATTCGGCGATCCAGTTCTGGATGGTCTGTTGCTGAGCCAGTACTCTCCCAGGGGTTATCTGACGAGTCGCCGCCCGCCTTACCATCATATCAAATGCGCGCTGACAGATGCCCAGCCAGCGCATACAATGATGGATACGGCCCGGGCCGAGACGGGACTGTGCAATGGCAAAGCCCTTTCCTTCCTGTCCGAGCAAATTGGCCGCAGGCACTTTGCATTGATCCAGCAGAATTTCAGAGTGACTCGCCCAGCCATAGCCTTCTTCTCCCCCCACCGGAATGCGGCGGACATGCTCGAAACCGGGCGCATCACAGGGGACAATGATCTGGCCTGCCCGCTCGTACGGATTTTCCGCATCAGGATCGGTCAGACACATTACGATCGCAAAAGCCGCCAGATGAGCGCCGGAAGTAAACCATTTGTGCCCCGAAAGGATGTAAGCATCATCCTTTTTTACAGCTGTTGTTCCCATCAGCAAAGGATTGGAACCTGCAAAGTCGGGCTCCGTCATAGCAAAACAAGAGCGGATATCGCCTGCAAGAAGAGGTTTGAGGTATTTTTCCTGCTGCTCAGGGGTGCCGAACTCGATGAGGATCTCCATATTCCCGGCGTCGGGCGCCTGGCAGTTGAAAACATAGTGCGCATAAGGGCTCTGGCCAAGCACCGCACTGAGCAGACCGTGTTCTTCCAGGCTAAGGCCCATACCGCCCCAGTCTTCGGAGATCTGAGGAGTCCACCAGCCTTTTTTCTTAACGAAAAGCCTTTTTTCATCCAGAACGGGAGTCAATTCTTCCCAGTCTTGTGAAAAGGGTTCTTTTTCGAGAGGGAATAACTCTTGCTGCAGGAATTCTTCTACTTCAGCCAGAAAGGATTCCAACTGTGCTGAGCTAAATTTTTGTTTTGTAGGTTTGATCATTTTCTTCTTTTAAAAAAACAAAATCTAATACTCCAGATTGATGGAATTCTTTAAATGCGCCCAGGGCATAGCCCTGGGCTGAGTTGTTCTGCCCTTTCAGGGCATTTTATTAATTTAACGTGAGTTCGGAGATTCCCAAAGCCCCAGAGGGGCAAAATGTTGGTAGAAAAAATTGAAATTAAAGGATAGCGTGCCGTAGGTACGTCATATATTCCGTACCTACGGCACGGGGTTTTATTGTTGCCCCTTTTTTCTACCAACATTCAGCCCCTAGCGGGGCTAGTTAGCTGATTACCAAAAGGGAAATCTCCGAATTTACGTTAATTTAACGGTTTGAAACCGGAGAATGCCCACAGCTGTCTGATAATTAATCCCACTTAGCATCTTGCCCCGATAAAATCGGGACAAGTTAGCCTGCAACCAGTAACCAACAAAGTCCCAGCCTCAGTCAGTATCCAGCATCCAATTCCGCACTAGTCTCCGTCAGCATCCAGCATCCTACCAAACCTCAATCTCCGCCAGCATCCAACTCCGTACTAGCCTGCGTCAGCATCCAACATCCAATCCCGCTTCCAGCGGGACAGGCAATCCAACTACCAGCCCTCAACCCGCAATCATATACCCTCCATCCGCCGTATACACGCCTCCTGTCATGTAAGCCGCGGCATCAGAAGCCAACAGCACGGCCAGACCGGCCATTTCCTCCGGCGCACCCATCCGGCTGCTGGGCAGATTTTGCCGGATCATTTTCATCAGGGCTTCATTTTGCCAGAGGGCGGCGCTGAATTTAGTTTTAACCAGGCCCGGGCAAATAACATTGGCCCGCACCTTATACTGGCCCCACTCTTTGGCCTGATTTTGAGTGAGCATGATCAAAGCAGCCTTACTGGTGCTGTATAATCCCAGGCCAAAGCCGGGTTTCAGGCCTTCAACCGAACTGATGTTGATCACGCTGCCGCCGCCTCGTTCTTTCATGCTGGGCAAAACCATATTGGAAAGCATCCAGGGCGCTTTGAGGTTGACATCCATGATCTTTTCAAAAACGTCTTCTCCGGCTTCTTCGATGGGGCCGTAGATAGGATTGACGGCAGCATTGTTGACTAAAATATCAATGCCGCCGTACCGGTCGATGGTCTGATCGATCAGAGCCTTCCGTTGTTCCGGCTCGCCGACATGGCAGGCAATGCCGATGGCCTCCAGCCCTCGCTCTTTAAACTCGGCGGCCAGCTTATCTACCGCTTCCTGTTTGCGGCTGCTCAAAACCACTCTGGCGCCGTGCTCGGCCAGGCCATGGGCGATGGCTGCGCCAATGCCCTTGCTGGAGCCGGTAACGATAGCGACTTTGTTTGCTAGATTGAATAAAGGTTTGATCTTATCCATAATAATCAGTTATCAAAATACACCCTCAAGGGTTAGGTAAAGAAGTTGTTTAAATAAACAAAAGCTCAAATTATAAAATTAAAAAATAAAAAAAGAGAGCTCACCAGCCGGCGAACTCTCTTTCAAAAAAAAGCTTCTTGTTTTCCTTCACCCCATCAGCACCATGCAGCGGAGTACCAACTGAGCGTGAACCGTATTTTGAAGCGCAGTTTTAGGAACACTTTTTATTTGGTTGTTATTTTTCAGGGCCAATAGCGCTCTTACAGAAACAGGAGCCACGGCTTCGTCGCTCCGCGCCCGGCCTTTGATTTCGATATTTTTTGATAATGTCGTCATGGCAGATGATTTAGGAAAATAGTTGACTGCTGTCAAGGAGAAGAGTTAGCGAACTTGAAAATGTAAGGTCTTGCTACTCTTTTTCCCATACTATTCGCCGAAGTAGCCGATCCCTCTGGCCATAAGGGTGGCGGTCAACGGCATAATGAACAATAACAATAATTCCAGTCGAATCATGTACTTTATAGACGGAGGAATATCCACCAGGTCACTTTCAGCACCCTTTCTTTCTCTGTTGATGAATACGGTGGGATAGATCGATAAGAGGCCGACAATAATAAAGAGCCCGATTTTTACATGGAAGATCCAGTTTTTACTGTAGGTTTCCGCCGGTTTCCCTACCCAAAACCACAAGCTAAAGCCTGCGGCCAGTAAAATAATTGCCGCCGCTCCGTAGACGCTATCTAAAACAGACAGTCGCTTGATCTCCGCCCGCGTCATTTGGGGCTTCAGCAATAAATGTTCTCCCACAATAGATGAAACGATCGCAAAAATGCAAATAAAATGAAGGTATTTGATTAGAATCTCTATAGTCATCGCTCTTCTTTGGAAATGAAGAATAAACCACGTTTTTGGAAAATAGTTGTCGGTTATTAGGCCGTAGTTTTGAACAACCGACAACTACTTATAAAACAGCCACGCTACAATCTCCTCGCGCTTACTCCTGCTGATGGGCACCTTATGGCTGCCGATTTCCAGCTGATTTCCATCCAGGCTTTGGACTTTGTTTTTAGCGACGATGAAAGATTTATGGACCCGGATGAAGTTGTCGGCAGGAAGGATGGCTTCCAGGTTTTTGAGGCTTTCGAGGGTGACCAGGCGGGCGTCGCGACAGACGAACCGGACGTATTCTTTGAGCCCTTCGACGTAAAGGATATCGTCAAAATGAACCTTGACGATCTTTCCATCCACTTTTATGGAAAAAAAATCCTTACTGGTGGAAGGAAGAATGACTTCCTGCTGAGGGTGGCGCAGGTAGAGTTGCTCTTTGGCTTTGTTGACGGCCTGCAGAAAGCGCTCGAAAGAAAAGGGTTTCGGCAGGTAGTCTATCGCATTCAACTCAAAGGCTTCGATCGCATAATCGCTGTAGGCCGTGGTAAAAATGGTTAGCGGTGGATTATTGAGGGTTTTTAGTAAATTATTGCCGGAAAGAGTCGGCATTTGAATGTCCAAAAACAGCAGGTCGATCTTTTTCTGATTCAAAATATCCAGTGCCTTCATGGGGGATTTCACCTTATCAACGACCTCCAGGTCAGGCACCTTCCTGCTGAATTCCTCTAATAGATTGAGAGCGAGATACTCATCATCCACCAATAAGGTTTTAATCGCTTTCATTAGATAATTTCAGTTTTAGTTTGACGAAAAACTGCTGATCTGCATCCTTTACTTCCAACAGATAGCGGCCCGGGTATTTCAATGACAACCGCTTTTTGATGTTATCCAGGCCGACGCCACCGAACTGATCTTTCTGCTGGTCATCATCGTTTTTGGTATTTGTGGTGTAAAAAAAGAGTTCATCGTTTTTAACTTGCAGGTCGATATCGATGAACGCACCGGGGTTGGTATCGAAATCGCAGTGCTTGAAGCAGTTTTCTACGATGGGAATCAGGATCATGGGTTCCAGTTTTTGATCTTTACGGAGTCCTTGTTTTTTAAAGCGAATATCTACTGGCTCTTCGCTGCGCATTTGAAACAGTTCGATGAACTGGCCGATCTGCTCGACCTCTCTTTCTAAACTCACCTTTTCAGAGCGGCCATCATAGATCACATAACGGAGCAGATTAGAAAGCTTGAGGACCATTTCGGCGGTTTTATCAGATTTGATAACGGCCAGTGAATAGATGTTATTCAGGGTATTAAAAAGAAAATGAGGGTTAATCTGTGCCCGAAGAGCTTGCAGTTGTGCCTCTCGTTGTTCATTGATGATGGCAAGGTTTCGTTTTTCGGCACGGTACCTATTGTATAGCATCTGGTAGAAAGTGCTGATCACGAGCACACTAAGGTTAGTAAAAACAGCACCCAGGAACCAACCCTGGCGTTCATTAATGACACTCAACTCCTCCCTGATATCCGGAAAATAGGTATTAATCTCAGTTCGAATGAAAGTAGCCAGAACAAAAACGAGCACGATGAGCAAAACGAACCGTACGAACTTCCTCTTATTTATAAACTTATTAACCAGCCAGAAATTGAAATAAAAAATAGCCGCCATTGGGATAACGTTCGAAATGGCACGAAGCAAACTGACCTCAAATCGCATAAACTGACTGAATATCCAGGCATGGATCAGCACAACAGATAGCCAAATGACTACATGCAATACGTTTTCTAATTTTTGATACATTATTTTGTAATCAACTGTATAAAAAATAGCTTCAATTAGCTAAAACTAAGCAATTCCAGATGATTACCGGCATTCATTCAATGAATGGTCACATTTTCTCAACCATCGGCATCATCCCCTCACTTTCCCCATTGATTGACAATTTCCGACCAATGATTGAAATCATTTGCATGGTTTGGCTAAAGCCTGTTCTTTTGTAAGCGTCAACCACATTTATTCATTTTCAATTTAAAACCATGAAAACCAGCATTCCATTATCCAAAATTCAACCGCTGTTTGCCCTTCTGCTTGGCGGTTTATTCCTTTTTTCGGCTTGTAACAATTCCGATGACGAGCCTGAAAGCCTGATTGCTGATGAAGATGCCATAGAGGTCATTGAAAGCGCTTTTACCTCAGGTACACAAGGACTGACGGACGGCATCACCGCCGCCGCCCTGATCGCAACCCCTTTCTCAGTAAAAGGAGGTAACAATGAATTCTGCGGCGTCACCTTTGACTCTACCTTATCTATCAACATAAGCCAAACTGCAGTGACCGCATCTTATTCCACCACATGGACCTGGACGGTGAATTGCAATAACTTTAACGTTCCTCAGTCAGTAGATTTTCAAAGCACTGCCGACGGCAGCTATGAGACCAACCGAAGCGCCGCCAGCAACCAGATAGGCAACACCTGGACCGTCACCAACCTGGTGGGGGGCGACAACTGGACGTTCAACGGAAATTACAACAGCAGCGGCAGCTTTGAATCCAAAGTACGCAATCAAAACCAGTTGAATTCCACCTTTGCCATGACGCTGAGCCAGATCCAGGTTAGCAAAGACAATCTCAAAATTGTCTCTGGTAACGGTGTATTATCACTATTGCTATCCGACGGAGGCGGCAATAGTAAGAGCTTTGAAGGAGCCATCGTTTTCCTGGGCAATCAAACGGCCACCCTTACTATTAATAATACTTCCTACGATCTCGACTGGAATTAATGTGGCGTGACCTTTTGGCCGGCTCTTCCATCTCCGGGTGGATTTGCCGGCCACAAAAAAAACAAAGCCTACCCAGGCATTTCCCTTTACTATTAAATTTTCCGAACCATGATGATGTATTTGCTAGAAAAGTTCGGCCCGTTACTTGGATGGGCCCTGGGAGTGGTGTTTGTTTTCGTGAGGTACTCCTTTTTTGCCGGCTCTCTTTTTCTGGTCTTTTATGTGATTTGGAAAAAAAAGCTGCAAAAATTTAAAATACAACAAAAGTTTCCTGATGCCAAAAAGGTACTGCACGAAATCCAACACTCTGTTTACACGGTTATGGTATTTGGCCTTTTGGGTGTCGGCATCTATGCGCTTAACTTAAGAGGGCTGACGAAAATATATACCGACATACCGGAATACGGCTGGGGATATTTGGTATTTAGTTTTTTTCTGTTGACCCTTATCCACGACACCTATTTCTACTGGATGCACCGATTGATCCATCTTCCGAAGCTATTCCCGGTTTTCCACAAGGTACATCACATTGCGAATAATCCGACGCCCTGGGCTTCGCTTTGTTTTCACCCACTGGAGGCGCTTTTAGAAATAGGGATCGTACCCTTAACGGTATTGATCATCCCATTGCATCCTATGGTGCTGTTGGCCTTTGCTACCTGGAGTTTGTTTTTCAACATGATGGGGCATCTGGGTTATGAGCTTTTTCCAAAAGGTTTCGTAGAGCACCCTATCGGCCGGTGGATCAATAGCTCGACGCATCACAACATGCACCATGCCCGCTCCAATTGCAACTATGGCCTGTACTACAATTTCTGGGACCGATGGATGGGCACGAATGCCCCTGACTATCACGCTACATTCCATAAGATTAAAGAATATCAACAATCATCAAAAAACTTTTCAAAACAAACTAAATGAAAAAGATAATCCTATTCATCGCTTTAAGCTTCAGCCTGTATTCTTTGCAGGCTCAAACCCTGGATAATCCAGGCACACCCGAACAAAGGGCTGAAAAGATCACCCAGGAGATGATCCGGTTACTACCATTGGATTCCAGTCAGGTGGACACCATCCATGAGTTAAACCTGAAGTATGCAAAACGAGCTCAAGAAGAAATTATCAACCAAAATATCAGTAAATGGTCCATGATGCAAAAAGGCAGGAACCTGAATAAAGAAAAAGAACAAGAACTTCAGGCCTTGCTTAATGAAAGCCAATGGGACAATTACCTGAAAATGAAAGCAGAATCCCGAAGTAAAATGATGAAGGAATTGTTTAATTAATCATCTTTTATAACCTTAATTCAATCTATTATGAAAAACTTATTGTTTGTTTTCGCCCTGATCATGGCTTTTTCCGCCGCACAGGCGCAGGCCGGTTTTCAAGTTCAGAAAGTAGATGCCTCTGAAGTCCCACAACCAGTGCTCGATGCACAAGCTAAATTCTTCCCAGGCTTTACCGTAAACGTCTGGGAAAAACAAAGCGGCAGCATCAGGGATCGTTCCGGCGAGCGCTACGTCGCCACTTTTCAGTACGAGGGACAAAAAACCAGAGCCCGCTATTACAAAAACGGCACAGCCGGGACAGCCACTTCTTATCATTCCGGCAAGGAACTTCCTCAGGCTATTCAAAACGCTGCTGCAGAAAATTATCCCGGCTACAGCCTGAACAGCGGCGAAAAGATCGTGGCTTTGGAAGCCCAAAAAACCGTTTATCGCATCCGTCTTCGCAAAGGCGCTCAAAAACTGGTGGTTTATGTCGATGAAAATGGAAATGAAATCTCTAAAGACAGCCTTCCACAGGAAATGACCGTGGAAGAATAAGGAAGAGGTAGTAGAATATTAGATCCATTTTGTTAAATTAAAGCTTTATTCTGTTTCGGAATAAAGCTTTTTTAATAAAACCATTACCGTATGAAGAAACTCATCCTTTTTGCTGTTATGCTCTGGGCAAGCTATGCACTGGCCCAGGAGAAAATCACCGTTGATAACATCTGGGAACTGCCGTCCGTCTCTAACCCGATGGTATCACCGGATGGACAACTGATCCTGTACAATGTTTTTCAGACTGACCTGGAAAATAATACCACTACCGGCATTCTATACGTAATGGATTGGAATAGCGGGAGAACGGTGGAGTTAGGCAAAAACATCAACGACCCTAAATGGTCGCCCGACGGACAGCATGTCGCCTTTAAAAAAGGAGGGAGCATTCACCTGGCTGCTTTTTCCAAAAAAGGACAGAATTATCAGTTGGGAACGCCGAAAAAATTGGCGGACACGCCCCAAAGCAACCATTTCCTGGGCCACAGCACCATCAAAAATTATGAATGGAGCCCTGATGGCGAACATATAGCCTTTGTAGCCGCCGATACCACAACCGGCAATAGGCGAAAAGATCCCAATGATCCCCTCATCGTAACCAGAACGATGTACAAGTCCAGAACTTCCTTTTCTGACAATATGCTCACCCGAATCTATATAGTCGATAAGGATGGCGAAAACCTGAGAACAGCCACCCTTGGCCCATACGACAGTCATTCGCTCAGCTGGACGCCCGATAGCAGATCCATCGTTTTCCTGTCCAACCACACCAAAAATCCCGATCACAACTACAACAATGAGATCTGGAAGATCAATATCGAGAACATGAAACTCGAACAGATCACCAACAGCGTCGGCACCGAGCATGATCCTCATGTTTCTCCCGATGGAAAATGGGTGGCTTATCACGCCACGAAAAGACGGGTCAACACCAAGGACAGTCCGCCCGAAAACACCTACATATATGCACTTTCCCTGGATACGGGGGAAGAGATCAACCTCAGCAAAAACCTGGACCGCAGAGCCAATAACGTACAATGGCATCCCAATGGGGAATGGATCTATTTTCAGGCCAGAAACCATGGTAAAGGCGTTATTTACAGGGTCAAACAAGGCAGCGACCCGGAAATCGTCATCGACGAAAAGGGAACGGCCGGCGGTCTATCGGTGAGCCAAAACAACCTCTTTTATACCTTAAGTACACAAGACCAGCCTTCAGAAATCTATGTTGCGGAATTGGACGGCAGTAATCCGAGGCGACTTACCACACACACGGCCGATTGGACAGGTTCCAAGGATTTTTCGGCGATGGAAGATTTTTGGTTCCCTTCTTTTGACGGAACTATGGTGCAAGGCTTTATTTGTTATCCCAAAAACCTGAAGACAGGTGAAAAGATCCCCGTCGTACACCGCATTCATGGCGGCCCACACGGCATGTACGGCTACTCCTTCAGCGACTTCAACGAAATGCTCGTCTCCGAAGGTTATGCGGTTGTGTTTATCAACCCTCGCGGATCGACCGGCTACGGGCAGGACTTCGCCGACGGCACGTACCAGGCCTGGGGCGGCGGAGATTACAAAGACCTGATGCTCGGCATGGATGCTGCGCTGGAAAAATATGCTTTCCTGGATAAAGACCTGATGGGAGTGACCGGCGGTTCTTATGGTGGTTTTATGACCAACTGGGTGGTTACCCAGACCGACCGCTACAAGGCTGCGGTGACCGTGGCATCGGTGAGTAACCTGATCTCCTTCTACGGCAATTCGCTTTATCAATTGCTGATCGAGACGGAATTCGGCGGACTACCCTGGGATAACTACAGCTTGCTCTGGCATTTTTCTCCCATGGCCCATATAGAAAATGTGACTACCCCTACCCTTTTACTCCATGGGGAGAATGATATCGACGTACCCATTACCCAGGCCGAAGAGTTCTTTATCGCCCTAAGAAAAATGGAGGTGCCGACCCGCTTTGTCCGGTATCCAAACGAAGGGCACGGCATTCGTCAGCCAAAGCACCGCGATCATTATTATCGGGAGATCATGCGTTGGTTTGAGGAGTATTTGAAAACTACGCCCTAGTAGGGGTCATTAGGCATGGGGGTCATCTCGTAAGTCGATGATGGTTTAACAGGATCATTTGCTTTAGCAGGAAGATGTTTGCCTTTGGGTAAGAATATTGAAAAACCCAGGGGGGTGCCCTGGGTTGCAGTGTTTTGCCCTTTCAGGGCAGGCTGAATATTAATTTTCAATGTTCAGACTTATTGGCAACGATACGAGGCTGTGATGCTGGTTCTGGCAGGCGCCAGAACGATTTTACACATCGTTTTGGGAAAAAACAAGTGTAACAAAAAGATAACAACCCCGCATCTGTTTGATCGGAGAATGATCAAAAATTCGGGATGACTCCTATTTAATGACTTCGAGCTTTTCTCTCATTAAGATTATTCTTATATTTGTATTGAATTCTTCGAAGACCATTCACGCATTTCCCCCCTTTGATTTTTTTGGAAAAAACATAATCTCATGAAAAGAACTGTACCCTTTCCATTTGTTATCGGTGTTTTTGCTTTCGTCTTATTGACTTTCGATTTTTGTTTTGGGAAAAATGACGCTTTTTCCGTAGCTGATGGGGCATCATTCATAGTCGGCTGCTGGGCCCCTAAGGATATTACGATCAAATGTTCGGAACTCACCTTTGATCCCAGCGATATCGATCAGGTCCGGCAATCGCTGGGAACGGTTAACGAATTAATGGCCTCAGGTAAGCTTTCCCTGGACAATGGCGGACTGGTTAAAGACAAAATCGAATGGCATCCTACTGACTGCCAGGCAGGAACTTTATATCGCACTTTTGTGGTAACCAAATCCACCTACCACGGCGTAAAGACTGCCGAATGCCGTCAAAAAATAGAGATACTCCCGGATAATAACTATCTGGTCAAATTCCCGGCCGACATTTCAGCGGATTGCATGGATACCCCCAGTGAAGACATAGACGCCAAATCTTTCGGTTGTGATATTTTAGCGATCAACCGGGACACGGCTTTCTTTGACGGTTTTGGCGACGCCTGTTTCAAACGGAACATCACCTACCGGGTTATCAACTGGTGCGAATACGACGGTCGCACTCTAATGCCTACTTTAATCCCCAGGGATGCAGATTGCGATGGAAACCTGAAAGAGTGCACCTGGCTAAAGGTAGAAAATGGTGACGTTTGGATCGATGATGATGATCAGCCCAAAGAAGAGCCTGTTATTCATTTTGATAAAAACGCCGCCTCTTACAGCTCCCTGTCCTGTGACGGTAAAACGTACCGCTACACCAAAGGTTTCTGGCAATATACTCAGGTGGTAAAGATCTATGACAACGAGGCGCCGGTCGTTACTTTTGAAAACGAGCTGGAATTCTGCGCCTATGGCGAAAGCGGAGCGGCTGACTGTCATGCAGAGGTGATGATTCCCTTTTCGGCCGTTGATGCCTGCACGCAGTCTGTAAAAGTAAGAAAAGTACTATTGGATCAGGACAGGAAGGGGAAGTTGGTCGACTTGTTGGGCAGCCTCTATACCATAGCTCATGAAGGCGCCGGAAAATGGTCAATTCAAAGCATTCCTGAGGTAGGATTGCCCGTTGGGCAGCATGCTTTTATGCTGACCGTAGAAGACGAATGCGGCAATGTAGCCAATCGAACCATTTACTTTACCATCGAGGACTGCAAATCTCCGGCCCCTATTTGTATCCGTGAGTTGAGCGTCGATCTTATGCCCGTAGTAGAAAACAAGACCGTGATCGGCGGGAGTACTACCGTTCAGGCAACGGATTTTATCGCCTCTGATATTACCGACTGCACACCTCATCCGGAAGCCGATGGCCAAGGCGATGTCAAATATTACGTTTTCAGAAATGTACCTGAAAGTCTGGACACCATCGAACTGGAAAACTTCCGCTCGGTGACCTTTACTTGTGAAGACCGACCCAGGGTACCCGTTTTTGTCGCTGCCGTTGACGGAAAGGGCAACTGGGATTATTGCACGCTTCTGGTCGAAGTCATTCCCGGATCGGATCCTAATCCTTGTGAATCAGAGAATGTACCCTCGGTCCTTATTCAGGGAGCTGTTACCAATGAAATGAATGAAGCGGTGGAACAGGTTTCGGTGGCGTTGAACGGACCTGCTTTTCAGACTATTGAGACAGACGTAGAGGGCTTTTATGCTTTCGACAACCTGGAATCGGGCTATGATTACACCATAACACCAGGCAGAGACGATAATCCGGTCAATGGAGTGTCTACCCTTGACCTGGCCTTGATTTCCAAGCACATTTTAGGGATAGAGCCGTTGGATTCTCCCTACAAAATGATCGCCGCTGACGTTAACAACTCCTATTCGATAACCACCCTTGACCTGATACAGATCAGAAAAGTCATTCTTAGCATCTCTTCGGATTTTGAATCTTCCCCCAGCTGGGTTTTCGTTCCTGAATCTTATGCTTTTGAAAACCCACAGGCCCCCTGGAGTAGTGATCTGCCCCAACTGATTAGTTTAAACAATATAGAAGAAGACCTGATGAACGGTGATTTTATAGCTGTAAAAAAAGGAGACGTGAATAACAGTGCGATTGCCAACTCCAGAATGGCTGCCCCACGTAATGTAACAGGCGCCTTCGAAATTACTACTCAGGATGTGGCCATGGTGGCCGGCAATGAGTATACGCTGAGCTTCACTGCTGACCAACTGGCTGCCATCCAGGGCTATCAGTTCACTTTGAACTTCGATAACACGGTACTGGAACTGATTGACATCAACTACGGAGTAGCTACTGAAGAGAACTTCGGCCTGGCATACGTAAGCGAAGGAGTGATCACTACTTCCTGGAATCAGTTTGGCAGTCAGAGACTGCCAAAGAACAAGTTGTTCAGCGTAGTAGTAAGAGCGAACAAAGACGCACAGCTGAGCGAGCTGATGAGCATCGGTTCCCGCTATACGGCAGCTGAAGCCTACAATCAAAATGGAGCACCATTAAATGTCCATCTTTCTTTTGATGGCCGCATCATAGAGGAAGAAAAAATGGAATTATACCAGAACACCCCAAATCCTTTTAGCAACCAAACCCAGATCGGTTTCTTTTTACCTGAAGCTGCTGAGGCTGTAATAGCGATTTACAAGGCTGATGGTCAGATGGTAAAATTGATTCGAGAAAAATATACTCCGGGGCATCAATTTCTTGAAATGAGTGACCTTCCAGCAGGAGTACTTTTTTACTCACTAAGAACACCTGCCAAAACCCTCACAAAAAAGATGATTAATATGCAATAAGAGCACACTTTAATTTGGCCAAGACATTTTTATTTAAGTGTTCATACAATAAATATTTGAAGGTAATTTGCCGCTCTTTTGAGCGGCAAATTACCTTCAAATATAGTTTGCTTATTTAATTTCAATAAACTATGATGTTTATTCCTTGAACATTGCGTACCTTTAAAATCGAATTCATTCAGGCGTTTTATTTTAATTTTCCCATACTTCCGATTAGACCCTTTTTCCCGTTTTTTCGTAAAAAACAATGTAAAAAATTAGATTTCACCAGTTGCTAATGGAACGAAAAGTGAGGTCTAATTTTAATGCTAAGAATACCCAGACGAACGAGCCTAAGAATAGACCTAATCTTTTTACAGACGACCAGCTAATTGCTGACAAATCGAACTCATGAAACAGATTTACTTCTTGTTACTGCTACTCAGTTTGAGCATGATGCCCTTTGTTTCCAGTCAGGCACAAAGCCTACTCCTGGATGATGCATGTTTCTTAGACATTCAACTTGATCCTGACGGGACTTCCCCGGGCACCCCCACGAGAAACCGGTATGAACAGCCGGTGTCCAGTGGTGGTTTTGAAATTGTCTTTAATCCGGGTAACAACCGCTGGGAAATTTCGTCAGCTGCTTTTCCGGTTATTTATTACTCCACTACGGCCGATGCTCCCACCCCACCTTTGAATGCCGCCAATTGGAGAATCGGTCCTGACGCTGTTCTGTTTGCATGCGGTACGGAGAATGATCCGGTCCCTGCCGGATTTTCCCTTACTAGTATAGATGTCTGTACCCCAGACGAACAAGTGCCGGATGCATTATGTGTAGGGAGCATTACAAGAAACCTGGATGGATCTGGAACAGTAAATATTTCCCCAAATGAAATCAATAATGGTTCTCAGGATAATTGTGATACTGACCTCACACTGGGTGTCAGCCCCTTCAGCTTTAGTTGTAGCGATGTCGGCCCTCAAACCGTCACACTGACGGTTACGGACGATGCCGGCCTTTCCTCAAGCTGTACAGTCGAGGTAACCATTGCAGATAATTCAGCACCAACTGTAAATTGTAACGATTTGACGGTGCAGGTCGGGGGAAGCATTACCGTTGACCAGTTTGACAATGGGTCTTCTGATAATTGCGGCATTGCTTCCAGAATGCTTTCTCAAAGCACTTTTAATAGTGTTAGTGTTGTTCCTGTAACCTTAACGGTAACAGACGTAAATGGAAACAGTAATACCAACACCTGTGATGTTACCGTAAATGCTGCTTGTGCGCCTCCGGTGGCCAAATGTACCGATTTCACCGTTCAATTGGATGCAAGCGGAAACAGCAGCCTTAGTGCTAGTGATATAGATGGTGGTAGCTCCGCTGAATGTGGATTACTTTCTCTGATAGCTGATAAAACATCCTTTACGTGTGCAGATATAGGTAGCCAGCCTGTACAACTAACTATTACAGATATTAACAATAATTTTGACGATTGCACTGCAACCGTCACCGTACAAGATAATATCGCGCCAACCGCTATCTGTCAGAACGTCACCACTCAGCTCGACGCCAACGGAAATGCTTCCATCACCGCCGCCGACGTCAATAACGTTTCTTCCGATAATTGCGGAATCGCCGGCCTGAGCATTGACATCAGCGACTTTAATTGCGCCAATGTCGGAGCCAATACCGTCAACCTGACCGCCACTGACGTCAACGGCAACTCCGCCAATTGCTCCGCAACCGTCACCGTACAAGATAATATCGCGCCAACCGCTATCTGTCAGAACGTCA
>CAZJQS010000060.1:33891-35800 GCA_964548175.1 uncultured Saprospiraceae bacterium
TCCGCCAATTGCTCCGCAACCGTCACCGTACAAGATAATATCGCGCCAACCGCTAGCTGTCAACAAAGTATAACTGTTCAGCTTGATCTGACTGGGAATGCCTCTATCACAGCGACACAAGTGAATGATGGATCCAATGACGCCTGTGGGATTGCCAGCCTAAGCATTTTTCCGAGCACTTTCAGTTGTAGTGATTTAGATATAAGTTCTACGACCCTAACTGTAACAGATAATAATGGCAACTCCGCCACTTGTAATACCGTTGTAAATTTGCTGCAACCTCAATTTATAGCAGAAAATGCGGCAGCTAATGACGTTTGCGGATTAGCCGGTTCGACGCTGTCGGTCACGACGAATGTAGCCGGTAGCTGGTCCGTTGTCAACGGAGCCGGCAATATTTCAGATGCGACCAATCCCGATGGAGCAGCAGTGTATAATCCGACTGCTGATGATTTTGGGAAAAATGTCACCGTTCGCTGGACGACAGATGATATTGATGGAGACGGCCCTTGTGAGCCCGTATTCGATGAAGCGGTATTCTTTGTAGACACGCCACGTGAGGCAGATGCAGGAGAAGATCAAATGAGCTGCGGACAAAATCCCATCGCTCTGCTGGCGACCTCCAACTTCGACGGACAATGGTCCATTGTATCCGGTAACGGAGTATTTGAAAATGGTCAGACCACTACAACAGAAAAGAACACCACTTACCTTCCTGCTGTTAGCGACGTACAGACGACTGTAGTCTTGAGATGGACGACTAATGCCGGCGATATTTGTCCAGCGGTTAGTGATGATGTAGAGATAAAAATTGTTTCTCAGGTAGGGATTTTGGCCCAGAATGCGAATATAACGATTCCTAACTGTGAAGACAGCGCACCTTTCTGGTATTCGATTAATATTCTGGATTGTAATGGTGTAGTTAATCCGGCTAATGTACTGGCTAATGTAGCCGTGGCGCCAAGAAATACGTCTGGTGATGCAATGGCAGTACTTGATCCGATCAATGTGGCCACTATACAGATTTCCGATGATGGTACTACTGCTCAGATCGATCTCAGTGGTACAGTCACTGGTGAGGGAACAGTTACCCTCGATATTACCTGGAAAGGCGGCAATGAAGTGAATACCGTCGTAAGCGTCGTTCAATCGGATTCTCCTGTAGGCATTTTTGCAGGCGACGCCAATATTACCGTACCGGCTTGCCAGGAGACCAGTGATTTTAGCTATGGCTTTAGTGTTATTGACTGTGGCGGACTTGGAACGGCCGATGAAATAGCCAAAAACCTGAATATCGCCATGGGGGCTTCCTTCGGCTATCTTTTTGTAAATGTCGACCCCATCGATCCGACGGGTATCGAGATTTCCGATGATGGAACCATCGCACAAGTGAGCCTTACCGGTACAGCTGCCGGTGATGGGCAAATGAACCTGATTATCTCTTATAAAAATGGCAATGAAGTCGTTCCGGTTATTAATGTTATTCACGATTTTCAAACGTGGATTCCTGCTGTAATCGATGAGCCAGGCCAAAACCGCTGGCTGATTCCTGAGTGTGAAGTAACCACTGATGTTAATGCGTTTTTCACCGGCTTCGATAATTGCGATGGCGCGGTTACGCCAACCGTTTCCAGTGTAATCGGCCCTAATGGTCCTCTCGTAAACGGCGCTAATTCTGGTGAATACGAAGTGATCGACCTGGGCGCAGGCGAAATTCAGGTAAGATTAAATGATGTCCCTGAAGGTAATTACACTATCTCCATGTCAGCATTGGACGCTAATGGAAATATATCTACCTATAACTTTACGGCCGAAGTAGTTGCTCTGGGTCTTCCTGACCTGGACAACCTGTCTTGCAACGATAATGTATATGTAAAACTGGATGACAACTGCGAAAAGGCCATCACTG
>CAZJQS010000061.1:0-1861 GCA_964548175.1 uncultured Saprospiraceae bacterium
CAAACACTATGAACTGGACCATCCTCCACTCCCAATACGCTCTCAACGAACGCTGGATCAAAGTCCGCCAGGATCGTTGCCGTATGCCCGACGGGACCATCGTCGATCCTTACTATGTGCTGGAATATCCCGACTGGGTCAATGTGCTGGCGCTGGACAAGGAGCAAAATGTCATTCTGACCCGTTTGTATCGTCATGGCATTGGCAAGACCGTGCTGGAACTACCCAGTGGAAGCGTCGATCCCAATGAGACGCCTCTGGAAACGGTAGAAAGAGAATTGCTGGAAGAAACGGGTTACCGCTTTGAGCAAGTCATTCAGACTTCCGTGGTGTCACCTAACCCCGGTAATCATGCTAATCGCGCGTATTCTTTTCTGGCCACGGGTGGAGAAAAAATAGCCGAACCTTCCTTTGATGAAAGCGAAGAGATCGAAACCTTCCTGGTGTCTTTAGAGGAGTTTAAAAAAATGCTGGCCAATAATGAACTGGTGCAGGCCATGCATGTGAGTGCGGCTTTTTATGGGTTGAATATGCTGTAGGGAGGGTAAGTAGGAGCAGTTCGTAAATCAAGATAGGATGCTTTTTTACCGCTGAAGCGGCAAAAAGATGCTGTGATGCTGGTTCCGGCAAGCCGGAACGATGCTGAAAATGCCTTTTCGTTCTTTAGGGAATGGCAAAAATGTCATCAGCATCATCTGTTTTCATTTGCAACAATGCTATAATCATACTTCGGCTCTTCACAGAATAACTTATATTTGCAGCGTTGCGGATCAGGTGACGTGGGAAGTCCTCTATTTTAAAATAAACAAGCATGGAACAATTTGGCACTTATGCCGAACAGATCTACAGCCTGATCATTCAGTATGCCCCGAAGCTCATTTTAGCAATAGTGGTATTGATCATAGGGTTGAGGATCGTCAACCAGATATCCAGGTCAGCCGGAAAATCGATGGAACGCTCAGGTCTGAGCGGGGACATCCGTCCTTTTTTGGTGAATATGGTCAACGTAGGCCTGAAGCTGCTGCTCATCTTCAGCGTAGCGGGCATTGTGGGGATCGAGACGACCTCTTTCGTTGCTGTACTCGCTGCAGCAGGCTTTGCCATAGGCCTTGCTCTTCAAGGCAGCCTAAGCAATCTCGCTTCCGGCGTTATGATCCTGATCTTTCACCCCTATCGTTCAGGCGATCTGATCGAGATCGACGAACAAATGGGGCACGTCAGCGAAATACAAATTTTCAATACCATCATTACTACACTTGACAACCGAACCGTCATCATACCGAATAGCATCGCTGCCGGCGGCATCATCACTAACTTATCTACCCGCCAGTATCTCCGGGTAGACTTGAACGTCACCATACCTTACGGAGAGGATTTTCCGAAAGTGGAAGGCATTATCCTGGAAGCTCAGCGGAAAACTCCCAAAGTTCTAGAAGATCCCGCTCCCCTGGTAGGGATCGAGACGTTCGACAGCCACAGCATCGTTCTGGCCGTACGCCCCTACGCGAAGACCGAAGATTACTGGGACGTATACTTCCAGGCCAATCGCAACATCAAACAGGCCCTCAGTGAAAATAATATCCAGGTGGCTTACTCCGAAGGCGTAGAATTAGGGCCGATCGGGAAGTAGGTAGAAGGTAGATGGTAGAAAGTAGAAGGATTGTGGTTGTTGAGTGATAAAGATGTGTCTTGACTTACTACCAACTTATGTTACAAACAGCCACCCCCTGCTGAGCCAAAGCTCTGCCCAGCCGCACAGCGGCGACACAAGTTAACATCGGGCGCGAGCCCGATGGACTGCGGTCGGGCGTGAGGCCGATGGACTGCAGAGGTGCGCAAGCCCGCTGCACCCCCTGCTGAG
>CAZJQS010000061.1:1961-35580 GCA_964548175.1 uncultured Saprospiraceae bacterium
CAAGCCCGCTGCACCCCCTGCTGAGCCAAAGCTCTGCCCAGCCGCACAGCGGCGACACAAGTTAACATCGGGCGCGAGCCCGATGGACTGCGGTCGGGCGTGAGGCCGATGGACTGCAGAGGTGCGCAAGCCCGCTGCACCCCCTGCTGAGCCAAAGCTCTGCCCAGCCGCACAGCGGCGACACAAGTTAACATCGGGCGCGAGCCCGATGGACTGCGGTCGGGCGTGAGGCCGATGGACTGCAGAGGTGCGCAAGCCCGCTGCACCCCCTGCTGAGTCAAAGCTCTGGCCAGCCGCACAGCGGCGGCACAAGCTAACATCGGGCGCGAGGCCGATGGACTGCGGTCGGGCGCGAGGCCGATGGACTACGGTCGGGCGCGAGCCCGATGGACTGTGGTCGGGCGCGAGCCCGATAACAACAACCATGATGAAACATACACTACTTATACTAACAGCGCTGACCCTCGCCCAGACGCTCCATGCTCAAGGTGACACTTATCTCGACGACTTCAAACAAAAGTGGCGAAACGCCACCGAATACACTCTCGAGATCGCCGAGGCTATGCCCGCGGAATATTACGACTTTAAACCCACCGAAGACCAGATGACCTTTGGAGAGCAGATGATCCATCTGACAGGGAATGTAAATTGGCTCATCAGCAGCTACCTGGAAGGGGAAAAAACCGATCGGCAACTGAGAGGGCAAAGCTACGATAAGGTTGAGACGATAGCGATCATGAAACAAGTCTTTCAAAATGCAGCAGAAGCGATCGATCAGTTGCAGGAAGAGGAGTTGACCGAAGTCGTTGAGTTCTTCGCGGGTCCGATGCGCAAGCGGCAGATCCTTACCTTATTGAATGACCACATGACCCACCATCGTGGGCAGGCCATTGTTTATGCCAGATTAAATGGCATTAAACCACCCAGCTATAGAGGATGGTAGCCGGGTATGAAGGTGGGGTATTGACATCACGCTATTTTTGAATTATCTTAAGGAAAATAATTTGTTCTTCATTGCGCTTTTCAACCTCACGATAAGTTACGTTCGTTCTTGATTTATTTACCAGATCAGGAGATAAAGCAATATCCTTTTTTGAAAACTTGACGTTTTACCGAAAAAATTGGATAATAAGTGCTACTTTTTTGAAAAAGATGAACTTTTTTTCACGAGAAATAAATTTGGACTTAACTACCGATCGGCAAATCCTGTTTTGATTACTTTTTGATGATCTGATTTAATTCTGAAAACTGCTCGCAAACCCAAAGTTGAGGTACTCTTCTTGCATCGCTGTTAACAAAAAAATAATCATTCTTCCTTGATAACCAGTAGGATATAATCTAATTTTAACCTAGATTTGCAACTTAGTGTTTAAAATACACAAAGCTCTTTTAGGACTTTTATTGATTTAGAAACCATTTAACCTTTAAAACATGTTGAAAAAGCAATATTTAAAAAACAACAGCTGCAAGGTGACTTTTGTATTGCCGAAGGAAGTCTTCCATGCAGACGGCGCCAATACAGTGAAGGTATTGGGCGAGTTTAACAACTGGAACTGGGATGAAGGGTTGACGATGAAAGACGGTAAAGAAGCTTTCGAGGCCAGCATCAGCCTGGAATCGGGAAAAAGCTATCAATTCCGCTATGTAGTCGAAGGTCAGGGTTGGTTGAACGATCCTGCTGCCGACAGGTACGTTCCTTCTCCTTTCCCTGGTATTGATAACTCTGTTATTGATATCGAGGCATCAGCTAATGGTAATGGGGCTGCGGAGAAAGCACCGGCTAAAAAGGCGCCCGCCAAGAAAACAGCTGCCAAGCAAGCAACCATAAAGACGAAAACGGCAAAGAAAGACAACATTAAGAAGCACATTGAAGGGGTCGGTCCCAAGATCGAAAAACTGCTTGCTGAAAGGGACATCACGACTTTCGAAGCACTGGCAAAAGCCGAGATTAGCGTATTAAAAGAAATTCTGGACGCCGCCGGACCGCGTTACAAAATGCATGATCCGACTACCTGGAGCGAGCAAGCTCAACTGGCTGCCAATGGAGAATGGGAAAAGCTGGAACAACTGAAAGATGAGTTGAAGGGAGGTAAGCGCGTTTGAAAGATTTAAAATTTCTTGATAAAGAAATAGACAAAGGAGTTCAAATAAACTGAACTCCTTTTTTTTTGCAAAAAAATCTGTTTTTTCTAAAAAAAAACACCTAAAAAGAATATTATACAGTTTAGTAGAAAAGCAGCATTCCAACTTACTTCTCACTTCAAATCTACCATATGAATAAAGTCATTCACCACAGCTTATTTTCCGAATACGACATCTACCTGTACAAATCCGGCAAGCATTTTAAAGTATATGAAAAATTAGGCAGTCACGTCATTGAGGTAGATGGGCAATCGGGCGTTTATTTTGCCGTTTGGGCCCCCAATGCTCAGAAAGTTTCCGTGGTTGGCAATTTTAATCACTGGAATGGACAAAACCATCCATTAGCGCCCCGTTGGGATGAATCCGGTATCTGGGAGGGCTTCGTTCCGGGCATCGGAAAAGGAGAGCTTTATAAATACGAGATCAAGACCTACAAGGGGCAAACCTTTCAAAAAGGAGATCCCTTTGCACTGTTTTGGGAAATACCTCCCAATACGGCTTCAATTGTATGGGACCTGGATTATGAGTGGAAAGACGAGCAATGGATGGCCAACCGCAGCAAAACAGCCAGTCATGAGCAACCCTACTCGGTCTATGAGGTCCATCTGGGTACCTGGAAAAAAATACAGAACGGCGCCCGCTCCCTGAGCTACCGGGAAATGGCCGATGAGATGGTGGCCTATGTCAAAGAGATGGGCTTTACTCATGTCGAACTGCTGCCACCGGCTGAACACCCCTACTTTCCTTCCTGGGGCTACCAGATCACCGGCTATTTTGCACCTACCAGCCGGTATGGCACCCCCCAGGACTTCATGTACCTCGTTGATGCTTTTCACCACGCTGGCATAGGGGTCATCATCGATTGGGTGCCTTCCCATTTTCCTACAGATGCCAACGGACTGGCGCAGTTTGACGGCACCTATCTGTATGAGCATGAAGATAGGCGCAAGGGCTTCCATCCCGACTGGAAAAGCGCAATCTTCAATTACCACCGTAACGAAGTACGCAACTTCCTCATCTCCAACGCCTTGTTTTGGCTCACCCGCTACCATATAGACGGCCTGCGCGTCGATGCCGTGGCTTCCATGCTGTACCTGGATTATTCCCGGGAAGAGGGGCAGTGGGAGCCCAACCAATACGGGGGCAATGAAAACCTGGAGGCCATCGCTTTCCTCAAGGAATTCAACGAAACGGTTTATCGCGAAGTACCGGACGCCATCACCATCGCAGAGGAGTCAACCGCCTGGTCGGGCGTGTCCAGGCCTACCTATGTTGGCGGACTGGGGTTCGGCCAAAAATGGATGATGGGATGGATGCACGATACGCTTAACTATTTCAAGCTGGATCCCATTTACCGCAAATACCACCACGGACAAATCACCTTCAGCTTGATCTATGCATTTAGCGAGAACTTTATGCTGCCGCTCTCTCACGATGAAGTCGTGCACGGTAAGGGTTCACTGATCACCCGCATGCCGGGCGATGAGTGGCAACGGTTCGCTAATCTGCGCCTGTTGTTCGGCTACATGTATACCCATCCCGGAACCAAATTGCTTTTTATGGGCGGAGAATTTGGCCAAACCTCAGAGTGGAATATCGAACGTGGACTGGAATGGTGGCTGCTGGAATATGACTTTCATAAAGGCGTCCAACAATGGGTCAAAGATCTTAATCAATATTACTGCAATACCAAGGCTTTGTATGAAAAACAATTCGATCCGACCGGCTTCGAATGGATCGACCATGGCGATTATGAGCGTAGCTTGCTTACCTATCTGAGAAAAGGTAAAAAAGACAATGACCTCGTGGCAGTGGCCTGTAACTTCACTCCCAACCCCATCGAGAAATACCGAATGGGTGTTTCCAATGAAGGGGAATGGCAAGTGGTGTTCAATAGCGACGACGAAAGATACGGCGGCGCCGGCAGTTATCATCCGGGAAAGTTGTCTACCACCGAAGAGGAATGGAACGGACGTCCCTATTACCTCGAATTCGACTTGCCGCCCCTCGCTGTGATCATTGTCGAGAAAACAAAGACCAAGGGTAAAAAGAAGAAAAAATAAGACATTGCAATGCCCCTGGGAGGGTAGATTGTTGATGGGATGTCATGGGATTATAATCAAGGCGTTCATCGGATTATAGTTGTCCTTTAGACGGGAGGATTCTTGAAAGTCACATATAAAAATATAAATAGAAGAAGGCGGAGCCGTTTCGGCCCCGCCTTCTTTTATTTATTTCTCTGCTGTAACCGGACTCTCCATATCGTTCATCACCTCCATCATCCTGATAAATTCCCCTCGATAACCACTTTTATCTTCTCCTTTCGCGGATCTGGCCAGGTTTATGGCTTGCTCATAACTGGCTTCCTGACGGAAGTCGGATTCGCGCAGCAACAAGCCGAACTCTGCGACGGCCGCCGCCCAGCGGAAATTATCGCTGGCTTTTTTCCAGTCTGCAGGCTGATCGTCATAGGTGGTTTCCATCTCCCGGCTGGTGTTTCCGTCCGGTTTTTTGTACCTCAGCCTTAAGGTCAGCCAGTCTTTACTGCGGGATTTACTGACTTCGACTTGCTGATACTTCAGGTCATCCACATCCGCCAGGAAATCACTTTTTACCCCCGTGGGAATGATTTCATAAAGCGCGGTAACGGTATGTCCGGAGCCTAACTCGCCGGCATCTTTTTCATCATCCTTAAAGTCTTCTTTATTCAAAAGGCGATTTTCATAGCCGATGAGTCGATATCCGGCTACTTTGGCGGGGTTGAACTCCAACTGCAGTTTGACATCCTTGGCGATGGCGAACATGGTCCCGCCAAATTCGCTGATGAGCACTTTTTTGGCTTCATTGATGTTGTCGATATAAGCGTGGTTGCCGTTGCCCTTGTCGGCCAGCTGCTGCATTTTATTGTCTTTGTAGTTGCCCATGCCGAAGCCGAGTACGGTCAGGAATACGCCGCTTTTCCTTTCTTTTTCGATCAGGCGGACCATAGCGGCATCACTGCTTTCGCCTACATTGAAATCGCCGTCGGTAGCCAGGATCACCCTGTTATTCCCTCCCTCAACGAAGTTTTCACGGGCGAGTTGGTAAGCCAGCTGGATACCAGCTCCTCCGGCAGTGGATCCTCCGGCCTGAAGCTTATCCAGAGCGGCTTTGATCTCCTGCTTTTGGTTACCTCTGGTAGGTTCCAGCACTACACCGGCTGCTCCGGCATAAACGACGATAGCCACGCGGTCTTTCTCCCTAAGCTGATCAGTGAGGAGCTTAAAGGACGATTGCAGCAGCGGTAATTTATTAGGATCAGACATACTTCCTGATACATCGATCAAAAACACCAGGTTGGAAGCCGGCAAATGGTCGTAGGGGATTTTTTTGCCTTGTAAGCTGATGGACAACAATTTATGCTGGGGAGCCCACGGACAGTCGGCCATTTCCATGTTTACACCAAAGGGATCGTCTCCTTTGGGTTGGGCGTGATTATAATCAAAATAATTGATCATTTCCTCGATACGTACGGCATCTTTGGGCGGCTTCTGCCCGTTGTTGATGAAGCGGCGGATATTGCTGTAGGCAGCGGCATCGACGTCTATGGAAAAGGTCGACAGGGGATTGTCGGTTGGGCGCAGAAAGCGGTTTTCATTGATCAGCCCATAGTCTTCTGTATTCCAATTGGGCGCCAGCTCGTTGCGAAATTGTTTAGGAATATAGGCATTGCCCATTTTGCTGCGGTCTTGTGCAGGTGCGGCCTGCAAAGGCTTTGCCTCGGTCATTTCGTAAACGTAATTGTCATAAACCGCCTCTCTTTCTTTTTTCCGGACTAAAGGATTTTCGGAATCGAAGGGCAGCAGAAAGACAACTTCCTCTCCGCTGCAGGCGGTGACCATGGAACGGCTGAGATAGCCTTCCTTGGATGCTTTCAGCGCCACACAGGAATCCGGGCTCACCAGGGAAAAGCGGCCCTTTTCGTCGGTTTGCGTTTTGATCTGACTGCCGTAGATCCGAACCTCAGCCCCGGGTAAGGGAGTATTCCACTGATCGTAAACGGTTCCTTCAATGCGGTATTGTGTCTTTGGGGAAAATCCGCTTTTCCCATTCAAAAAGGGTACCAGCGCAATGCCCAGTGCAAAAAGAATAAGAAGGTACTTTTTCATGGCTTTTTTTATATTGAGATGCGGGGAAAGGAAAAATTGCATAAAATTGGGGGAAAGTTTTTAGGTGATTGAGTGATTTTAAGCCGCAACGCGGCGACACACCGTTCCTTGATCGCAAGCCCGATGTCTTTAAAAACATAAGTTATGACAAAATACACCTCCGTCCTTTGTATTCTGATGTGGGCCTCCACCTGTGCCTCAAGCCAGGAGGCGCCTCTAAAGATCGGCGTCATTGGTCTGACACACACCCATGTACACTGGATCTTCGGCAGCGCAAAGAACGGAGCTTTCGAGATCGTCGGCATAGTAGAACCGGATCGGGGGTTAGCACGACGATATGCCGATCAATACGGCTTTTCTATGGATAGGGTATACCATACGATGGAAGAACTGATCGATGCAGGGCCATTGGAAGCTGTGGCAGCCTTCGGAACGATCTATGACCACTTAGAAGTAGTAGAAACCTTTGCGCCCCGGGGCGTTCATGTGATGGTGGAAAAACCCCTGGCCGTCAGCTTGAAGCATGCCCGGAAAATGGAGGCTCTTGCCAAAAAGCACCAGATCCATTTGCTGACTAACTATGAAACCACCTGGTACCCGACTACCCACAAGGCTTATGATCTGGTGAAAAAGGATACCCTTGTCGGTGATATCAGAAAAGTCATGGTAAGAGATGGACACAAAGGGCCAAAAAAAATCGGCGTCAATAGCGAATTTCTGGAGTGGCTTACTGACCCGGTGCTGAATGGGGGAGGCGCCTTAACCGACTTCGGCTGTTATGGCGCCAATTTGCTGACCTGGTTGATGGAAGGCCAAAAACCGCTTAAGGTGACCGCCATTACCCAGCAGTTGCAGCCTGAAAATAACCCTGATGTGGATGATGAGGCCATTATCATTTTGCAGTATAAAAATGCCAATGCCGTTATCCAGGCTTCCTGGAACTGGCCCATAGGAAGAAAAGATATGGAAATTTACGGGCTGAAAGGGGTAGTATATGCCGATAACCGTCACGATCTGCGCGTCCGCCTTTCAGAAGGCTATGACGGCTTTTCTGAAGAAGTACTTAAACTGGAAGAACGGAAAGCGCCTTTTGACGACCCCTTTTCCTACCTGGCGGCCGTGGTGAATAAAAGGGTCGAGGCCAAACCTTACGATTTGTCTTCTCTGGAAAACAATTTGATCGTTATGGAAATTCTCGATGCTGCCCGAAAGAGTGCACAGCAGGGAAAGACAATAGCATTAGAATAAACATTTGAAAGAATAGTATGCTTCGTTTTCTTAAATCCAAACCTTCTCAACTTACCGACCGGCAGCTGCTGGAGCGATACCGGAGTTCGGAAGAACTCAGGGTGCTGGCCCTGTTGTATGAACGGTACGTGGAACTGGTGTATGGTTTGTGCCTGAAATATCTGGAAAGTGAAGCCGAAGCGGAGGATGCCGTCATGGACATATATGAAGAACTGGGGCCGAAACTGCTCAAGCATGAAGTCCAAAACTTCAAGAGCTGGCTGTACGTTTTTTCCAAAAACCATTGCCTGATGAAGATACGGGCACAGAAGAAAATCCAGCAACTCGATTTTAACCCGGAGCTTGTGTATTTTTTGGAAAATTTGCATCCTGTTAAAGAAGAAGAGGAAAATCCATCTGTTCCGGTTATGAAGGAATGTGTGGAAGCCCTTCCGGCAGCCCAACAAAGCTGTATTAAATGGTTTTACTACGAAGATCGTTCCTACAAGGAAATCGCTGAGATTGAAAAGCTTCCGCTTGGTAAAGTGCGGTCGTACATCCAGAACGGCAGGAGGAACCTGAAAAACTGTGTGGAGCAAAAAATGATGAAAAATGAATCCAAACGATAAAAACAAAACAATCATTCATCAGCTGAGGGCCTGGCTGAACGGCGACCTTAGAAGAACGGAGGAGGCCGAGCTTTTCAGCCGGGAGGACCCCTTCCTGCAGGAAGCCCTGCAGGGGTATCAGCGTTTTCCGGAAGGGAGACATCCCCGACAATTGGATTCGATAAAAAATAAACTGCATGGAGGGCGTCGAAAGAAAATGACGCTTCCCGCGAGAATTGCGGTTGCCGCCGCCTCTATTCTTCTTGTAGCGAGCACGGCCTTTTTCCTGATCCGCCCTAAAGATGCCGGGATCGCTCAAAGTATAGAAGCTACTGATCAAAGCATACCACAGGAGGCCGTTCCCGCTCCGTCTGCTGATGAAATCCTGGACGCAGCGAAAGAAGAAATGTCGGAGATGCAGGAAACTCCTGAAAATATGCCTGCTGTCCAAGAAGTAAGGCCGGTAAAGCCGTCGATCCGAAAAGAATCAGCCCCGGATATGGCTGAATCGGAGGAACAAGAGCAGTCCAAGGACGAAATAGTGGAAGAACAGGAAGCCATTGCAGAGGTTTCACCTGCCAGAGAAATCGCTCCGTTATCACCACCAGTGTCCGACCCCGCCGCTGGAACTACCAGGGGCATGGTGGAAAAGGATTCTGATGTTGCTTTAGAAAGAAGGAGCCTGCCCGGAGAAAAGAAAAAAAGAGAAGAGATGACCATTTCTCCCCAGTATTATCAGGCTGATAGAATGGCGGCCCAGGGTTTAGGAGAAAGTACTTCGGTGGCGGATTCCCTGAAGACCAGGCATCAGGTTATTCCCGCCATTGCACAGCCTGAAGGAGGGTTTGAGAAAATGGAGATACATTTGGATTCTACTATTGAACTGAGCATGGATTCTCGTGGATCTACGCTTTCAGATACTAATTTCTTTGAGGTGGAATTTCAATTGAACGCGGATGGAAGGGTGACCAATATATCTCCGACATCCGAATCTTCCGGCGCCGGCAATGAAATTGACTCTTTTGTTAAAGCCCTGAAATCAGGCCCCAGATGGGAGGTTTTAGAATCCAATTTGAATAAAACAATTAAAGTAAGATACCGCTATTTTCCCTTTAAATGAGTCAACTGCCTAAGCCGCCAAAGCGCCGGCATACCACAACATTTGGCCCCGGCACGATACCTTAACAGGTCGCCGTATCACTTCTCTTACTCTCTCGCTTTGTCCAGCAGGTCGCTCAATAATTGGACCTCTCTTTCACTCAAATTCTTCAGGATAGCGTCCATCTGATCATCAAATCGGTCCAATTTGCTGAGTAATTCCCGGCCGGCATCGGAGAGAGAGACGTCCACCAGGCGTTTGTCGGAAGGACAGGTTTGGCGGATGACCATACCTTTGACGTGAAGTCGATCCACCATGCGGGAGGTATCCGACATCTTGTCAAGCATGCGCTCCCGAATGGTGGAAGTTGTCATGGGCTCATTCGCACCACGCAGGATACGGAGCACATTGTATTGCTGCATGGTAATACCATAAGGTTTGAGCTGCTGCTTGATCTGGTCAACCACCCAGTTATAAGTATAAATAAGATTAACTATAGCCTCATGATAGTCGTTCCTAAACGGTTTGATTTGCTTAATGTCTGTTTTGATACTCATCCGCTTAGTTTTTGTGAAATCCTGATGGATCGATTGTGTTGTATGCATATTAAGGCAATAAAAATAATGTTTAAACTTTGGAAAAAAAAATAAAGGAGAAGCTAATGGCCTGCCAGCGCTTTTTTTAAGTCCTTTCGCGCCTTAAAAATGCGGCTTTTAATGGTACCCAGGGGAGTGTTCAGTTCTTCTGCTATTTCCTCATAAGCATAACCTTCGTAGAACATCCAAAACGGCTTACGCACTTTTTCATCCAGTTGATGGATGGCCCGGAGGATCTCCTGCACTTCAATATTGTGGACCCCGTGGTTGTCGGTAGTATGAACGCCCTCCAGTTGGAAATAAAGCCCGTCATGAGGGACGCTTTCCGTTTTTCTCCTCACAAAATTGCGGCGCTGGTTCAGGAAAATGTTGCGCATCATAGTCGTGATCCATGCCCTGAAATTGGTGCCTACTTTAAAGTTGTCCTTGTAGCGGAGCGCTCGGACTACCGTTTCTTGCACCAGTTCCTGGGCCTGTTCCTTGTCCTTGGTCAGCTTGAGTGCAAAACCTTCTAATAATGGATTCACTTCTTCGAAGTAGTTATGGAATTCAATAGTGCTCATTTTGAATCAATTATTTTAATGTTCTAACAACGAAGTTTAAACATTGTTTAAAAGAATCGACAAAAGCCAGGAATAGACAATTTTCCGATTCATCGGCAAATTTTTTTGATTGATATAATTTAATGAAGGGGGATCAACAAAAAGGGCAAAAAACTATTTAAATGTTGTTTTCTTTGAATCTGAAACACAGCTAATAATCAAAAACAACCATGAAAAACGCTTTATTGCTTACTTTTCTCCTGCTGCTGGGCATCACGGCTATAGGACAGCGACCCGACTTTAGCGGCGGCAACAGGGGAGGGGGCCCCAGTATTACAGGAAACATTTCCGGAACCTTGATCGATTCTGTTTCCGGAGCACCGGTGGAATTCGCCACGGTGGTTTTGATCGACCCCAAGACAGAAAATCAAATAGACGGTGGATTGACGGACGAGGCCGGAGATTTTAAGCTCACTGAAATTAAGCTGGGAACCTACCATCTTAGCTTTACCTTCATGGGATACCAACCGAAGGTCATTAAAGGCATTACACTGACTGGAAAAGAACCTGATTATAAGGTGGGTGATGTTATGTTGGTCTCCGAGGGCATTAACCTGCAAGAGGTGGAAGTCGTCGGGCAAGAAGCCTTGGTAGAAAACAGGATCGATAAGCTGGTATACAACGCAGATAAGGATGTTACCACCCAGGGCGGAGACGCTACCGACGTCCTTAGAAACGTTCCTCTGCTGGAGGTGGATTTTGACGGCAATGTTTCCCTGAGGGGAGCTTCCAACGTATTGATACTGATCAACGGCAAACCTTCCACTATTTTTGGTTCGAACCCCGGAGAGGCCTTACAGACCATCTCTGCGGATCAGATCAAGAGCGTGGAAGTAGTGACTACGCCCACTGCCAAATACGATGGTGAAGGAACCGCCGGCATCATCAACATCATCACTAAGAAAAAGAGCATTGAAGGTTTCACCGGTTCGGTTAGCGCGGCAGTTGGTAACCGGAACAACCGCGCCAATATCAATACCAACCTCGTCAAGGGGCGTTTTGGGATGAACGCTAATGTCTCCTCCTGGTTCTCCTGGCCGCTGGATCGTCCTTCTGAATTTTATCGGGAAAATACCGTCAACGGAGTGACGAGCACCCTGTCTCAGATCGGAGTGGGCCGTGGTAACTCATTCGGCCCCAGGGGCAGTGTAGGCGCTTTTTATGACTTTAACGCGTACAACAGCATTAATACTTCCGTTTCGTTCTTCGGACGCGGCGGAAATAACGATTCTCGCATAGACGCGGTCTCCACCGGTCTTTTTGACCAAAATTATTCCCGCTTTATTGAAAATGCTTCGCTGGGAGGTGGTTTTGACTGGACGACCGACTACCGCAAAAAATTTAAAAATCCCGAACAGGAATTTTCCGTAGCTTTTCAGTTGAGCGGCAATACAACGGAGAATGAGTCGACTATTTTTCAGGAAGGCGACGATCCTTCCCTGTTCCGGGACGAACGAAACGAGAATGATGGCTTGAATCTGGAGTATACCTTACAGACGGACTACATTCATCCCTTTTCTCCTTCTGTTAAGCTGGAGACCGGCGCCAAGGCCATATTGCGTCGTATTGACAGTGATTTCCTTTACGAGGAAAGGCCTGAAGACCAGTCGGATTTTGTCATTGATGAAAACCGAACAGATGTTTTTGACTACGTGCAGGATGTTTATGCCGGTTATGCTTCTTTTAATATGAAGTTCGGCAAAAACTGGGGTATGGTGGCCGGTGCGCGTTATGAGGTAACGGATATAGCCGGAGAATTCCGCGATGATCCCACAGATTTTGCCATTGACTATACCAATTTCCTGCCCAGTTTGATCATCAGCAGGAACTTCAAGAACTTTTCATCGCTGAAGGCCAGCTATACGCGCCGTATTCAGCGCCCTAGCCTGAGAACGATCAACCCCTACATTGAGGTGGAAGACAACCGGAACATTACTTTCGGTAATCCTGACCTCAATCCGGAGTTAACGGATCAGTACGAACTGGCTTACAATGCATTCGTCAAGGGGCTGGTGATCAATGCTTCCGTTTTTTACCGGAACACCACACAGACTATCGAGAATTTTACGGATGTGGCATTTCAGGATGACGGTGGTTTTGTAACTACGATCTACGAGCAGTCTGCATTTACCAACGAGATCGTCAACCGTTTTCTGGGTGAAGTGGAAGACAGAGAGGTTTCTTTCACTACTTTTCGCAATATCGGTAGAGCAGAATCCATAGGTTTCAGTTTGTTTTCTTCCAAGACCATTGCGAAAAAACTTACCATCCGCGGAGGTTTCACGCTTGCTTCCTATAACGGCCAGGCGGAGATCGGCGATCGCACCATTACTCGCGACGCCTGGAACTTCAACGCTAATATGAGCGGCACCTATACCATTTCAAATGGATTCAGGGTAGAGGCCAGAGGGTTTTTCCGGGGTCGCCGACAGACGCTGCAGGGCTTTACCCCTTCTTTTACCATTTTCAGCGTAGGGGTCAATAAAGAATTCAGTAAACGATTTACACTGGGGCTGAACGTAGTGAACCCTCATAAAGAAACCAACGTATTCGGATCGGAATCCAGGGGAGAGAATTTCTACCAGTTCAGCCGCACTGAATTCCCGTTCCGCTCCTTCCGGTTGAATATGAGCTACAATTTCGGTCAGCTTAACTTCAAAAATACTCGTGAACGGAGAAGCAAGATCCGCAACAACGATCAGGTGGAAGGCGGCGGCGATGGAGAAGGCTTTGGCAATCAATGACAATAGTCAATTAATCACAAATACCGTCCCCCAAAGGGTTGTTTCTTAATTGAAGCAGCCCTTTTTTTCTGCTAGTGAGCTCAGTGAAAACCAGTGTTAATAAAAGGCGCTGATTTTCGCTGAGCCCACTGTTTCTATTTTTGTTTGAATATCTTCCCGGTTGTTCTTAATTTCACTGGCCACAGCTAAACAAGCATATGGATCAAACAATCAACTTTTTTGCCCTGGTCACCGGCGGGAGTCAGGGAATCGGCAAGGCGCTCTCCCTGGAATGCGCCAAACGCGGTATGAACGTGTTGATCGTGGCTTTGGACAACGAATATCTCCAGGCTACGCGTAAGGAGATCGAATCGGCCCATCCCAATATTTCTGTGGATGTTTTTGGCATCGATTTATCCAGGCCTGATGCCGCCCGTGAAGTTTACGACTGGTGCCTGGCGAATGACTATCGAGTCAATATGCTCATTAACAATGCCGGCTTCGGGCGCAGCGGTTGGTTTGAGAAAATGCCGCTGGAAACTTACCGAACGATGATCCAGGTGAACAACCAGGCGCTTTTTGAGCTGTGTTATCACTTCATGCCGATGCTCAAGGAGCATCAGCCCGCTCATATTATGAACATGAGCAGCCTGGAAGCCTATCTGCCTACGCCTTACAAAGCTGCCTATACAGCCACCAAGCATTTTGTTTTTGCCTATTCCCTGGCCTTGCGTGAAGAGCTCAAGCCATTCGGCGTCAACGTCAGTGTGCTCTGTCCCGGCTCCACGATCACTAATGAGGACGGTTTGAGGAGGATCCAATCTCAGGGCAGAAAAGCGAAGCTGGTGGTTATGATGCCCGAGCCAGTGGCGGAGATCGCCATCACCGATTTGCTCGGTAAAAAACAGATCATCATTCCCGGCCGGGTGAATAAGTTTATTGCTTTTTTGAGCAGGCAGATTCCGATACGGCGGAAAATGAGGTTGCTGGAGCGTTTGTTCAGGTCGTATGTGAGGGATTGAGTCGATCTACTGTGAATGCCAATCAACCACCGCTTTACAATCCCAGTTTGATCGGGCCGGCTGCCCAACATCCAGTCCCGCTTCCAACAGGACAGGCTATCCAACACCCACTCCTCACCTCATCATCGTCAAACTCCCCGACAGCACAATTTCTTCTCCTTTGCAGAAATACCTGACTTTATAAAGCAAAACACCCGAATTCATCTGCTGTCCATGATAGGTGCCGTCCCACCTGGCGAAGGCGTCGCCTGTAGCGAATACCCGCTCTCCCCAGCGATCGAAAATTTCAAAAGAGATCAGCTGCGGAATGGCGTAAGGATTGCTGATGCCGTACTCGTCGTTCAGCCCGTCGCCGTTCGGGGTGAAAGCGTTGGGAAGGAACACCTCGTTGCAGTCCAGTTGCGACGGATCGACAACGTTGATGTTGATGGAGTCCCGGGCGATGCAGTTGGTCAGATCGTCCTCCATTTCGAGAAAGTAAGTCTGCCGTATAGGTGGACTGATCGTAGGTTGGGCATCGAAGAAGTTGATGACGCCGATGACAGGCGACCAGTTGAAAGTGGTGGCGCAGGTGGGGCTCAGCCGGATATCGACAGATTCACCTAAAAATATCAGAGTGTCAGGGGTGAGGATCTGATCAACGGGAAAGTATAGCTCATTCAGCTCGCCGTCTCTGAGTGCGCGGTTGTAAAAGCGGAGCTCGTCCATCAATCCGTCAAATCGCGTCTCATTAGCGGATCGGCAGTCGCTGCTGCCGATGATGAGAGAGTCGGGATTTTCCAGGTCGATCCGGCTGGTGGTCCTTCGGGTGGAAACGAGTTCGCCATTGACGTACAAACGCACTTCCGGCCCCCTTCGCCATACGATCACATGCTGCCAGCATCGATCCGGATTCAGTTCATGAATGATGGAAATGGATTTATTTGTGGTTTCAGCCAGGTACAGGTTGAGCGCATTGGAAAAAGGCTGATATCTCAGGTAGAAGACATTATCGGAGCGGCAGTCGTCCCAGCGTTTCGACAACAAATATTGGGTGCCTCCGCCTCTGCCGGCTTTGAAATAAAGGCTGACGGTAAAATCTTCAGTGTCGAATTCATTTCGGACCGGGCCGGATAGGATGATCTCGTCATTAGAGCCGTCGAACAAGGCGGCGTCTCCGACCACGCCACAGGCAAAGGTGATCTGGCCGATCTCAAAACCGTTGTTGGAAGTATTTCCAGTGGCGTCGCCTAGTCCGTTGTCAAATGGATAATAGGCCACCAGTCCGGTAGTCGTCTGGCTATATGCCCATATCGGAAATAAAAGAAAAAAGAGCAAACGTAATTTCATAGGTAGTCAATTCGTAGTCATTCCCATAACGAAATCCAGAAAAGCAAAGTATGTTTGTACCGGACGAAATATGGCCTTTTAACCAAAAAGATTACCCAATCCGCCCATGCCGGGGGGCAGCATATCTTTCAGCATTTTTTGGGTTTCGACTTGTTCCTTTTCCATGGCTTTAGCCAGGACTTCATTTATGGCGATGAGCAACAGGTCCTCTAGTTCTTCCAATTCTCCTGTTTCCAGGACATCCTGATCGATGGAAATGTTGAGGATCTCTTTATTGGCGTTGGCCGTAATCTTCACGGCGCCATTGCCGGCTTCAGCGTCTACGGTGATGCTGGCCAGCTTTTCTTTCATGGCTTTTTGCTTTTCCTGCATGTCGCCCATTAAATCTCCAAACATAAAAATGGTTTTTATTTTAGGTTGTTTCAAAAGCATTGTGCTGTTTTGCGCAGCTTAATGAATTTTTTTAGGGGTCTTTTTTTGAAGAAAAATCTCATTTTTTTCAAAAAAAAGCCTCAACTGGACATAAAATCCTGTTTTTTCGCTTCCAGCAGGAAACTTTAAACAACTTCTATGAAAAGTTATTTCCTAGTTTTAACAGAAGAATCTTCTGCAGGTTCACTGCCATCGGTCACACAATCCAGGGAGGCGTTTTCTATGGGATGGAGGCTATACAAAGCCATAACCTCCTCTTTGGAAAGCGCCCGGTTGTACACCCGCACCTCGTCCAGGATACCCCGGAAGCGTCGCACCCGGCCTGATTCCACACAAGGACTGTTTGAGAAAGAGAGCACGGCCTCATTGCTCAGGTCTACGCCACTGCAGCGGTAGCTTTCTTTTTGAAGCCGGCCGTTGATGTAAGTGGAGGCTTTCAGGCCTTCACGGACCAGGGCGATGTGATGCCAGCCGGATTCGATGATGGTGGGGGAGAGCATGCCGTAGTACTTGAAAGGTGATTCGTACACCAGGGTGTTGATTTCTTTTTTATTCAAATCCAGCAGGAAGTCGAGCATGCTGTTTTCGCTGCAATCAGCGCGCTTGGAAAACAGGCTTTGCTGAAAGATCATGTATTGTTCCGGCTTAAAATAATAGCTGAGCGTAAAGTCAGTTGCGCCGAAATAATCGTTGACTTTACCATGGAATTCAATGTAGTCGTTGATGCCGTCGAGCAGCAGCCCGTCATCGTCCACGCCGCACCAGCAATTGACGCTGCCAAAGAGCTTTCCGTGGGAGTCATTGCCGCTGTCGTCCCGCGCATCACATTCATTGAAGGAATAATAGGCCACAAGGCCCTGGTTCGGATCAAAAGGAACAGTGGAAGGGCTTATTCCAGCTAATAGCGCCAACCAGCCATAAAGAAGGATTACAGATCGCATAATGAGTTTTGTAAGCTACAGGTAAATCTATGGGAAATTCGCTTTTCTTACAAACGGTTGCCGGAAAAAAGCTCGGCTGCATACAGCAAATAGAACATCAGCAACACAATCCCTTCCCAGCGGGTGATGGTCTTGTTGTTGGACATGATCCCAAACAACACAGTCATAACGAGCATGATGGGGATAAAAGTATCCAGGATTTCCCCGCTGACCACTACTTTCCCCAAAAGCGAAGGCAGGCCTACTACGACATAAGTGTTAAAAATATTGGAGCCCAGGACGTTGCCGACTGCAATGGACGATTTGCCTTTCCTGGCTGCATTCAGGCTGACGATCACCTCAGGCAACGAGGTGCCCAGCGCTACGGCCGATACCGATATGATGCTCGGCTTGATCCCGGCAATGAGGGATATTTCTTCTATCGATTGAATCGCATAGTCCGAACTGATCCACACCAGCGCTCCCCCGATGACCAGCATGGCGTAGTGCCGCCAGTTGACACTCGGCCGGGTGTCGATGGCCTCGTCGGTCGATTTCATGGAATAGGCCAGAAAAGTGATGATGCCGACCAGGCAGATAACGGACTCAAACAAGGATACTTCCAGATCTTTGACAATGAACCAGAGTATAAAAGCCGATCCCCACAGGTAGGGCATGTCAATATGCCAGATGTTGTATTCGAGTTTAATTTCCTTTACCACCACAGCTACCAACCCCAGTACCAGCGCAATGTTGGTGATGTTAGAACCTACCACCGCTCCCATGACGATGGTGGATTCTCCCCGCAAAACGGCCGCAATGGAAGTCGCCAGTTCAGGAAGTGAAGTGCCGAAAGCAACGATAGTCAACCCTATGATAAAAGGAGAAATGCCGGCTGACAGACCGATCTGTTCAGCAGCGTCGATAAACCAATCGGAGGCTTTTAATAAAACAACCAGACTAATGGCAAAAATGATGTAAGGTAATATGACCATGGTGCGCTTTCGTTCCTTTAATCACAAAGACTATTGAAGGCACAAAAGTAAGATTTTTTTTATTCCTTGTTTTGCATTTTAGCCGAAGGCTGTTTTTTTATGATAGGTGCGCTAAACTATTCTTTAAAATGATTGTCCAATTTCATAGCTTTACCGCAAAATTTTAGGTCAAATGGCATTAGATCAAGTTGATGTAGATTCTCAGGTTAAGGAAATGTCTTTTTTGGAGCATCTCGAAGAGCTGCGCTGGCACATCATCCGCTCGCTGATCGCGATCGTGAGCCTGGGTATCGTTTTATTCCTTTTTAAGAACTGGCTGTTCGAAGTAGTCATTTTTGGACCTACGCACGAAGACTTTTTTTCCTATCGGGCTTTTTGCAAGCTGTCTAATGATCTGGGCTTCGGCGACGCCATGTGCATCCGGCCTCCTGATTTCAGAAAACAGGCTATCGGTTTTGGAGAATCTTTTATTGTAAGTATAAAAGTGTCTTTCATTTCCGGGTTTATACTGGCTTTCCCGTACGTGTTCTATGAGTTCTGGCGCTTTGTCAGTCCGGGACTTTACCCCAACGAACGCCAGGCTACGCGGGGTGTTGTTTTCGTTTGCTCCCTGTTGTTTTTGGTAGGTGTTCTTTTTGGCTACTACATTATTGCGCCTTTTGCAGTGAATTTCCTGGCAGGATATTATATTCCGGGAGTAGAAAATTCTCCTACTCTTTCTTCTTTCATTAACTACATGTTGATGTTCACAGCTCCCGCAGGGATCATTTTTGAGTTGCCGATCGTGGTTTTCTTTCTTTCGAAGATCGGTCTCGTCACACCTGAAGGTATGAGGAAATATCGCCGCCACGCCATTGTCGGGACCTTATTGCTGGCTGCCATCATCACACCGCCGGATGTGGTAACCCAGTTCTTGATCGGTATCCCTTTATTTATCCTCTACGAACTCAGTATTTATATTTCCGCTCGTGTCAATAGAGCCGAGGAAAGAAAAATGAATGAAAATCACGATTAATGCTATGCATAGAGTGTCGACTAACTGGACCTTATTCCTCAAATTCTTCCTTCCTGTCTTCTGGATCGTTTTCTTCGGAGCCGTAACTATTGCCGTTATGGTTTATCGCTTCGATTATATAGGCGATATCCCGGCTGATAACTTTCGCATTGGCGTAGGGGTGTTTTTTCTGAGTGGAGTATTGATGATGGGGTTCACCCTCCTTCGCCTGAAGAGAGTGGAAATGGACCCTCACTTTGTTTATGTGACCAATTACTTTAAAAACTTCAGATATCCTTACCATAACATTGAAGAGATCTTCATCAGCCGCTTTTTATTTTTAAGCGTGGCGACCATTCGCTTCAAAACACCGGGGACTTTTGGGAAAAAGGTCTTTTTCGTTCCCAATATGGAGCGTTTCAGATATGTGCTGACCCAGCATCCCGAGGTGTTTTCTGCTGTAAAAATTGAAGGATTGAAGTAGCCTTAAAAAGCGGCTCTACTTGCTTGTCAGCCTCGCCACCGGACAGATCATCTCCTCCAGAGAGATCCCGCCGTGTTGAAAGGTATCCTTGTAATAGTTATGATAATAATTGTAATTATTCGGATACAGGAAAAAAATGTCTTCTTTGGCAAAAATGAAGGTAGAACTCACGTTAGGCTTGGGTAGTTTGGCTTTTTCGGGCCGTCGGACCTCCAGCACGTCCTTTCTTTCGTATTGCAGATTTCGACCGACCTTATACCTCAGGTTTGTCGTTGTTTCCCGGTCACCGATCACTTTAGAAGGCTGATTGACGCGGATCGTTCCGTGGTCGGTGGTAACGATCAGCTGAACATCTCTTTCCGATACTCTTTCCAGGGCCTGCCAGAGTGGTGAATTCTCGAACCAGGAGCGCGTCAAAGAACGATAGGCGCGTTCATCTCCGGCCAGTTCCTTGAGGACCTCCATCTCCGTGCGGGCATGAGAAAGCATATCGATGAAGTTGTAAACGATGACCGTCAGGTCGTTATTCAAATAGTTGAGGATGTTGTCCTGCATTTGTTTGGCGTGGCTGACATTGGTGACCTTGACGTATTCCCAGCGGATGGGTTTACGGAAGGTGCGATTGATCAGTTCGCCCAGCAGGTCATTTTCTCTCAGGTTTTTTCCACCTTCCTCATTATCGTTCAGCCACCAGTCCGGAAAAGCTTTGGCAATTTCACCGGGCATCATGCCGGCAAAGATGGCATTGCGGCTGTATTGAGTAGAGGTCGGCAGTATGCTGTAAAAATAATCCTCGTCTTCCAGGCGGTACCATTCTGACAGGATGGGCTTGATCACCTCCCATTGATCGTAGCGCAAGTTATCCAGTAGAAGCATGATGGTCGGCTTTTCCGAATCCAGCTTAGGGAAGATCTTACTGCGCATCAGATCATTGGACATGACGGGGGCTTCTTCCGGATGGGCCATCCAGTCCATATAGTTTTTGACGATGTACTTTGAAAACTCGGTATTGGCTTCTCTTTTTTGCATACTCAGGATGTCCGCCATACCTACGGAGTTGGACTTTTCGATCTTGATCTCCCAGTTGATGATCTTGCGATAGATGTCCACCCACTCCTCAAAGTTCAGGCCGCTGTTGATCTGCATCAGTATCTGGCGAAACTCCTGCTGGTAGTCGGAGGAAGTTTTTTCTCTGACCAGACGTTTGTTGTCAATAATCTTTTTCAAAGTCAACAAGATCTGGTTGGGGTTGACGGGCTTGATGAGATAGTCGGTGATCTGCCCTCCAATGGCTTCTTCCATAACGTTTTCGGCCTCGTTTTTGGTGATCATTACGACGGGCATATTGGGGTGGGACTCCTTGATCTTCGCCAGCGTCTCCAATCCGGTGATGCCGGGCATGCTCTCATCGAGGAAAATGACGTCGATGTCACCATCGGTTTCTACTTCTTCCAGCGCATCGTGCCCGTTGGTGACTTTGATGACTTCATATCCTTTTTTTTCCAGGAACATTAGTTGAGGCTTGAGCAGATCGATTTCGTCATCAGCCCAGAGAATTTTGATCTTATCCATTGACGTGTTTTTGATGATAAGGGTTTTGAAATGATTTATTGATAACTATTTAAACACTTTCTTACTTTTGTGGCGCTACAATTTAATACATAATTTACGTTGTTGTGGTTACATTTATTGCTGAAGACAAAAATGACCGGTGCTTTTCTGCGGACTGCTTTGGTAAAGAAGCCGTTTTCCGAAGGGAGGTCACCATTGTATAACTTTTTTGACCTGCAAATGGTTTGGAGGGGCTTTGCCACTGAATCGATAAATCCTGCGCTGTCCAAAAACAGCTTGAAGAGATGAAAGGAAAAAAGATTTTTAACGACCCGGTATATGGTTTTGTAAGCATTCCTTATGGACTCATCTTTGATTTGATCGAACACCCCTACTTTCAGCGGTTGCGTCGCATTAAACAGGTCAGCCTTACGCACTATGTTTATCCTGGGGCTTTGCATACGCGGTTTCATCATGCTCTTGGGGCCTTTCACCTCATGACCCAGGCCATAGAGGTATTGCGGTCAAAAGGGGTGGCCATCACGGATGAAGAGGCCGAAGCCGTTTCGGTAGCCATATTGTTGCACGATATCGGTCATGGTCCCTTTTCTCATACCCTGGAGAATACCCTCATTCAGGTACACCATGAGCAGCTCTCTCTGGCCTTTATGGAGAAAATGAACCAGGAATTCGGCGGACGGCTGTCGACGGCCATTCAGATCTTTAAAGACGAGCACCCCAAAAAGTTCCTTCACCAGTTGGTCAGCGGTCAGTTAGATATGGACAGGATGGATTACCTCAACCGCGACAGCTTTTTTACCGGCGTACATGAAGGTGTGATCGGGTATGATCGCATCATCACCATGCTTGCGGTTAGTGGGGGCGAATTGGTGGTGGAGGAGAAGGGTATCTATTCCATTGAAAAATTCCTGGTGGCCCGCAGGCTGATGTACTGGCAGGTATACCTGCACAAAACCGTATTGTCCGCCGAGCGTATGCTCATCATGGCTATTCGAAGGGCGCAGGAATTGACTCAGCAGGGGCGTCCGCTGCGATGCCCTTCCGTTCATTTGGAATATTTTATGCTGAAACAACAACCTGCGGGCCCTTCGCCGCAAATTTCACAGGAAATGCTGGAACATTTTGCCCAGCTGGATGATTTTGACGTCATTTCCGCCTTGAAGGGCTGGATATATGCCGAAGATGAACTGCTGGCTTATCTGGCCAGGGGGCTGATCAACCGGCGCTTATTTAAACTGGAATTGAGCCATAGACCCTTTGACCGGGAATACGTTGACCGCATCAGGAAAAAGATCGAAAGCTGGGGGCGATTCCCGGCTACGGCCCTTCCTTATTTGATCTGTGAAGGCAAGGAAACCAACAGCGCCTACAGTACTTCCAAGGACGAGATCAAGATAAAGTTTAAGAACGGAGAAGTCCTGCCCATCTCTGTTATAGCGGATCACGGCATTCAATCTCAGTTGGTGACCAAATATTTTCTTGGATACCCGAAGGAAATCCTGGCGCTTTAACAGGCCTGCGATCTTAAATGAATATAATTTTTATTACATTTGCACTTCTTTTTGACGCAATGCTTAACCATCAATGGATAACAAAACAATTAAAACTGCTTTAATTTCCGTTTTCTCCAAGGAAGGCCTGGAACCCCTGGTGCTTAAGCTGAATAGCCTGGGGGTGAAGATCCTGTCCACCGGAGGAACACAATCCTATATCGAACAGCTAGGCGTCCCCGTCCAGGCCGTTGAGGAGCTTACTTCCTATCCTTCCATATTGGACGGGCGGGTGAAAACCCTTCACCCAAAAGTATTCGGGGGTATTCTCGCTCGCAGGGAAGACGCTCATTTGACTCAACTTGAGGAATACGACATCCCGGAGATCGATCTGGTCATTGTGGATCTTTATCCTTTTGAAGATACGGTGGCACAGACTACTGACGAGGCGGCGATCATAGAGAAGATAGACATCGGCGGCATTTCGCTGATCCGGGCAGCCGCCAAAAATTACAGGGATGTGGTGGTGGTGGCCTCAAAAAATGAATACCGGGACCTTCAGCATCTTCTGGATGAAAAATCCGGACATACTTCTTTGGAAGATCGCCGTGAACTGGCCAGGAAGGCCTTTCGGATTTCTTCCCATTACGATACGGTCATTTTTAACTACTTCAACAGGGAAAATGAAGACTGGACGTTCAATCAGAGTATATTGGACCATCAGGTATTGAGGTATGGGGAAAATCCGCATCAACGAGGCGTATTTCACGGTCGCCTGGAAGAGCAGTTGGAGAAGCTCCACGGCAAAGAATTGTCTTACAACAATCTGGTTGATATTGACGCAGCCGTAGGTTTGATGCGGGAGTTTCAGCATGATGAGCCTACTTTTGCTGTTTTAAAGCATACCAACCCTTGTGGACTGGCTACTCGCGCTACCGTTCTGGAAGCCTGGAAGGATGCCCTGGCGGGCGATCCCGTTTCCGCTTTCGGCGGTATACTGATCTGCAATGCCGCCGTTGACCTGTTCACGGCGGAAGAGATCGATAAGCTGTTTTACGAAGTACTCATCGCTCCTGAATTTAAAGCGGATGCATTGGCGCACTTGCAGCGCAAGAAAACTAGGATATTGCTGAAGATCAAATACTTTGAGGGTCAGGACCGCTTGTTCCGCACTTTGCTGAACGGCGTGATCGAGCAGGAAGCCGACTTAAAAATGGAAACTGCAAGCGACCTTAGAACCGTCACCAAAAAAGCACCTGCTGAAAAAGAAATTGAAGATATGCTTTTTGCCAATAAATGCGTCAAGCATCTAAAGTCCAATACCATTGTGCTGGCAAAAGGCAGGCAGTTGCTTGGGATGGGATGCGGACAGACTTCCCGGGTGGACGCCTTGAAGCAGGCCATTTTGAAAGCGCAACATTTCGGAATGGACCTTCAGGGTGCAGTGATGGCGTCAGATGCCTTTTTCCCATTCTCCGACAGCGTCGAAATCGCCCATAAAGCCGGAATAACAGCTGTTATTCAGCCGGGAGGGTCAAAAAAAGACCAGGATAGCATCGACTACTGCGATGAGCACGGCATGGCTATGGTGATGACCGGCGTTAGACATTTTAAGCATTGAAAACGGTCAAAGGACCGGCAGATCATGAATCTGGCGATTGACATAGGAAATACCAGGGTAAAACTGGGATGGTTCGAAGGCGGCCTTCTGGTGGAGAAAAAAGTAGAGCAAGGAGTCGATTGGGAAAAAATAAAAAGATGGACGACCAACCATTTGGTCCGGAAAGTCATCTTATCTAGTGTGAGTGTTGTTCCTCTCCCCGATTGGTTGCAGTTTTTAGAAGAACGTTTCTATTTTGTTCAACTGACTGCGACGACGCCTGTACCCATCATCAATGAATATCGCACACCGGAGACGCTGGGACGTGACCGGCTAGCGGCTGTCGTGGGCGCTCATCACGATTACCCCGGGCAGGCGTGCCTGGTCATCGATGCAGGGACTTGTATCACTTTTGACGTCATCGACGGGCAAGGGCATTACAAGGGAGGCAATATTTCGCCGGGCTTGTCCATGCGAATGAAAGCGATGCATCAATTTACGGCGAATTTGCCGCTCGTTGAGCCGGGGCAGACGGAGAGTTGGCTGGGATACGATACCGTATCGGCCCTGAAAAACGGCGCTCAGTGGGGTGTAGTTTTTGAATCGGAAACCTTTTGCACGCGTTGTGAGGCGGAATTTGGCGCAATTAACGTTATTTTAACGGGAGGAGACGCAGATTTTTTGGCAAAAAAATTGAAAAGAAAGATATTTGTGAATCACGATTTAGTCCTGGCAGGGCTAAACAAAATACTTGATTATAATGCCAAGCAATTGGAGTAGAATAATTGGTGCTTTAGTGATCTTGATGGGGGTGTGGTTGAATGTATCGGGGCAGAATTTACTAATCCGGCCAACTAATAATTCGCCTTTTTCTCGCTTTGGTCTTGGCAATTTTGCAGATCAGTACGGCGCCATGCAGGCGGGAATGGCGGGCCTGACCACAGCATTGCCCGATCAATACCACCTGAACTTTGAAAACCCTGCCAGTTTGGGTTTTTTGCAACTGACCTCTTTCGAAGTCGGCGTTTCCACCAGATATTCCGCCGTTAGCGAAACGAATAACGAAGAGAACATCTGGACGGGCAATTTGAATTATCTGGCTCTTGGCTTTCCCCTGATCAATCCGATCAATAAAGTATTGGACCGGGATCAGACGCCGCTGGGCATCGGGATGAGCTTTAGCCTGCGACCCTATACTATGGTAGGGTACAATATTGAAACGGGGATTGAAGTTCCCGAGGTAGGCCTGACGTCCAATTCCTTTAAAGGGAGCGGCGGTACCTATCGTTTGATGTGGGGCAATGGCGTTCGCTATAAAAATTTTGCCGCCGGCTTTAATGTCGGGGCAGTTTTTGGAAAGCTAACCAATAGTCGCAGAATAGAATTTGACAGTTTAACAGTTGCTTATGCTACTGAATTTCAGGACGAGGTGAGCGTAGGCGGATGGTTGTGGGAAGCTGGTTTGATGTACGTACTTCCGCTGAACGATGTGGAACCGACGGCTGGAAGAGTACGTGCAGGAGAGGTACAGCGGCTGATATTCGGCCTCAACGGCAGTGGGAACAACTACATTACTACGAATGCTTCAAGTAACCATCGCCGTGATAATTTTATCCTGAGAGATGTCGATACCTTGTTTAGCCAATCGGATGTCCTTCGGCAGGCTGTGCTGCCGACTGAACTCAGTGTCGGATTGACCTATGAGCGGGTCAATCAATTGAGGCTGGGAGTGGAGTACAGCCTGGGGTTATGGACCAACTATCGTTCGGAAGCCCTGCCGGCGAATTATTCCGATACCTGGCGGGTGGCGATCGGCGGAGAATATATACCGGATATTTTTTCTTTTAACAGTTATTTTGATAAAGTCCGGTATCGTTTCGGCGCCTTCTATGGTCTGGACCCTCGTGTTTTTGACGGGCAACAATTAGAAAATTATGGAGTTACTATCGGATTTGGGTTCCCAATGATCAAACCAAGGGAAACCACATCTTATTTTGATATCGCATTTGAATTAGGACAATTTGGGGTGTCCGACATATTAAAGGAAACTTACGTTAAAATGACGTTGGGTTTTGCTCTGAATGATAATTCATGGTTCTTTAAACGCAAATTCAATTGATCATGAAAAAGCTATTAAAACTTGCTTTTGCTTTTGCAGTATTTTTTTCCGGCATAGCCCTTGAAGGCCATGCCCAATGTGAAACTTGGAACGATAATCCAAGAAAAAGTGACGCTGAAAATGCGCACGTTATCTATCGGGGGATTGTTAAAGGAAAACAACCTGCCGATCTGGCCAAAATGGATGCAGAAAACTTCAAAATGGCCTTTAATAACTGGAAAACAGCCTACGACATTGCTCCGATGGCTGACGGTCAACGTCCTTTCCACTACATGGACGGTAGAACACTCTACAAAGCCATGTTGGAAAAAGAAGCTGATGAAACGAAAAAGAAAGAGTACATGGATATGGTGCTCAAACTTTACGATCAGCAGATCCAGTGTTTTCCCGAAGGCTCCGCCATGTTGTATGGACGCAAGGCCTTCGATATGTTCTATTCTCCGTTCTATGGTTACCGCCAGGCTACAGTCGATGCGTTCGCCCAGGCAGTAGAAAAAGGCGGTGACAAAACCGAATACCTGGTCCTCGAGCCTTACGGCCAACTCGTGGTGTACATGTATCAGAACGATCAGATGGATCAGCTGAAAGCCAGAGAAATCTACCTGGAGCTGAACGAGATCGCTGATAAAAACATCGAAGGCGGAAACCGTTACAAAGCTTATTACGAATCCGCCAAGGCTCGCATGAACAGCCACTTCAGAGCTATCGAGGACGAAATCTTCGATTGTGCGTATTTCCGCGAAAAGCTGATGCCTGATGTAGAAGCCAATCCGGAAGACCTCGAGGTCTTAAAGTATGCCTACGTCAAACTTCGTCAGCAAGGCTGCGACACCACAGAAGCTTTCATGGTGGACCTTAAAGACAAGTACGTCGCTAAAGCCTCAGAAGTCAATGCAGCGCTGGAAGCAGAATTCCTGGCCAATAATCCCGGGATAGCCGCCAAGCGGGCTTATGATGAGGATAATTTTCGGGAAGCCATTCGCCTCTACGAAGAAGCCATCGAGAAAGCAGAGGAAGAGGGAGATACAGATAAGCAAGCGGAATATTATTTCGGTATCGCTTCTATCCAGTACAGAAAACTGGATAACTACCGGGGCGCCAGGGAATATGCCCGCAAAGCAGCGAGCCTTAGAGATAACTGGGGACGCCCCTACATGCTGATCGGCGATATGTATGCCGCTACCAGCCGCTCTTGCGGCAATGATGGCTATAGCCGCGGATTGGCCGTTATCGCCGCCATCGATAAATATTCCTACGCCAAATCTATCGATCCTGAAGTGGCCGAGGAGGCCAATAAAAAGATCGGTTTGTATCGCCAGTCCATGCCTTCCAAGGACGACGTGTTCATGAGAGGAAAAGACGGCGCTTCAGTAGCAGTTCCTTGCTGGATAGGAGAAACGGTCAAAGTACGTTACCAATAATAAAGAAAATGTTCTTTGTTTAACCATACCAAACAAGCCTCGTCCAGGTTCCTGGACGAGGCTTGTTTGTTTCCAAATAATATCTTCATTATGAAATGGCAAAACATTCTTTTTTCCGGCCTGATATTACTCGCTTTCAGCCTTGCCTGCACACCCAAAACTTCTCAGGAGATGACCCAAACTGAACCTCCTGTAGAGCCTGCACCACCACCCGTCGAAGAGGAAACGCAGGTCAGCCCTTGCCCTAAATTCAGCGATGCCCCGGATCCGGACGGCATTACCGACAAATATGTCATCTACCGGGATTTTTTAAAAGCCGGACAGTGGGAGCAGGCCTATAAGCTGTGGCAGGACGTCTATGCTGTAGCTCCCGCCGCCGATGGTCAACGCAATACCGTCTATGCGGATGGAATTCGTTTCTACGAACATTTCCTTGCCCAGACAGATGACCAGGAAAAGAAAGAAGAATACATCGACAATATCTTCCGATTATACGATGAAATCGATCGGTGTTATCCTGAAGGAGGGTATATTGCCGCCAGGAAAGCCTTTGATTATTATTACAAATACACAGATCTGGCTACCAAGGAGGACATCTATGCTTTGTTCAAGCAATCCATCGATACAGATGGCCTCAAAACACCTGACTTCGTCATCAACCCCTTCACCGCTTTGTTGATCGACCTGCACGAACAGGGAAAGGTCTCTGATGAGGAAGCTAAAAAATACGAACAACAGATTAGAGCTATACTACAAGAAGGATTAGACAATTGCGAGGGCGTTGCCTGCGAACGCTGGAAGATCATCCAGGAGTACGCTCCTGATCGCCTTCAGTATTTCGAGACCGTAAAAGGATTCTACGATTGTGAATATTATAAAGAAAAGTATTATCCGGATTTTCTGGCCGCTCAGCAGGATTGTGACGTTATTCGCACCGTATATTCCCGCTTGAAATGGGGCTTGTGCTCAGAAATGGACGAAGCGTTTAAAGAAGTGATCCGTGCCGGAAATGAAAATTGCGTGGTGGAAACAATAGGCCCTGCCAAATTGGGCTACAATTGTCTTAAAGAGGCCGACTATCAGTGCGCTATCGATAACTTCATCCAGGCAGCAAATGATGCTGAAGATAATGAAAAGAAGGCCCAGTATCTGATGTTGGTGGCCAAAGTTTATCAAACGCACCTGAGGAACTTCCCGAAGTCCAGACAATTTGCGCTGGATGCCACAGAGGTCCGTCCGAACTGGGGAGAGCCTTACCTCCATATTGGCCGTCTATATGCCTCCAGCGGCCCCTTGTGTGGCCCGGGCCGGGGCTGGGATAGCCAGGTCGTCGTCTGGCCGGCCATCGATATGTGGAGTAAAGCCAAGCAGGTGGATCCTTCCGCCGCCTCTGAAGCCAATAAGTGGATCAGCCAGTACGCACAGTATATGCCGAAAAAGGAGGACGTATTTATCCGAAACTTAAATGCCGGGGATTCCTTTTTTGTGGGTTGTTGGATTCAGCGCAGTACTCGGATAAGAACCGCCGATTAAAAAGTTAGCTGCCCCTCCCCGGTCCTGAACATTGAAGCGTTGCCCTGAAAGAGCAGGGCAACGCTTCAATGTTCGGAGGAGGGCCGGGCGGCCGTTCTTTAATCCTGAACCTTGGGCCCATATGCCAGATCGCCTGCATCACCCAGGCCAGGCACGATATAAGATTTAGCCGTCAGTTCCTCATCCAATGTCCCGACCCAAATCCTGGCTTCCGGATACAAACGTTCGACATGCTCCAGGCCTGTAGTGGACGCAATCACAGTTACAATATGCAGGTCTTTTGGACGACCATGCCTGTACAATTCCTGAATGGTCACATCCATGGAAGCTCCCGTAGCCAGCATTGGATCCGAAACAATGAGAATGGTATCGTTCAGGTCAGGGCAGGAAATGTAGTCCAGAGATACTTCAAAACTTCCGTCTTTGTGATTTTTTCGATAAGCAGAAATAAAGGCGTTGTCCGCTTTGTCAAAAAAATTGAGGATGCCCTGATGGATGGACAAGCCGGCCCTCAGAATAGTGGCAATGACCAACCGGTCTTGTTGCAATACAGTGTGCGCAACGCCCAGGGGCGTGTCCACTTCGGCCGGATGATATTCAAATGTTTTACTGATCTCATAAGCTAAGATTTCACCTATACGTTCCATGTTTTTTCGGAACCTCATCCTGTCTTGCTGAATATGGATATCTCTGAGCTCTGCAATAAACTGATTAGCAACAGAAGGCTTGTTTTCTAGTATAAAGGTCATTGCTTGGTTTGAGTTTGTTATGGAATAAATGCGCAAATCATAGTTACAGCCTTGATGGCGCTGCAAGATTGTTTTCAAAGGTTTTTCTTTCTGAGGGCATAAGCTTTTTCCAGAATAGATTGATAAAAAGGAGCCCATGTTTCCCAGCCCTCAATATAGGAAAATGAACTATTGTGCCAAAGTGTTGAAAATGTTCCCCCTACTTCAGCTGTTTTTTCCATCATGTCAAAAACAACTTTTTGAGCACGATTCGGGCTGATTTTCTGGTAGTTCTTCAACGTTCCGTCCATAATCTGAAAAGGATGGATCATCAAACTGGTGGTCTCTTCTTTTTCCAGATCATACCAGGGATAAGCATGGGCGGTACTCGCCCTGAATCCGGGGCGGGCGGCATAGCCCATGGTGTAATCATCTGTAATGCCGGCCTTGATCAACCGCCGGTAGGACTCGGGGAGTTTGAATTTTAAAAAATGGAAGCGGCTATCAGTAACAGGCGTATGGCAAATGTTTTGCAAACGTTCTTTTTCTTTATTCAATATCTGCAGATCCCGGTGAGAACGGTAAGAAGGGTGTATGCCCACCCGGTAATCCCGGTGCAGATCTCGTATCAGTGACTGTAAGCGTTCATTGTCATGAGAAATATTGCGGTCGTACCTGCCAGGGGCTCCCAGCAGGAAAAAAAAGATGGGGCTGAAATCGAAAAATCGATGAACGTCTTTCAGTACTTCAAAAGTATCGAAGGGATCAGGTTTGAGCCCTTTCAAGACCTGATGTCGCTCAACGAGCGCCTTCCACCTGCCTTTGAGCAGATCACGGGCGGCGCCGGCCAAGTGCCGGACGAGCGGACGCTCCCTGTAAGCCCAGGCCAGATCAATGTCGAAAGTCGGAACGAACCGGAACGTTCGCTTCGTATATTGGACTGCAGGAAAAACCGTACGCACCTGTTCCATAAACCTGGCCAGCCAAAGGTCGACCAGCGGTATCTCTAAAAATCCATACTTCGATGCTGTACTGCGATAAGCAAGATAACGTCCATGCTGGTCAAAAGCATCCCTGAGCGTGGTGTACTCCTCATATCGGCTTAACAAATAAAAGCTCATGGAGAAAAAATCAAAGGAAAAGTCGGCGCCGGGCCGAGGATTAGAAAAAGAAGCATACAGCCCGTCTTTTGGAAAAAAGGATCGGAATCCCGCCAAATGAATTCCCTTTTCAAATAACAAGTATACCGGAGGCATCCAAAACTCCTCACTCATTAAACGGTTATAGGAATAATTGATGCGCGGCCCCTGATGCTTTCGGTAAAGCTCAAAATTGGCGGTCAACTGATACTTGCATTCTAGAAAGTGGCCAAATATTACCTTGGTAATGTATTTAAGACGTGAACTTTTTTGTCGGGTAAAGATTATAAAAGAAGAATTCGTTGATTTTTGCATGGCCTGGCAAAATTTGTCCAACATCTTATTGGTTATTTTATTAATTTTATTGGTAAGTGACTGGACAAAATCAATTTAATCTACCTCCGCGCCGTGGGGGTAGACCAAGTTAGCATTTGATTCGGCCCGGAGAGCCGAATCAAATGCTAACTTAAAATGTCTAATCATTTACTTAGCTTTTGTTTAAACAAAAGCATTTCAGAGGTTGACCGGCAAGCGGGCAAAACATCTTTTTAGTCAAGCGAGCAAAGGGCAAATTAAGGTTGCAATCATTGAAATTATTTCATAAAACTGATCGCTCTTTGGCCTCCAACCTTATGTAAAATAATTCAAATTGTATCATATCAACTACTCATTCGATAATAATTTTTAAATGCCCAAGATAATGATGTATCGTTTACTCTTTTTAATGGTGATGATGGTAATTCTGGGCCAGCCACTTTTCTCCCAGAAAAGCATCAAATTTGGGGAAAACTACTACGACGATTCCAAAGGAACCATATACAGCAGAGAAGTTACAGTGGATTTCAAGCTGCACACCAACGGCTTCGGCCTTGGGGTGAACATAGGAGAGCTGCAAACTTACTATCTGACTAATTTCTGGAATATCGAATTGGTGGAGATCAGGCATCCCAAGGAACTACGCCAAAGCTTTGACTTCCAGCCTACCACCAACGGCAAAGTCTCCCGTGTTTTTATTTTTGGCAAACAAAACAGCTTCTTTGCCCTTCGCGGCGGATTTGGTCAGAAGCGCTATTTTTCAGAAAAGGCTAAGCGCAAAGGGGTGGCCATCGGACTTAGCTATGAGGCGGGACCTTCCCTCGGATTACTTAAGCCCTACTACATGGAGCTTAAGTATTTAGAAGACCAGGGCGCCGGCAGCAATGATTTTGTGATCCGCAGCGAAAAGTTCAGTGAAGAAAACGCGGATGAGTTCCTCGATATCGGACGCATCTTCGGCGCTTCCTCCTTTGCAAAAGGACTCAGTGAATTGTCCATCCTACCTGGCGCCCATGCTAAACTGGCTCTCCACTTTGACTGGGGCGCCTTCGACGAGTTTGTCAAAGCCGTAGAGGCCGGAATAATGATCGACCTTTATTTCAGAAATGTACCCATTATGGCGGAAAGCCCAGGTGTCGTGGATGCAGAAAATCGACCTGTTTTTTTTAACCTGTTCCTGAATCTGCAGCTGGGGAAACGCTGGTAAGTGGTTAACCAATAATCAACCCTCAAAGGATGCTTAAACGACAACCTGCAATTGTCTGCAATTGGTAATAAATCCAGGGCGGACAGTTGATAATTTCTTATTGGTTTGATCTTTAATCCTGTAAAACTGTTATACTTGCAATTGTGTTGTAAAAAACAAAAAGGGATACTCAATGATCGAATTACCTGTAGTAGAAGCGAAAGAACCCAGAAGAAGAAAGCCCGACTGGCTGAGAGTGAAATTGCCCATCGGCCCGGAATTTAAGAAAGTGCGTTCTCTCGTTGACGAATATAATCTGCATACCATCTGTCAAAGTGGTAACTGTCCGAATATGGGAGAGTGCTGGGGCGCCGGCACCGCTACTTTTATGATCTTAGGAAATACCTGTACGCGATCCTGCTCTTTCTGCGCAGTGAAGACCGGCAGGCCTCCGGAATACGATGAGGACGAACCCAGAAGAGTGGCGGAAGCCATCAAATTGATGGGCGTCAAACATGCAGTGATCACTTCCGTTAATCGGGACGAACGTAAAGACCGCGGCGCAGAGATCTGGTATCAAACCGTTCGAAACGTTAAGGAATTGTCTCCTCAGACCACCATCGAAACGCTTATTCCTGACGTAAAGGCTACCTGGGATGCACTGGAAAGAATGATCAGCGCCGGCCAGGAAGTGGTTTCTCACAATATGGAGACAGTGGAGCGTCTCTATCGCAAAGTTCGCCCCCAGGCTAAATACCACCGCAGCCTGGAGCAGATCAAGCGCACTAAGGCATATGGTAAGCGCACCAAATCAGGAATCATGGTCGGGTTAGGAGAAAAAGATGAGGAAGTATTCCAGATTATGGATGATCTACTCGAACACGGATGCGATGTGTTGACCATCGGGCAATATCTCCAGCCTACTAAAATGCACCTGGAAGTAGCCGAATACATCCATCCCGATAAATTTAAAGAATACGAAGAAGTCGGCCTCAACAAAGGATTTGACTTTGTAGAAAGCGGCCCCCTTGTTCGATCTTCTTATCACGCAGAAAGACACTTGTAATTATATTTAACCCCACCAGGGGTTTCATATGGGTAGTTCTGTAAAAAGTCTTCGTACTCTTCCGCCTGGCGGCCGCCAAGTTTGCGCAGCTAATAGCATTCTTTTTCGAGTGTGCTGCCGAAGGAAATC
>CAZJQS010000062.1:0-22091 GCA_964548175.1 uncultured Saprospiraceae bacterium
CGGTTGAGCAAAGATGGGGGGATAAGTTGCTCCGAAGGAGCTTTGTTCAACAATTGAAAAAGGTGCACGAACAGCCATACAAACCAGGCGAAGGCGCCGCTAAACTGGTAATTGGGCAGGTCTACTACGGCCCGGTGCCGTCCGATGGTGGCCATAGATCCCAGGTCTTTGTAGGAAAATGGTTGCAGCGGTTTGTTTTTTTCCATGGCTTTAAAGTTTTTAGCCAAATGTTTAGCTTGCTGCATGGCTACCTGGGCGACTTGCGGATGTCCGTTAGGGTAATTTTCTTCGGTCATGTAGGCGATGTCGCCGATGGCATATACACCTTCCCGGCCTTTAAGTTGGCAAAATTGATCTACCTCCACACGATTGCCCCTGACCACCAGATCGTCGGGCAGCCCTTCTATCAGGCTGCCTTTGATGCCTGCGGCCCAGATAACTTTTTTAGTTCTGATCTCGGTTCCGTCATTCATGTAGACGCATTCCCCGTCGTAGTCGGTTACGCGGGTATTGAGCTTGACTTTAACGCCCAGTTGAAGGAGGAATGTAAAGGCTTTTTTGGAAGCCTTAGCGGACATGCCGTCCAGCAATACTAGTCCGCCCTGGATCAGATGGATATCGACCTCTTGTATATTGAGCTCGGCATAGTCTTTTGGAAGGACATACTTCTTCATTTCGGCCAATGCTCCGGCTACTTCCACGCCTGTGGGGCCGCCTCCTACGATGACGATGTCGACGAAGCCTTGCCGGCGCTCGTAATCGGTTTCCGACAAAGCCTTTTCATAATCATCCAGGATGCGGTTACGCAGGAAGAGGGCTTCCGAAACGGATTTCATAGGGATGGTGAGTTGTTCGAGTTTAGGATTGCCGAAGAAGTTGGAATCGGCCCCTGTGGCAATGACCAGATGGTCATAATTGCAGCGGCCGAGGGAAGTTTGCAGGTATTTTTCTTCCATATTGACTGAGCGGACCTCGGTGACGCGAAGGAAAGCATTTTTATATTTATGGAAGAACTTTCGCAGCGGAAATACAATAGAGCTGGGCTCCAGGCCGGCCATAGCTACCTGGTAGAAAAGCGGCTGGAACTGATGATAATTGTTTTTATCCAGCAGAACGATCTGATAATCGGTTTTGCATAATTTTTTGGCCAGAGTCAGACCGGCAAATCCCCCTCCCACGATCACGATTCTTTCCCGATCTGTCTCAGGTATATTGATTTTCATAGGCTCCGTTTTGTTTGGTGTAAGTTAGCACCTTTGGGAAGGGGAAGCAACTTTTATCAGCCCCAAAGTTCCTGATAAGAATAAGGGCTGCCTTCCATGGTCCAGGCGTTACCGGAAAGGTATCGCTTTTGACGGTCTATTGTTCTGATCGCTTTCATGTCTTCGTTGGAAAGGTTAACTTTTGTCGCTTCGAAATTTTCATGAATGCGTTTTGGGTTGACAGACTTAGGGATTACTGCGGTGCCTCTGTGAATGGCCCAGCTGATTAAAAATTGCGCTGGTGTGGCGTTATGTTTTCGGGCAATTTTGTTGATGAGTTCATCTTCTAAAAGAATGGGGTCGCCTTCGGTCTTCAGGCGATCGGGCCGGTCCTTTGAACCAAGAGGAGAATAAGCGGTAAGGTGAATACCGTTTTGCATGCAATAATCCAGCAATTGGGGTTGCTGCAGATAGGGGTGAAGCTCCACCTGGTTCATTTCCGGTTTGACATCCGCCTTTTGGATCAGGTCTTTGAGTTTCTCCTGCCTGAAATTACTGACGCCTATATGCCGGGCTAAGCCCGCATCAACTGCAGCTTCCATAGCTTTCCAGGTCGTAACTATCGGTATCTCTTCGGTGCTGATGAAATCGTCGGGAGATTCAGGAAAAAGCGTACCTTTTTTAAGAGCGACCGGCCAGTGCATGAGGTACAGGTCGAGATAATCCAGCTGCAGATCGGCTAAGGTTTCCTTTAACGCTGGGGTAACATCTTCGGGGGCATGGGCATTGTTCCAAAGCTTTGAAGTGATCCAGAGCTCTTCTCTTTCTACAAGACCTTCCTTAATGCACTCTTTAATGGCTTTGCCTACTTCAGGTTCATTTCCATAGATCGGGGCGCAGTCGATATGGCGATAGCCAGTTTTGATGGCTTCCTTTACTGCTTGATAGACTTCGCCGGGCTTGGATTTCCAGGTGCCGAGGCCTAGCATGGGCATCTGGTCATTGTAGGTGAATGCGAGTGTTTTCATTTTTCTTTTTACTAATAAAAATAAAGCGAAAGAGGCAAAGTTCGATACGTTCTTAGAGATTTATGCTGTGGATGCCCTTTACGTAGTTTTTTTCCATTAAAGCCAAAATGCTCTCGTAGTATTGCGGTTCACGAACAAAATCGATGTCCTCCAGATGAATGATCAGGACCGGCACCTGATCCTGAGTGTGAAAAAAATCGAAATAGGCTTGCTGGATTTTTTCTAAATAACCGGTAGAGATCTCTTTTTCCATGCTCCGCCCCCTTTTTTTATGTTGCGGATCAATTGGGGAACAGGCCGGTGAAGATAAACCAACAAGTCTGGGTTGGGAAAGGTGGTATTGAGCACATTAAAGAATTGCTGGAAGAGTTGATATTCCTGAGGATTGAGATTGCTGCGGGCAAAGAGCAGGGTTTTCATGAAATAATAATCAGAGATGGTGGTCTTGTGAAAAAGTTCTGGCTGGGTGAGGTCTCTTTGTAGTTGCTTATGACGCTCAGCCATAAAGAACAGCTCTACAGGAAAGGCATATCTGTCGGGGTTTTCATAAAAAAAAGGCAAAAAGGGATTGTCGGTGAACTGCTCCAATATGAGGTGATAATCGAAATCATCGCGCAACTTGTGGCACAGGGTGGTTTTTCCTGCACCTATGTTCCCTTCGATAGCGATGAAGCGATGTGGAATAGCCGGCTCTTTCATAACGGATTGGATCAAAAAGTCGGGAAATATAGGCATTTTTTAACTATCCGGTTTGCTTTTCGCATCAATGGGAAAGCACTTGAGGGGGTCCTGGGAATCAGCGAGTAATGCCTTCATGGTTTTTTGCAGCTTAGGATGAACGAAATCCGGCGCCAGTTCAGCCATCGGCGCCAGGACGAAGTTGCGCTCCGCTATGAAAGGATGGGGTAGCATGAGTTCGGAAGAATAGACCTGCAACTGGTTATAGAAAAGCAGATCAATGTCTATCAGCCGGCTGCCCCATTTTTCTTTCCTGATGCGCCCCATTTGAATTTCAATGTCCAGAATGGCATTGAGTAGAAGTAAGGGTTTCAGGACAGTATCTAATAGCAGCACCTGATTATAAAAGGTGGGCTGATCGGTAATGCCCCAGGCTTCTGTTTGGTAAACGGAAGAAGCCCGAAGTATGGCCCCCACCTGCTCTTCGATGAGTTGATTAGCAGAGCGGAGGTTATCCAGCCGATCGCCCAGGTTAGTCCCTGTGCCGAGGAAAATGCCGTTGTATTGATGGTGTTTCATTCGGCAAAGGTCGGAAATCTATCCGACGAAATCACTCCTTTTCGGCCTCATAGATCCGCCAGGCTCCCAGAATAAAGCCGGCTACGCCATAGACCATTGTATTGGCGCCTCCGTCGATGATCGCCAGGTCGATAGGTTGGTCGGAGAACATGTTGATATTGTATAAGCTGATCATATTCAGCGCAAACCCCAGGATCAAACCGGTTATGAGGCCTTCGCGGCCAGAATCGACTTTTAGCTCACGATATAACCAAGCCAGCACATACATGGCCAGTACTCCGCCCAGAATGCTGGTAATGAATAACCAGGAGGTCTCGTTCGCTTCGTAATAACGCGTCAGAAGCTCATTGAAGGACATTATCGGTTGTTGGATGATGCTGTACCAGACTACCGGCAGCACCTGCGTGAGGATGATACACACCCAAATAGCCGGGTGGTTGAATTTCATACGTTTCATGCTTGTTATTAATTTGGTTGCATATATAAAACCCATGAAACAGGGGGCAATGTTCCTTGGACCTCTAAAATGATTTGGGAAGGGGCCCGCCGCCTGCAGCGCCGGGCCCCTTCCCAAATCATTTTGTCGGCTCTTTATCCAACTCCCGGCCAAAAACATTGAAAATCTCAAAATTTGATTATTTTTGGTCAGTTCAGGATTTTTATTTCGACAAATAAGAAAAGCTATAGAATGAGGATATTACTACTTACTATCTTAACCTCAGCCATTGCGACCTTCATGTGGGCTCAAACGCCTGCTAACGACGAATGTGCGAATGCCATCGATCTGGGTAGCATCAGCTCATGCTCCGGCACGGTTTTTTCCAATACCGGTGCTACAGCCAGCGACATTGGGGCGAATAACAGCCCTGCTTGTTTCAATGGCGGAACAACTCAGCGAGACGTCTGGTTCCGTTTTACCGCTGCATTCGCTAATGCGAGCATCTACGTAGGCGCCAATGATCAATCTAACAATGGAATTACCAATCCTCAAATAGCTGTCTACCGGGGCGCCTGCAACGGCCTTTCTCAATTGGGCTGTGCTTCTGCAGAGAACGGCGCCGATGAAGTGAGACTGACCTTATCCGACCTGAGCGTAGGTACAGAATATTTCATCAGGATCAACGACTATGCTGCAGGCGCTGCTCCAAACGCCGGAGAGTTCAATATTTGTCTGTTCGAAGCTACCGATGCCTTCATTATGGGGCAAGATGCCGGCTCCAATGCCTGCTTTGGCGTCTTGTTCGACTCCGGCGGCGAGATCGGAGAATACAGCAATAACGAGAACCTTACCTTTACCATCAATCCGCCTGTCAATAATGGTTGCCTGGAAATCCGCCTGCTGGATTACCAGATCGAGGATTTTACTCGTTTTGGAGAGGCGGCTGACGTTCTGAATTTCTATGAGGGACCCAACACCAACGGCACACTGATCGCTTCCGTTACTTCTTCATTTAACGGAACCGGCTATTTGATCCAGGCTTCAGGGCCGGTGACCGTTGCGTTTTCGTCAGATGAAGAACTGACGTTCGATGGCTTCGAGCTTGTCTGGCAATGTGTGCCGGGTAACTGCAGCGGCTCTTCTATCGATGATCCGACTGCTATCGGCAACCTGCCGTTTTCCGGCGCCTTCTCTACCTGCGAAGGGGCGGCTACCGTAGCACAGACCCCTTGTTTGTCAGATGCTTTTCTAAATGGTCCAGATTACGTTTTTACCTATAATTCCCCGGGAGATATTTGTGCGGAAATTGAAGTCAGCAATGCTTTTCCTGGAACGGGCGTTGTCGTTTTAGACGGCCCCCCAACGGATCCCAACACTACCTGCATTGCGCAAAGTGTCAATGGGTTGATCGTCAGCGCAGATATGCGCACCGCAGGGACTTACTATATCCTGGTAGGTAATGATGCCGGCTGTACTGGTTTTCAGTTAAGTATGACGGAGACGGAATGTGTAGAGCCGCCTGCATTGACTGCAGCCCTTTGTAACCCACTCAACGGCTGCGAAAGCATGAATGGTATGCCGCAGCAAGTCCGCTTCCTTGATGGTTTTAAAGATCTGAACCTGGCGGATGATGTGAATAACGGCTGCTGGATCAATGATGGAGATGAAGCCGATTATTATTGGTTTACTATACAAGCTCAGGCAGATGGGACCTTTGGTTTTCTGGCCTCCAGTACGACGGGAAATTCCGATCTGGATTTTAACGTTTGGGGTCCATTTGAGGCCGGACAGGTCTGTGCTGATCAAAACGCCATTGTCAATTTTATTCAAAATAACCAGCCTATTCGCTCTTCCTGGTCTACCAGTTCTCCCATGACCGGTTTGGTGGACATAAACCCCAACACCGGAATGGCAGTTACCGATGAATATGATTGTGGAGACACTCCGGGTGCAGAGGGTGATGGTTTTACCCGAACCATTCAGGCTAACGAAGGCGAAGTGTACGTTGTGCTCCTCAACGATTTTGGTAATGAAATACGTAACGGTCGGATCGCGCTGGACTGGTCGCCTTCCGATGATGCCGTCATCGCCCCGATCTCTGCGCCAGGCAGACAGGAGGATGTGTCGATCTGCGCTGGAAGCAATATACAGTTGAATGTAGGCCCCGGCCTCGAAAATATCGAATGGAAAGGAGACGTGGCGAGCCTGTCCTGTGCCGATTGTCCGGATCCTGTGGCCTCTCCTGCACGTACTACTACCTATACCGTTGTATTTAACGCATTTTGCTATACGGATTCCGCCGAAGTCACCGTTCGGGTATTTGATCTGAATGAATTGCCGGATCGTACGGTTTGTAGTGGTGAGGTGATCAATGTAGTGGCCGGGCTCGATTTTGAGGGTGATGCGGATTATTTGTGGGCTGCTCCCGCAGGAGTAGAACTGAGTTGCCTGGATTGCCCCAATCCGACTATTGTGACCGATCAGCCGGGCGTCTACGAGATTGGTGTGGCCCTGGATGCTCCAGGTTGCCCTGCTGAAGAAAGTTTTACCCTGACCGTACTTTCTCAGGAAGCACCGACCTATTCCATTGCCGGAGATCTGGAAATTTGCCGGGGTCAGAGTTTCAGCATAGGGGGAACTTCCGTTCCTGGAAATACCTATAGCTGGCGATCCGTGCCGGCGGGCTTTACCTCCACTGATGCGAATCCGAGTGTGAGCCCGGAGCAAACGACCAAATACTTTGTGGAGATTACCAACGGCGTTTGTCCCATTACTTCCCTGGACAGTGTTTTGGTGACCGTGGTTGAAAATCCGGTCATCAATGTAATAGAAGATGCCGGCACCGTTTGTCAGGGTGATCCTGTTGTTTTAGGTAATACCATCCCTGAACCGGACGTGATCTATAACTGGTCGGGCCCTGGAGAGATAGACGATCCCTCGAACCCTAATGCAATCGCCTTCCCGTCTGCTTCAGGCTTATTTACCCTAACCGCCACGCGAGGTAATTGTACGTCTACAGATAATGTGCCGGTAAATGTGATTCCTATTTCTGTAGAGATCCCACTAGAGGATACGACTTACATATGCAAAGGTACGGAGTTGACCTTTAGCGCCGTAGTAAAGCCGGAGGGCGCGTCGCTGAGGTGGACTTCCAGCCTTACGCCCGGTGATACGCTCATAAACGTAGAAACCTTCACTTTTGCACCGGAAGACTCCATTACCTACTACGCGATTACCGATAACATGGGATGCAGAAAAGTGGATTCCGTCCTGGTGGTAGTAGACTCATTGCCTGATCTGACGATCGAGCCGGCGGATACCACCATTTGCTCCAGTGTGCCGGTTGTCTTGCGTAGTCCTACGTTCGAAGAAGCCAACTATCCCAACATAACGCACATGTGGTCGCCTTCTGAAGGGCAGCAGACCGGCGATTCCTTATTTAACCTGGTTGTTTCTCCCAATGACACCATCGAATACATAAGGATCACCGAAAATAATGCTTGCCGGGATTCTGTCGTGGCGGTGATCAACGTGGTGATGCCGCCCCCGATCAATATTATTCCGCTGGACACGATCATTTGCCAGGGAGAAAGTGTGGACCTAAGGATAGAAACAGAAGAAGGGGTCCAGATCGAGGAGATCATGTGGATGCCGGAAACGGGCGGATTGAGCTGCACCGATTGCCCCAATCCTACCGCCACACCTTTGATGACCACCAACTATATGGTCAGCGGAGAGATCGACGGATGTCCCGTCTCTGCTTCCTCCAGAATACAAGTGGCTAACGATCCGCAATTTAGTTTTTCAGGACGTACTTTAATCTGCGCAGGGGATTCCGTCCGACTGAATGATATTCAAGACCCTCGGGTCCAATATACCTGGACGTCCACCGATCCCAACTTCGGAACGGTCACAGAAGCCAGGCCGGTAGTAAAACCTACCGAGACCACCACTTATTTCTTATCGGCTGTTCGTACCGACGTGGAAGGTTGCGGACCCGCAGAGATAGAATTAACTATAGAGGTTTTTGAACCCGATGAGCCGATCCTTACTTCAGACAAGCCTGTTGCATGCGGCAATGAGCTGATCTTTTTGAGTGCAGAATATACGGCTTTCCCCGGAGAGACTTTACTCTGGACGGATGACCAGGGGGCATTGAACGAGCAAGGGCAGGAAGTGTCTGTTTTACCGCAAAGGACGACGACCTATACCTTCAACCTCGATCGTCCGGGCGCTTGTCCTGACTTTTCCGGCGATATCACTATAGAGCGATTTGAAATTCCTGAAGCAGATCTGGGACCAGATCAGGTGATCTGTGAGGGGGATGCCTTGCGCATTACCAGCCTGCCGGATAATAATGATTTTTCCTACAGCTGGACTTCTAACGACCCTGGCTTTACCAGCATCAATGATAACTCCGTTTTGGTTTCTCCTGATCAGAATGCTACCTACACCGTGGAAGTGAGCTCTCATCCCAGCTGTCCTTCTGCATCGGCCTCGATAAATGTGAGCGTGGCCAGCTCCGATCCTTCGGTGACTTTAACTGCGAACAAAACGATCATTCGTCCTGAGGATACGGGAGATGAGCGCAGCGTTATATTGACTGCGGATGTCACCCCCGGTACTAATCCGGGCGATTTTATTCGCTGGTCGGGCAATGGCGAAATTATTCCCAGAGGAGGCACGGTCATCAGCCAGTTTCCCGATTCGACTACTACCTATTTGTTTGAATACGTTTCAGGTGGCGTTTGTAGTGATACTATTTTCGCTTCTATTATCATCAATGTTGTAAACATCGGAGTGCCTAATGCTTTTACTCCTAATAATGACGGGAATAACGACTTTTTTAACATTGTTCAGGGCGGAAGGTCTATAGAGGAAGTGGTCGGCTTCCAGGTGTTCAACCGCTGGGGCCAGAAAGTTTATGACAATGAAGATCCGGAATTGGGCTGGGACGGTCGCTTCAACGGAACGCCACAACCCTCGGATGTGTATGCCTACATCATTGAAGTCCGGTTCCCGGATGGGGCGTCAGAGGTGTTGAAGGGGGATGTGACCTTGATTAGATGATCATTAGGAGGGGTTGAGTAAACCTTCGTACTCTTTTGTGCAGCTAATAAAATTCTTTTTTGAGTTTTTTGCCAAAGAAAATCACAGATTTTCTTTGGCAAAAAACTCAAAAAATGGAACCCTTTAAGCCGAGCAAACCTGCCGGCCGGCGGGAGAAGTAGCTGACTTTTTACACCACCCCTCCTGGTTTTATTGAATATGAATTGGATATTGCTTACCCATTTAGGTTTTACTCTTTACATGACCGGCGTCATCTGGTTCGTCCAGGTCGTTCATTATCCTTTGATGGGGAAGGTAGGGGCGGAATATTTTGTGGATTATGAAAATTCCCATACGCTGCTCACTACTTACGTGGTCGGCCCACAGATGATGATTGAATTGATTACCGCCGTTTTACTTCTCTTCATGATGAAAGAACTGAACACCTGGTGGTGGATCAACCTCGCCTTGGTTTTGGTGGTTTGGGCCTCTACTTTTTTTATCCAGGTACCCTTGCACAATGCCCTATCCCAGGCTTTTGATGAGAATCTCCATCAAAAACTGGTCAATTCCAACTGGATACGCACGGTGGTGTGGACGGGGAGGGCAGTGATGGTGTTGTGGTTAGTGAGTGCAATAAAAAATGGATAGGATAAGGGATTGTGTAAAAAAGAGGAACGAGTTTTTACACAACCCCTGGTAGAAGGTAGAAGGTATGAGGTAAAAAGAAATACAACCTAAAAAGTTATTTACTTGTCCATTTCAGGCAGAAATCTTTCTACTTTCTACCATTTACACCTAAGTTGCATCTCAACTTAGATTACTTAGTCAAAGAAAGGACGGCAGAAAAATGAAACTGTTGCGAGCGTATCACTTTTTGTTTTTTTGATTATTTACTCCTCAAATAAACTCTTCACCACTTCTTCCGTCCCTCTCAGCTTTTCCTTACAGAACTGAATTAACTCTTTGGCTCTTTTCGATTTGTCTGCTAATTCATCCATGGAGGCGGTGCCCTCCTGTAATTCGCGGACGATGGTTTTTAGTTCTGACAAAGCTTCTTCGTACTTAAGTTTTTTCATGGTTCTTTTTTATTTATGGTGGCGGAAAAACTTCCCTGGCTTAAGCGAGTAGCAATTTCATCGCCTTCTTTGAGTTCATTTACGGAGCGGACCAGTTGTCCTTCAAGGGAGGTTAAGGAATATCCCCTTTTTAAGGTATTTTCCAGGTCTAATAACTCGATCAGAAAAGCGAGTTGCTGGATTTCCCTATTGTGGATTTTCAGGTGATTTTGAATCAAAACTGGCAGTTGCTCTTCCATGGCATTGATCTTTTCTTCTTGCCTGATCAGTTGTTGCTGCATCAGCAAGGCCAGTTTTTCTTCCAGTTCCTGCAGATGGAGAAGTTCCTGTGTGATCTGCGCCTGAACGGTCCAGCGAAGTTGCTGTTCCAATTCCAATATGGCGTTTTCAAATTGGATGTTGGTATTTAAGATAAAATCGGCAACAGCGGTGGGCGTTTTAAGGGCGGAATGGGCGACCAGGTCGGCAATCGTTTCATCCGTTTCGTGGCCGATTCCGGTAATGACCGGGATGGACATTTGTGCGATCTGCCGGCAAAGGTCCAGCTCGTTGAATGGCGCCAGGTCTAATTTGGCGCCGCCTCCACGGATAATAATGACACCATCCCAATGCCGGGCCATCTGATCGATCTTTCTTAATTCCTGGATCATGGAAGCTGCAGCGGTAGGGCCCTGTAGGGTAGCGTCGAATACTTTTAGGTGAATGCGATAGCCATAGGGATTGTCGGACAGTTGGTGGAGAAAGTCCTGCAGCCCGGCGGCATTGGTGGAAGAAAGGACGGCCAGGTTTTGCCAGACTAAGGGCAGGGCATGCTGTTTGTTGCGTTGGAGCAGGCCATCTTTTTGCAGGCTTTCCAGCGTCCGGCGCTTTTGTAGTTCGAATTGCCCTATTGTGTAAACCGGGTCGATGTCTTCTATGATGAGCTTTAGACCATACCGCTCATTAAAATCGACGCGGGCGCAAAGCATGACTTCCATGCCTTCCTGAAGCAAAGGCTGGAGCTGAGCGCCCAGTTTGCGGCTGAGTCCGCGAAACGTCCCCTGCCACAGCGCAGCGTTGGCTCTGGCAATGATGCTGTTGCCGTCCTCTCCCTTTTCGATCAGGTCCAGAAAGTAATGGCCTCGGGCGAGATCCACCTGTGCGATCTCACATTTTATCCAGATCGGTTCATAGAAATTGAGGGCAAGCACCCTGCGGATGTATTCGTTTAACTCGAAAAGCGTATGCGTCTCCAATATTTTTCGATTTTAGCTCCGGCATAAAACTAAAAAAGGAAAAAGACCAGGTCTTTTTCCTTTTTTAGGATGGTGAAAAATGTGATTATTTCATTAGAACAGCCGGAGCAGTCTCCTTTTGCTGCTCGTCTTCCTGGTTCAAATCATCCACTGTCTGTTCAGTCGTTGGCGTAGCCTGATCAACCTCATCTTCTTTCGGCTGAAGAGACGCACAGGCAATGATCGTGACGACATGGATGATGATGGCAAGAATGATCAGCTTTCTAGGTAATAACATAAAGCTTTTATTTGGTTAACCGGTCAAATGTAGCGATTGGCTACATGGGATACAAATTATTAATGTCTTAATTTGACTAAAAGTTTAATCACAATAGCTTGTTTAAGATACGAAATATTTTCGAAAAAAGCAGATAATAAATTTATAAAAATGACAAGGAGGGTTCAATCCCATAATCGCGGCAAGGAGAGCGTCCTGGTTGCTGGTTAACAGTTATAAAAACCCAAAACTCAAAACCCAAAACTCAAAACCCAAAACTCAAAACCCAAAGCCCAAAACTCAAAACCCAAAACCCAAAACCCAAAACCCAAAACTCAAAACCCAAAGCCCAAAGCCCAAAACTCAAAACGGATAGCCAAAAGCTAAGTTCAGCACCAAATTCTCTCTGCGCCAACTGGGGGCTCCGATTCGGATATCGTTACCGACCCAACGCTCTCCTTCCGGCAGCCAGGGTTTGATCAGAGGGAAGGCGAGGTCCAGGCGAAAGACCAGATAGCTGAGGTTGATGCGCAGTCCAAGCCCGGTTCCGAGGGCGATCTGGTCGGTGAACGTGTCAAAGTCGAACTTGCTGGGACTGTCCTCTTCGTCTTTTTCTATCCGCCAGACGTTACCCGCGTCCGCAAAAAGAGCAAATTCCAGATAGGAGTTCATCTGGTAGCGATATTCCACACTGGATTCGATCTTGACGTCGCCCTTTCCCTGGAGGGCGCTGAATTCCTGGTTGCGAACGTCCGTGGTGCCAGGGCCCAGCGTACGAGGATAAAAAGCCCGGATGCTGTTGGGGCCACCTACGGAGTAAAGGTCCGTAATGGGAAAAATAACCTTATCTGCAAAGGGAAAAGAGACATTGGTGATGAACCTTAGAGCGAGGGTATGTTTGGGTTGAGGCATATAGTAATACCGGAAGTCGTTCTCTGTTTGAATGATCGTATTTTCCAGATCGGAAGGATCAATAGAGGTCAATTCGTCCTCTAGGATTTTGTTCAGGGCGACCGACAGGCGGCCTCTGTAAAAAAAGTTGTTGGCCCTTAACCCGCCCTTTCTGGAGTCGTACTGGAAAATGTAATCGGGCTGAAAAACCCACATCCGCTCCAGGTTCAATAACAATTCTTCAGATTCGTCAAAGGAGAAAATAAACTGCAGCAAGGGCTTTAGGTCAGGATTGCCATAGCGAACGTCCTGAAAGGAAATGCGCAAGGGAAATAACTCACTCTGGATCAGCGGTTGCCGCTGCCAGATATAACCGAAACTGAATTCGTATTTGTCCACAGCGATGGAAGGGGCATAGTTAGAATCCCTTTCTATTGCTTCGAGTAAATTATCAAAGCCAAAGAAGAAAAGGTTATCGAGAAACTCCTGATTGTTGGAAAGCTGAAGGTTGATCTTTTCCCGGTCCAGTCCGGTTTGCACCCTGGTATTGGCGCGAATCAGGGACGGCAGGACTTTGCTGTTCACAAAGGGAATTCCCAGCCCCGGCCGGGTAAAGCTGGTTTCTAGTTGTATATTTTCGAAGTAGTTCCCAACGTCATCCCTAAGCGGGAAGTTGAAGTTGCTGCTGGCGCGCACCTGAAACTGCTCGGCGCCTTTGAACAGGTTACGGTTGCGATAGCCCAAAGAAACCTCCGGCCCCAGGTACTGGTCCGAGATCAGAGCCAAACCGACCGATCCTTCTATCGTGTGCAGCATTTTCGGCGTCAGGAAAATTTTGACGCTTAACAAGGAATCCGCCCGGGGCGAACGGTCAAACCGCATGCTGACAAATTTATAATAATCCAGGTTAGTCAGGCGGCGCAGGGTGTTCTGATGCTTTTGCGGACTGTATCGCTCTCCTGAACTGAAGAAGATGATGTCCCGCAGGCGGGTAGGCCGAATGTCCAGTTCATCATGGACCAGGTACAAGCCTTCGTAGAAGGTGGTATCTTTCCCCAGGGGGCGTCCGATTTGATAATCCGTATAAATGATGATGTCATCGATGCGGTTGATCTTCAGATCTTTTTCGGGTGTGTTTTCTTTCAATTTCAACCGCAGGTCTATGCTATACTGACCGACGGTGGTGTCAGCCGTAAATTTCAGGTAATCAGGAGTAAAAAAGAAAAGCCCTTGTTGATGAAGCAGAGCGGATAACCGCTCGCGTTCTGCTTTGAGCACTTCCAGGTTATAGGGGTCACCCAGGCGGATTAGGGAACCTTGGTAATAAGGACTGATCATCCGGCCGATAAGGGTGTCGCTTATCTCGTAGGAAAAAGAGTTGATGGTGTACTGAGGGCCGGGACTGACCTGATACTCCACTACTGCCTTCTTCTTCGCGGTATCCAGCTGGGTGGTGACTTCGGGGAGAAAATAGCCGTCGTTAAACAGGCGGTTTTCCATGAGTTGCTCTACTTTTTGAGCGATATCGGGATTGTATAAGACCGGCTCTTCGCCGAAAAGGTTCTGGATAGAATGGCCGAGCCCTTTCTCTTTTTCGGTATAAAAAAAGTTGTACCAGTATAAGCGCATGGGCAGGCCGAGTAACTTGCGGTTTGGAGTGGGAGCATAGAGCGATTCAAGTTTGGGTGTCAGGCGCTTGGTCGTTGCTTGGGTCGTTGCCGTGTCGAAGGCGAGTCGGGAGCCCTGATACAGGTACTCTCCCTGTTCGATCCCTTTTGTGGTCGAACAGGAAAAATGCATGGAGATCAGCAGAGCCGTGAAACCGTAAAGCAATAATTTTGAAGCACTCATGTGCAAGTCGTTATTTTTTCTTTTTTTCTTTTTTCCCTTTTCCAAACAAATTGAGGTTGTTGAAGTCTTTTGAAAAAACGAGTGCGCCGCCCAGTTTGACCACTTCTCCGGTGAACACATCATTAACTTCCCGCTGGTTAAAGACTTTTACTTTTAGCATGCCTTTTCGGGTTAAAGAGTATTCGACCGAAATGTTGTCCAGATAAGCCTGTGAACTTTGGCTGGCGTCGGTGCGGCTGGTGGCTACTCCATCCACGCTGATGCTGAGGCGGTCATCCAGGAAAGTCTTGCGCAGGCTTACCCTGAAATCGGTTTCTTCAAAAAGACTGCCCCCGCTGCCGCCTGCCGATTCGATGCCGAAATCGATATCGACGAATTTGATGTACTGGTTAGCCAGATTGTTGAGCTGGCTGGTAATGAGGTTGCTCAGGCCGCCCTGGACATCGACGTTGAGAAATCCACTTTCCCCGCCCCCGATATCTTCTGCTATGAAGCCGTTGAAAAGAATAAGGCTGAAAGCCTGCGTATTGGTCTGGCTGGGATCTTCCCGCAGCCGGTTGAGGGCATCGCGAATGGCCTGGTTGTTGGAATTAGAGGTGATTCTGGGATATTCGATATTAGTGGAAATGTCGATTTCCTTCAGAGGTCCGTCCACCGAAATTTCAGTGATGAAAGTTTCCTGCCCCTGCAATTCCTCTTCCCAGATCCGGCGGTCGGCTTCCGAAACATTGCCTTCTCCGCCTAGCGTGCTGATGACCAGCGGATAAGCGGAAGTCTTGGTCGTGTAAGTCGCCGTAATATCGAGTTGAGGATTATACGGAGAACCCACGAAGGTGACGGAGCTGCCTGATTTGACCTGGAAACGCCGGCGCAGCACTTCCGAATAAGTGAACAGGTAATCACCTTCCAGCAATTCGACCTGTCCGGTCATTTCAATATCGTTGTTAGGGAATATTCGTATGGCAAGTTCGCCCTGCCCTTTCCCAACAAAATTGTCGCCGGCAATTTCGTCCGTAATGACCTTTATTTGAAGGTCTTGGGTGATTTCTGCATTGATCGATATATCAAAACCATAACCGGTCTGTATTTCTCTTATGATGCCTTTCCCTCTGGAGAGGGCTTCTTCCAGCGTATCGGCAGGTGTAATGAATTCCACGATCCCGATTCCGGATTCCACGCTTTGCAGCCCCCCATAAGAATAAATGTAAGTAATGTCAGAGCCTCGTTCTGTCTTTACATCTACATTGATGACGGGACTTTCAAAGTCCCCGATGATCTCAGTGCTTAAGTCCGCCACAAGCTTACCGTAATAGAGGTCGTTGTCGGCTCTGGTCGTATTCAGCAGCAGAAAATCTTCGGCCTCAAAATTCATGACCATACCGAAATCCTGATAGTTAAATGTGATGATCTCACCGGAAAAAGTGGCTTTCTGTCCTAAAGAATCTTTAAGGTTAAATTGCGGAATGCTGATGCCCTCATCGGTAAAGCTGAAGTTGGCTGAGTCGATGTCAAAACGCGTCTGCAAGAACTTCGGACGCACAGAAGCGTTGCGGAGCGCGAGGCTGCCGCCTATCTGCGGCTCGTCCGTCTCTCCTTTGATCGTCATTTTTCCGCTGAGGTCGCCGCTAAGCAGGCTGATATAATCGGTTAATGCAGGCTCCAGGTTATTTAACTGAATGGAGTTAACGATTAACTCCAGATCCAGATCGTCTTTAAGGGAGTCCGGCCGGTAATTCCCCCGGAGGATAAAATCATTGCCGAAGCCTTTGAGCCGGGTGTCGATATCGGCCATCCGATCAGCGCTGTAGTCTATTTCAGCATCCAGATCGCCCAGGGCGGCATTGAGGACCTTAAGCTCCGCCACGTTGAAATCGGTTTCCAGTGCAAATGCTTCGAATATATTTTGAAGGCTCACTAAGCCATCCAGTTGCCCGGCAAAAAGTCCTGCGTCTTTTTTGATCAGATCGGAGAAGAAGTCAAGATCGAAAGACTGGAAACGGACGTCCATCCGGTCTGTGTTGCCCCGGTCTGTTAATACCTCCAGCGATTGATCTTCATAACTGATCTTCCAGTCCTGGGCCCGGATGGTGTCCTTTTTATAGACAAGGCTGTTACTGGACTTTATCTGCCAGGGATCGTAGTTCAATACCAGATCAGGGTCGACCACGATCCTAAACTGGTCGTCCTGATTATACACCCTAGCTTGTATGTTGAAGCGCTCGGTAAAGCTGCTGTCCCGTTGGTTCAGTCGGGTGGTCAGCAGACCGGCATCGGCTTCTCCGGTTAGGTTGAGATTATGGATCTGAAACTGGTCAAAAAGGAAAATATCGGAAAAGTTTAGTTCGTAGTTCAGCGCATCCCTGGTGCTGTTGAAAAAGAAAAAGAGGTCAAAGATCTCGTATTCGCTGTATTCCAGAGAGGGGATCTCGGAATAGAACTTCAGCATTTTGTCTCGTGCGTTGAAAGAGCCCAGCATAAAGGAGGGGGCGACTTTTTTAAGCCCGGGAATGAATCCCATCGTCAAGATCGAGGGATCGTCAATTTCCATTAAAAAGTTGAAATAGGCATTTTCTTCGGCAGAAAGGGTGTCTTGTTTTTCAGAGTTGGGATCGAAGTAGCTCATCAGCTGTTGGCGGAGCTGGCTGGATATTTTGTCCAATTCGAACTTGCCGTCGAGGTTGCCGTAGACGACGTCCGATTTGATGGATACCTTGTTCATGCTGGTATCGAGCGTTGCCATGATCAGCAGGCTGTCCATCGTCTCTGTGAGGCTGTCGTATCTGATCTGCCAGTTATCAGCCCTGATCTTCCCATTCAGGTTGGCAAGTTCGCTGCCGGTGCTATTCACCTGTAGCAGGCCGGACAGGTCAAAAGGAAGGGCTGTCAGCCGGAGGCGGTAGAAGTCAAGTTTTCTAAGATCGAGCTGGAAATCAAAAGATTCATTGGGTTGATTAAAATTGGCCACAGAGGATCCGGTTGCCTGAACCTGCCGTTCATCCACCCGGATATTGCTGGTGACGTATTGCCGGTCGACCACGCCTTCAACGACCAGGCCTTCCTCCCATTGGTACAAGTCATTACTGGGCTTGATGGCCATTTTGTAATTCGCAAAAAGGTTTTTTGCAGGATCGAAACCACGGCCGTTGATCGAGAGGGTAAGGCCGAATTTACTTAGGGGCAACCCAATCATTTCCTCGTATTCTTCTTCTTCAAACAAGCTGGCAATATCCAGGGCGGAAAGGTCTACTTCTATTTCATAGGTGGAGTCTCTCAAAAAGCCTTTTGCCTTAAGCTGTCCGGCCGTGGTAAAAATAGTGATGTCGGAGTTGAAATCGTTTTGATTGCCTTTGATGAAGCCTTTGGCGTCAGAAATGGCCGGGATCTTGATATAGGGAGGGAGGATGCCTTTGGGTAAGAAAGCAAGTATCTCTTCCGGTTTCAGGTCAAGTTCGTTAATGGAGATGTCAAATTCCGGTTCTTTGCCTCCGCCGAATTCGCTTACAACGCCTTGCGCATTGAGGTAACTGAAATTGCCGCCTCGAAGGGCGTACAGTTTAAAGTTGGTATTGATCTTCTGCAGATTGCCGTTCAATTGTCCGGTCAGGATCAGTTCGGGAGGAAGATCGAGATAAGGAGGCAAGGCATCTGCCGGGATCAGGGTGAGCAGGCCGTTTTTGCTGGTATAGAGGGAGTCGATCTTTACCCGGTATTCGAGGCTGTCGGTATTGAGCACATTGAGTATTTGCCCGGAGGTGGATAGTTTCGAGGCAATGGGTTCGGTATCTGAAGTGGTGAGCGCTTTGAAATGGAAATCAAGGGCTCTTAGCGGCCCGCTGACGGAGGCTGCGGCGAGGACCGTGCTGGGGAGCGACATATATTCCGGTAAGGTATTTGGCGGCAGCCAGTTGCGCATGCCTTTTTGCGACAACTCGATCACATCGGCCTGGAAGTTGAGGCTTGTCTTTTCCAGGTCGAGCGGATCGCTGAGTAAACCTGTTAGGTTGATGTGGCTATCCCATGCCCGCACATCCAGTTGCCTGATGTTGAGCCGGTTCAGGGTTCCGTCTACATTTGCCCTGACGGCTACCGGTTTGTTCAGGTTTTGTTGCACAAAGAAGAAGTCCTCCAGCATGGGGGCGAAAAAGATGGCGTCCTTAGGGTGGAAACTGCCTTTTTCAACCCTACTTCTGATCTGCATGGCGCCCAGCGGTGCATCGGAGGTGACAAAAGGAAAAGTAACAAACGTATTGGAGGATTCCAGCGAAGAACGGGCGGTAACCATTTTTAGGTCAGTAACTTCTGCAGAATCCAGATTGTAATGCACCTGAGCCGACATTTCCTTGAGTTCCAGTCCTTTCGGTTCTTTAGCAGCCAATTGATGGATCGTGGCGTAAATATCGAGGTCCCGGTAGGTGGCGTCGGTGATGTCCATGAGTATGTCTTCCAGGGTAAAATGATTGGGGTCAAAACCTTCCATTTTAGGCGTGCCTGGCACATCGTACTGGAAGCGGCTGTTGTCCAGTAAAAAACGGCCGGCGTCTATGTTCATACTTTCCCCTAGAAAGAAGCGGGTGTCGGTCGAATTCAGTCGGCCAATGGTGGTGGCCAGTTCCAGTTCAGGCATGACCAGCTGGAAATCGATATTGTTGAATTCAATTTGACCGGCGCCGACCAGGAAAGAGCCTGAGGTAGTGTCGGCAGGAGCGGAAGAGCTGGCATCGGTTGTTTCCATACCAATAAAGGTGCGTACATTGCTGAGTTGCACCTCATCCAACAGAAAGATGCTGCTGTCCAGCTGGATTTTATCCGCCAGGGCGCTGAGTTTTCCGAGTTGGATGTCAAAAGTCTGACCGCCCACCTCATAGTAAGCATTGATGTTTTCCAGCAGCAGGCGGGTGTCGGGGAAGGTTATTTGCCAGGGGTTTTTGGCTGGTTCTCTGGGGGGAGGCGCCGGTTTTGTTGTGTCACCGGCGAAGGCTTCCAGGATGAAGTCCAGGTTACTGCCTTCTCCTTGAGGATGGACGTCTACTTTAGCTTCCTTGAGGAGGACACTTTTGATGGCCAGTTCTTTTTGGAAGATCCTGCCCAGGCCGATGTCCGATCTCAATTCTTTTGCCCAGAGCAGTGTATCTTTTTGCTGGTCTTCTACGTATATGTTTTTTATAGAAATGTATTTCGGTAATTTCCAGTAAACGCCTTGTATGCTTACTTCCGTGTTTAGTTTTTTACTCATGTAAGAGGCTACCTGGCGGGAAAGAAAGCCCTGAACGCCTGGAAGGTTAATAAGTATGAGGAGCAGGAAAAACAAGATCAGCACCGTGAGTAGCAACCGGTAAATGAATTTCAGTATTTTCCTACGCTTGAGCATGTTTTTGGGTAGTTATCGATGGCAAAAATCGGAATATATTATGACTTTTTTTTACATTAGTGCAGGAAAGGAAACCACGGTTCCTTTTTTCGGCAAATATTTCAAATATATCTAGTATTTAGACAGGGAAAGCTACAAAAAAGGTCGATCAATCCCCTTTTTTCAACGTAAATAAATCTCAAAGGTTATTGCATTAAGGGAAATTAATTTTTTGGAAATATAGCCCCCCTCATAATCTCTGTTAATCCTAAGCCGGTTGTTGGTTCAGTGCTTACACAAAAATATTTAAAGATAATTTGCCGCCCCCTGAGCGGTAAATTATCTTTAAATATAGGTTTTGGGGTTGTGCAAAAAGTCTTCGTACTCTTTTGCGCAGCTAATCAAAAAATAGAATCATTTAAGCCGAGCAAAGCTGCCGGCCGTCAGGCGGGAGAAGTAGCTTACTGTTTGCACAATCCCAACCTATATTTGAAATGGTTTGATTACTTATTCGTTAATGGTAATCGGTCAAGCGCCTGATAACCGGCAACTATTAACTGATCATTTTTATTAAAAACCTGAAAATCAGGCTGTTAAATTCATCTCAAAATTTCGGGATGACTCATGTTTAAAATTCACCAGATACTTAACGAAGAACGATGAAAAAACTATACTCACTTCTCCTTTTCCTGTTTTGCAGCTTTGCTGCAACGGCTCAACTCGAGATCCACACCGCCCTGGGCCCCTCTATGCCTGTTGGGCAATATGGGAATGAACGCTTAGATGAAGGCGGATATGCACAGGTAGGGCTGGCGGCCGAATTGAACGCCTTCTGGTTTGTATCAGAGCGGTTTGGCGTACAGGCGGCGATTTCAGTTCAGGGGCATGATATCGACCGCAGGGAGCTTCAGCGGGATTTTTCTCAGACGCTCTTTGCTTCCAGCGTTGATCTGTTGGCAGGCAACTACAGCACGACCTTGGTAATGATAGGGCCGTTCTATCGTTTTTATCCGCATGACACCGATCGTTTTGCCTGGACCTTCAAAGGAGGATTAGGGCTTTTGTCCAGTCAGGTGGATGATTTAAGCGTTAATGTAACTACCGAGACGCCGCAGGGGCCGGTGACTTACACTTCCAGTAATGAAGCAGCATCGGAAGCCAAGTTTTCTTACTACCTAGGCTCTGATTTTATGTATTTTTTGAATCAGAAAAGATCCTGGGGATTGAGACTCGGCGTTTTGTTTACTCATGCCCGTCCTGATTTCGGTTTGGCCTTGCCCCAAGATGTGGCTCCGGAAATGACTCAGAATGTGACTTTTGTTAATGTAAATGTAGGGGTTGCGCTCCGTTTTGGCGGAAAATCCAAGGAAGAATAAGTACGTGAGCAAACTTATCTATAAAAAATATACACTGCCGGCGGCGGTGTATGTTTTGTAGATAAATTTTTCAACCCAACAATCCAACCACCCATGCTCGCTGTCCAAACCCAAAACCTATCCTTTTTTTACCGAAAAAACGATCCGGTGCTTTCTGACATCAACCTGGAAGTGCCCCAAGGAGCTGCTTTTGGCCTGTTGGGGCAGAATGGCGCCGGGAAGACGACTTTGTTAAAGCTGCTGCTAGGTTTGTTGAAGCCGGAATCTGGAAACATTCAATTGCTGGGGCAATCGACCCATGTAGAAGAGATTTTCCATCAGGTTGGCAACGTTATTGAGGGACCGCACTTGTATCATCATCTGACAGGTAGGCAGAATTTGGCCGTTTTCGCTCAATATCGACAGGTAGAAAGAAATAATATTCCCAAGGTGCTGGAGTTGGTGGGGTTGGCGGCTCAGGCCGATAAAAAAGTCGGTCAGTACAGTACCGGAATGAAACAGCGGTTGGCCATTGGTTTGGCCTTATTGCACGGTCCCCGTTTATTATTATTGGATGAGCCGACCAATGGTCTCGATCCTGAAGGCATTTCGGATATTCGCCGCCTTATTCAGCGATTGTCTAAAGAAGAGCATCGCACCATTATTTTTTCCAGCCATATTTTAAACGAAGTAGAGCAGGTATGTACGCATATAGGTATTCTGAAAAACGAAGCATTGCTGTTTCAGGGAACTTTTGAGCAGTTGAGGAAGCAGGCGGCGGCTCAAGAGGTGGTTTATTTCCAGGTAGAAGAGCCGGAAAAAGCACTGATCATTTTAAAGAACCAGAACGTTAATGTGAGTATGGAAGAAAAAAGGCTGCGTATCCAACTGGATCAGCCCAGGGACATTTCTGGCGTAATTGACTTGCTGAGACGGCATGATCTGCTTATTTTCCGTATAGAGTCAGAGGAAAATCAATTGGAAAAATTGTTCCTAAACCTCGAAAAGCAAAAAATGTAAATCCTTTTTGCTAATTTCCATTAGCATTGGATTTCAATTCAAACACAACCAACAACCAATAACCAACAACTAATCACGCTTC
>CAZJQS010000062.1:22191-34396 GCA_964548175.1 uncultured Saprospiraceae bacterium
AACCAACAACCAACAACCAAAACATGACCACCTCTTTTTTCAACGTTCTCCGCGCCGAAATCCTAAAAGGCCGCAACTCCTTCGCCTGGTGGTTATCGGTAGCGGGGACGGCGGCTAATGCCGTCATGTTGTTTTTATTGTTGTATTTTGATCAGCAACAATGGAGGGAAAGTCCATTTGAGAATCCCTGGCAGACTTATGTGGTGGGACATTACAATGGTATCGCTTTTATGATGCTGCCCTTGTATGTAATCATTTTGGCTTCTCTGGTGACCTTTATGGAACACCGTCGGCAATTGTGGATCAACCTGTACACCCTGCCGGTGGAGCGCTGGAAGATCTATCAGTCCAAGCAGCTATTTGTTTTATTGTTGTTCATTGGCGCACATATCCTGTTCATCGGTTCCTTTCTTTTTTCCGGAATGGTATTGGGGCTTCTTCGGCCACAAACCGGATTATTGCAGTACTGGCCGGATGGGCTACAGATAGCGGAATTAGCCGGCAAAACGATCTTTTCTATCCTGCCATTGTTAAGTTTACAGTTTGGTCTGAGTATGAAATTCAAACATTTTATTATTCCTCTGACCATCGGTATTCTTGGCTTTGTGCTGGCTTCACTGCTTGGGCCCGGCTGGGAATGGGCTTTCCTGAATCCTTATGCACATCCCATTCACTATATGCCGGATTACCTGGGAGAGCTTGGGGAAAAGGGCGGACAGTTTTGGTTGTTCGCTGCGGCTAACCTCGCAATGGTCGCGGTATTGAATGTGTTTTTTTGTGGCGCACCTAACTCATATAGAATGGACATACAAGGATTTGAGCTGAATAAACGAACAAAAAATACAAAAATATGAATGTGCTAGTAACCGGAGGGAACCGGGGTATCGGTAAAGAAGTGTGTCTGGAGTTGAAGGCGCAGGGGGCGCAAGTCATTCTGGGAGCCAGAGATGAGGAAAAAGGCATGAAGGCGGCGGAGGAGTTAGGCGTAGATCTTTTCCGGCTGGATATTACAAAAGCCGAGAGCCGCTCGGCAGCTAGACGATACATTGAAGAAGAATATGGAGAGCTGAACGTACTGATCAATAATGCAGCTATTCTGTTGGATGAAGATACTTCTTTTTTAAGCGTGAGCCCTGAAATGACCTATCGGACCATTGAGACCAATGCTATTGCTCCCTTTTTATTTTCGCTGGAAATGTATCCGTTGATGCCCAGAGGCGGACAGATCATCATGGTGTCCAGTGGGGCCGGAAGTTTTTGTGATGGGGTAGGGGCGTATGCTCGTTTATACAGTTCTTCCAAAACGTTGTTGAACACTTTTACCCGGCATTTAGCCGGTACCTTAAACGATAGAGGAATCAGAGTGAATGCGGTTTGCCCGGGCTGGGTGCGCACCGACATGGGGGGCAGTGCAGCGCCCAGGTCTATAGCGCAAGGCGCAGATACCATTGTCTGGCTGGCCAAAGACGGCGCCGGACAGTTAACCGGGCGGTTTTTTAAAGATAGACAGGAGAGGGCATGGTGACAAGCAGGAGTCTAAAGTTTTCGATCATCAGGATTCAGGGATAATATTTTGGGAATAAATTTTTTATGTGGCCGCCGGCAGTAAAATAAACTTATTCAATTAACGGACAAGGTATTCATCTCTGCTCTTCACTTTGTCTGAGGAGTTACAGCAGCAATTGACGATTCAATCTGTTCTCTGGTATCTTCATCGTAATTGGGGAACGGAATATTGAAGTCCATTTGAAGAACAGGCTGATCTTTCGCCATAAAAAGGACCTTGTACCTAACGAGGACCTGGTCTTCTGTTTTCCAGGAATGGACCATAAGGGAGTTTTGCTCGAAAGTGGTGTATGTGATTTTTCCGCCGCCGCCTTTTATTTTTTTAAAATCCTGCCGATAGAATTCTTTCATAGCGTCAAGACCTTGCTCTGGCCAACCGGTAATAGCAGAGAGGGTTAAAAAAGAGTTGGTATTGCCCGGGCTGGTGAATAAATGGCGTACACTGACCTGGTTAGGATAGGTCTGGTTCAGCCGCCGGCTATAGATCGAAAAATCCTTCAGGGTAGAAGCCTTCCATTTAATAGGCGGAGCGAAGGTGACGTTAAGGACGCTATCGCTCACATATTCCCCCAGATAGGCAGGGTCATATTGAAAGGGTTGATTATCTTCCGAAATGCTCGCGGTGCATCCAAAAAGAAGGTTTATCAATAGAAAAAAGGCTGATTTTCTGGTCATTTTCGGTAGTTTTTCCCAAAAAATAAAGGGCAGTAAAGTTTTACTGCCCTCTGAAGATCATTAAAATCTTATTTTAATGAGATTACAATTCGAAAGTTGTATTCAAAAGAATACAACAACAAATATGTTGATGCTGATAAAAGCCAGGGAAAATGGTTTAGGGGTGAATGTCTGAGACAAAAATGAAAAAATTGTATTAAAAAAAAAACTAAAAGGTCTAAAAATTATAACTTTAACATTTTCAGAGGCTAGAACAAGGTCGAGGTTTAGGGGTTGTAGATAAAAATTCAACGACATGAAAACCTCCAATTTGATCAAAGGCCTTCATCACGTAACGGCTACTGTTGACGATGCGCGGGAAGACTATGATTTTTATACCCGTTTGCTGGGTTTGCGCTTAGTCAAGCAGACCGTAAACTTCGATAATAATCGCGTTTATCATTTCTATTATGGCAATGCTGAAGGGGCGCCCGGAACCATTATGACTACTTTTCCTTACAAGGGAGAAGGGGTGAGGAGGGGGCGCCTCGGAACTGGTCAGATCAGCATCACCTCTTTTTCTGTACCCTCAGGTTCTTTGGCGTTTTGGGAAAAAAGGCTTTCCAGCCATGATGTGGCGGTGGAAAGGCGGGTCAAATTTAATGGCCCTGTACTACAGTTCAGTGACCCGTCGGGCCTCGTATTGGAAATCGTCGGTCATGATGAGGATGAACGCATACCCTGGACGACGAATGAAGTGGTTGAAGAAAATGCCATTCGGGGCTTTTCCAGTGTCACTTTATCGGTTTCAGAAGTAGATGCTACATTTGACTTTTTGCTTAGGGTTTTTGGTTTTGAAAAAATAGCGACCGACGGTCCGCTCACTCGATTCGCGGTGAATGGGGGCGGCCCGGGCCATTTTTGGGACATTCGCAACGATGCCGGAGGAGACAAAGGCGTTAACGGCATAGGTACGGTGCATCACGTAGCCTGGCGTGTGGAAAATGACGAAGCCTTGCTGACCATGAGAAAGGCGCTTACGGAAGAATGGAATTTCAAAGTAACCGAGGTGAAAGACCGGAACTATTTCCACTCTATCTACTTCAGAATCCCGGGCGGAGTATTGTTCGAAGTGGCCACTATCCCTCCCGGATTTACAGCAGACGAGACGATCGAGAGTCTGGGCGGGGAGCTAAAGCTGCCTGCCTGGGAAGAAAAGAACCGGAAAGAAATTGAAGCACATTTACCGAGCTTTAAATAAGGCAAGGCGGCCGTCGGCCGCCTTGCCTTATTTAAATTAATTAATTAAGAACTATCAACCATCATGACTAAACCACTCATAACCGGCTTGCACCACGTGACGGCGGTGGCGTCAAGTCCTCAGAAAAATGTAGATTTTTACGTCGGCATTTTAGGCCTTCGGCTGGTCAAGAAAACCGTCAATTTTGATGCGCCGGATGTTTATCATCTTTACTATGGAGATGAAAGTGGGAATCCGGGCAGTATAATGACCTTTTTTCCTTTTAAGAACATTCGTCCGGGCCGGCACGGAAAGGGGCAGGCGGCGACGACCACCTTTTCCATACCCGATGGTTCTATTGATTACTGGCTGAAGCGTTTTGAGCAATTTAAGGTGAAGCACAAAGCCCCCCGGAAGCGGTTTGATGAAGTTGCGATCTATTTCGAGGATTGGGATGGCCTTGGGTTAGAACTTATAGCGAACGACAATGACGGCAGGGCGCCATTTACCTATGGGCATATTCCGTTGGAACATGCCATTCGCGGGTTTTACAGCGTAGAAGTTTGGGAGAATACCTATGAGAAGACGGAAGCATTGTTAGTCGATCAGTTGGAGCATGTATTCGTTGAGGAAGAAGGAGCCCGTCGCAGATATAAAGCAAAGGATGGCTTACCCGGGCAGGTTATCGACATGGTGTGGGGGGCGGATCAGTCATATGGATTAGACGGCAGCGGGACGGTTCACCACATAGCCTTTGACACCCCGAGTGATGAAGATCAACTGTTGGTTCGGGAGCAGGTGCTGAAAGCGGGCTTCAGGCCCACACCCGTCATCGACCGGCAGTATTTCCATTCCATATATTTCCGTGAGCCGGGCGGGGTATTGTTTGAAGTCGCCACCACGCCTCCCGGATTTTTGTATGATGAAGAAAAGGAGCATCTGGGTGAGGCGTTGAAGTTACCTTCATGGGTAGAGCATAGAAGAGACTATATTGAAAGTTTATTGGAACCTATTGTTGTAAATCCGGAAAAGTATGCATCGGCACACTAAAAATATCGTAGCAGGCGGTGTTCCATTGGATCGGGCCAAAAAAGTAATGGTGATGGTCCATGGTCGGGGCGCTACTGCGGAAAGCATTTTATCATTAGCGGAATACCTGGAAGTGGAAGGTTTGGCTTTGTTGGCTCCACAGGCTAGTCGAAATAGCTGGTATCCGTACAGTTTTATGGCTCCTACGGACCAGAATGAGCCGGGTTTGTCCACGGGATTAGAAGTTTTGGGAGCTATGCTTGAGGACATCAGGCTTGCCGGCTTTAAGGAAGAGGACATTTATTTCATGGGCTTTTCCCAGGGCGCTTGCCTGGTCAGCGAGTTTGTTACTCGCAATGCGGCCCGTTACGGCGGTCTCTTTGTCCTCAGCGGCGGTTTGATCGGGGATCAGCTGGATGAGAGCAACTACAAAGGCTCATTTAAGGGGATGCCCGTGTTATTAGGCTGCAGCGATGTTGATCCACACATTCCACTCCGGCGGGTGAATGAAACAGCATCCATTTTGGAGCGAATGGGTGCTGAGGTAAAGAAGAAGATCTATCCCAATGGTCCGCATACTGTTTACGAAGATGAGATTAATGAAATGAATAAGATGTTAGCTTAAAAAAAGAAGAGGGCCGGGTGGATTCCCGGCCCTCTTTTTTTGTCATGCCAATCTGTAAAAAATCCTATCCAATCTCACCGGACAAAGGCGGACGGATTTACGAGGTCTGTGATTTTTTTAACACTATGTAAAATTTTGGTTTTTAATTTATTATGAGCTGGAATGAGGGGTTTGCAAGGAGGAGGGGGATTTACAGACCTCAAAGGTCTTTAAGACCTTTGAGGTCTAATGAGTGAAAAAAACCGTTTATTACCACCCATTTCACCTCCCCATCCTCATCGCTCAACAATAGGGACGGGTTATCTCCTACCTCAATGGCTTCGGAAGGCGAACGAGGCAGAATACGTACCGGCATCCGGTCAGTTTGCCAGGGCGCAGGGGCTTTTTTTACGATAAAATCGGTGTAACCCTTCCTTAATTGTTCGGTGAGGTTAAGGCTCTCCAATTCAGTTAAATTGTTGAATTCGCGTGGGTAGGTCTTTCCAATGCTGACAACCAGGCCTTCCGCATTCAGTTCTTCATAGCCGTACTGGGTGCTGAGGTCGCCCAGGTCAGAGATGGTGGAACGAAAATAATACTGCTGGTTTTCCGCATAACCTATTTCGTTGTTCCGGAAGGCTAAATCGATAAGGTAAGGCTGATCATTAATGTAACGCGTAGCCTTGCGTATGATAAGATCCTGAAAGGCATTGGAATTGTTGAAGGGAATTTCTTCGTATGGTTCCAGGGGAAAGTCCTTAACCTTGGCTTTTGCGATTTCGTTGAAAGCCGATAGCAGGATGGTGAAATTCAGTTGCCGCAAATATTGCTTTTCGCGGTCCTCTCTTAACGAACCCGATTCGATCAGAATGGTGCGGGTGCCCCACTTCTGAATATTGTCGCCAAAGGCGCGTGGTTCGAAAGCATCAGAATAGCGGCCGACCTTGTCAGGGATATAGGTTTGCAGCACTGCATTCATGCCGACGATCAGCTTCATAGCTTCAGCCCGCTTTTCGTTGATGTCTTTTTCGTAATTATAAGCCGGCGCCAGGAAAGAGATGCCGGCCATATGCGGCTGATTGCCTGTGGCGTAATACCGATTCTGATCGTGTAGGTTAAAGCCCCAGTCGGCATCGAGACTATCCCGGGTGTGCTTCAGTATCCGCGCCTCCGGGCTCTGCAGCCGAAGAGCGTCCCGGTTGAGGTCCACCCCAAGTGCGTTGCGTCTTTGAAAACGCTCCGCTCCGTCAGGATTGAGCATTGGAATGAAATACAGGCTTAATTCGTTGTGCAGCATTGCAACGAATTCCTGGAATTGTTCTTTTTGTTGAAAAAACCGGAACATATCCACCAAGGCCATGGTGGCAGTGGATTCATCGCCATGCATTTGTGACCATAATAATACACGCACAGGTCCTTCGCCCATTTTGATCAAAAAAATATCCCGCCCTTCAATAGAACTCCCCGCTTTTTTTACCGAAAAAACAGCAGGATCAAGGGATGCAATCACTGCTTTTAACTCCTCATACTTAAATCGGCGATCCCGGATACTATCGTATTTTATGTAAGGATGAAAATCGTGAAGTTGCCTGGCCAGGGGAAGATCGATGAGCTCTTCAACAGGGACATCAGCCGCGCCGTTTTTCTCGGTATTGGAGTCACACGCCACTAATGTAATCAGTAGCATCAAAAAAAGAGAAAGGTTTTTCATGATAAAAGATTTCAAGATTGATTTTGCCGACATTTATCACCAAAATAAAGCGGGAAGGTTGTAATTTTGCTTCTCTAATGTGTTAATTCCAAAATTCTATCTAAAATGAGATCAGCAACAATCAACTTCCTGGCCTTACTGGCCATTTTCGCATTTGCTTTTTCCGCCTGCACAGCCGATGAAGCGCCTCAGGAAGAAAAGCTCGAAGAAACCGTTGATGACAAAACTATTCAGTCAAGAAAACGGGCATGGGAAGCCGCACTGGATTCTTACCATACCTTAATGTCCGACGCCTTTCACTCTGCAGAAGAGGATAACCTGGAACCGCTTAAACAAAAATATGGGCAAATGGGGGCGGTTGCTAAAGCATGGGTGAAGATCCCGGTTCCCAAAGAGTATCAAAAGGACAATATCGCTGAAGCCTTAAAAGAATTGGAAAAAGAATCTCTGGCTATGGCAAAGGTGGTGGAGGAAGGAACGGAAGCAGAAATGAAAGAGGCCATCTACGCTTTGCACGATGTATTTCATAAGGTACAGGAACTTTGTCAAGATCATTAAGAAAAGTATTGACATCAAACGGAAGTCTCTTTTTTGACAACCTCTTGCGCTCCTATGTGTCTTTGTGTGAAGCCTGCTGGCGTTTGTTGGGAAAATGCGTATCTTCCGGTATCTTGTTTAACCGGACTCTTATGAAAAAAGCGATTTGGGTTCTTATTCTTTCGGTGAGTGCTGCAGGTATAGGGGCGCAGACTATTGATGAGGTAAAGAAAAAAAGGCTGGAAACTCGTTTGGTCGAACTGTATCTGACCCCCACTAGCTATTATTATCCTTCAGGCCCACAAATAGATGCGCTGATAAAAAAGGTAAATGATTCAGATCTGTCATTTGACGATAAATTCGACCTGCGGTATTTTTTAACTCAACTGGCTTATGCTGAGGATATTCGAGAATTGCCGGCGCCGACCGCCAGGACTCGTGAGCAGCTTTTCAGGTTTATTGCCCGCGATTCCCTGATGAAGGGAATACGATCTTTGGTGCTGCAAAACTTCAAAAGGGAACACCTTCCCCCTTTTCTTAACGTTCAGGAATCAGATATCGACCAGCCGCAGCTTAATGAGGAGTATTTCCTGGTCCAAGAACTGCTCAGCTATCACTTTCCGAAATCTTCGAGAGTAGGAGAAATAGGAGGGGGGGACGGTCTCTTTTCCGTTTTTTTAAAGATGATGCACCCTGAGATAGCGCTGATCATCAACGAAGTTAGCCCTGAGCGCTTAGGGGAGATCGACAATAGTCTGTTGCTGCTGAATGAAGAAGAAAAGCATCGGATAAGCACTGTTTTCGGCACAGACCAGTCAACACAAATGGAAGGAGAACAATTAGATGTGCTCATCATTCGCAATGCTTTCCATCATTTTGCCGATCCTGAAGCCATGCTGGAATCGATGGCCCGGTCGATCCATCCCGAAGGCAAAGTTTATTTGCTGGAGCAGTTTAAAGAGATCGATCCGGGCAAAAACCACTGTTCCTTATTGAAGGAAAGAAGTTTTTTTGAGGATCTTTTCTACGAAAAGGGCTGGGAAAAAGTGGAAGAAGTGTATCTTAATAAGCAACGCAAACACTTGCAGGTTTATCAATTGAACTAGTTTTTATGATCCGCTATTTTTTCCTCCCCTTGCTATTTTGTGTTCCTCATCTGTCAGCCCAGGAATTTTTGCAAATCCAGGGAGTGGTGCTTGATCAGAAAACCCAGGAACCTCTTCCCTTTGTTCATGTAGGGATTCCGGAAAAAGGAATTGGGACAGTTACCAATCAGCAAGGGCACTTTACCTTTTACTTTCCTGTCGGCCATTTGAATGAAACATTGGTTGTGAGCCATATCGGCTATTTTGACCTCCGCCGACAGCTTTCTCCAACAGACCTTAAGGAGCCGGTTCGACTGGCCATGCGGCCGAATGCTGTCCACCTGGATGAGGTCGAAGTGCTCAGTACGGAATATCCGCTTACCCATTTCATTAAAAAAGCGATCAAGAACATTAGTAACAATTATCCCAGACGCCTGCATTTTATGAGCGGCTTTTACCGGGAAGCCAAGATCAACGGCGAAACCAGGAAGTATGACCGATTGCTGGAGGCTGCAGTCGATATCCAAGATAAAGGAATGAAATCCAGCCCGGACAATGTACGTATTCAGGTCAATGAATTGAGAAAAAGCGATGATTTTTCCGACTACAGTCAAATCGACAGGGAATTAACCGCCCAGTATGGAGATCACAGTCAAATGTATGATCTTCAGTTGCCTTATAATCATGATTTTTGGAAAAACTATAATGTGTTGACTCTAGAGCCATTGAATCCGGAGGTGAAATTAGATTTGGAATGGCGGACGTCTCTGGAGGAGCAGTTTATAAAAAATGGGGCGCAGTATTAATATATGTCCTCCAGCGTTATCATTTCTCCCACATCGTTCACTGCATTCAGGTCATATCTTATGACGATGCGCGTGCCCAGGGGCGAATGGTAATAAATCCGCCAGGCGGCAGCTTCAGAGGTGCCGATACATCCGTTGGAATAAGCTTTTCCAAGCGTTTCAATATTAGTGGTGGGGTGAATGAGTTGACCGTAGCGACGGCCGTTGATCTCAGGTTCTATCCATGGAATTCTGGGCATGGCGGTGACGGTGCCGTCGTCTCTTCTCGTGACGTGATAATAATGATTGTTGCTAGGGTTAATGAAGACCGGGTCTTTGGCGTGGCGGATGATGGTTCCTTCGCCGGTGCGGGTGCGCAGGTCTTCCGTTCTTCCCGCCATGGCCAGGTATTTCCGCTCATTGCGACCGACCCTGACCGGGAATTTATATGCAACGGTATCGTGTTGTACGATCCGCAACTTGTATTCGGGGACGTTGACGTCCAGGTAAGTCTGATCAAATAAGCGATTTAGGCTATCCACGTTAGAGGAGTCCGGAATAATGAGATAGTTTCCGGGGCGAAAGATAACCAGTTCCTGCTGGTCCAGATTAATAATTCCTCTTTCTTTCAGACGATAATAATCAGTGGCGGCCAGCGTATCGATGATCCATGGATTATTGCGGACAATGAGGTGTTCCGACATGGAATGGTTCAACAAAGAATCATACCGGCATACGATAGCATCCATAAAATCAAAATAATCCTTCATTTGCACCTCCCTGGCCAGGAGGTGAATGGTTTGTTTTTGCTGGTTTTTATATAAAACAGCCGGTGAAATGTAAAAAGCGCCCAACTCTTGTTGTCTGTTACAGTTGAAGAAGAACAGTAAGCAGAAAATCAACATAGTCACGGACCATATTATTTGTGGTTTTTTCATGTAATTAGGCTCATTTATTTAGTGATTATTTCATTTTTTAAGTAACTCGTCAAATGTTAATTTGACCTATCCCTGCGTCGCTAGGATAGGTTAAATTAATTTTGTACCAGCGCTTAACAACAATTCGTTTATCTTTTTTAAAGTGGATTAAATATGTTTTTTGGTGTTTTTTACACCCCAAAAAAAATAAAGCCTTTTCAGTCAATCTGTCAATGATTTTTAGCAAGGGTGGAATGAAATTGTCCCCTTTTTTCCGTTTTTCTTGATGTTTTTATTGATTTTTAGATTAAATTTAGTGCATAAAACAAGGTTGTCTATTAAGTCATTTTGCCCGCCTGCCGGGGACTATGTAAAAAGACTTTTTTGACAACCTTTATTATTGTAGATCATTAAAAATTATCCTAAAATGAGATCCTCCTTATTGTTGTTGTGTTTTTCTTTTTTTTTCCAAATGACACAAGCTCAAGACATTACCGGCAGCTGGAACGGCCTGCTTGATATTCAAGGCACCAAGCTGCGCATCGTTTTTAATATTGAAAAAGATGGTGACGGGTACATTACGACTATGGATAGCCCCGATCAAGGAGCGAGCGGCATTGCCGTAGATGAAACTACATTTTCTGATAATATCTTGACCATCAAAGCAGAAAAGCTAAAGATGATCTTTTCGGGAGATTGGTCGCCCGAAAAAGAAGAGATCAGCGGGCAGTTTATGCAGGGATATATTTCTTTGCCGCTGACTTTATCAAGGAAGCCTTTTGAACAGCCTGTCAGACCACAGGACCCCAGAGATTTTCCCTACCTGCAGGAAGAAATCACTTTTGACAATCCCCGGGATGAAGTAACGCTTTCCGGTACACTAACGCTTCCGAAAGAGGGGAAAGTCAGGCAGGTTGTTGTGCTCCTCTCCGGCTCCGGCCCTCAAAACAGAAATGGGGAGTTGCGGACTTACAACCACCGGCCTTTTTTAGTGCTCTCTGACTATTTGACCCGGCAGGGCATTGGGGTGTTGCGTTATGATGATCGTGGGGTGGGGGAGTCCACCGGTAAGCATTCCATAGCCACCACTACTGATTTTTCATACGACGCAGAAGCAGCTGTGACTTATCTGAAAAACAGAGCGGACCTCAAGGGCGCCAGTATTGGCCTGATCGGCCATAGCGAAGGCGGGATGATCGCTCCTATGGTGGCTACGCGGAATAAAGCAGTCGATTTTATTGTTTTGCTGGCAGGTCCCGGCATACGCATTACGGAGTTGATGCTTTTGCAGAGTGAAGCAGTGGGCAAGGCAGCAGGGCTTCCCGACAATTTGGTGGAGTCCGACCTTAAACTAAAGGAAGATATCTATGCATTATTATTAAAAGATCCAACAGCTCCAACAGCAAAAATGAAACCTGAATTGAATAAAGTTGTGGAAGATGGATTTCTAAAGTATTTTAAAAATGAATTTTCGGAAAGTCAGAAGGAAAGTACTTTTCAGCAATATCAACAGATGCTTACCCCCTGGTTTCTACATTTCATCCGCACTAATCCGGAGGACTATCTCAAAAAGGTGAAGGTCCCCGTTCTGGCGATGAACGGAACGCTGGACACCCAGGTGACGGCTAAGGAAAATTTAGCCGGCCTGGAGGCGGCGCTAAAAAAGGGAGGGAATAAAGAAGTGAAGCTCATAGAAATGGACGGTCTGAATCATATGTTCCAAAAAGCCAAAACAGGCTCATTGAGCGAGTATGGTCAAATCGAGGAAACCTTCAATGAAGAGGCCATGCAAATCATAGCAGAGTGGATAAAAAAAATGGGTTGACTTGAAAGTGGGATTGTATAAAAAGTCTTCGTACTCTTTGTGCAAATAATAAAATTCTTTTTTGAGTGTTTATTGCCCAGGGGTATCCAGTCGTCATTAACGTCGACCAGCTGATAGGCATATTGATTTTTGGCGGGATTCCGGTAGCTCAGGGCAGCAAAGCGGCAGCTGAAGTTGTTTTGGCCGTGTTTTAGGGTCACCTGTTCCTTGTAGGCAATCCCTTTGATCTCGTGCGACTGAGTGTTTTGTCCG
>CAZJQS010000063.1:0-15584 GCA_964548175.1 uncultured Saprospiraceae bacterium
TGGACATAAAATCCTGTTTTTTCGCTTCCAGCAGGAAACTTTAAACAACTTCTATAAAAAGGCCGCTAAAATAGGATTTTATTAGGCTGCGAAAATGTGTAGGGGGGTCCTATGCACGAGCCAGCCTCTATTTTTGCCAAATACTATCTACAAAATACCTTCTGCTGTCAAACAAATGCTTGACTACTTTAAAACCGGTAGAAGAAGCCATATCTTCAATCATATGCGTGTCGTACTTTTGGGATAACTCCACATCGATCGCTTCCCATGCATCAAAGTGAATGGTCTCATCAAGTATGTGAACTTTCTGCTCACGAGTGCTCACCAGAAAGGAGCGCGTCGCTCCGGTAACGGGATCGTAAGTCTCCCAATGTTTGAATTGACCCAGTTGAAAATCAGCCTTTAGCTCCCGGTTGATCCTCCGAAGAAGGTTCAGGTTAAAGGCAGCTGTAATGCCTGCCGGATCGTTATAGGCGTCCAGAATGATCTGAGGATCTTTTTTCAGGTCAAAGCCGATGAGCAGAAGATCGCCCTCTGACATATATTCGCCGACATGGCGCAAAAAGTCTTCCGCCCTGCTCAGCGTCAGGTTGCCGATATTGGCGCCCAGGAAGAGCAGCACCTTTTTGATGTGTACGGTATGCGACAGGTCTTCCAGCACAGTAAAATAATCCCCTTGCAAGGGCTCGCAGTGCAGGTCGGGCCATTTTTCCTCCACGTCGGCCTTGAGATGTTTCAGCACATTGCCCGAAATATCGATGGGGGAGTAGCAAAAGTCGGCCCCCCGGTCAAGGAAATATTCCAACAGCAGCTTCGTCTTGGTCCCGTCCCCGGCGCCCAGTTCGATCAGGTCGAAAGGATCCTCACCGATGAGGTTCAGAATAGCGGATTTTTGAGTGTTCAGGATTTCATACTCGCTATTGGTCAGATAATATTCGGGCATGTTCATGATGTCCTGGAAGAGCTTGTCACCCCGGGCGTCATAAAAATACTTGGAGGGTAACTTTTTAGGACTTTGCGACAGTCCGGACAGTACATCCTCGGCAAATGCCGAAAGAGCTTCTTTTTGTCTGGTGGAAATAATAGATTTCATCGGTTGATTTTAAGATTGAGCTAAGCGAATTCCGGTAAACTGCCATCTTTTATCGGCATGGAAAAAGTTGCGATACGTATGTCGAATGTGCGAGTGCGGAGTAGCACAGGAACCGCCGCGCAATACCATTTGATTGACCATAAACTTACCGTTGTATTCTCCCAGAGCGCCTTTCAAGCGGGGGTAATTGGGGTAAGCCAGATAAGCGCTGGAGGTCCATTCCCAGACGTTACCCATGAACTGGTAGTCCTTATCGTGTTGTTTGGGGATAGGGTGGTAGTGGTTAGTCTCCACAAAGTTGCTGTCTTTCGGGATCTCCGGGCTGTACTGCCTGGCCGCTACCTCCCATTCATATTCTGTAGGCAAGCGCATGCCCTTCCATTGCGCGAAAGCATCCGCTTCGTAATAGCTGATATGCGTAACAGGCGCATGGAGATCGACTGGGCGCAGGCCGTTCATGGTGAAGTACCACCATTGGCTGTCTTTTTCAAACCAGTATACGGGCGCTTTCACTTCCAGATTTTTCACCCAGTCCCAGCCGTCGGACAGCCAGTATTCGAATTTTTCGTAGCCGCCCTCTTTTATGAACTCCAGGTATTCGCCATTGGTAACCAGGCGGTCCATGATCTGATAGTCAGGTAAGAAGACCTTATGCACGCCCAGCTCGTTATCAAAACAAAAACCATCGCCGGCATAGCCGATCTCGTAAATACCTTCTTTTACCGGCAGGGAGGAGGCTTCCTTTATGGCATAATCAGGCTGAACGGGTTCTTTTTCTCTAAAAACAGGAAAGAGAGGGTTGTTCCCCAAGATGTATTTGATGTCGGTAACGAGGAGTTCCTGGTGTTGTTGTTCATGTTGCAGGCCGAGTACGATCAGGTCAAACAAGTCTTTGGACAGCTCCTCGTTTCCATACTGTTCAAACAGCTTTGTCATATGATAATCGACGTGCTGACGATAGTCCAGGATGACGGACAGGCCCGGGCGGGTGATGTTGCCTCGCCTGCTGCGCAGGATGCGGGGCCCCTGGCTTTCGTAGTAGCTGTTGAAGAAATAATTGAGCGTCAGGTCAAAAGGTTGATATCCTTCCAGGTTGGGGATCAGGACAAAGTTTTCAAAAAACCAGGTTACATGCCCCAGGTGCCATTTGGGCGGACTGACGTCCATGGTCGGCTGCACCACGTAATCCTCGGCTTCCAGGGGTTCACAGATGCGGATGCTTTGCGTTCGGATAGACTGATAGGCCAGTTTCAATTCCTGGGCTTTACTGTTCGGAACGTGAAGAGTCATAATGATAGTAATTGTATATTTTTTTAATTAATTGAAGTTTTAATTCAAAAAAACTTGGAAAAGCAATGGTAGCAGCCTTTTTGTGGAAAGTGGTACTGACTTGTGTGTATAATAAACAATCCAAAAAATGCTTAGGTTTGATCGACAGGATCGTATTTGCTTTTTCTTATAAAGAAAAAAGCTGAGACAATGTTGAAGAAAAGAAGTAGAGATTCGGGAAAATGGCCTAATAATATAGTCTGTTTTTACTAGTTTTCCAGACCCAGTAATTGCATTGTCGCCGCAATGCCCGACTCAAAAAACGACAAGGCCTGTACATGCTGCTCATGCGCATCATTGCTCTTCAACAAGCGGGAAACGGGCAGCACAGCTCCAACCCATTCGCCTTTTTTCCACTCGCCGCCGCCGGCCAGATCGGGCAAATCCACGTACTCGGGCTTATGGCCTTTGACCTGGTGGGTGATGTAATAATAATATTCATCCATCATTCCATCTGCTACGGCCAGCCCCAGCCCCATGGCGTGAGAGGGCTGTCCCTGATCGTCAAAGGCGAGTGGAATGAAACAACCCGTGTCGAAATGATGAGGCCAGATCCGAACCTCGGTGGCGTGTTCGAAACGCCCGGCGAGTTCTTTGAGTATCAGATCCGCATTGGAACGATACTTGGCCATTTCTATATGTAAAACAGGCGTGGGTAATTCAAAAACCGCCCCCTTATCCAGAGGGTGCTTCGGGAGGGTAAAATGGCTGATGGGTTTTACCTGCGCTCCATTTCCACCCAGGACGTCTATATGATCTTTTATCCAGTTAATGGCCAACTGCATGGTCCGGCCTTCCAGGTTGAGGTTGTCCAGGCTGTCCAGATTATGATCAAACAGGTGTAACTCGAAGGGATGATAGATCAATCCCATGCGAATGACCTGGTTCAACTCAATATCCCGACCTAAAATCGCATGCCGGCGCGTACTCCATTCCATATTGGACTGGGAGTCGTCCTTTTCTTTAGGTAAAAGCGAATGGCCCACCATCGCCACCAACTGCGCGGCATGGTGTACCTGAAGGGTATAGGAATTTAACACTTTGGGAGAATCAAGGGTTTGCAACTGCCAGGAGTCCGTGGTATTGGTCATATCTTTCCGTTTTATGTTGTTTCTAAATATAGAAAAAGATTTAGAGCACATAAAGCCGGACGAAAAAATATTTTTTGGATGATCGCGCACCCAAGATGTTAAACATTTATTAGCGGAAGGAAAACCTGACTGCTCGAAAATGTTTTTAGAAAAAAATCAAAAAACATTTTGTATGAAAAATCCTTATTTTAGCTCGACTTTAGCATTTTAAGTCAAAAAATTGTTTCCTTTGGAAAATCTTCAGCTCCATCCCGTTGAAACAACGCAAACCTACGCCACGGTCATTCTGCCGGTAGCCGTACCTAAACCCTTTACCTACTACGTCCCTGAACAATTTGTCGGTCAGGTGAAAATGGGGGTGAGGGTAGAGGTGCAGTTTGGAAAAAATAAACTGTACACCGCACTGGTCATCGAAGTACATCACCAGGCGCCGGAAGCCTACCGGGCCAAGGCTATCCTCTCAGTGGTGGATGATGATCCCATCATTCAGCCCACACAGCTAAAACTCTGGAAATGGATGGCCTCTTACTACTGCTGTACGCTGGGCGAGGTCATGAATGCAGCGCTGCCCTCCAACCTGAAACTGACCAGCGAGACCATCATTACCCTGGGCCCTTTGTTTGACGACGATTTCTCAGACCTGAACGACAAGGAATACCTGGTCGCCGAAGCCTTGTCCATCCAGCATGAGCTTCCCATCGAGGAAGTCAGAAAGATCCTCGATCAGAAAACGGTTTATCCCATCATCAAAAGCCTGCTGGATCGAAAGATCATATACATCAAAGAAGACCTGAAAGAAAAGTACAAACCCAAAAAGATACATTGCCTCCGCCTTCAGGAGCCTTACCGCTCTAATCCGCCGCTGCTGGAAGAAGCTTTTGAGAAACTCAGCCGCTCCACCCGCCAGGTAGAAGCCTTAATGGCTTTTTTACAGCTTGAAAGACAATCGGAATACGTCCGCCGGCAGGATGTTTGTAAAAAGGCCGGCGTAGACGCCTCAGTGATCAAAGCCATCGAGAAAAAAGAGGTGCTGGAAATCTATGAAAAAGAAATCAGCCGGCTGGATCAGTACGAGGAAGCTACCATCGAAGCTCATGAATTGTCGGACCAGCAAAAAAAAGCCATCCATCAGATCGATCAGGCTTTTCAGGAGCATCCGGTAGTGCTCCTCCACGGCGTCACCGGCAGCGGAAAGACCAGGGTGTACATGGAATACATCAAACAGGCCCTGAAGCGAGGCGAACAGGTCCTCTACCTCCTCCCTGAAATTGCCCTGACAACCCAGCTGATCAATCGACTGCAAAGCATCTTCGGCAATGACAGCGGCGTTTACCATTCCCGACTGAACAACAACGAACGGGTCGAACTGTGGAACGAAGTCCTGGAAGGTAAACCACTACTCATGGGCCCACGCTCCGCTTTGTTGTTGCCCTTCAAAAAGCTGAAACTCGTCATTGTCGATGAAGAACACGATCCTTCGTATAAACAAAAAGACCCCAATCCTCGCTACAACGGCCGCGATACCGCTATCTACATGGCTCAGCTGCATGGCGCCAAAACCATACTGGGTACAGCCACGCCTTCTATTGAGTCTTTTTTTAATGCTAAAAAAGGAAAGTACGGCCTAGTGGAAATGCCGCAACGGTACGGGGGTATCCAAATGCCGGAAATCATCGTGGCGGATCTGAAGTCGGATTTTAAAGAGCGGGGAAAACAAGGGCAGTTTTCTTCTACCTTACTGGACGCCATGGAAGAGGCGCTGAAAAACAAGGAACAGGCGATCCTCTTTCAAAACAGGAGGGGATTTGCTCCTGTTTATCGGTGCACGACCTGCGGCTGGCATGGCGAATGCCGCCATTGTGACGTGAGCCTGACCTATCACAAGGGCTTCAATGCTTTGAAATGCCACTATTGTGGTTTTCAGGCAAACTTGCCCTCCGAATGCCCGGCCTGTGGAAGCAAAGATCTGAAACTACAAGGTATGGGCACCGAAAAGATCGAGGACGAGATCAAGATCTATTTTCCTGACGCTAAAGTCGGCCGGATGGATTTTGATACCGTCCGCTCCAAGAATGCCCATGCCCAGATCATCAACGACTTCGAAGAGGGCCGGATCGATATTCTGGTCGGGACCCAAATGGTAACGAAAGGACTCGATTTTGAAAATGTAGCCCTGGTGGGCGTGATCAGCGCCGACCAGATCCTGCAGTTCCCCGATTTTCGAGCGGCCGAAAGAGGGTTCCAACTGATGACGCAGGTCAGCGGCCGCTCCGGTCGTAAGAAAAAACGAGGCAAAGTGATCATTCAAGCCATAAAAAGCGATGATCCTACCATCCGCGAGGTCCGTGACCATGATTATTTCAGCTTGTTCCAGCGGGAAATCAACGAACGGCAAACTTTTCAATACCCACCTTTCTATCGCCTGATCCGGATTACCCTCAAACACAAAAAAACGGATGTCCTCAACAAAGCCGGCTATATCTTTGGGAAATATCTTCAACAACATCTCGGTAGCTGGGTGAAAGGCCCGGCCGTTCCTTACATCTCTCGCATCCGTTCCTATTACCTGCTCGACTTCCTGGTAAAACTGGAGCGTGATCCGAAAAAGATCACTTTTGCCAAAAAAATCATCATGGATGCTCAAAACCATTTACATCAAACCGAAGGCTTATCCGGTGTTAGGGTGAGCGTGGATGTAGACCCTTATTGAGGTAGAAGGTAGAAGGTAGGGGGTAGAAGGTCACCCGTCGTCGGCGAGCCTTTGGCCGCCGACGGAAGGGCGAAGGGCTATTTGGTCTCCGTTTCTCTTTGTCGTTCCACCATATTATAGATGGCCATGATTAAAGCACCGAATAAAACGGCGGTGATGATGATAGCGATGTTGATCAGGCCTTCTGAAGAGAATGATATGCGAATAAGCACCGTGGAAATAACAAAGCCGGTATTTCTAACCAGCTGGCTGTAACGATCGGTATAATAAAGCGAAACGATGAGCAGCATCACATCCACGATCACCAGGACGTTAAAGAACTCATCGTAAAAGATATTGTTGATGTCGGAAAGTTCAGAGATCTTTCCCAGGCGGAATTGCTGTATCTCCAGCAGCCAATCGGTCAGGCTGTAAGCGGCCAGTCCCAAAAGTACCGGGAGCAGCAGAACGCTGATCAGCTTTTTGAACTTGATGAAATTGTCTATATTCTTTTGGCTGGACATTTCCAGGCGACTGTCTTTAAGTTTATTGAACCAGTAGATCAGCAAAAACAGGATAAGAAAGCCGATAATGTCGAAGGTAAAGCGCATGTCGTACTTGTTCTGAAACCAGTTGCTGTCCAGTTCCAGCTTGGTGATGTCCTTGAATATCCTCCGGATGACGATCAGCGATATGATCTCGTATTGTTTGCTGATGCTGGTGCTGAATGAACGTGGCAGGTAATAGATCAACAGGTAAACCTCATATATAAGAATGAAGGAAAAGGGGGTATAAATGGCGGTCAGTGGATTAGTAAATAGTTCTTTGGAGGCGGAAAACCAGTTCACCCACTCCAGGCGGTTCAGCCCGATCAGCAGAAGATGAATGGCAAAACCGGCCAGGGCCAGGAAAAGGGTCAGCTTTTCGAACCAGCGGCTAAATTTTTCACTGAAAAAATATTGATATCCTTTTTCAATCCAGGAAGTGGGTTTCGCCTGATCCATTTTGTGATTTCCGGTTTTGTTCAAACTTTAAAGCAATTGTAACAGCTTGTCTTTTAATATGTTTTAAATGAATGGAGAAAAGCAGAGCTGCCTTTAAAGTTTATTTTATATTTAAAAAAATTATATTCATTGTATTTGTATTTATTGAATTAGGTCTTTTAATTACGAAAAAAAATTTCTATTTTAGCGACGATTTATGATGAACTCGCCCCCCACCCGAATCATAGGTCAAAAGAACAAAACTCACAAAGCATTACCTATTAGGACGCTAGGCAAATCATAATATTCTACCCTACTCGTAAACACCATATTCGACAGTACGGAGTGTTTAATACTCTTTCTTGGTTTTCAAGTTTTTGAAATTAATTAAACTAACAAATAACTTATGATCCCAAAGTTTAGGTTTACACTATTGTTATTATGCCTATCGATCTTTTCCTTCAGTTTAAAGGCGCAAGGCGGTCTTGCCTTGCAGGAAGCCGGTTCTTGTGATGTGCTGGTGCAGGAGTTTCTGAATAAGTGGGAAATTCCCGGCGCTAATATTGCCATAGCCAAGGACGGGCAATTGTTCTACACCCGCGGATTGGGTGTGGTCAATGAGGAAACAGAAGAAACCGTACAGCCTTACCACCGGTTCAGGGCAGCCGGTCTGACAAAGACGCTTACTGCCGCGGCAATATTAAAGCTGGTGGAAGAGGAAAAGCTTTCCCTGGATGGTAAAGTGTTCGGCATGAAAGGGGATGACGCCATCATCAACATGGGTTTGCTGGTGGATTTTGACATCACTGACGAGCGGATCTATGACATCACCCTGCGTCAGTTGCTGGAGCACAGCGCCGGCTGGGATGCTTCCCAGGGATGTCTTCCTTATTCGGAAGACAGTTGTGATCCTGCATTTATTCCGCTGGCCGCCACGCAAGCTACCGGCCTGTCAAATCCGGCGAGCACCATTGCCCTGATCGGTTTTGCGCTGGAACAAGGCCTGCAGTTCGACCCGGGTACAGCCTTCGCCTACTCCAATGTAGGGTATCTTATCCTTGGAGAGGTGATCGCCGAAATTAGCGGAATGCCTTACGAAGATTACATACAGTCTCAACTGCTCGATCCCATCGGTATTTGTGATTTTTCTTTCGGAAAAACCTTGCCGGAGGATCACCAGGAGCGGGAGTCAATTTATTATACCTCAAAAATAGCGGAATCTGCCCTGGGCGGCAGTGAGCCGGTCAGCGCTGCCTACGGTCAGTTCTACCTGGAATCGCTGGCCGCATCTAATGGAGCGCTGACGACCGCCGAAGACCTGCTGCGTTTCATCCTGGCGATCGACGGTTTTGACAATGTGCCGGATATCTTGAGCCCCGAAACCATTGATGCGCTGACCTCGCCAGGTGCCGCCAATGATATGTACGCTAAAGGCCTGCAGGTGGATGGCCAGGGTAACTGGTGGCATCAGGGTAGCCTGCCGGGGTCTTCCAGTGTATGGGGCCGTACGGACGACGGCTTCGCCTGGGTGGCCCTGTTCAATAAAGATACTTTGCTTAACGGAGATGTAGGGGAGTCCATCACCAATAGCTTTAATGAGCTGATCCTGGGATGCATCGCTTCTCTTCCCGATGGTTATTCTCCCTCGGCTGATCTTTTTGATCGCCCTCTTGTCCCAAGCGAAGAAATTCAGCCATTGGTCATTCAGGAAACCTCTATGGCCCTCGCCTGGTCCAAAGGCGAAGCCAGCAGGCGCCTCTTAGTCATGAAAGCAGGCGGCCCTGTTGATGCTTTCCCGAAAGATGGAAAGACCTATCAGGTAGGGGACTCCCTGGGCAACGGCAATGTAGTGGTCTTTAATGGGGCGGGTTCCGCCACTAAACTGGGGAATTTAACCTCAAACACCAATTATTTTTTCAGGCTTTTCGACTATAATGAAGTAGCGACCGGAGAGGATCAGGAAACGGCGCCGCTTTACCAGGTGGGCTGTGCGCCAACCGCCAATTTCCGCACCCTGCCTCTGGTTTCGGATTGCAAATGTACGTCTAATCGCATGGATGACATATGCGAAGACTTTGAGTCTTTCTTTACCAGTCTGCCGATCGGACTTCAATCGAATTGCTGGACGACCCAGAGCGGACCGGAAGGCAATGTACTGGATGCTCTGATCTCTACAAGTGTAGCATTCAATGGTGCTCAATCCCTGCTTATTGACGGAAGTGGACAACAAAATGTCGTCTTCACCCTGGCGGATCGCATGGAAGGAAGATATGCTGTGCGATGGAAAATGCTGATCCCTCAGAACAAAACGGCAGCCTTTGCCATCCAGCAAACGCAGTCCACCGCAGAAGGCCCTAATTTCACCGTTAAACTGGGCAGCCCGATATCCGATGAGGCCAAGCCGGAAGCTGCGCCGAGAGGCGTTGTTACCCAAACGAACAGCGACTTCAACTTCATGGAAGATGAATGGATCACCGTTAGTCACATCATAGACCTCGACAATAATACCCTGGAGGTTATGATCGGCGAGGATGTGATCGTTTCTGATTTTAAATACGAGGGTGACCTGGGCGGCATCAGCTTTTTCTCTGAAGACGCTAACAGCCGTTTCTTTGTGGATGCCCTGGAGGTAGAGACCCTGTCCGATACCAGTCTGGAAGGTGACCTGCCCAACCTGACTTGCTCCAACAGCGGTACACTGACTATTGAGAATGATCTTCTCCTGATCGAGGACCTGGAGGTGGTCAACAACGGCGAAGGAACGGCCGCAGGCAGTTCGATCGGCTTTTTCCTCTCTGACAATACCAGCTTCACTACCCTGGATACCTACATCGGAGAAAATTTCATCAAGTCCCTGGAGCCGGAAGAGAGCATTCAGATTACCTTCGGTGCGGACATCAGCCAACTGGACCTGCCTCCGGGAGAATATTTCGTAGGCTTTATCGTCGATTATAAGAACGTGGTCACGGAACTGGATGAAGAGGACAATAATGACTGTTTCTTCCTCCAGCCGAAAGTGATCGTGCTGCCGCCTCCCAAGCCTGACCTGGCATGTACGGAGGAAGGTTTGCTGACTGTGGAGAACGATTCTGTCAAGATCAAAGACCTGAAAGTCTCCAACCTGGGCGGCGCCGATGCCGACTCTGTAGACATTGCCTTCTATCTGACCCCGAATGATAACGTTACTACTTTCGATATTGAACTGGGTACGGCCAGATTGGCCCCGATCCCTGCCGGCGACAGCCTGCTGGTCGACTTTTCCGCCGACCTGAGCGGCATCACTGCACCGGACGACGATTACAAGGTTGGCTATATTCTGGACCAGACGGAAGTACAGGAAGAAGAAAGCGAGGCCAACAACTCCTGCCTGTATGACGCTCCGCTGATCTCTTTCCCGTTGGGCGATCCCAACCTGGCTTGTGATAGCCTGGGCGGATTGACCATTGATGGTTCTTTGATCACAATCAACGAACTGCGGCTGGCCAATACCGGGGACGGAGATGCGGGAGCACATACCCTGGGTATTTATTTGTCCACCAACACTAACTTCACCACTTTCGATGAACTGATCGATACGGTCGCCATTGAAAATTTACCTGCGGGTGGCCTGCTGACCCTTTCCAAGACCTTTGATATCGGTGACCTGGAAATACCTGACGGCACCTATTTTTTCGGTTTTATCCTGGATTATCAGGATGAGGTGGCGGAGACAGACGAGGACGACAACAATGACTGCTTCCATCTTAGTCCGACCATCACCTTACCTTTTGAACCTAATCTGCGTTGTGCAGATCTGGGAGAGATTTCCATTGACGAAACGGTCATCGACATCACGGATCTTCAGGTCATCAATGATGATGCCGGCGATGCAGGAGCTTTCACCATTGGGCTGTATCTTTCCCTTGATACTACCATCACCACAGATGACGAGCTGCTGTTGGAACTGGATGTGGATTCCCTTCCTGCCGGAGGACTGCTGACGTTGTCGGCGACAGTGGACATAGCAGGATTAGAATTGCCCGAAGGAGAATATTTCATTGGCATTCTGATCGATAAGGATGAAGAAGTAGCGGAATCTGATGAAACGGACAACGACTGCCACTTTGAAGGCACGACCGTTAATTTACCTATTGGCGATCCCAACCTGGCGTGTGCTGAGGTCGGTAACCTGACCATTACCGATGGTCTGATCGACATTAACGGCTTGAAAGTAACCAATAACGGATTGTCCGGAGCCGGCAGCCATGTGGTCGGTATTTATTTATCCACGAATATCAACTTTACTCCTTTTGATGTATTGATCGGCGAAGTAGATGTGGATACACTTCCGGCAGGTGATACCATTACCATAGATTTCACCACAGATGTAAGTGCGGAGGCCATCGAAGCCGGCACTTACTTTGTAGGATTTATCATCGACAAAGACGGTGAAGTAGCCGAATCTGATGAAGACGATAACAACGACTGTTTCTATACCGATCCCACCATCACTCTTCCGATCGTGGGCGATCCCAACCTGGCCTGTAATGACAGCGGAACCCTGACCATAGACGGTACGCTGCTTACAGTAGAAGGACTGGAAGTCCTCAATGACGGCGATGGGCCGGCTGGTCCTTTCGCAGTAGGTTTCTACCTGTCGGTCAATTCCACCATAACAAGCTCGGATGAGTTCGTAGGAGAGGTATTGGTAGGAGGGCTGGCTGAAGGCGAGGTTGTTACGCTTGCTTTCGAAGTCGACCTCGACACTTTGGACGTTTCCGAAGGAGAATACTTCCTGGGGTACATCCTTGATTACAAAGAGGAGGTAGTCGAAACAGTGGAAGAAGATAATAACGATTGTTATTTTGTCACGCCTAAAGTGGAAGTCAAGGCGCCACTGCCCAATCTTACCTGTGACGATTTGGGAACGCTGACCGTCACCGACGGCATTATAGTAGAAGTTGACGACTTCACGCTCATCAACAGCGGGGTAGGGGAAGCTGCCGCCAGTCAACTGGGCCTCTATTTGTCTGTAGATACCGACATCACCCTGGGAGACATCAAAATTGCCGATGTGATGATCCCGGCAGTGCCTTCTGAGGGGATTGTCACGGTGGATTTTAGTGCCGACCTTAGTGCGCTGGGTCTTGATCCGGGCTCTTATTACCTGGGATTTATTTTAGACGAGCTGGAAGATGTGGAAGAAACGAATGAAGACGACAACAGTTGTTATTATGATTCGCCCAAGGTCGAAGTACCCCTGGCCGGATTGCCTAACCTGGTTTGCGGCGATAAAGGTACGTTGACTATTGACGACGATAACATTTTATACCTGGAAGACATTCAGGTAACCAATGCAGGCACTAATGTAGCGGGTGCGAGTACGCTGGCCATTTATTTGTCGGAAAACAAGACCATTACCTCATTTGATAATTTGATCCTCGAAATTCCTGTTGGTGCTCTTAACCCGGGAGCAACCGCCACGGTAGACGGGCAGGTGGACCTGAAAACGCTGGGCATTTCAAACGGTAATTTCTTTGTCGGATTATACATCGACAATGACCGCGAGGTAGAGGAATCCAATGAAAGCGACAACAACGACTGCGTTTTCGATTCGCCCAAAGTCACTTTCCCTCTGGAAGGCGTGCCCAACCTGGCCTGTAAAGACGCCGGTTTCCTGAGTATTGACGGACTGAAAATAACCATTGCGGGAATTGAAGTAACCAATAACGGCAACGAAACAGCCGGTCCGAGCACCATCGGCGTCTATTTATCCGCCGATGAAAACTTCACTACCGATGACGAGTTGATCGGCACTATCGATCTGGATGCTATTCCGGCGGGAACGACCGTCACAGAGAGTTTCCTAACGACTATTGACCCTACGGGCATACCGGACGGTACTTACATGGTCGGCTTCATCATCGACTATCTGGACGAGGTGGATGAACAATTTGGGCCCGATAACAAATGTGGCTGGAAGGAACCTACCATCACCTTTCCGTTCCCGGATAAAAAACCAGACCTGACTTGCAAAGAGATCGGTACGATCTACTGCGATGACTGGGACATTTTCCTCAGAGACATCTGGATCAAAAATATGGGTGACGGGCCGTCGCAGGCGACTACCGTTTGCGTTTATCTGTCGCCGGATAATGATTTTGAGGATAACGACAACCTCCTGATCGAAGAGATCCCACTTTCGGCCCTTGATCCTGGCGAAACGGATCAGCTTAATGCCAATATTGAGCTGATGAACCTGGATGTGCCTTACGGCACTTATTATGTCGGCCTGGTGATCGACTGCAAGGACAAGGTCATGGAATCCGATGAATCCAACAACATTTGTTATTACAATAAGACCATCACGCTGGAGAATCCCGCCAAGCCGGATTTGATGTGCAAGTACCGAGGAGAGCTGACCATTGACGACTGGGATATTTTTATCCGCGATCTGGAGGTGAAAAACATCGGTGATGCGAAATCCGGGGCAACCTATGTTTGTGTCGTTCTATCAGAAGACAAAAACTTCAACGGCGCCGATCGTGTGGTCAAGGAAATCTATTTGCCTGCTCTTGAGCCCGGTCAGGTCGCTAAGCTGAGTGCGAATATCGAGTTGATGAACCTGGGTGTGGATTACGGTTCGTACTATGTGGGCATTATTATCGACTGCGACGATAAGGTACACGAATACGATGATGTGAACAATAACATCTGCTACTGGGATGTAATTCTCGAACTGGATGACCACAAGCCCGATCTGACCTGCAAGGAAGTCGGTACGATCTACTGTGATGATTGGGATATTTTCCTGAGAGACATCTGGATCAAGAATATCGGTAAGGAGGCTTCCGGAAAAACGGAGGTGTGCGTCTATCTGTCACCGGATAATGATTTTGACGATAATGACAACATTTTGATCGAAACCATCGATCTTACTGCTCTCGATCCGGAAGAAACGGCCGCTTTGAATGCCAATATCGAGCTGATGAATCTGGATGTACCTTATGGTACTTATTATGTCGGACTGGTAATCGATTGCGAAGACAAAGTGATGGAAGAGGATGAGTACAACAACATCTGCTATTACAACAAGACCATTACCCTCGAAGCGCCCAAGCATCCTGATCTGACCTGTAAGAACCTGGGCAACTTCTACCTCGGTGGTCCGAGTGTAAAGGAGAACATGTTACTTACCTTAGAAGACGTAATCATCACCAATATCGGAGACGCCAAGTCCGACCCTGCCAAGGTAGCCTTCTATTTGTCCGAGAACACCAAGATCACCACCAACGATCTTTTCCTCGGAGAAATGAACATCGGCATGCTCGAACCTGACGAGGTCGAGGACCTTGATTTCCAGGTGGACCTATCCGGTCTGGATGTGCCTTACGGCTCTTACTACATTGGCGTGATCATCGATTACGATGAGAAAGTGGCCGAATCCGATGAAGCGAATAACACCTGTTATTTTGTTAAAAGGCTGGAGTTGCTGGAGCCCGGCGAGCCGGATCTGACTTGTATGGATCTTGGTCATTTAACTATTGATGAACACTGGAATCTGGCTATTCGCAATCTTAAGATCATCAATAACGGCACGGCTAAATCAGGCATCAGCAGAGTAGGTGTTTACCTGTCCAGCAATACCACCATCACCAAGAGCGACTTTTTCCTGGGTTCCATTGTGCTGAAAATGCTGGAGCCCGGACAAACGGCCTGGCTTACCTTTGACGCCATGCTGGAATACCTGGATATCCCCAATGGTACTTATTACGTAGGCATCATCATTGACGATGAATATGTCGTGGCCGAATCGGATGAGACGAATAATGTTTGTTATTATGACTCACCCAAGGTGGAGGTCAAGCCTAAGAAGAAACCTGATCTGACCTGTAAGGAAGTCGGTACGATCACCTACGACGACTGGGACATTTTCATTCGTGACGCATGGATACAGAACATCGGGGATATGAAGTCGGAACCTACGTACGTTTGTGTATATCTGTCTCCGGATAAAGATTTTACGGACAACGACAATATCCTGATCGAGGAGATACCTCTGGGGGCTCTGGATCCGGGAGAAACGGCCGGCATTTCTGAGAATCTCGAACTGGCCAACTTCAAGCACCTCGTGCCTGAAGGATCTTACTATCTCGGTCTGATAATCGACTGCGATGATAAAGTGAAGGAATCAGATGAATACAACAACATCTGCTACTCTGACGTGCTCATCAAGCTGGAAACGCCGAAGAAGCCAGATTTGACGTGCAAGGAAGTGGGCAAGATCACTTATGACGATTGGGATATTTTCATCCGCGACGCGTGGATACAGAACATCGGCGACGCCAAGTCCGATCCTACATATGTTTGTGTATATCTGTCTCCGGATAAAGATTTTACGGACAACGACAATATCCTGA
>CAZJQS010000063.1:15684-34059 GCA_964548175.1 uncultured Saprospiraceae bacterium
GCGATGATAAAGTGAAGGAATCAGATGAATACAACAACATCTGCTACTCTGACGTCCTCATCAAGCTGGAAGCACCGAAGAAGCCGGATTTGACGTGCAAGGAGAACGGATATCTGTATTACGATGAGTGGGATCTGACGATCAAAGACATTTGGATACAGAATATAGGCGATAAAAAGTCTGAAGCGACGAAAGTCTGCATTTACCTCTCGAAAGACTGGGACTTCAAGGATAACGACAATATCCTCCTTGAGACCCTCGACCTGGAAGCATTGGAGCCCAATGAAACGGGTGCTTTGGACGTCTTCATCGAAATGATGAATCTGGACGTGGACATACCCTACGGACGCTATTATGTAGCGGTTGTGCTGGATTGCGGCGATTATGTAGAAGAATCTGACGAGCACAACAACATCTGTGTCTACAACCAGCGGATCAAGGTAGAGCCGCCGAAGCAGGCTGACCTGACTTGTCTGGATCTCGGCCACATGAAGGCCAACTTCTGGGACATCTTCATTACAGGCGCCAAGGTGAAAAACATCGGTTGGGCGAAGTCAGAAGCGACGAAAGTTTGCGTCTATGTATCTACGGATAAAGACTTTGGTTCTTACGATGATTACCTCGTCGCTGAGTTGCCTCTGAAAGCGCTGAATCCTTACGGAACGGCCACTTTAAATGCCACCATCCAACTGATGGACTTCGATATTCCTTACGGAGAGTACTACATCGGGCTGGTGATCGACTGCGATGACTATGTAGACGAATCCGATGAAAACAACAACGTTTGTTATTATTCGGAGAAAGTATACCTCGAGCCTGCTGCTCAGCCGGATCTGACCTGTAAAGAAACAGGCGAACTGGTCATCAGTCAGGTGCCCGCGCCCGGCCCCGGCGGTAACGGTAACTACAACGGCGGCTACAAGGACGACGAATTGTCGTTGACCTTCAAGAACCTGGTCGTGGCCAACATCGGCAACGGTTCTTCTTCCCCTGCCGAGGTTTCTGTTTACTTATCGTTGGACGAAACTTTCGGTGACGCCGACGACCACTTCGTTGGAGATTTATCGATCCCCACCATCGGTCCTGACGGAACGCACACGATCAACAAGGCGCTGAATCTGAACACTAAAGATTTGCCGGACGGCTCCTACTATGTCGGTTTTGTCATCGATTCCAAAGACGAGGTGGCGGAATCAGACGAAGGCAATAATCAGTGTTACTACACGGACACGAAAGTGAATCACAATTACACTCCGCCACTCGACTGCGCCTGCGCGGACGCGACCTGGGAAAAGCTTTGTGAGTCCTTCGAAAAATACACTACGGACAAGATGCTCTCTGAGCAATCCGAATGCTGGAGTACCTGGACGGAGAAGGCATATCCGGACTTCCCGGCTCTGCCCTTTGAGAATGCTCTTGTAGCTACTGATCAGGGCATGCAGGATAGTAAGTGTCTGATGATCGATCAGCTTGGACAGAATCTCCTCTTGAGCCTGGGTGATCGGGGTGGAGAGATCTTCCGCATGAGTTGGATGATGAAGATACCAAAGGAAAGCATGGGTTATGTCGGACTGATCAAGACGGAAAATATAAGCGAGCAGAACAACCATGCGCTTCAGTTTACCTTCGGTACAGAAACGGAAGGTAAAGGTAAGATCGAAGAGTTGAGGCAGACTTTCGACTATCCGGTAGGCGAATGGTTTGAAGTAGAGATCATCTTTGACCTGAGACGCTATAATATTCTAAGCTGGGCAAAGGTCAACGGTCAATTAGCGGCCAACTACAAATTCTTCAACAGTAATGTTCTGGGGGCCCTTAATTTTGCTACCCTGGCGGAAGAGTACAAGTTTATGGTCGACAACATCGTCGTGGAGCGTCTGAACAAGGTGCCTCCCCACAATTCGACGCCTACCGGACCGGGTACTTCACCGGGTGCTGCTCCAGGTGTCGGTTTGAATGCCGCTAACGCTGCTAATCCTGCGAATACTGCTGATGAACAAGCAACTGCGCTAAGCCAGGATCGCCCGGCCGAGGATGCTTCTAAAGGCCATTCGCTGAAGCAGTACGTGGTCTACCCGAACCCAACCTCAGGCATCTTCAGGATCGACCTGAGCCTGAACCGCACCGAAGACGTGGAAGTATTCATCCTGAACACGATGGGGCAGGTCATCCGCCGCATCCGCTTCGACCAGGTAGATCAGCTACAGGAGAACATCGATCTGGGTAACGAGCCCGGGGGCTTATATCTGATACGCACACAAGTAGGAGAGGAGTTCTACGATACTCGTCTGCTACTCGAAAAATAAACAGCTAGAATTATTTCGGAATAATTGTCGGCGCCTTCGCACCAAAGCGAGGGCGTCCTTTTTTTAGCTATTGGTCAGTTAGCGGCAGTTTCCAAACTGCAAGCCTGCTGTTCATTAATTCTCAACCAAACAACCGGGGTCGTGTAAGATCATCGCACTCATTTGCGCAGCTAATAAAAAATAGCATCCTTTAAGCCAGGCAAACCTGTCGGCCGTCAGGCAGGAGAAGTAGCTGATTTTTTACACAACCCCTTCCCAAATACAACATCAATGAAAAACATCCCACTTCCATCAGACATCAACTACACCCCCTACTACGTAAAAGAAGGCCGGCAAGCCTTTCGTCCCTGGCCCCTGCACATTTACCGCCACCGGGAGACAGACAGCATCCGGTACCAGGTCATGTTCGACGAATCCTGCTTATACGATATGAAAGGCGACCTCGACCAGCTCGACTGGAGCAAGGGCGCCGGCTTCGCCCTCGACTGGCGACGCAACGACAAGGACGCCCTCATGTGGGCCTGGCGCAACCCCCATCCCGAAAGCGAATACCTCGACCTGACCGTTTATTACCATCGCGACTACGATCGCTTCTGGGGCTACCAGGGGGAGGACGTCCTCCTCAAGGCCAAGCCCTTCCATCCCCTTCGGATCGATTTCATCCGCCGGGGCGACCGGCAGTGGCAGGTCTATTTTTACAACCAGACGGAAAATACCACAGGCAGCGCAATAGTGGAATTGCGCAAGAACCCCCTGTTCAGTCGCCGCATCAATCCCTGGTTTGGCGGCGCGGATAATGCAGAGGGCCCTTATGGCGGGGCGGCGCCGAATGATATGATTATTTTGATGGAGGTGGGCAGGGCGGAGCCCTAGCTCCGTATACAGCCTACAACCGGACCACAGGCTTTAGCCTGTTCGGCCAGCAAACTTCAGTTTGCGCAGCCCCTGCTTTCCATTTTTACAACTACTGGGTACTTTTTATTTTCTTCCCTCACCAATTTAACAGATACGACATTTTACACCCCGTCCCGGCGGAAATGTCAATTTATTTGTACCTTATATTTCCTATTAAACCAAAACTTAAATTATGAAATTCTCTATCAGACCCCTCGTAATGTTCACCATGATCGTTGTAGCAGCATTGATGACCAGTTGCGGTTCTACTTCGAACTTGCAGAAAAGTGCTGATGATGAAGCGAAAAAACTTGAAAAAGAAGGCTATTATGTACCTCCGGGGAACCTGCCTATGTCTATGGCCCTGAACAGAGCCTATGAATATCAGGTGGAAATGACCGATAACGGCTATCCGAAGTACATCACCGGCGAAGCCGCCGCCATTGGAGGCACTAAGATCGCCGCCAAAAACCAAGCCATGGAAGCCGCCAAACTGGAACTGGCCGGTAAGATCGAGTCCAACATCGCCGCCCTGACCGAGCAGAGCATCGCCAACGAGCAACTGACGCAGGAAGAAGCCGCCTCTATTACCGAGACGGTAACTGCCGCCAAAAACATCATTACCCAGAAGTTAGGTCGCGTCATCGTCCTCTTCGAAGCCTATAAAGACATGGGCCGCAATGTCGAATCCCTGGTGCGCATCGCCTACAATCAGGATATGGCCCTGGAATTGACCAAAGAGACCATCCGCGACGACCTGAGAAAGAAGTCAGAAGATCTACACAAAAAACTGGATAATTTGTTGAATTTGGATGCGAAAGCAAATAACTAGTGCTTCTTGTTTTTTGAGAAAAAAAGTATCCGTTTATCAAAAAAACTTACCTCGCCTGCGGGGTAAGTTTTTTTTTATTTGAGAGGTGGACATAGATAAATATTTGCATGTTAAGGCTGCAAATTTGAAAAAAGCGTTATGGGCCCCTCCAAAGCCTGTAAGAACCCGCCCTGGTTTTTTAAAATAAATATTCAGCTTGCCCTGAAAGGGCAAAACACGCCACCCCAGGGCAACGCCCTGGGTTAGGTTCACCAAAATAAAAAAAGATAAAGCAGGGGAATGTCTGGATATGTAAGTAAAAATGAGTATTTTAAGCAACTTATCCTATCATCGCAGTACGGGAACGTGTTAAGTTAGCCTTTGATGCCGCCCGAAAGGCGGCATCAAAGGCTAACTTAACACGTTCAAGCACTTATTAATTCATCATAAAATCATTGATCAAAATGGCAGATAGTTATAATAAAAAAGAGAGAGAAAAAAAAAGAAGGAAAAAGAAAAAAGATAAGGCAGACAAAAAACTACAAAAAAAGCTGAATGATAATAAAACTGAGGAATTTATGTATGTGGATGAAAATGGCAATTTGACCCCCAATCCGCCTGATCATACCAAGAAGAAGGAAATAAAGCTGGAAGATATAGTAATAAGTACACCTAAAAATGCAGAGTCAGGAGAAACTGACCCGGTGAAAAAAGGAACGGTTAAATTTTATAATTCAGAAAAGCGCTTTGGTTTTATAACAGAAGCTAAGACAGGAGTAGACATTTTTGTTCATGAGGATAGCCTGTTGGAAAGCATCGATGAAAAAGATCCTGTCGAATTTGAAATAGGCCACGGACCCAGAGGGTTGATGGCTGTCAATGTCAAATTATATAAAGAGAAGTGATCCGGCTCGTTTCCTTTCAGTCGGATGGCAAATTTGGCTTTTCTGTTTGTAATCCCCTCCACACTTATGCAACGACAAGTCTATCAACTCAAAGCGGGGAGTTTGTCCAATCTGCAGTTGGTAACGGAAGAACTGCCCGAACCTAAACCGGATGAAGTAACTGTAGCCATAAAGGCTGTCGGTCTTAACTTTGCCGACATTTTTGCCATCTGGGGCCTCTATGCCGCCACGCCGGAAGGGGTGTTCACGCCCGGACTGGAATATTCGGGCGTGATCGCCAGGGTAGGGGCGCAGGTGCAGAACGTTAAAGCAGGCGATAGGGTGATGGGGGTTACCCGCTTTGGAGGGTATGCGACTCATCTGAACATCGATTATCGATACGTAGTTCCCTTTCCGGAGAACTGGGGTTTTGCAGAAGGCGCCGCCTACCTGGTGCAGGTCCTCACGGCCTATTATGGTTTGATCAATCTGGGCAACTTACAGCGGGGGCAGACGGTCCTGATCCACAGTGGCGGAGGCGGCGTAGGACTCATGGCTAACCGGATCGCCAAAAAATACGATGCGTTTACCATCGGCACCATCGGTCACTCTGAAAAACGGCCTCTGCTCAACAAAGAGGGCTACGACCGGGTGATCGTGCGCAGCAAGCATTTCGAACATGATCTGAAACAGGCTCTGGACGGCCGCCCCCTGAATCTGATCATGGAATGTATCGGCGGGAGAATCCTGAAAATCGGATACAAGCACCTGGCTCCCATGGGACGGATGGTCTCCTACGGCTCTGCCCGCTACACCTCGGTGGGCAACCGGCCCAATTATTTCAAGCTCCTCTACTATTACCTCACCCGCCCCAAGATCGACCCACAAACCATGACCAGCGAGAACAAATCGGTTATGGCGTTTAATTTGATTTTCTTGTTCCACCATGCGGATTTGATGCATCAGATCCTTAAGGAGTTGCAACAATTGGATTTGGACCGACCCTTTGTCGGCCATCGTTTTCCTTTTGAAGAACTTAAGGAAGCTTTGTTGCTTTTTCAGTCGGGGAAGACGACGGGGAAGGTGGTGCTGGAAGTGGACGTGGCCCCAAAAGCTTGACAAAAGCCCGCGGCGAGGGCTTTTGTCAAGCTTTTGGGGCCGTTTAAGGAAGGAAGCCATTTTAAGTATAACTTTCCCCTGCCTGCGGGGGAAAGTTATACTATAACACATACACCGCCGCCGGCGGTGTATGTGTTATAGTTAAATTTGTTCACCTACTTACTTATTTTTTCAATTTAAATAGACCTGAATGAATACTCTGGGCACTATTTTTCTGGGCGTCTGCACGCTATTATTTTTCGGAATAATCTACTTTTTATTTAGTAAGGGATCCTCCCGAAACGGTTCGGCTTTCCTGCGGATTATGATCTTTTTGCATTTCGCACTATTTATTTGTATGGCCATTGTGGGCGGCATCATCGGCAGTAAGGGGGGATTTGTGTGGGTGGCCTCCCCAAGGTTTCTGCTGATAGGAGGCGGACTCTTATTAGCTTTATTAGGCAGTTGTTTATGGGCTTTGTTTAAGATCGATGATGAGCCGGGGTTCGGCCTTCAGCGATTGGGTGGCCGTATTTTCCCCGTGCTGATACCTTTGCTATTGTTATGGGGCGGAGTGATTTCGCTCAGCGGCCAGTGGCGCTCAGCTGTAGGCGCCGCTGCTTTTCAATGGCCGCTCAAGTGGGCCGCTATTTTGGGCGCACTGGGGATTGTAGTGTTTGCGATAAGTCTTTTTGTGCAGGAAAGACGCAGCGCGCGCGCAAGTAAAAAATGAGTGACCAAAATCACCCTCTCCTAAAGACACAAATCCTTCCTTTTTTCTTCAAAAAAACATAGCTTAACAAATGTTAGTGCAACAATTTATTTAGCTATTTGAAAGCCCACGTGAGCCGGAGTGACAACTCCGCCTTACCTAAAACCATAAAACTATGAAAAACAAACGCGCCTGGGCAGAGCCCTACAAAATCAAAATGATAGAACATCTCCATATGACGACCCCCGAAGAACGCAGACGATTCATCGAAGAAGCGGGGTACAACACCTTCCTGTTAAGGTCCAGGGATGTATACATCGACTTACTTACCGACAGCGGCACCTCGGCCATGAGCGACCGCCAATGGGCCCAGATCATGCTGGGCGATGAAGCCTACGCCGGCAGCAAGGATTTCGTTGATATGGAAGCTGCCGTCCGGGAATACTACGGCTACCAATACGTCGTGCCCACTCACCAGGGTCGAGCAGCGGAGCACCTGATCTCCAAAATCCTGATCCGGCCGGGCGATTTCGTGCCGGGAAACATGTATTTCACCACCACCCGCCTGCACCAGGAACTGGCCGGAGGAACATTCGCAGACGTGATCGTAGACGAAGCCCACGATCCCGACAGCGATTTCAAATTTAAAGGCAATATCAACCTGGAGAAACTGGAACAGCTTATCCTGGAGAAAGGGCCGGAGAAGATCCCATACATCAGCATGGCCACCACCGTAAATATGGCGGGCGGACAGCCGATCTCCATGGCGAATCTGAGAGCCCTGCGCGAACTCACCTCCAAGTACCACATCCCGATCGTGCACGACATGACCAGGGTAGCGGAAAACGCCTACATGATCCAGCAACACGAAGAAGGCCATCAGCACAAAACCGTGGCGGCGATCGTCCGGGAGATTTGTGACTTAACCGATATGGCCACCATGAGCGCCAAGAAGGACGCCCTTGTAAATATCGGCGGCTTCCTGGCGGTGAATGATTACGCCATTTTCGAAGAAGCCCGCAGCCTGGTCGTGGTTTACGAAGGCCTGCACACTTACGGCGGCATGGCGGGAAGAGACATGGGCGCCATGGCGGTCGGCATCCGGGAATCCGTATCGGATGATCACATCAAGGCGCGCGTCGGTCAGGTGCATTATCTGGGCAATCAGCTGCTGGAAGCCGGCATACCGATCGTCCATCCGATCGGCACGCACGGCGTCTTCCTGAATGCCAAGAAATTCCTACCCCACATTCCGCAGGATCAATTCCCTGCCCAGTCGCTGGCTGCCGAATTGTACCTGGATTCTGGAGTCCGGGCCATGGAACGAGGCATTGTCTCCGCCGGTAGAAACAAAAAAACGGGTGAGCACAACTACCCCGAGCTCGAGCTGGTGAGGTTGACGATCCCCCGCCGGGTGTACACCCAGTCGCACATGGATGTCGTGGCGGATTCGGTCAAAGCCGTGTATGCCAACCGGGAGAACATTGGTGGCTTGAAAATGGTCTTTGAGCCTAAGTATCTGCGGTTTTTCCAGGCCCGGTTTGAGCCTTTGCTGAAGCAAAATATTGGTAAGGTCTCTGACTTTATGCATGCGGGAGATGGGGGCTGGGTGTTGAATTGAGGGGAGCGGTGTGAGAGTAGCCTTCCTTGGAAATAGAGGTAAGGGATTGTGTGAAAACGAGAAACAAGTTTTTACACAATCCCAATATGCTTTTTTGGAGAATGCGGTGTTTAGAGACTGAAATTTAGTACAAAAGCATATAGTATGGATTTCTTATCTCAAAATAGTTAAATCTCATCGAACATTGAGAAGCATATTAACCTATTGGAACGATAGTAAAATGGCATTTCATACTATAATAATTTCCATGCAATAAGTGAGCAGGTTCGAAACTTCTTACATTAAAAGCTACTGAAAATATTTAAAGCTATCCCCTACAAAAAGCTACCCGGTCAGTCTCTCCGCCGGAGGCGGACCGGCAGGGCGCGTATGCTCAACCCTTGGCCTCCCACTAGAAGCATGAGACACGTGTTGATTATTTGAAAGCATACACGTATTTTTGAGTAAAAAAAATATGAATACCAAGTTAACCTTAACCATAGAAGAAGAGGTCATAAAAATAGCTAAGGAATACGCAAAAGAAAAAGGGCAGAGTCTGTCCGATATGGTGGAAAATTACTTTAAATTAATTACCAGGAACAGGCGAAGCATAGAACCGGAAAAACTATCCCCCCGGATTCAACGACTAAGGGGGATCATTAAAACAGATGAACCAATTGATTACAAAAAAATATTAGCCGAAGAATTGAGCAAGAAGTATGAAGAGTAGGCTATTCATCGACTCGGACGTAGTAATTGATTTTTTTACGGATAGAGAGCCATTTGTAGGTCCGGCTAGTGAATTATTCGAACTAAATGAGCAAGGGGCGATCCAGTTGTACCTTTCTGCAATAAGCATCACTATTCGGTGGTTTTTCTAGACAATTATCCGTTGATTAACCGATTACAAAAGGCCATAGCCGTTTACCATACGACTATTTGCTCAGAGAATCTTATTTTTAACTCAAATGCCAATAGCATCCATTAACGTATATGATCTTCAAAAAGTTAGCAGGCTTTCTGCCATTAGATGTGCTGACTTTTCAGAAGCTGCGTCCGTTTGCTTGGATTAATCAAAGGCTGAAAGAAAAGGTGGAACAAACGAAAAAAAGTGATAACTTTAATATTCCGGCCTTTATTGTTGTGGTTGAATTTAGTCAGCCCATCATTAAGGTGAAGAAAAGATAAAATTTTTGTTATGGAAAATAGGAATCGGGCCATTGATGAACTACACCAAAAAGCCATGGAGTTGGCCGATGAAGGATTTTATGCGAAGAAAAAAGGAGAATTGGAACAAGCGCAATCAAAATATCTTGCCGCTTTTGAATATGAAAAAGCAGCGGCTATGTTACTTGTTAATGAATATGAGAAAGAACCGACTCGGTCTGTAATGTTTCGAAGTGCTGCCTGCCTTTTATTGAACTTGCCTTACCCAACAGAAAATTACTTTAGACTTGCAGAACGGATGGTCGCCTATGGATTGAGCGGTAATCCACCTGAAGAAATTGCTGAAGAGCTGAGAGAAGCCTGGAGAGAACTGATTGGATATTTTCAACAAGAAGCTGCCTAATAAAAAATGACCGCCAACATGGTATACCTGCACAGCTTTCGCTGGCGCTTAGCCGTCAGATATACTTGACGTTGACAATCAAAAAGTACCAATAATTCTTCTGACCAGGATTGTAAAACTCTTTCAAGCGTATCGAAATCCCAACGGTTTTTGAGATAATTGTCATATTAAATTCGTTCTAATGTGTCCAAATTGTAAGATCAAATACTGTTCATTACTGGATTATCGCTGAACATTCGGCAGATTTTGCAGACTGGTTGGGCACGCAGATTTCGCAGATGACGCGGATACTTTCGGCGAAATTCGCGAAACCCCGCCTGCCTTTTTTAATCTGACTTCAAGGCGCTCAATAAAGTCCAATTGTATCAACCAAGACGATTCAGCTGTTTTTCTTGCTTTACTTTTGTTGGCGTTCAACAACATCATCCATTCCTTATGAAAACGAACGCTTATTTTCTCTTTATGATCTTACTGGCCCTGGGCAGCTGTATCGGCACGGATTTCGTCGATGAACCCCTTGGCCCCATGCCGTCTCGGCTGGAACTCAGCCATAGATCCCTTACCCTTCTGGAAGGGGAAAGTCAACAACTTTCCGTCCGGGTAATCGCTTCCGACGAAAGCACGCTGGAGGAAATGGTATTTTGGAGCAGCCGCAACCCTTCCACAGCCACCGTAAACGCTACCGGACTGTTAATGGCCGTTTCTGCAGGTCAGGTATAGATCGACGTGTTCACCCAAACGCTGGAGGATTCCATCCTTGTGACCGTTTCCGTTGACTCTGAAGCCCTCGCTACCATAACCATTACAAGCAGTCAGAGTGAACTCTCCATCGGCGATAGTCTACAGCTTGAAGTTGAACTAAGCTCCGCTGATGGGACGGTATTAACCGATAAGGTGGTGACCTGGGTAAGCACCCATCCCGAAATCTGTTCCGTCAATGAGGACGGCCTGGTAATTGCCCTGGCCAATGGCGAAACCCAGATCACAGCATCCTCCGAGGGGATCAGCAGTCTGCCGATCACCTTGATGGTAGGAGGCGAATCGCTTTCTCGCAGAGGAACCTTTCGGGGGCTGAACGGCTACAACGTGTCTGGAACCGCTATTCTCGAGCGTTCTGCGAACCAGGCGATGCTGGTGTTCGACAGCGACTTCCGTTCGCAGAGCGGACCAGGGCTCTTCGTTTACCTCAGCCCTAATGCCACCAACGTCGAAGGAGGGATAAACCTGGGAAGCCTCAAGGCCATCTCAGGCTTGCAAAACTATCCTATTCCTTCCAACGTTAACCCGGATAACTTTGACCATGTCCTGATATTTTGTCAGCCCTTCCGGGTACCCTTTGGAACGGCTAACTTTCAATAACCTCACAGAACCTATCTTCCATGAAACGAATATTGTTTTTTGTTGTGTTTACCTCTTTCCTGATGCTTCGGGTGGAAGCCCAAAGCGGATGGACCCAAGAAGAGAAGGCTGGATATTTTAAGCTCAACCAGAGTGCTATTCGCGCCGACCAGTTTTTCAACCCTGACGGCGACCTTATTGACATCACTACTACCTCCGTGTACAGCACGGTTTTTTATGGGGAATATGGTCTTAACGATCGCCTTACAGCTCTGCTAAACGCACAGTTGTTTGTCCGAAGCACCATCAACGAACTGGAAAGTCGCGTCGATGGAGCTGTTATCCCGGGCGATGAGTTCAATGGTCTGGGAGAAATCCAGCTGGGACTAAAATATGGGATCATCAGTAGCAGTCCTATTGTCTTGGCAGCTTCTGCGCAGCTGAAATTGCCCACAGGGGAGAATGTCGGCGGCGATACCGAGCTGCTGCAATCTGGCGACGGCGCATGGGGCGCCATAGGGATGCTCCATGCATCGCATTCTTTCTACCCCAAGCCGTTTTACGCCACGGTGTCCGTGGGGTATCAGTGGCGCGGGCCCGCGGATCTGGATTACAGTAGTGGCCTGGTCACTGTTGATTACGACGATGCTTTTGTCTGGTCAGGAGAATTTGGGTGGACGCCTAGCAAAAAATGGACCCTCGCCTTGAAATGGACTCAGGTTCAGCCTTTTGGATCGGACGAATCTGAAGGCATTACCGGCAGTTCTTCCATATTTGGAAACCGCCTCACGTATTTCGCTATCATCCCGGAGGTCAATTATATCATGCAAAATTGGGGCTTTTCTGCCTCTGCGGGAGGGGTCTTTTCCGCCAGGAACATCCTGGCGGCGCCCAGTATTAATCTAGGCGTGTTTTTTGTGCTGAATGACAAGTGATTTTTGGTTAAATAGGCAGGTCAATATAAATTTAGTTGAAGAAGGGTTAGAACATGGTATGGCTACTGTATTTTTCTAAGGGGATCGACATGAAGTTAAGATCCGGCAATAACAAACTGTTCATTACAGTTGAAAATACAACAGGATAATTCTATTTTAGTCTATTAGAAATCCACTAAACAGCCACCAGGTTTTAAGAAAATGGAATGACAGGGACCTCCGACATACTATTTTTCGATCTCGAGGTGCATAAAAAATCAGCACAGATTCTGGAGATCGGGGCACTTTTGCGGGGCGATCAGTTTCGGAGAAAGTCAGTGGAAAGTTTTGTGCAGTTTGCGGACGGGGCAAATCTGTTGTGTGGACATAACATCATGGATCACGATCTCCCGATCCTGAGCAATCATCTCCAATGCCAGTCCCTGTTTACAAAGCCGGTTATTGACACCTTGTATTGGTCTGCTCTCCTGTTCCCAAAGAAACCGTACCACCGGTTGGTAAAGGATTATCACCTTCACGGATATGAATTAAATAACCCGTTGGCTGACGCTAAACTGGCCAGGGAGTTGCTCATAGATCTGCTTGATGCTTACCAAAGGCTTTCTGTAGATCAAAAGATTATTTATCATAGCTTGCTGGCGGCCCAACCCGGTTTCAATGGCTTTTTTGAATTGACCGATGAAAAAGCGAGGCCCGAGGTGTTGGATAAACGGCAGCTCGTCAAATTTTTACAAAGCCGATATGCCTCTTTGTTTTGTGGTCGGACCGATCTGGAAGAGCTCGCTGAAAGGTTTCCTGTAGAACTGGCCTACGCCATCGCCCTGATCACCACGGAAGATCCGGAATCCTTACCACCCCCCTGGATATTATACCGCTTTCCTGCGGTGGCGCAGGTGATCAACCGACTGCGTATTACTTGCGACGGCAAGGGCAGCTGTGCATACTGCCGGCGCTTGCAGCCGAAGGAGGGATTGCGAAAATGGTTTGGATTTGAAGGGTTTCGGCGCTTTGAAGGAGACGGAGAACAACCTTTGCAGGAACAGGTTGTTGAAGCGGCTTTGGCCGGGAAATCCCTTATTGCCATTTTCCCAACTGGTGGCGGTAAATCCCTGACTTTTCAGTTGCCGGCCCTAATGCAAGGAGAAGCCAATCGCTCGCTTACCGTGATTATCTCTCCTCTTCAATCGTTGATGAAAGACCAGGTGGATGTTTTGGAAAAACGTCATGGCATTACAGCGGCCGTAACCATCAATGGGATGCTTTCGCCTTTGGAGCGAACGGAAGCGATAGACCGGGTGGCTCAAGGCGGCGCCAATCTGTTGTACATTTCGCCGGAATCTTTGCGATCCAAATCCATCATCAACTTATTAAAAGGGCGATTGATCAATCGAATTGTGATCGATGAGGCGCACTGCCTTTCCGCCTGGGGACAAGACTTTCGCGTCGACTATCTCTATATCGGCAGGTTTATCAAAAAACTACAAAGAGAGAAAAACCTGTCCGGGACCATCCCTTTGTCCTGTTTTACGGCTACCGCCAAGCCGGCCGTGGTTAAGGACATTCAAAACTACTTCAAGGAACATCTCGACCTGGAACTGGAGCTGTTCGAAACCAGCGCCAAGCGTCAGAATCTGCAGTATTTTGTCTTTCCCAGTAATGGCGAGCAAGAGAAGCTGAGGCATCTGGTTGAACTGCTGCAATCGGAAGCAGGACCGAAAATTGTCTATGTCTCAAGGGTCAAGGCCGCCGAGCAGCTGGCGGAAAATCTACAGGGAAAAGGCTTTCAGGCCAAAGCTTACCATGGGAAATTGGATCGGGACGCGAAGAAAAAGATCCAGGAGGAATTCATGGATGAGCAGAGCGCACTGGAAGTAATCGTGGCTACTTCGGCTTTTGGCATGGGGGTCGACAAGGATAATGTGAAAATGGTCATCCATTACCAGATATCCGACTCTTTGGAGAACTACATGCAGGAATCCGGCCGTGCCGGGCGTAACCCTGAGCTGCGAGCCAAATGCTTTGTTTTATTTGATGAAAACGACCTGAGCGGTCATTTCAACCTACTGAATACCTCCAAGCTCAACTTCAAAGAAATCAATCAAATCTGGCAGGGCATCAAACGTTTTAAGAAAACGACCTTTACCAAATCGGCCCTGGAAATTGCCAAAATTGCCGGCTGGGACACAGAAATGTACCAGCTCGAAACCCGGGTAAAAACGGCCATTTCCGCTCTGGAAGAATCGGGATACCTGCGGCGGGAAGAAAATGCGACCCGGATATTTGGTTCCAGCATTGTAGTTAAAAATGTGGAGGAGGCCAACCGGCGAATTGAAGCCAGAGCCGATCTGTTCGAAGGTGAACAGGATATGGTCAACGCCAAACGCGTATTCAACTCGCTGATCTCCCGGGCGCGGACGGAGGAGGATACTCGGATCGATGCCATTGCTGAGGGGCTGGGAACAGACCTAAATGAAATCTCCCGTTATCTGACCCTGTTAAAACAGGTCGGAGTACTGAGCCACCATAAGGACCTGACCGCCTACTACTTCACCGTAGGAGGAAAACGCCATTCCTGTGCTGTATTCCAGCAAGCCTCCCTGGTGGAAGCCAAAATGTTTGAGTTGCTTTTTCCAAATGAAAAAATACGATCCAAAACCTTTTACCTGCGAGAACTGAATGAAAGCCTGATCGAAGCCGGCGTAGAGGCAGGATGGCACACGATCAAAACCGTTCTGAATTATTGGAGCGTCAGCAATTCCATCCATAAAGAGCGAATAGACCGGACGACCGAGCAATACCAAATTAAGCTGAAAGAACCTCATGATAAACTCGCCAATAAGATCCGGCAACGTAAAAAGATGGGAGAATTCTGCCTGGCGGTATTTGAGCGCGACTACCTGGCCAAAGCTAAAACAGATGAGGACTTTAATGATAAAAAACTGATTGAATTCTCCACCCTGGAGATAATGGAAAGGGTCAATCCGCTTTTAGGAGAAAACCGGACCATTCGAGAATACGAGTACCTGTTGCTTTACCTGCATCGGCTGAATGTGATCGAATTAAAAAGCGGACTGCTCGTATTTTACAACCCCATGAAGATCATTCGGCGTGAGGAGAACAACCGCAAACAATATACCCTGGACGATTTTGAGCAACTGGCCCGCTTTTACCAATCCAAGACCGAGCAGATCCATATCGTCGGCGAATACGCCAAAAAGCAGTTGCGGCAACAAAAAGAGGCGCTGGAGTTTGTTGACGATTATTTTGTAATGAATTATGATGATTTTCTCAGCAAATATTTCCCCGGTCGCCGCGCCAAGATCCGCCAACCTCTTTCGGAGGAACAATTTGAACGGATCATCAAAGATCTCTCAACGGAGCAGCTGGAGGTGGTCAAAGACAATAAAAGTAAGAATATTCTCGTCGCCGCCGGCCCGGGCAGCGGAAAGACCCGTGTGCTGGTGCACAAGGTTGCTCATTTGTTGCTTTTGGAAGACATTAAACCCGAGCAATTTCTGATGCTCACCTTCTCCCGTCCGGCCGCTTTGGAGTTCAAGACCCGTCTGAGAAAACTTGTCGGCCGAATGGCCTACGATGTCGACATTTTCACCTATCATGGATTTGCCTTCCAGCTACAGGGCCGGATGGGGGACTTGGAGCGCTCAGAAAACGTGCTGGAGCAGATGACTGAAGCCATCAACAAGCGGGAAATACCCCTGGAGCGGCTGCTCAGTAAAAGTGTGATGGTAGTAGATGAGTTTCAGGACGTCAGCCGAGCCGAGTACGAATTCATGAAAACCATCTCGAAGATGGCCGGCGACATCCGGATTATCGTGGTTGGTGATGACGACCAGAATATTTACGAGTTTCGGGGCGCCAGCATTAAATACATGCGGGAATTTGCGGAGCGCTATGCCGCCAAAATCTACTGCCTGACAACGAACTATCGCGCCCGGCAAAACCTGCTGAAGTTCAGCAATCGGTTTTTAACGGATCAGATTACTTCGGCCCGCGTAAAAAAAGATGTCGAACTGGTCGCCCACCAAAAAGAAAACGGAAAAATCGAGATCGTCCGTCACCACAGCGATCAGTTGATCCTGCCGCTTTTAGAACACATCAAGCGAATTAAACCGAGCGGTACGGCCTGTGTACTGACCCATTCCAATGAGGAAGCCGTTTTAATGACTACCTTATTGAGACAAGAAGGCCTTCCCGCGCGTTTGATCGTACACAAAGAGGGTTTTGCTTTACGCGATTTGCTGGAAATTCGTTGGTTTACCCATAAGATCCTAACGGCGGTTCAGGACGGTTCGGGATTAATCGCGGAAGAGACCTGGCGGCAAACCAAAACGAACCTGGCAACCGCTTTTTCCCAATCCAGCAACCTGGACCTGGTCAATCGCGTAATTGATCAGTTTGACCAGGTCAATCCCCGGAAGTTTAAAAGCCAATGGCTTAGCTATCTGAGCGAGTGCCGGATCGAGGATTTTTATTTTCCAGAAAAAGAAGTCATCCTGGTGTCCACCATGCATAAGGCTAAAGGGAAAGAGTTTGATAATGTGTTCCTACTACTGGATCGCTATCCATTAACTACCGAAGAAAAAAAGCGGGTGTTGTATGTAGCAATGACCCGGGCGAAAGAGAATCTTTACATTCACACCAATTCCATTTCATTTTCAATAGAAGGCATTGATGACCTGGATTACAAGGAAGACCACAAGGCCTGGTCATCACCCGGCATGCTGGTATTACAATGTGGGATGAAGGACGTATGGCTGGGATATTTTAAAAACCGATATGTGACAGATAAGGTCAAGCAACTACCATCCGGACAGGAACTTATCCCTTACTCCGAAGACCCTACTTTGTTCCAGACCGCTGCCGGCGATCCTATTCTGAAACTCTCTCAGGCTTTTTCCACCAAGCTGCAGGCGTATCTCGACAAGGGGTATCAGCTGGAGCAGATCCATGCCCAATTCATTGTGGTTTGGAAAGATAAGGAGACAGGGGAGGAGGTCAGAGTGGTGCTGCCGGAGGTGCGGTTGGAGCAGGGTAATGTTAATCTTTAGGAAGGTGGCAGGCTTCTATTGTCTAGAAGAATCGACAATTGAACTTGTGGTATTAAAAAAAATCAAGAATATTGGGCTAAACGCACCCCCGGCCCCTGAAGGGGAACCTTTCCTATTAAGAGGCGGGGGATGAGTCCTGCATTGAAGGCTTCCTGATAAAGTAAACAATCCCAAAAGTGAATGTAATACACACCACAATCATCAATAATGTTTATCTTTAAAAAAGATTTGCAGATAAACAAAAATAGCGAAGGTGGATTCTAAGGCCGAATTAATAAAACAAAAAATACCAAGATGATGAGTGCAAATGACATAAAGATGAATATCATTGATTTGATCACGAGAATTAATGATTTGAATAAATTGATGTTAATCTATAAAAATATAGAAGAGGTGGACAACTCTTCGGTAAAATCTGATGCTTCAGGTAAGCAATTGGATTATAGGGACGCAACAATTGAAATCAGAGAAGGTGTAAGCTATGAAGATATTCTTCGTGAGCAGGACTACCAACCGATTTCTTACCAAGAATTTAGAGCCTTAGTCGATCAAATTGAATGGGAGCATTCCTTGGAAGAACTGCTTGAAGCGTTAGATTAGCTAAATACGGAATAATATATTTGACCTGCCGATGGACTATCTATTGGATACCAACATTATAGTTATTTATAGCAGAGCATCCGAAGTTGCTGATCGTATTGAAGAGAAATTTCAACTCTTTGATAAGAAAAACAGCCTGGCCATTTCAATAGTCACCCTTGGGGAATTAGATGCACTACTCAAGAAGCTGAAATTGGGTGATAAAAGAAAGCAGAGGATCAATAAGATATTGAGCAGTGTTGCAAAAATTGGCCTAAACCATAAAGAAATTATCTCTCGTTACGGAGATATCGATGCGTTCAGCCAAGGTAAAATCCAACATAGTGGGGAAAAATTCTCAGCCAGGAATATGGGTAAAAATGATATGTGGATAGCTGCTACCGCAAGTGTTTTCGATTTGACATTGATCACAACGGATCAGGATTTTGACCACTTGAACGGAGTCTACATCAATCTTGAACGCATTAATATCGAAGATTTTAAGAAGAAAAAATAATACTATCCCCCTACAAAAAGCTACCCGGTCAGTCTCTCCGCCGGAGGCGGACCGGCAGGGCG
>CAZJQS010000064.1:0-33586 GCA_964548175.1 uncultured Saprospiraceae bacterium
CATCCCGAAAAATAATAATTATTCCTTGAATCTTCAGCTTTGCTGAATAGTTACATTTAAGTTATCGAAAGAAGGAAGCACCCAAGTTTCAAGGCGTTCTTTACCTTAATCCGCAGGATAATGTCAAAAGACAAGAGGTTTTAAACGTAATTTCTGAGTGCCTGAGGTCATAAGCAGCTGTCAATCTTCGAGTAACAGAAGCGTTATCAAAAATCCCTTTACCGATAAAGACCTTTCTGATATTTGCTTTATTACCTTAAACGCTTCCAGAACCAGATCAGTTAATTCGGCTGCCGATCTTGAAACAGAGACCCTAAAGTGAGGTACTCTTTCCAACATAGCACCATCGTCAGTAAGGAATATGCTGTTTCCTTTCGGTTGCATCTTGCGGAAGACTGGGGGTAGTACGACCCTAATACCAGGTTGGGTTGGTTTGATGACCAATTAATAGGAGAGCGATCGGGTATTCCCACCATGCATTCAGAGCATAACGAATTAAAAATTATTATAGCCAAGATCTATCACGAACGCGATGATAAAGTACCCCATCAGCTTTGGATCGATGATTTCAGCCTATACGACAAAATTGACTGAAAAGGAGTTTGAAAAATAGATAATTGAAGACTTTTCAGACATCTTTTCGGGAAATTAATGGCTTTTTATTTGTAGATTGTACTACAAACAAAAACTTAAGGTGTTATAGATTCCATTCTTTAAAAATCAACTATGAGAACTATTTTAATCACTTTTCTTTTTTTCTTATCACATTGTGGTACGGAAGAAATCAAGTTAAGGCCAACCAACCACGACGATTCTGAAACACCCACTTCTCAGGAAAACGACTCTACTTCGACCTTTGCTGATACCAGCCTGATACCCGCAGGCTTTGTTAGTGTTTACTCAACCAGTTTTGAAAATGTCCAAAAGAAGAACAGGCATTCATTAAACTGGGATTTCCCTCATTGGGTAGAATACGCCGCGATGCATAAAGAGGACGGCGGAGAAGGAAACGGTCTGGGAGGAGGAGATATATGGGTGGAAGATTCGATTACTCTTTCCGGTAAAAAAAGTATAGGCTTACAACTTACAGATATCGAAAAAAGCCGCAGAACCGAATTTACCATCTATCCTGAAGACTATATCCAAGATGAGTATTTCATCTCTTATTGGCTCTATCTAGCTGAAGATTGGGGGCTCTATGATCCAACCATCGAATGGGATTGGTTTGAAATTGGTAATCCATTCAATACATTTGGCAGGCCTTATGCCGCTATCCATATATCTGAACCGGACGCTAATCAGGAAAATTTTGCTATAACGCTCAGCCTCCGCGAAGAGAATGGCACGCTATCTTCCCTTAGCGAAAAACGCCTCAAACTGCCGAAAGGCCGATGGTTTAACATCAGTTATTACGTATATAGACATGAAGAGAAAGGGGCCATCAAATTGTGGTTTGATGATCATTACATCGGCGGGAAAATCGGAATTCCCACCAAAAGCACAAAAACAGACAACTTTGCCGTCAGCATAGCCAAGATTTATCACGAACGAGGAGACAAGGTTCCTCATCAGTTATGGATAGATGATCTGGAATTGTTTGCTCCGGCAGGACAATAAATTAAAGAAATAGAAAAAGTTTTACAGAGAAGGAATTGATAGTCCGGAAGGAATTACGATGATGTCCACTCGGTAAAAACTTTTTGTTATTTAAAGTGCTCTCTTGGCCAAACAGGAGTCAGTAAATTATTTTCGAGAAGAAGTTCGCTTATGGTATAAATGGTTGAAAAGTCATATCCTGACTTCTGACAAATATCCAGTAAAGAATGTTTCCCATCAGACAGGTTCAACACCCATAACATGGCCATTTGTAATTTCTTCTGATCGCTTTGTCCACCGATAGCCTCATAGAGGCCTCTTCTGCCCAATTGTGGCTCGCCATATGGACGAATGTTGCGAAAATACTGATTTCCTTCCAATATCTCAATTATTTTAATATATATATAAAAAGAAGCGTCCAAACAATCCGGCTGAACAAGCTCCAGGTTATCCCCTGAAGTATGGTACTCCGAATATTCTCCAAACTGAGAACGCGTCAGGTTGCCCACCGGTAAATTAAACCCAGGGGAACAAAACTGACGTTCGTCATATCCATAGGGAAAAAAATCAAGAATCCGATAAGGATGACCGGAACGATTAAGTACATATTCAGCTATCTCATCAATCTCAGCGTTTCCCCTCCTGCTTTTTTTGTAGGTAAAATCGCCGGGATCTCCAACCAGTGAAATGACCAGACCATGCTTAACATTAACAAGCTTATCCCTGTTAAGGGCCAGCCAGGTGATAGCGCCTATGGTGCCGGGAATAAATAAAAACCGATAAGAATGTCTGTTTGAAGTCTTCAACAGCTTTTTGGCCAGATGGGTGGCTAAAGCTACCCCGGAAAGATTATCATTCGCCAGGGAGGGATGGCAGATATGCGCAGAAAAAAGAACCTCATCTTTAATCTTTCCGGGAATGTACAGCTCCCCGTAGGTTAAAGCCCCATCTTTCAGACTGGAATCAATATACACTTCGTACTGCCCTTCGGGCAGTCTCCTTAGCTCGCGATGCGACATACAGAATCCCCATGTTTCTTTGTAATAAGAAGTCCGATAAGGGATCAGATCCGGCTGTTCCGGGATAGAGTAAAGGTGTTTTTTTAACTGACTTAAAGGTAAAAACTGGTGAATGGGCGTGCTGTAATTGAGAACGTGGAGATTGTGGTCTTGAAAATCGACGATTTTCTTACCATTTGGGCCTTTAATCCACGCCTCATTAATGTTCCATTCCCGGGGGACGGTCCAGTCGAGGACCAGCGTTCCGCTGGGCACCTCATGCATTTCCAAGGGAATTTCTTCCTTGAGGATACGCAGGCTTTTGCGCACGCCCTCACCAGTAATGCTACGACATATGGGAAAAAGCTTTTCGATCAGTTGGTAGATAACGTGGCCTATGCTTTCCAGACCGTTCAGGTCGGTGGTTTGCTCACCTTTTATGCTAATCACGGTTGTAGATTTTTGTTAGAAGATTGTCGCGAACATTTTCGTCACCTATTAATGTTGTCCAGCCAACCTGGGCTGTCGGTTCCATTTGCGATAAACAGGTTGTACGGAACAACCCTCCAGATATTTATCGATCCCTTCTTCGAGCGCCTTGCGATAAACGGCCAGGGTTTCATGAAAAATTTCGATGGTTTGATCGACGTCTTTTTCTTTGTGAGCGTAGCTGATCACCAGGTTCGGGGCGATCACCCCTCTTTTGACCAGTTCCTGCAACATAAGAGTTCTATAGGGTTGGGAAGGTTTCTGCTCCTGATCGCAAGTAGAATAAACGAGGCAGACCGGAAAGCCATGCACGCCCACAAATCCTCCCAACTGATGTTCTGAAATGGATTTTTCTAAACCGCGACGCAAACGTTCTCCCATCGTTTTCATATGTCCCACAATGTCATTTTCCCGATATTCTTTGGCCACTGCCATAAAGGCGCCCAGAGCATGATGTTCAGCGCCATGAGTGGTAGATAATAGAAAAACGCGTTCCCGATCGTGATAAAGTCCTCCCAAGTCCATAAACTCTCGCTTACCAGCCAATGCAGAAACGGCGAAGCCATTTCCCATACCTTTTCCAAAAGTGGAAAGGTCAGGAACAATATTGTATAAGGTTTGCGCTCCTCCTGCATGCCATCTAAAGCCTGTGATCATTTCATCCAGGATGAAAAGAGTACCATTAGCTTTGCATAATTGTTGTAATGCTCTCAGGAAGTCAGGATCAACCGGATCGTATTTTTCGATTTCCATAATGAAGCAGGCCAGCTGATCAGGATATCGATCGAACAGTTGCCTGACGCTTTCGATATCATTAAACCGGAAGGTCACGGTAAGGTCACGGATGGCCTTGGGAATTCCTGCGTTAATGGCAGTGGCGCCGATAAACCAATCGTCGATGGAAAAGAATGGATGATCGCCGCAAATGGCGACCATGTCACGTCCGGTATAGGCGCGGGCCAGTTTGATAGCGGCGGTAGTAGCATCAGAACCATTTTTGGAAAACTTGACCATCTCGGCCCCGGGCACCATTTCCAGAAAGGTTCTGGCCGCTTCTAATTCGATAACAGCCGGACGTGCAAAATTAGCGCCTTTCCACATTTCCTGACAAGCAGACATGACGACTGCCGGGTAAGCATGCCCTAAAGTTACAGCTCTAAGCCCCATTCCGTATTCGATGTACTCATTTCCATCCGCATCCCAGACACGGCAGCCCTGTCCTTTGGTCAGGTAAGGCGGCTGAAATTCCGGATATTGATCATCTCCCTTGGCATAAGTATGCGAGCCACCGGGAATAACTTGATGAATTTCTTTTTTTATCGCTAATGATTTTTCAAAAGATCTGGCTTTCATAATCGTTACTTTTTTAACAACCTCAAATGATTACTTTGCGCAGGTGAAAGGCTTCGGCATATTTCTCGGTAGCGGCGGCTTCCATGCCGCGAAGGCGCATCAGGGAAAGAAAGGTCTCACGGTCAAACCAATGCTTTACTGCCTGACTTTCATAACTCTGAAGCAAGAAGTCAACTTTTTGATTGACTTGCTCCTCCCCTAGCCGGCAAAAGCAGTTGGGTATCCCCAGATCCCCGTCATATTTAGGAATTTCATATTCGAGGATCAAGTGAGATCGAAACGTATTCCAGGTCAGGTCAGAGATCAGGCGATGATCCTGGTGCCGGTCATGACGATAATGGGTAAAAACGACGTCCGGATTAAAGGAAGCCTTGACGGTTTCGAAATATTCTTTGATCTCAACGGCTGAATAAGGCAGAAAAGCATCCCTGTAGGAATGTACGACAATCTCTTTGTCCGGCACATCCGCCAGAAAGCGATGAGCACAATCCAGTGCTTCTTGCTTTCGCGTTTCATTGGAGGCAAAAACAGCCCATTTAATGTATTGAATAGGATATTCTCCAATCCATTTAAGCAGGGTGCCTCCACAGCCGATCTCAATATCGTCGCAATGGGCGCCCAAACAAAGTATATTCAGCCCCTCGGCCTTATTAAACTGCAATGGAATCATTGTTCTTCTTGTGCTTTACGAATAGTTCTTCGGAATTCCAGACTTCCCAGGGCGGCACGCCTTTAGCCTGAAGATCATCCAACATCATTTTATCCTTGAAGGTATCCATAGCTTGCCAAAAACCGCAATGATTAAAAGTAACCAATTTGTTTTCCTTAATGAGTCGTTGAAAAGGCTCTACAACCAGCTCCTCTCCGTATTCGATATAATCGAAAATCTTCTGAGTAAAGATAAAATAGCCGGTATTCAGCCAGAGGTTGGCCTTAGCAATGGGCGAAATAGATTCCACTTCGCCTTCTTCACTGGCTTTTACAACGTGAAAACTAGCGGTCGGCTGATAGGTCATAAAACAACCGATCTTATCAGGTTTAGATTGGAAAAAGTTAACCAGGTTGGGTAAATACAAATCAGTAAGTCCATCGGCATAATTGGCTAGGAACATCTCTTCTCCCTCCAGGTGCCCTCTCACCTTCATCAGGCGCATGCCGATATTGGAATGCATACCGGTATCTACAAAGGTGATTTTCCAGTCATCAATATCGGAATTGAGCAATTGGATCTCTTTCCCTCCATTTTGGAAAACGAAATCGTTGGAAATGGTTTCGTCGTAATTGACGAAATAGTCCTTAATCAAGTCTCCTTTGTAACCTAGGCACAGTATGAATTCTTTATGTCCAAAATGAGCATAATACTTCATAATGTTCCATAAAATAGGTCGATAACCTACTCTAACCAAGGGTTTAGGAATGGTTTCAGAATAATCTCTGAGGCGAGTTCCCTGTCCGCCACAAAATAATACTACTTTCATCGCAACTGTTTTTTTGGGTTTAATGAAGGAATGAATTTGAAAGTAAGGTCGGTTTTCTCCATTCGGGATATTTTTTAATCCAATACTTGTACTTCCGGAATAGGGATGACAAACTGTCCGCCCCACTCCCTGATGTGCGCCATCTGCCGGCTGATCTCTTTTTTCAGGTTCCAGGGTAAGATCAATACGTAATCAGGTTGGGTCTCATCGATCTTTTCGGGCGCATAAATGGGAATATGCGTCCCCGGAAGGTAATTACCCTGCTTATGGGGACTGCGATCGACGGTAAAGTCCAGAAAGTCCGTGCGGATACCGCAATAGTTCAGTAAGGTATTGCCCTTTCCCGGAGCGCCGTAACCGACCACCTTTTTTCCTTCTCTTTTCGCCTGGATAAGGAATTCCAGCAATTTGCGCTTCGTTTCTTTTACTTTTTCTTCAAATTCAGCATAATACTCCAGGCTTTCGAAGCCAAGCGCTTTTTCACGTTCTAACAGTTCTTTCGCTCTGTCCTGAACGGGCTTGGAAGTATCCTCCGTGTGGCGGCCGTAAATGCGCAGGGATCCTCCGTGCGTGGGAAGTTCTTCTACATCAAACAAGGTGATGCCGTGATGAGCAAAAATGCGATTGACGGCTACAAAAGACAGGTAAGAAAAATGCTCGTGATAAATGGTGTCAAACTGGTTCTCTTCTATCAATCGCTGTAAATGGGGAAATTCCATTGTAATAACGCCCCCCTGGTTGAGCATGACTTTCATGCCGCTGACAAAATCATTGATGTCCGGCACATGGGCCAGCACATTATTTCCCAGTAGCAGATCGGCCTTGCCATACTGGCCGGCCAACTGCCGGGCAGTATCTATTCCAAAAAAGCGGACTTCCGTCCGGACGCCCTTTTCCTGAGCGACCTCTGCCACATTTCGGGCCGGCTCTACCCCCAGAACAGGTATGCCTTTTTGTACAAACCATTGAAGCAGGTATCCATCATTGCTGGCAATTTCGACGACTAACTTGTTGTCATCAATCCCAAAACGATCCGTCATGGCCTCCGTGTACCGGCGAGCGTGATCCAGCCAGCTATCAGAATACGAAGAAAAATAGGCGTAATCCTCCGCAAAAATTTCGTCTGGCGTAGCAAATTCTTCCAGCTGCATCAGCCAGCAACGATCGCAAATGTAAGCGTGAAGGGGATAAAATTTTTCCATGTCGTTTTTGTACTCCGGCTTAACATGTTTTTGGCAGAGCGGGGACATGCCCAGGTCTACCACGCTGTATTTTAGCTCGCTGGAGCAGAAGCGGCATTTGCTGCCGGAAGAAGTTTCCGACAAATTTTTCTTCGTTGGTTTAGCTACATTTCCCATTTGAGACATTTTAATTAGAATGATCAGGAACGATAATCCCTGAAAAAGACTCGTCTATTAAAGGATGATTTTGATCTTTTTCAGACAGAACGCTAGGATTCATTAGCCATGTAATATTCAAAGCGGGATCGTTGTACCTCAGTCCGCCCTCTGCTTTAGGGGCATAAAAAGCCGTATGGTGATAGATCAATTCGGTATGGTCCTGCAGGGTCTGGAAGCCATGAGCGAAGCCTTCCGGCACATAGATCATTCTCATGTTTTGATCCGTTAATTCCACTCCGATATGTTGCATGAAAGTAGGAGAATGAAGCCTAAGATCTACGATGACATCGTAAACGGCGCCCTTGATGCAACGAATCAGTTTTATTTCCGCGTGGGGAGGATGTTGAAAATGAAGGCCGCGGAGGGTTCCCTTGTCATTGGTGTGAGAGTGATTAAACTGAACGAACCTTTTTCGATGACCAATAGCTTTGAATTCAGTTTCACAGTAGGTTCGGGCGAACAGTCCTCTTTCGTCTTTAAAAGGTTCCAAATCAATAAGATAGGCTCCATTCAACTTCGTTTGCTGAAAGATCATATTGATGGTTTAATTGAGTATCAATTTCATTTTGGGCAATTAATTCTTTAATAACATTCAGGCGGATCAGGCTGGACTGATGGTAGTTAGCATCTTTAAAATCGATGGCTTTCAGCCCATTGATCAATCCTTTTACGGTAGTTTGCAAATCAAACTGAGGTTGGTGATTCGGGGCTAGTTTTTCAAACAAGTCAAAATTAACCCGGTAGGACCTTTTATCCGGCTCGGCATTTTGATTGATGGAAACATCAACTCCCGGAAGCAATTTCTGCGTTTCAAGAGCCAGGTCTTTTATTTGGTAGTTCCAGTTGTTGCTTCCGGTATTCACGGTTACGAAAGCATTTCCGCTGTTGTAATCCCTTTCCACTCCCCAGCGAATGGCGCGCGCCATATCCTGGACGTTGATCAAAGGGCGCCAGGGCGTTCCATCGCTAAGAATGGTAATTTTTTCGCTGGTCAAAGCACCGGCGACAAAATCATTCAGCACCAGGTCAAGCCGCAGGCGTTCGCTCATTCCACATGCAGTGGCAAAACGAAAGCAAGATACCTGGAAATCCCTGCCGGCCAGTTTTTCGAGTGCTTCTTCAGAATAAATTTTAGATTTAGCATAAGCCGTCAGCGGATTTAAAGTAGATTGCTCGGTGCGAGCTGCATCTTCCGCACTGCCGTAAACACTACAACTGGAAGCAAAGATGAATTTTTTCACGCCCTGCTTTTTGGCCATTTCTGCAATGGCTACATTCGCCTTATAGTTGATATCCAGCGTGGGTTCTTCGAATCGATTGCCGATGGGATCATTAGAAATAGCGGCAAGGCTGATCACTGCATCTACGCTTTCCAAAATGGAAGGTGGAAATTTTCTTACGTCTCCGTAATACTGGAGATCGAGGTAAGAATCAGGGCTGATCTTTTTACTGGTAAGGTGCTTGGCAAAATACCCAATATCAAAACCAATTAATGTGGCTTCAGGAAGGAACTTACGAAACTCCTTTACCACGCCAGGTCCCACGTAACCGAGGTTTCCTGTTATCAGTATTTTCATATCAAAAGTTTTATAGATTATTTAGGTAAAGTGATACTAGCTATGAAGTTGTTTAAAGTTTCCAGCAGGAAACTTTAAACAACTCCTATTTGAAAAGGCTTTCCAGAAGCACCGCGCTCCTGCGATTTTGAACCAATAGTATAAAGGGACGACACATGCCAGATAAATTTATTTGTTAAATTCCAAAATTCATTGAATATTATTATCTTTGTTTGCGTTAAAAAATTGGTATCCAAAAAACACGATACCAGCAAATACGCTTCTTAAAACATCATTATCTCTTTTACAACAATTTATTGCTGAATACCAACAGCCCCTATAGGGCTACATGTATTCGTTAGTAGCAGCTTAGTCTCTTCAAATTTACTTTCTAATGCATTAGTAAAGCCTTGGATTGTATTGTCAACTCTGTCCTAGGCTTAATTGAGCTTAAAAGCACCTGGCTTCTTTATGCTCATTGTTGACCCATTTTTCAATGGTTGAAAGATGGAATGGTACTGTATTTTCTAATTCATAAATTTCTAAAAACTATGCAACTTAACACTATTCTCCCTTACGCTTTCAAAGGGTTGAGTTCTCTCAAAAGCCGAGTAACGTACACATTAGGATTTATTGTCATGGCTTTATTGTTATTTCAGTGTACTCCTGAGGGACTAGGGTTTGATGAAGCGATCACCCTTGAAACGGAAGTCAGAGCCAACACCTGTGACACTGACATTCCTAATGATTTCGAGATTGTTTATGAAACCAGTTTTGAGAATGCAAGCATACGTAATGCGCATACGCTAAAGCTTGACATTCCTCACTGGTTTGAATATGCTGCTTCCCACCAATCAGATGGTGGCAAAGGCAATGGCCTTGGCGGCGCCAGAATGTGGGTTGATAAAAACCAAGCCAATACAGGTAGCAAAAGTATCGGGCTTGAGCTATTCGACATCGAAAAGAGTCGAAGAGCTGAATTTGTCATTTTCCCTGAAAACATTGTCGGCAAAGAATACTATGTCTCCTACTGGTTGTATATTCCCGAAGACTGGGGGCTGTATGAACCCAATATCAACTGGGACTGGTTCGAAATTGGCAATCCTTTTACTACCCAGGGAAGACCTTATTCGGGCATTTATATTTCGAATCCGGATAAGCGCCAGAAAAAATACACCGTATCCTTGGGGGGTCGCCATGAGAATGGTCAGCAATACTCTGGTGGTGATGTCCGCATGGAAATTCCAAAGGGAAAGTGGTTTCACGTCTACTACTATGTCAAAAGAGATAAAAGAAACGGAGCCGTCAAATTATGGTTCGATGGGCAGCTGATTGGGGAAAAAACAGGTTTCCCGACTATGCATTCCGGAAAAAGTAATTTCGCAATAAATGTAGCAAAGATATATCATGAAAGAGGAGACAAAACGCCTAAAAAAATCTGGATTGACGATCTTGTTCTTTACACGAAGAAATAGTTTGACTTTAGGGCCCCCTTTAAAGCTCTAATGTGAAAGACAATCCTTTTGTATAAATTGAAAAACATCAGGTAGACATCTACCCTCTTCATTTCACCCCTTATTAGCCACCTGAGTAGTGTTGTTATAATTATTAAGATCCGAAGAAATTACTCGAGTACCCTTTGCTTTTAGAGTCGACAATTTTTCGTCTGAAAATTGTTTTGAAATTGAATTATAAATATGCTCTACAATCTCTTTAGAAAACAACTTATAGTTGTATTTGGTCTTAGACAAGTATGCGGCTCTTTCTCCCATTGCTCTTGCCTCATCAGGATAATCTATCAAATATTGAATGGCGTCTTTCCATCCTTTCACATCATAAAAGTCTATATTAAAGCCAATCTTCTCTTTTTCAACATCAATGTTATACGACTTATTATTGGTGGTAATCACTGGTTTGCCGCAGGCCATTCCTTCGAATAAGACCGTAATGCCATGAGTTTTGAACCAACGATTATTAGTCTGTGGAACGGCAATAGCTAAAGCGTTGTAATAATGTTTTCTAAGTAGGCCGGTGGATTCCATACCGATCGGGATATTATTATCTATAAAAACATTTTCACTGAAAGGCCAATCCTTCGGATACTCCATAGCCCTTTTAGGAATGATCTTCAATTTAATATCCAGATCACAGAAGGCCTTAACCAAGGTTTTAAAGTCTCGAGAGGTGCTTCCAGTGGTAAAAACGTAATCATTAGTAGGCGGTTCAGGTTGAGCTTCGCAGTAGGAATTGAAAAAGTCATGGTCGACCCCCCAGTGGTTAGCATAGGTAGTATTACCTTTAAAAATAAATTCTCCGCTTTTTTCAAAAAGACTTTTTGTAGCAAAAAGGATCGCATCTGTACCGCGCAGATAACCGAAACGAATGAAAAACTCCTTAACTATTTTAATGAAGGATCCTCTATTTAAGACATACGCTCGAAAAGCAAGAGAGACAATCGGTTTTCGGAATAACCCCAGGGCCCTCAGAAAGCTAAGCACATAAGTAAACTCCATAAAAGGATCATAAATAATGTCATATTCCTTTTGCCTTTTAATACAATCAATTTGTTGTTGCAGGTTATTAAGCCCTAAATAATTACCAAATCGATTCAACCAGGTATGCTGATTGTACTTAAAGCATTCGATCGGGTGTGTTCCATTTTTCAGGGCATCATACCCAAAAAAATGATGTAAAGGATACTGATCTCCTCCTTCTTCCAAATACTTTAGCGCCTCATCAAATTCTTCCCAGGCGTTTACTAAAATTATCTTTTTCATGATAGTAAATTTTAAAGGTTCACTTGGACGCTACATTGGCCTCAGACCAAAGCAGCTCTTCCGGGTTAAAAAAGATTTAAAGAATAATACGACTTAAAGGGAAGGGTTAATCATTTTTAAGATGACTATTGGGAATCCGCTACATTTCGTTCAGACAAAATATAATCAGCAACTTTAGCGCCGATTAGATAGTGAGATTCATCCGAAATGTGTTGGTGGCCATTGGGTAGATGAGTTTTTTCCATTTGTTCATACTCCGGTATCAGGTCTTGAGCATAGAAAAGGGTATCTGATAAATTTCTTATGGGTTCCACTAAGTCTTCAGGAACAGAAGAATTCATGTCGGTTTGTGGAATATCTGCGATAATTAACTTCACGTTATTTTCCTGAGTAAAGCCATACATCCGAGCAATAAGGGCCTCCATTAGTTCCAGGTCATAGTCGGAGTAAGCTTCTTTCGTACCTATGGCATATTCCGTGAGTTTTTCCTGAGCTTTTTCCGAACTCATTTTTTTATAAAATTCCCAAACCGTGCTAAAGGCATAATTGTACAAATAAGAATTTTCTCCCAGGAAATGTATGATGCCAAAGGAGTAAATAAAATCCTGAATCTTTATACCGGGCAAATACTCTTTCTGATTTACGATTAAGGAATCACCTTCCAGCTGGAATAGGTCAGCTCTCAAATTATCTGAAAAATCATTGCTGTATAGCCCTATTACAACATAATCAGGATCGTATTTGATGCCTTCATTTTCGAGCAAGACCAGTTGTTCTGCGGTGCTGAAACCGGAAACGCCGGTATTGATGGCCGTTGCTTTCAAGCCCTGAGCTTTGAGCCTTTCCTCAATGATATGAGCGTAAGTCTCCTCCTGATTGACTTCATAGCCAAAGGTATGCGAGTCTCCCAGGCAAAGCACCCGGATTTCATCGGCCTCTTTATCGTAGTCAATATCTTCGTCACTTCTAAAGCCTTTATTGTTGGTCTTAAAGAAGAACTTGCCATCCACACTGGTATGCTTGAATTTCATATTGGGCCGGGTTCGGCGAATGGTGAATTCACCGTATTCAGCGCTGGTATGGTAGCGTGGAAAAAGCACCATTTGATCTTTATAAAGTGCTCTGATGGCCAGTTCTCCAATACCCAAGGCGATGAGCACGGAGAAACAAATCAGAGAAAAATTAATAAGCCAGTTTTTAAACTTTTTTTTCATTTTAAGAAAAATTGATAGGTGGAATTTGAGTGGTAATTTTACGCTGTAGTTAATCGCTGATGGCTGTTACCAAATATTTTCAAAATCCTCTTTGGAGTAAATATGGTCTCTGGAAAAAAACACAGAACCTTGTGGTTTTTTAAGTCTCAGCAGATCTTTGCTGGTGAGTCGATATAAAATGGAAATGGGAAATAAGACAATAAAAAATACCACCCCCAGTAATACTCTGGTATTGATCCATCCCAGGACTTCAGCTATTTTCATCCAGATAAATTCGATCCACTGACCGATTACAGGAAAAACAAGAGCAAGAATACCGATCCCGGTAGCGATCTTGACCAAGATTTCTGCTTTGAAAATAAAGGACAACACCAACAAGCCAAGCACAATGACTAAAATAGTCGTTGTTTGTGTAGATGATTGTTTATTCATGATGTAATATTTAGGCGTTTCAGTAATGAAGGACAGCCAGGGGGAAGCCAACCCTGGCTTCCCGGCCGACCTAATATGCTATTATCTCAATTAGAACAAGGTGTAAATGAAAGGCGCCACTGCCGAACTACCGCCAATAACGATTAATACTCCCAGGATCAGCAAAACAAAAATGACTGGAAAAAGCCAAAACTTTTTGCGCTGAATCAGGAACTTGTACAAATCTTTTAGAATTTCCATAATGATAGATATAGGTTTTGTGAAATTAAATTGCAGTTTAAATACCGTTTAATCTAGCTTGAACTCTTCTTTCCAGTAATCTTTTTCATTCCAATGTGGTTGCTCCGTCTTAGTCAGTAAAAAGTTTCCGATAACCAGGTAATCCATTTCGGTACGCATAAAACACCGATAAGCATCTTCGGGAGAACACACGATAGGTTCACCACGTACATTAAAGCTGGTATTCACGACCAGCCCATATCCCGTTTTTTTCTTAAATGCATTAATTAATTCCCAATATCTTGGATTGGTTTCCTTATGGACGGTCTGAATTCTGGCGGAGAAGTCCACATGCGTAATAGCGGGTACATCTGAGCGTTGATAGTACAGCTTGTTTCTAAGGTCATAGCCGAAATAATCCTCTGGCAAATTGTTACGGCGTTCTGGTTTTACTGGTTGTACTAATAACATATAGGGGGAAGTACCCTCGTGTTCAAAAAACGAGTTGCAATCCTCGGCCAGGACAGAAGGGGCAAATGGTCTGAAGGACTCTCGGTATTTGATCTTCAAATTCAGTTTCTTTTGCATTTCCGGATTACGGGCATCTCCCAGGATACTTCTAGCCCCCAAAGCCCTCGGTCCGAATTCCATTCTACCTTGCATCCATCCTACAGCATTGCCTTCGGCAATTTTTTCGGCGACTACTTCGCACAATTCGGAGAAGTCTTCAAAATAATGATAAGGAGCATTGTATTTTCTGGTAGTAGCCTGGACGTCAAGGTCCGAAAATTCAGGCCCCAGGTAAGCTCCTTGCATGCTATCCGGAGTTCCGTTCAGATAACGCTCTTTTCCAAAATAAATGTGATGCGCAGCTAAGGCGGCCCCTAAAGAACCACCGGCATCACCAGCAGCCGGTTGAATAAAGACGTTATCAAAAATTCCCGTTTTCAAAAGTTTTCCATTGGCAACACAATTGAGCGCCACTCCTCCAGCCATGCATAGGTTCTTTGAGTTGGTCAGCTTCTGAGCTTCATTAGCTAATTTGATAATCGATTCTTCCGTTATTTTTTGAATGGCCAGCCCTAAATTACAATGCTTTTGTTCGAGCGGGGATTCTGCATTTCGTTTGGGAAATCCAAATAGCTCTTCCCATTTTTTATCCCGCACCATACGCAGGCCTGTAGCATAGTTGAAATACTTCTGATTCAACCAAATGGAACCGTCATCTTTTAGCTCCAGGAGATTATCTTTGATAATCTGAATGTACCTTTTCACTTCTTCCGAATCCGGGTTACCATAAGGCGCAAGCCCCATGAGTTTGTATTCACCCGAGTTTACGCGAAAACCAAGGAAATAAGTAAAGGCAGAATATAATAACCCAAGAGAATGTGGGAATCTGAGCTCTTTCAGGATAGAAATTTTAGAGCCTTCTCCTTTACAAATAGAAGCAGTTGCCCACTCTCCTACGCCATCCACCGTAATGATGGCGGCATCTTCAAACGGAGAAGGATAAAAGGCACTCGCTGCATGAGACAGGTGATGTTCGGGAAACAGAAATTTCAGCTTTTTCTTATCGAAAGGCTGAACGCTTTCCAATTCCTTATGTATGAGTCTTTTTAAGAACATTTTTTCCCTCAACCAAACAGGTATGGCAGTGATGAATGACCTGATACCCCTGGGCGCAAAAGAATAGTAGGTTTCTAAAAGCCGCTCAAATTTGAGTAAAGGCTTATCATAAAAAACAACAGCATCCAGATCATCCAAATCGAGACCTGAGTATTCCAGGCAAAAAGAAACGGCATTGGAAGGAAAGGAAGCATCGTGCTTCTTTCTGGTGAAACGCTCCTCCTGAGCCGCTGCAATAATTTGACCATCATCGATGATAGCTGTTGCAGAATCGTGGTAAAAGGCAGATATTCCTAGAATTTTCATTTTCTTTAGTTTTGTTCGCTACTTTAAAATTGCATTGATATATCGATTATTAAAAAGTCTCTATAAAGTCTTTAATTCCCTTGATCAACTCTTCGGAAGCGTGCGGCCCTATTGATTTTCGAGAGCTGATCTTCCCGGGTTGATCAAGAAATGCTTTGAGTTGTTGATTATCCCAGGCTACATTGAGTAAGCCTGACTGCTCAAATGCTTTGGCTGTAGCCAATTGATGATCGGTATTGACCTCATTTAGTTTTTTGCGTCGAGGCATGACTAACAAAGGCTTATTGTTAACCAAAGCAGAAAGGATGACTCCCATGCCGGCATGACTGATCAACAAATCCGCCTCGTTAAAAATCAGGTTAAACTCTTTGGAGGCCAGCATGGGATAATATTCCAAATGCTGCGGAACATACTTGGCGTTCCCGATTTGTGCAACCAGGTCAATTCCCTCGCGTGTGGCTGCCCACTGATCTACTTCCTTTACCAGGCGATCAAAGGGAAGCTGAGTCCCTACAGTTACAAAAATTTTCATAAAACAGAGCCTAAATATTTAGGACCCTCAGGATGAGACAGTTCTCTCCATTGAGTCAAATGTAAATCCGCAAATCTTTTTGCAATTTTTCCACTGGTCGATAGCTCCTCAACATTAGCAATACTATCAATCCAGATGGTCTTTTTTCTGAAGAGCTTTCCTACCAGCAACGCCACCATACCCGGAGCGGCGCCGGTCGTAATGATAATGTCCGGCTTGGCTTTTCTTATGATCCCAATCCATTCAAAAATCATGAACAGGAAATTGAGTTTGGACTTTCGAGTAGCATTGGTTACGGAATAAAACTCATAGCCTTCTACCTCCGATCGGCTCCCCTCTGTAGTTGTCACAAAACATACTTCATAGGCTTCAAAAACTGGAGCAAGCCTGAGCAATTGTATCCAGTGACCGCCGGAGGAGGCAACAGCCATTATTTTCTTTTTCATGTTCTATCGATTTTATATTAAAGGATACTGCTGTTTTTTTTTTTCAATTAGCCTTTAGGAAAGCTCTTATTTGGCTGGGATGTTTGAGTATATCCCAAAGGCCAGAGGCCCTGACGATCATTTCATTCATATCAGATGTGTCATTCAAGTCGATTCGTTTTAATCTAAAAAGGTCGCTATTTATAATATTGAATCCGAAATCCACAGTTAAGCCGCATTTATACCCCGCCGCCTTAGTCAACTCCACTGTTCTTTCTGAGAAATCTCCATTAGGATAAGCAATAGCATTGATATCCAAACCATACTCTTGCTCTAACATTCTTTTGGAGGTCTCGATTTCTTCACGTTCTTCATCCAACTCGCACTGCGGAAGACAGGGATGGAACATAGTGTGCGATTGAAAATTCACATGGGGCCGCAACTCCTCTATTTGTTTTTTTGAAAGTGCCTGTGGAGTATCGTATTCTTTTTCAGGGTCAAAACCAACCTCGGCCATTAATGCCAGCTTTTCCTTATTCGATTTCAGTTTGAGCTCTTGAGTAGAATATCTATTATGCTTCACCTTAAACCAATAATGCCGATTGGTATCAATAATGGAGGAACACAAGAAGATGGTTATTGGCGCCTCGTACTTTCTTACAACAGAAAGCAACTCGTAGTTTCCCTTATGGCCATCATCAAATGTGATGACCACCGCTTTCCTTGGTAAGCCGGAGGCATTTTTTGTTTCACAAGCCTCAATAAATTGATTTAATCCAATAACGTTATATTTACTATAGATATGTGCGAAAGAGCGCTCTGCTGTTTCTCTATCGATATCATGAAACATAAAAATACTGACTTTATTAACCTGTCCCCATTCCCTGAACAGAAAAGGAAGGCCTGACCAACGAAGTATTTTAAAGAAGAGCTTTTTCACTTTCAGCCGTAAATTGAAATGCCACCTGCGCCGATCAGGAAACAGTAGCTATGGATTCTTCCCATTTGGGCTGTTCATAATTGGCAATGAGGCGTTGGGCAACTGATTCGTGGTCATACTTCCCTTTTTCAATAAAGGCTTTTCGAATGCGCAGACCATCAGTTTTGCCCTTAATGGCTTTTAAGACAAGTTGTCCGAGTTCCTTTGGATCGTTCATGCTATCGGCCACGAAACAATGAGGAACTTCCTTCAGCATCTCCCTGACATCCCCTACCGGCACCGTTACTACGGGAGTTCCACAAGAAAGCGCTTCCTTTACCACTTGAGGAGATCCCTCACTTTTGGAGGTCATGAGTAAACAATCCGCCTCACTGAGCAAATCTCTGACGCCTTCTCTACTCAAATTTTCTATGCATCGGAACTCAAAGCCCATAGGAAATTGCTCGTTTAGATAACGAATGGTTTTTTCGAAGAGAGGGTAATTTTTCACGATCCGAGCAGGGCTATTGGGAAAAACGATCAGTTTTTCATTACTATTCTTAGCTGGCCAGTCCTTCAACGGCTTGAAAAAATCGGTATTCACGCCACAAGGCAAATTTTCAAAATTGGCATTGCGCCTTTTTACTATTTTTTCCATTTTCCCATTCAGAATAAAAACCTTATCAACTTTGGATAAGATCCTTTTTGTTAAGAAGACTTGCCATTTGTTGCCTCCCTCTCGCAAAATATCACTTCCGTGAAGAGTCAGGAACACTTTCGATTTTGGCTTAAAAAATAATAGGAATAGGCCGGACAGACCGTAATGGATGTGAATGATATCGTAATTCCCTTTCCTTACCTTCCTGGGGACTTCAAAAATCGACTTCAGATATTCGGACTTTCCCTTGTGAATCCCATCAATCAGATGTACTTCATATTGGCAATCAAATAGGCCGGCAACATCTTGAATTTGTTCTTTGACGAAGATTCCGCTTACCGGATTAGAAGGGGTTGGGAACATATTTGTTATGTAAAGGATATTCATGTTCTTTTCTTAAAACTATTTAAAATTGGGAATAAATAAGTGAGCAAATTCACCTATAAAACATAAAACGCTGACGGCGTTGTATGTTTTATAGTATAACTTTCCCCCCTGGCGGGGGAAAGTTATACTTAAAATTGCTTGCCTCCTTAAATGCTCATACAGACTCAGATACAGAGTGCAATGACTTGTTTTTTCCAGTGATCAATTGATAGACATAGGGTTTCAGGTTGTTTTGAACAATATTCCCCCAGAGGTTATCCTGATAAAGCTCCTTAATCTTTTGAGTATCAAAAAAATGACGCTTTCCAATAAGTTCTTTTAATCCCTTTGCAAAAGCCCTTGCATTGTCTTCGATCAATACCCCACAATTGTCGTTGAGAATTTCCACGTTGGCATTGGTGCGGGTCGCAATTACAGGCAGACCGGATAACAAGTATTCAAAAGTTTTTGTGGGAGGCTGATTTTCGTAGTACTGAGTCATGGGAATAAAAGAGATCCCAATATTGGCCTTTTCGAAGTAAGGTGACAACTGACTATTGGGAATATATCCCAGGGTTTTGATGTGTGCTGTTAAATTATTTTCCTTGAGATAGGCTCTGATCTCTTGGAGTTCATTTCCCGGAGAATCGCCAATGATGGTAAAAATAACCTCCGGGGAATGCATTTCTTTAAACTCTTTTAAAAAGAGGTGAAACCCTTTTACGCATTCAATAAGATTTCTGTTTTCCAGGGTACCGACATAGAGTAAGTGTAAGTGAGTAAAAGACTTGTCCGTTTCACTGAAACATTCTCCGCCCAGAGGTAAAAAATGGTATTGCTGTAGTGAAAGTGATTCCGCCAAGGCATGATCCAGAATGGAAACGTGCTTGAAGAAGGCACAATCTATTTTTAGGATCATATCTTTATAAAAATTTTTTAAAGCATTCCGAGTATCTGCCCCGGTTCTGATGTCGATATTAAACACCTGATGGGGGTTGAGCCATTTGATAATGGCAGCCAAATGAAAATAGACTAAAAAAGTCAAGTCATAATTTCCGTTTTTTATCTCTTGGTTAACGGTTTTAAGGAAGTTGAAATATCTTTTGATCTTATTTCCTTCCCTGGAAATGTATTTAACATTTACTCCGTCAAGGTCTTGTTGGGACAATCCGAAATCAAAGCCCAGGTAGGTGATTTCAAAGTCGTCTTTTAAGTAAACACAATATTTATAGGTGTCAATATGGTATCCAAATTGTGCTTTGTTTACGATGAGTAGTTTTTTTTTCATTGTTTCAATAAAAAGGTTATTTAATGTAGTGTCTAGTGAAGAGAAACTAAACTATCTGGGGAGGTCAGGCAGGTAGTTAGAGTTTTGAAACAGTTATAGGAAAAAATGGGGGATCAAAATTTGTTGTACTTAATCATACATCTTGCCAGAAACTTAAGCATGGGATAAGGACCAACCAGGCCAAAACTATTAAGTCCGTTCTTCAGGTAAAAGATAAAAGTAGGCAGACCAAGTTTGGATGCTTTTTTACAAATGAAAAAGAACCTCTCCGCCAGCACTTCATTCAAGACCTTTTCATCGAAAGTACCTACGGATTTATTTTGTTTTTTAATGGTCAACAGCCATTCATAGGCCTCCCCGAGCTCTTCAAGGTTATCGAACAATTTGCGGGAGCTGATCATTCTGTGGTTCTGCAGATTGTTTTCATCAGGTGTTATACCAAGCCCTTTTAAAGCTTCTAAATAGGCTACTTTGTGGATCTCAAAGCTACGCTCTTCCTTGCCCTCAAATTGATCCATGATACTGGTTTCCGAAGCACGGTATTTATATAGGGTTTCCTGTAAATTGGTCATGGGAAAATAACGACTACACCTCAAAATGAAATCGTAGTCTTCTGCTATCGGCAATTCTTCATTATACCAAATATTATTTTCTCGAATCATATCCATTCTTAGCATTGCAGTGGCATTAGGAATGGCAGGACGGAAAGTCAGGGAAGCCCTTAAGTATTCCGGGTCTTTTTTGGCCTTTTGAATATAATGGACCTTATCCCCCTCGAAGCGGGCCAACCAGGTGCCGCACACTCCGAATTGGGGTCTATTTTCCATAAAATTCAGTTGTTTTTCGAACCGCTCCGGCAGGTTGATATCATCACAATCCGTCCAGGTAAGAAAATCTCCTCGTGCTTCTTTGAGGCCTAGGTTTCTGGAGTAAGGAATTCCTCTATTGACTTGGTTATCAATTAAACGGATTCTTGGATCTTCAAAGGAGCGAATCACCTCCAGTGAACCGTCAGTAGAGCCGTCATTAATAATGATCAATTCAAAGTCTTTGAAAGTTTGATCAAGAACACTTTGGATACTTTCTCTAAGATATTTTTCGCCGTTGTATACGAGCATAACCACGCTAAGGGTGGGGTGAGCGGTTTGTCGTACGTTTGTTTTTTGAGTTTCAACCATAATTTTTACGGGTTTTAAGCCATTCTTTCTACAAATAACTTCACCGATTTATTGGTCTTGGGATCTATAACTTTGATAATTCCCTGATAAGTAATTTGAAAAATAAACAGTGCATAAACAGTGGCCATCAAATAATGGTGATGATAAATGGCCGATGTGGTTAAAGAATTAATCATTAAAAAAGCAAAATAGTAGTGCAAATAATAATGCTCTTTGGGTAAAGCCATGGAGAAGATTCTAACTGCCATAAAAACTACTCCCATTATGGCCGGAATCCCGAACATCGCATACATTGCTACGATACCGACATCTGATAAATAATATTCCTGATAGAGCGCTAATTTTTCCAGCACCTTTCCATAACTGGATATCCCCCAGTTGGGTGCACCATTACCGAAAATAGCAGCCATGAAGTTCGGAGAAAGATCCGTCATGAAATATTGAGCCGCTAAAACCCGGATGTAATCACTGCCGGAAGATAAATCCTCTTTCCCTGATTCTAACATCCCCCTGATCAGGGGATTATCAGACATGATCGCCGCCACCACCAGCATGAAAAAGAATAAGGCAAAAAGCCCTTTTTGAAAAATATCTCTCTTCCTGATAAAATGAAAAAAGATCAAGAAAGCCATCGAGACAATGAACAACCTAGTCACCTGTAAAATAGGGATCAATACACCTAAAATGATAAAAGCCAGATATAACCATTTGTATTTTTCCCCAGAGGTAAATCGGCACAAACAAATGAATACCGCTAATACAAAAGGACCCGCTGCCGGAAACATGATCCGGATAGCGCCCCTGATGACCAAGAATTCGCCCCATGTGGGATTACCAAACAGTACCGTCTGATAGTTCATCAGCTGATAGAAATACAGAACTACATATAATCCCCCCATCAAAAGCACTACATTCTCAATAATTCGAATAGGCGGCTTCAAGTGTAAAAGGAAAAAAAAGAATATCCAATATACATATTGATGGGTTTCAATAATGCTGTCCAAAATCGATTGTCCCCATACTAAATAGGTCATCGGGATGGAAAGCAAAATAGAAAAAACAATAATCTGAACCGGCAAAATAATCCCTCCTCCTCGAGCAGTCAAAAAGAATGGTAAAGAAACCAGCGTTAAGGTTACAGCTGTAAGAAAAACAAAGTAATTTACCAATCGCTTATCCAGAAACTGGGCGTCAAAAAAATTGGTTGATATAAGCATCAAAGCCAAAAAGCCGATAAAAAATAGATGCTTCTTCATTTAGTCAGAATGTTCCCATACGTTTTATAGATGAAGAAAACCGCTCCTGCCGCCACTGATCCTCCCAGCAGTAGCCTCAATAAAAAGGTTCCCTCCTCGGGTATTAGAAAATAGGAAATTACAAAAAGTACGGCAGCTAATATCCACATAATTCTAGCGCTGTCAATCTTAATATCCAGTGACCTGCCAAATACATACCACAAATAAAACTGAAATAGACTAAAGGATAACACAAAGGCCGAAGATAGCCCTATAGCTCCATACTGACTGCCAAAATATAATAAAGGTGTCGAAAGTACGGCATTGACAATATTCAGCTTTAAGATTAACTTTTCTTTATTTACCGAACCAAAAATGGTGCCGATAAAACTATCAACCGAGGACAGGAAAATATACCATACTTGTAATTGACAAACCTTTACGGCCGGCAGATAGCTTTCCGGAAATAAAAACAGAATCAGATCATATGCAAATAAAGTGAATAGAAAACATAACACCATTGAGATCAGCATAAAGTACTTAAATCCATCCCGAACAAGTCGCCTAAGTCGCAACGGATCCTTAACCCAAATCGCCGACAAGTTAGGAAACAAGGCAGCAAGCGCAAAATCAATCACCATCGAAACCGGCCCTAACAAACGATCCGATAAATTGAAGTATCCCATCTGCTCGGAAGTTGAATTCAGATCCAGAAAGTTATTAGAAAATTTGGTGAATGGCAGCATGACCACTACCATACCAAAATAGGGCCAGCTTTCTTTTAACAAACCTCTAATCGTAACCGCAAACTTTCCAATCTGTCCAATCAGCAAGTTTTGTGTTCTTAGGAGAATATAAAAAACGAGTGCCCTTAGTGTATTCAGGCTTAAATAAATATAGAATAAAACTTTAAAGGAAATAAAATCAGCAGGCAGTAAGAAGACTATTAAAAACCAGAAAACGCTGTGCATCAGATTAATAATAGATGGCGTCAGCATCTTCTCATTTCCTAGATAGGCATCCTCGAAAAGCTTGTATAAACAAAAAACAAAAGTATAAGCGAATACCAGAATCAGTTGCTCATTAGATAAACTACCGAAATAGTAATTGTAACCAATGTAAATAAGGGAAAAAGTAAAAACAGCTATCACCCTCAAAATCATACCATTATGCACCAGATCATTAGTGTTCTCATGATCACGAGCAATTCTCCTTATAACAATATTTCCTATGCCTAAATCGCCGAAGGCAAAGAGCAAGGCCCCCTGCATCAACATAAAGGTAAAAACCCCATACTCACTTGGATTTAATACTCTGGTAATCTTAAGGATAGTAAACAAGCTCACCAACTGAGCCAGAATACTGCCTATCGTCAAGAAAGAAAAGTTCTTAAAAACTTTATTCCCTAGTAATACTTGTATCAAAGAACGTGTTATTTTGAGTAGATGATGTCAATTTTTTCCTTGCTTATACTCGCACAAGTCAGTCAACTGAGGCTGTTTCCTAAGGTGTCAAATAATGTATGCTGACAGATAACAGCCTCAGCATCACAAGTGAAAAGCTATTCCACTGTAACTGACTTCGCCAGATTCCGAGGCTGATCCACATCACAACCTCTCATAATAGCAATATGATAAGACAATAGCTGTAGAGGGATCACCGACAGCAATGGAGTGAAAGGCTCCATCGTTTCAGGGATCTCAATGGTATGATCCGCCATTTTGCTGATCTCTTCATCCCCTTCCGTAACGATCGCGATCACATAACCTTTTCTGGCTTTCACTTCCTGGATGTTACTAACGACTTTTTCGTAAGCGCTTTTGTTAGTAGCGATGACGACAACGGGCATATTCTCGTCGATCAGTGCGATCGGTCCGTGCTTCATTTCGGCGGCGGGATAGCCTTCGGCATGGATATAGGAAATTTCCTTTAGCTTCAACGCCCCTTCCAGAGCGATGGGGAAGTTCACTCCACGCCCCAGGTAAAGCGCATTGGATTTATCTTTGATCTCTGAAGCGATGTATTTGATGTGATCATCAGCTTTAAGCACCTCTTTCACTTTGTCCGGAATATTGGCCAGTTCGGTGATGTATTCCCGGTATTGGGAGTTGGAAATCGTTCCAACTTTGTAACCGATGTTCAAGGCCATCATCGTCAGCAAAGTAACCTGTCCGGTAAACGCTTTGGTGGACGCCACTCCGATCTCCGGTCCGGCGTGGATGTAAGAACCGGCATCCGTGATCCTTGCAATAGAAGAGCCAACTACATTAACGATGCCATACACCAGAGCTCCTCTATCCCTCGCAATCTCGATCGCGGCCAGGGTATCCGCCGTTTCTCCCGATTGAGAGATGGCGATGACCACATCGTTGCGGTTGATGATCGGATTGCGGTAGCGCAATTCCGAAGCATACTCTACTTCCACCGGTATTCTGGCCAGTTCTTCGAAGAGGTATTCTCCGATCAGCCCTGCATGCCAGGACGTACCGCAGGCGGCAATGATGAAGCGCTGTGCACGAAGGATACGATTGGTGTATTCATTAATCCCCCCAAGTTTGAGCAAGCCTTCCGCTTTGTTCAGCCGTCCGCGCATACAGTCAGCAATAGTTTCCGGCTGCTGGTAAATCTCTTTCAGCATAAAGTAATCGAACCCTCCTTTTTCCAGGGATTCAATCTTCATGTCCAGCTCGTGAATAGTGGGGGTTTGTATCTTGTTATCCAGGCTTTTTACCTCAATACCCTTACTGCGATCCACTGCAACAATTTCATTATCGTTTAAGTAGATCACCCTGTTAGTATACTCAATGATCGGAGTTGCATCAGAAGCAAGAAAATACTCCTCTTCACCAATACCGACGACGAGCGGACTGGCCCTGCGGGCCGCCACGAGGGCATCGGGCTGATCTTTTTCCATAACAACAATCGCATAGGCGCCGATAACGCGAGTAAGAGCTACTCTGACCGCTTCGGCCAGCGGCAGGTTGTCCTTATTCATGATCTCTTCAATGAGATGCACCAAAACCTCGGTGTCAGTCTCACTTTGAAACTCATGTCCTTCTTTTTCCAGGGCTTCTTTTAGCAAGGCATAATTTTCAATAATACCATTGTGTACGATAGTCAATCGCTGATTGCCGGATAGGTGGGGGTGGGCATTGGTATCATTAGGCGCCCCGTGAGTAGCCCAGCGAGTATGTCCAATGCCGATAGTCGAAGACTTGGCAATGCCGTTGGTAAAAGCCACTAGATCGCTGACTTTGCCTTTCTTTTTGTACACATTAAGGGCGCCAATATCTGACAACGCAATACCTGCGCTATCGTATCCCCGGTATTCGAGGCGTTGTAACCCTTTCGTAATGACGGGGTAGGCAGGATTAGGGCCTAGGTAAGCTACAATTCCACACATAACCTTTTAATTTTTCAGGTGATTGAAATAGTTTAATTGAAGGGGAATAGTTAAAGAACTGATTTAAAATGCATTTTCTTCTCCTTCCACCATATTGAAAACAGTTTGGAAGATACATCTCAGGTCCAGCCAAAAGCTCCAGTTTTCAATATAATAGACATCGAACTCGACTCTTTTGGCCATTTTATACACCTCGTCGGTAGGCCCTCTCCAGCCGTTTACCTGAGCCCAGCCGGTGATTCCGGGTTTCGCCTCATGGCGAATCATAAATTTATCGATCAGCTTGGAATAATCTTCTGTGTGCTTCAGCATATGAGGCCTTGGGCCGACGACGGACATATCGCCCCAAAAGACGTTGAAAAACTGAGGCAACTCATCCAGGTTTGTCTTTCTCAAAAAGGCGCCGATTTTGGTGATCCGGGCGTCATTTTTTGTTGCTTGTTTAGAATCGGCGCTGTTGTTGACGCTCATCGACCGGAATTTGATACAGCGGAAGGGCTTATTCCAGTACCCAGTGCGGTGCTGAATGAAAAAGACCGAACCTCTGCTCTCCAATTTGATTAGTAATGCAATGATCGGCAGCAGCCAGGGAAAGATCAGGAGAATAACTAAAGAAGAAAAAACCACATCAAAAGTTCTTTTCAGTATCCTGTTCTTCAGCAAAACAAGGGGCTCCTGTTTACGACGCAGAATGGGTAAGCTGGCCAATTGTTCTACTTGAGTTCCTTTTTCGAAAAAGCTGATTTCCATGGGCACCACATTGAAATCCACAAAATGGGTGCGACAAAATTGCCCGAGTTCCTGAACCTCCTTGGCAGTGAGGTTGCTGTTAAAATAGAGTAGCTTGTTGAGGCCGGGATTTTGACGGATGAAATTTTTAATGTCTTCGTAGCCTCCGATTTTTTTGACTCCCGTCAGTTCTTTATCGCTAAATTGCCCGACAAAGCGGCTGTTGTGACCGAAAGCGGAGGAAAGCGCTTTCTCCAGATTTTTTAACCTGGAAGGGCTTCCACCCACGACGGCATAATGAAGGCAACCTTTTCTATCCTTGACAACATATCTGAATAACGCATGCGTAATGAAGGATAAGACCAAAAAGATCAGAAAAGCCGGAAGTAAAAACCGAGCGCCGAAAACCGGAAAAAAGAATTGATCATAGACCAGACTCGTGATCCCGAAGAACACCAGGGTTCCCCAAAACAGGTTTTTGATCTTCAAGTTAATGCGCACACCTTCAAAAATGTGGTACACATTCGTAAATGAAGCGACGAATATGCCTGTTAAGTTGGCCAAAATCAAAAACAGCGCCGTGTAACCGGCGTAGGCTCCAAATAATTCACTAACAGGAACTTGCCAACTGAGGCATCCGATCAAACTTCCATTTAGAAAAAGAAAATCCAATCCGATTACCGATAACAGGAGGGATTCCGAAAAATGTCTCCGCTCGATTATTAGCCCCTTTTCCTTGCCTTGCTTGTAGTTTAATGTTTTTTGTTGTGCCGTATTGGTTACGGCCATTTCTTGCACTTTCATGGTAATTATACTTATTGGTCAAACATAAATGCCCCACACAAATAGTGCGGTAAAAAGCACGAAAGCGCGTCTTTTTTAAAGTAGGGAAAACGAAATAGTTACTATTTTTTCAAGGAAGGGTTGTTCTCTTTCCTTGACGGCAAAAGGGTGAAATGTTTAATCGGTTTTAACTAGCGTATTTTTTATAGTTATTGTATTTGTAACCATAGGTATGGCCTTTCTTGACACCATTAAGCACTATAGAGGGATTGGTAACTAATTTTTTGTCAAAAAACTCTTTTGCTTTTTCTAACATTTCCTTTTTGGTCGTTCCGGATCGAACCACAAACAAAGAGTTCGTAACGTATTTATTCAGTACAATGGCATCGGAAATCAATCCTATAGGAGGGGTATCTACGATGATCACCTCATAAGTACTTTTGAGTTGTTCAAAAAGAATATTCAATTTTTCTTCGGTCAGCAACTCGCTCGGATTGGGAGTTATCGGCCCACTGGTGATGTAGTCCAGGTTAGGGGCTAGTTTGGAACTTTGAATAACATCCTTTAGAGTGGCGTCTTCCATTAAATAATCACTGAGTCCCATTTCAGATGAATCTTCAAAAAATCGAGACATATCCGGGCGATGCAAATCGAAATCCAGGATGATCGTTTTCTTTTTTCCCAGGGCGAAACTCATGGCCAGATTAGTAGCCACGAAGGTTTTCCCTTCCGTACTAACGCTCGAAGTCACCATTATACACTTTTGTTTGTTGCGATAATGAAATTGTAACTTCGTCCTTAAAGAGCGGAAATGCTCTGAGGTGATATTTCCTCTTTTTCTAAGCACCACCTGCTGTTCCTTGCCTTTGTAATAGGTTATCGTTCCCATAATATTCACTCCGGGAATAAGCATTTTCAAGTCTTTCTCCGTCAAAATGGAATCTCGAAGGTAATCTACCCCAATGATCAGAAAAAGGGGCAACATAAAGCCCGCCAGCAAACCGCCGAACATAAAAACCATTTTCTTTGGCGCTACCGGATCTGTGGTGCTTCGAGGAGGATCAATAATATTGGAATTAGAATAACTGTCAACCAATGCCAGGGTCGTTTCTTCTTTCTTTTGTAACAAATACACATATAAGTCTTCGGCAATAGATTGTTTTCTTGATTTATCAGATAATTGCCTCTCTTTCCTCGGCACACTTTTCAGCTTTTGCGCATACTCTTCGTAACTATTCTTCTTGGTCTCGAGCTGAAATTCCAACTCCTTTTTCATGTTGTCCAGCGCATCATAGATAGAGGCCCTAAGGCTGCTGAGATCCTGGTTTACCGATTGAATGATCGGATTGGAGGGTTGCCCCGTCAGAAGCAATTGTTTTCTCCTCAGCACCAGATCATTATAAGGCTTTACCAATTCTTGTACTTGTCCGTTGACCAGGGAAAGATTAACAGGGATTAGCTCATATTCATCATCTTCCTGAGAGGCAAGCTCTTCTTTCATGGATTCCAGAATATTGATCTGAACCTGGATGTCATTTTGTTCTTTGGACAAGACGTTTACATTTTGGAGCAAGATGTCGAGATCAGTGCTTGTTTCCAGCGCAATATTGTTGTTCGTTTTAAATTGTTCTAGGCTACTTTCCACATTGGCCAGATCCCTGCTGATGTCACTTAGGCGCTCATCAATGAATTCCAGAGTCTTAACTGCCATTTCGTTGTTTTCCTCAAATTTTTTCCTATTGTATTTTTCGATGACCCTGGTTAAAATATCTTCTCCTCTTTTCGGCACCGGATCCTGCAGGGTCAGTCGAAGAATCGAAGACTGCATTTGGAGGTCAGAAAACTCTACAGCGTAACTATCCAAGATCCATTCCGTCACCTCCTTGGAATTCAAAAAGGTAATGTGCATGGTCATGTCTTCTCTTAAAGCCACAGGGCCTTTGTTTTTACTAATTTTAAACGTACCAAACTCATTGGTGAAAGTTTTCCCATAACGGTAGGTTTCCGCGAAGTCTTCCTTTTTCATTTGAAAAGACTGCTCATCCAAGAGAATGATTTCGAAATCCGGATCCTCGACCGGATTCAGAAAAAAAGTATCCACCACTACAGGAAAATCATCATAAGCATCATAGCTAATCAGTTGATCTTTCCAATAATATCGAACATCCAGACCTAATTCATCCACTACCTCCTTTATCAAAGAAAAAGAACTCAGGACTTCGATTTCATTCGTTATGTTTTCAGAAATGACATTGAAATTAAGGTTTTGTTTCACCCAGTCTTTTTCATTGCTGTAGTCTTCCTGCTTTTCTTTAATCAGGATTTTACTGGTTATTTCATAAACCGGCTGCTGGGTTTTGACATAAAAATAAGCCCCTCCCACAAAAATCATCAAAGACAAAAGGTAATAAGGCCACTTTCGGAGAATGTATTTAAAAAACAGCTCTTTATAATTTAATTCTGAAGACACACTATCATGGAAGCCACCGTCCACCATTAATATTTTCCCAGAATCCATTTTATTACTCATGTCGATGTTTTTTAGCTAGGCGATTACCTAAATATGGCAACAAAAACGGCCACCAGTGTTCCTATTGCCGAGATGATCGGCACTACTTTGTCCGTCTGATCTGAAACAGCGCCGGCTTTAGCCCTGAGAGGCTCCGCATAAATCAGGTCATTTTGCTTTAAATAATAAAATTCAGAATTGAAAAATTCTCTTGATTCCAGGTTAACACGATTGAATGTTTTTACCCCATCGATTTCTCTTACCAATAGCACTTCACTCCTGTTCGCGTAATCCGTTAAATCTCCCGCAAGGGCAAGAGCATCCGGTAAAGATATCCGTTCATTTATTATGTTAAAGGAACCAGGGCTCTCCACCTCTCCGGAAACAGTAACCCTGAAGTTCAGAAGCCTGACATTAACCACGGGCTCTTTTAAATAATCTTTTAAAAGCTCCTGTATCTTATCTTTTGCCTTGGTCGTACTCAAGCCTTTTACCTTTACAGCACCGACGATCGGAAAATCGATATAGCCATCATCATCTACCAGATAACCAGATAACTGGATAGCCTCCAGTGTGAAATTATTGGCCTGGTCAGTAGCAAAATTGAACGGCGCCGCCGTTTCCTCATCCGCACTGTAAACATTGATGCTGATTACGTCTTTTGGCTGGATTTTCAATTCTGGTATGCTGGCTATTCCTACTCCTAAAGAATCAATATCCAAAGAATCTATTCCCGCTCGCTGATAATTCACTAACCTATTGTAAGAAACACATCCATTCAAAGAAAATAAATACAGAATGGATGATAAAAAAAGAATGTATTTACTCATTGTCTGTGTTCTAAAAATTTTAATAGCAATTGGGCAAAGCTTCGCCATCCAAGAGTCTCCAAACTACGGTAACTCATTGCGAATAACCCATTCAAAATCTCATGCGCAACAAAATGCACGTATCCTGAATGAAAGTTGGTCCTGAAGTCTTGCCTTAAGCATGGAATTTTCTCTTACCGAAAATGAAACTCAGCCTCAAAGACAAAACCTTTAAGTGAAAGCATCTATTTTAAGGGAGAATCAGAAGCTTAGAAAAATCACTCCTGAATTTGTTATTGAAATGGTGGCCGCTACGACCTGAGATGCTAACTAGCATCAATAATAAAGCAAGTGGTTATTTACAGCCTGTATTAAACTTTCTCTATTCTTACAGACTGTGATTGGGAAAAAAGGCGAATATGAGATTAGCGTAGATTTGTATGTTTTTTTACGTTCCGCTACAAACTAACAATAATTAATTTACAATTGCAAATATTTTTTCACTGCATCCTTTTTTTTTCTTGATCAAATAAGCAAGGCATTTCTATAAACCACTCAACATCAATCTTTTTTAAGAAAACAAAATATTCTTATTTCAGGTAATTTTCTAATTATTTTTTTTTAAAATCAATAGACATACGATTTTCAGCACTATAAATAATAAAATAAAGATAAATTATACTATTTTATAAATCAACCGTTTTTTTTCTTGCTTTTCCTTTCATCTGGAAAAAGCAGATTTATGCCTCAAAAAATTCAAAAAAAACACCATTTTTTGGGAAACATAACAATAAATTAAACGTAAGACCGAATCACATAATAAAAATCAAAAAATAATCCATCATAAATTACTGTTTCTTGCATATTAAAGAAAACAATTACGCATGTTAAATTAATCTAAATAAAATGTCAATTTTCCTGCACCCCAACCGGCAGTCCCCTTTTCTTATTCGCAGCAAAATAGTTTTTCCTAAAAAAAGGTAAAATCTTTCGCTCAAAGAGCTATTATATATCGAGTATTTATTATTTTACCGCTTATTTTTCATTTCACATCAAAAGCTGTTTCAACAATGTCAAGTCTTAGATTTCAAGTCCTCAGGGACGCCATTAATAGACAACCTCTTCCCCCAGAGGAGAAAATCCGCCGTTCCGATATCTTCGGCGTCAACGTTTTCAACCAGAACACCATGCGCCAGTATCTCGCCAAAGACGCCTTTAAAAGCGTATTAAGCGCTATTGAACACGGCACGAAAATCGACCGGAAAATGGCGAATCAGATCGCCGCCGGCATGAAAGAATGGGCCATCTCTAAAGGCGCCACCCACTACACGCACTGGTTCCAGCCGCTGACCGGAGGCACAGCCGAAAAACACGACGCCTTCTTCGAACCTATTGAAGGCGGCGGCGCCATCGAAAAATTCGGAGGCGATCAGCTGGCTCAGCAGGAACCGGACGCTTCCAGCTTCCCTTCAGGAGGCATCAGAAATACCTTCGAAGCCAGAGGCTATACCGCTTGGGATCCCTCCTCTCCCGCTTTCGTCTACGGCACTACCCTCTGCATCCCGACGATCTTCGTCTCCTACACCGGCGAAGCACTGGATTTTAAAACGCCTCTGCTCAGAGCACTGCATGCCGTCGATCAAGCCGCAACAAAAATAGCCCGGTACTTCGACCCGGAAGTAACCAAAGTATTCGCTACCCTGGGGTGGGAACAGGAATACTTCCTCGTCGATAAAGGACTGGCCTCGCTAAGACCTGACCTCATCCTGACCGGCCGCACCCTGCTTGGCCATGCTCCCGCTAAGGGACAGCAACTCGATGACCATTACTTCGGCTCTATCCCCGACAGGGCCATGGCCTTTATGCGCGACCTGGAAATCGAATGCATGAAACTGGGCATCCCCGTCAAAACTCGCCATAACGAAGTAGCGCCTAATCAATACGAACTGGCGCCCATCTTCGAGGAAGCGAACCTGGCCGTTGATCATAATTCCCTCCTTATGGATGTCATGGGGAAAATAGGCAGCCGCCACAACCTGAAAGTCCTGCTGCACGAAAAACCGTTCGCCGAAATCAATGGCTCCGGTAAACATAACAACTGGTCGCTGGCCACCAACAAGGGCGTCAACCTGCTGAGCCCTGGTAGCACTCCTAATAAGAACCTCCAGTTCCTGACCTTCTTCGTCAACACCATCATGGCCGTGGCTAACTACGAAGAACTGCTCCGGGCTTCCATCGCCACCGCCGGCAATGACCACCGCCTGGGCGCCAACGAAGCGCCGCCGGCCATCGTCTCGGTCTTCATCGGCTCCCAATTGACCGCCGTTCTGAACGAACTGGTCAGCACCGAGAAAAAAGCGTCAGCGGAAAACACCAACGACCGCGTGCTGGATGTAGTCAGCAAAATCCCTGAAATTTTACTCGATAATACAGACCGCAACCGCACCTCTCCCTTTGCTTTCACCGGCAATAAATTCGAGTTCCGCGCCGTAGGCTCCTCCGCTAACTGCGCCAGCCCTATGACCGTGCTGAATATGATCCTGGCCAAACAACTGAAAGACTTCCATGCTTCTGTGGAAGGCCTGAAAAAGGAGAAAGGCTTATCCGATAACGAAGCCATACTGGCCGTACTGAAAGATTATATCCAGGCTTCTCAAAGAGTATTGTTCGAGGGCGACGGCTATAGCAAGGAGTGGGAGGAAGAAGCTGAAAAAAGAGGGTTGTCCAACAACAAAACCACTCCTAAGGCCCTTAAAGCTAAAGTGACGGAGCAAGCTCTTGCCCTCTTCGAAGAAATGGAAGTCATGAACCGCGTGGAAGTCGAAGCGCGCCATGAGATCGAACTGGAAGCCTATACCATGAAAATCCAGATCGAAGGCCGGGTACTGGGGGATATCGCACGCAACCACGTTATCCCTACCGCTATCCGATACCAAAACCGACTGATCGAAAACGTCCAGCGCCTCAAAGACATCTTTGAGGATGATTTCAAAAAAGTGGCCAAAGAACAAATGGATCTGATCAAAAAGATCTCTAACCACATCTCTGAAATCAACGCTAAAGTGAACGCTATGATCGATGAACGCAAAAAGGCGAATAAGATCGAGTCCTCCGAAGAGCGCGCCGAAGCCTACTGCAACCTGGTCAAGCCTTATTTCGAAAAGATCCGCTACCATTGCGACAAACTGGAAATGATGGTCGATGATGAAGAATGGCCGTTAATTAAGTACAGAGAATTGCTGTTTACAAGATAATCTTGATTTTATCAGAAGGCATTCGCCGGCCGGCGAATGCCTTCTTTATTGATA